>NZ_JAQUVZ010000015.1 GCF_028693135.1 Methanosarcina sp.
TCGACCAGCACATCCCGATTTTCAAGCAGTACAACCAGCCATACGTAATCCACAACTGTGCTGATGCCGTGCACTTCGAGACCCAGATCAGGAAGTTCGGAACCTCCCTGTACAGCTACGCCTACTACGAGAAATCAAAGGAAAAGGGATCCCAGAACTATGCAGACCTCATCCCCAAGTATGGAGACATCTGCTGTATGATGGGAGAAGTAAACCCTGTTGAGTTCATGGACGGCTCTGCAGCCGGCGTGCAGAAAGTCAAGGACGACACCAGGAACCTGCTCCAAAACGTGATGCCTGTGCTCAAGGAGAACGGTTACCAGTCCAAGTATATCTTGTCCACTGGCTGTGAAATCCCACCAGGAGGACCACTGTCCACTGTCCAGGCAATGGTGAACACCGTAAAGGAACTTGGCCCGGACCTCCAGAAGAATATAATGGGATAAAATCTCCTTAATGGGGTGAGATCGTCTCTCCCCATTTTTCTTTAAAGCTTTAAGAAAATCACATTTAATAGCCCAAAAGCAATAACTAAAAAGCCAGAAACACTCCATAAGAATTCAGAAATAAAAAACAGAAAAACCTCCAGAATCAAGAAAATAAACAGAAAAAACAGATTTTAACCTCCAAACAGATTTTAACCTCCATAAAGAAGTGAGAATAAACTTCTGATTTCCACACTTTTAAAATAACACCAGGTACTCCCGTATAATCGAGAGCTTCATGGTGAAAGACCTCCAATTAAGCAAGCTCTGAAGAAATACGAAGGGTGAAGATTATTCACCCTTCTCCTAATCAGGGGACGCCGGAAAATGTAAGCCGTGTTATCTTTTTTTGAAAAACGGTTTGATGCCTTAGAAGAATCGGATTTAACCAATTTATAGGCTAAAAAGATGAGAGAAGTATCCGGGCTATGGGAAATAATTGGGACCCGGAAAAAGGGAGAAAATGGGCCATAGAAATTGCAGAGGAGGAATTTAATGTATTTGGGACTGGGCATTGATACTGGTGGGACATATACCGATGCCGCTATTATGGATATGTCAAATGGAACCGTGATCGAGTCGAATAAAGCGCTTACAACTTATCCTGACCTTATAAGGGGAATAAAGAATTCAATTGAAGGACTGACCCAGGATTGCCTGAAAAGGATAAAATTCGTTTCTGTGTCTACAACCCTTGCTACCAATACTACTCTTGAGGGCAAAGGCTATCCTGCGGGGCTAATTCTTATAGGGCACACTATCCCGAAAAAACTTGCCAGCCGTTATGTAATATCAATAGGAGGCGGGCACGATTCCGATGGAAACGAAATTGCTCCTCTTGAAGACCTGGAAATCGTAAAAGAATTTGTCAGGCAGGTAAAGAACAAAGTGGCTGCTTTTGCAGTTTCCGGTTATTTCGGAGTCAGGAACCCGGAACATGAACTCAGGGTCAAGGAAGCAATTCAGGAAATAACTGACATGCCTGTTGTTTGCGGGCACGAACTTTCCATGAGCCTTGGAGCTTACGAAAGGGCTGTGACAGCTCTCCTGAACGCTGAACTGATCCCGGTAAGCAAGCAGTTCATCGAATCCATCCAGGCAGTAATTGAAGAAAAAGAAATAAAGGCAACCCTGATGATGATGAAATGCGACGGGTCCCTGGTCCGCATAGAAGAAGCCCTGCAAAAGCCTGTAGAATCAATATTCTCCGGACCCGCTGCAAGCCTTGTGGGAGCTGCCCACCTGACAGGCCTGCACACCTGCGTGACAATGGACGTGGGAGGCACAAGCACGGATATAGCCATGATTTCCAGAGGCATACCCGAGATCAGCGACACGGGAGCAAAAGTCGGGGGCTGGAAAACAATGGTAAAAGCCATCAGGATGGACACCTCGGCTCTTGGGGGAGACAGCCTGGTCTGGATTAAAAGAAAAACCTACCTGGGGCCCACAAGAGTGGTCCCTCTCTGCCTGGCAGCTTCAGAGTTCCCGGATATTCTGGAGAAACTCGAAAAAAGCGATGTTCCAGGCGAACGCATTATGGATGAGATTATACAGCCAACTTCGTTTTTCATAAGGACTGGGGTGAACTCTCCTGAGCTTCTTAGCGGGGAACTTGAAGAAGATGAGAAGGCAATAATCGAACATCTCGGGACAGAGCCTCTTTCGGTATTCGAGATCTCGGAAAGAACTGGAAAACACCCTCTTATGTTTGCAGGAACCCTAAAAACCCTCATCCGAAAGAGACATGTAAGCCAGATAGGGTTTACCCCAACCGATGCCCTGCACGTGCTCGGAGAATATGTAAAATGGGACGGGAGAGCTTCCTTCATAGGCGCTAAAATCCTTGGAAAGACTCTTAAAAAAGGAGCAGAAGAGTTTTCAGCCCAGGTTAAAGCTGAAGTCGTAAGAAAACTTACTCTAGAATTGATTTCTTTCTTTGCGGAGGACATGAAGAAAGAAGACGTTGAAAAGATGATAGGAAAGGAAGCTTTTCTGAAATTCCATATAAAGGTCCCTGTAGTCCTGGTAGGTGCGCCTGTAAGAGCCTATCTGAAAGAACTGAATGAAGCTGTGGACGCAGACATAAGGATTCCTGTATTCCACGATGTAGGAAATGCCGTGGGCGCCCTTGTAGGAAAAGTCGTCCACAGGACAGAGATCCTTATCCGTCCTTCGGCAGCAGGAAAAGCAGAATATTCGGTATTCTCCAGGCTTGGAAAAGAGATCTTTGAGGATTACGGAGAAGCCCTGGACTACGGGCTTAAGCTAAGCCACAGGTTGATTTCTGAGTACATGGACGGATACGGCCTGGAGATGGACAACGTGGATTTCGACCTACGACAGAATGACGTGGGAAACAGGGGGAAAGCTCCGCTGGAGACCCGCCTGGTCGGAGTCGGGGTAGGAACGACCGGAAAGCTGGCATAAGATAGAATGTAAAAACGGCAGGCACCAGCAGGCCATAAACAGCAGAAACAAAACAGCAGGAACAGCAGCAAATGAGGAGAGGACATGGCAAGCGAATTAAAAACACAGGGCAGCATGAGCCCGGAAAGCCAGGACGGAATGGCAAAACTGGCCCGGACGATAAGGGATAAGATTCTCATCGACGAGCCGATAAAAGAAGAAGAGCTTATCGACCAGCTTGAAAGGGCAGCCACAGAAATTGACGAGCTGCTGGGCTCCTCCCTTGGGCCAAAGGGGATGAACAAAATAATATTAAACCCCGTGGGGGATATTTTCGTTACGAGCGACGGGAAAGTCATCTTAAAAGAAATGGATGTGCTTCACCCGATAGTAACTTCATTAAAGAAACTTGCGGAATCAATGGACAAAGCCTGCGGAGATGGCACAAAGACAGCTGTGATTTTTGCAAGCAACCTGATTAAAAACGCTGTCGGACTCATCAGGGCAGGGGTTCACCCGACAATCATTATAGAGGGTTACGAACTTGCCATGCAAAAAGCGTATGAGATGCTGCAGTACAGCATAAAGCAGGCCTCAGAAGAGGACATACGCACAACAATAATGTGCTCGGCAACAGGAAAAGGGATTGAAAGGCAGCAGGCAGAAGCTGTGACGGACATCGTCCTTCAAGTCATAAGCCACCTTAACGAAAAGCAGGCTGGAAGGCTCGACCTGAACAGGAACGTCAAAATCCTAAAAAAGAGAGGCGGGCCGGAGATCGTTGCAATAGAAGGCCTGATTCTTGATGAAAACCCGGCAAGAGTGGATATGCCTGCTGAATTCGAAAGCCCTGCGGTCCTGATTACGAATTATGACCTCAAGATAAAAAGCGGATACCTAAACCCCCAGCATAACCTCAAAATGGATTCTGTACAGACTTCCCTTCTTTTTGAAGATAGAAGAAAGGAAATGTGCGGGAAAATCGCTAGAAAAATTATTGATTCGGGAGCTAACGTGCTCTTTTCTGAAGGGGATATAGATCCGTATATAGAGACTTTGCTAAGGGACAGTAACATACTGGCTTTCAAGAAGCTGAAGATGAAAGACCTTGAGAAGCTTGCGGAAGCAACAGGTACAACCCTGATGGCACAACAGGACGAAATTAACCCGCAGGATCTGGGCAGAGCAGACAGTATAAAGGTAGAAAAGAAAAACGGAGAAAACTTCGTTTTCATCACCGTTAAAGAGAAAGCAATAGCCACCATCCTGATCTGGGAACCTGTAAAATACGGGCTTGACAAGGTAGAAGAAGCCGTTGATGATGCCCTCAATAATGCGGCGTTCCTCCTGAAGAACAAAGGGATAGTAAACGGGGGAGGGGCGATAGAGTTTGAACTGGCACATATGATCCGGCTGTTTGCAGCAACACAGACTGGAAAGAAGCAGCTGGCAGTCCAGGCATATGCTGATTCCCTCGAAAAGATCCCCACGATTCTTGCCAGAAATATGGGAATGAATGCAATTGATGCAATGGCGCAGATGAGAAATTCATATTCAAGAGGAATAGAAGCCAGGATAGACCTTTCAAGAAAAGTGACCGAAAAGGGACCGAAAGTCTACGATTCGGCAACGGTAAAGAAACTCGCCATTATAGCAGGTACGGAGACTGCAAGAAACGTGCTCAGAATAGATGAAATAGTCCCGAAGAGATGAGATCACGCTGATGATAATGTCCCACCAGTATCCGTGGCATTGTTATCGTTTCCCCAAAAAGTGAGTTAGACTTGCAATACTTTTCCGGGAGGATACAGATTTGCCATTTTATGTGCCTCTCGAAAAGAAAAGTATAGAGCCAGAAAAACCCTCTCGGAAGGAGGCTCCGTGATCCCCTGTTTTAATCTTTTTTGTTATCGAAGGCAAACCCTCCTGAGACGGCGAGGAGGAATATAGCCCATAAAAATCGAAGTGGTCTGAAAAAATGTACATCTGGAAAAAACAGGCCCCATGCAAAATTAAAGCCTTTTGTAAAACCAGAGCCCTTCTCGAGAAGACTCGAATTATGTTATATAGAGTTAGTCCCAAAATTGGGTAGATTACCGGAACCTGGATAATTAGCATAATTGTTGTTGCCGTGGAATCCTGCCGATCCTGGAAATTGCAAAAAATAGAAATCCATCTGCATTCGGAACTGTCCTGTCTATGGCGGTTCTTAATCGTTGAGGTATAAAAAGGGATTTACTGTGTGAGGAATTAATTCAAATAGTGATTCTGGGAATAAGGTTGGAAGTTGATATTATGAGTGGACTTATAGATTTGATTTTTTTTTCGGAGAAAAGGAAGGAAATTTTGATCCTGTTGACAAAAGGACCGAAAAGAGCCGATGAAATAAAAAACAGCCTTAATGGCGATACATTTTCAATAATGCCGCAGCTAAAAAAGTTGAAAGATATGGATGTTATTGTCCAGGAAAGAAACATCTATAAACTCTCGGACATCGGGAAAATAATTGGGGAAAAAATACTGCCTCTGACGGAGCTCCTTCAGGTTTTTGAGGGAAATGACCATTACTGGTCAAAGCATGACAGAAGGCCGATACCCGAGTTTCTGATGAATAAACTGCACATGCTTGGAAAATGCAAACTGGATGAACCTGATCTGGATCACCTCTTCGAATTCCCGGAGGATCTGAAAGAAATGGTATTCAGGTCCGAGAGACTCAGAAGTTTTTACTCATTTTTTTGTCCCGAATGTCCTGCAATTCAGGCAACCTGTGCAAACAATGGAGCAAAAGTGGACCTTATTCTGGATGAAAAGGTCTACAACCGACTAAAGAACGACTTTAAGGACACATACGGATCACTGCTTGAAAACGATGTTTCACTCTACATTTATAGGGGAAAAATAAAACCGTCCTCCTTCATAATTTCAGATGAATTTATGATGCTGAAACTCTTCGGAAAGGAAGGACAGTTTGACCACAGAAAAATCATGAGTTTCAATAAAAGCTCCATTGAATGGGGAAACGAACTTGCTGATTACTACATAGGACTTTCGGAAAAAGTAAATTAAGCAAAAAAGGAGGTGCATATTTACACCTCCAAAATCTGAGTATTTGTGCCTCCGCCAACCATTCCAAATACATAGTTTTTACTTAAGTGCAGGTGACTTTTAGATATTAGTGATAAAATATTGAAAAGTGAGTACATCTGCCTCCTTTGCCCATATTCGCCTACTTTGCCCATATTCGAGAACCACACCCCTATTTGCGGTTCACAGTAACTGACCCCCAGACCCTAAAAACAATACCCTCGAATATTTCGAGGTATAATTATTTTTGAAGGCATCTATTTTTTTGAACCTGATTATTCAGCGAGAAAAGCTTTTCTCATCCCCTCCCCGAAAGTTCTCATTTACTAATTTTCTGTTTCCCCAAAATGCTCTGATTAAACAATTTTCCTGCTTTCCCTAAAAGCCCCTTTTACAAATTTTTCTGCCTATCCTGAAAAGGCTCCTTTGCCAGAGAGTAAAGTATCCTGAAAAGGATACACCTGAAATATTAAACATACCCGTAAAACAGGAAAGCCAAAAAAATAAGAGCACGATTAAAAATTTGCAGTTTCTACAAAAACAGCATCGGCTATGCTATATATTATTGAATAATAATACCTGAATGTAAACAACCATAGCAGAAACATGACCATCCGGAGATGTAAACGCGGCTATTTAGAGACTTGCTGACGAAATATCATCATGTTGGAGAAATAGCTACTGGATAGGCATCAGGTACTGGATAAGCATCAGAAAGTCTATGGAAAAATAAAGGACAGGGAAACCTTAGAAAACCCTGCCCAGAGCAGAAAAAACAGGATACCAGGATCTGGTACATCTAATCCTGAAAAATGGAGGTTTAAATATGGCAAAAGAAGAAATTCTTAACGGTTTAACAGATGCTGTCGTCGAAGGAGACGACGACCTTGCAGAAGAATTCGCACAAAAGGCTCTTGACGAAGGAGTCGACGCATATGAAGCAATCATTGATGGTCTCGCAAAGGGCATGAATGTAGTCAGTGACATGTACGAGAAGGGAGAAGCCTTCGTCCCCAGCCTTCTGCTCGCTGCTGATGCAATGTATGCAGGAATGGAAATCCTTACCCCTTACATAAAGACTGACGCAACCACGGTCCCACGGAACGTCGTCGTTGGTACTGTTGAAGGTGACGTGCACGACATCGGGAAGAACCTTGTCAAGACAATGATCACCGCCGCAGGCTACAACGCAATTGACCTCGGTGTCGATGTCCCACTCGATAAATTTGTTGAAACTGCAAAGGAAAAGAAGGCAGTTGCAATCTCCATGAGCACCCTGATGACCACCACCATGGGCGGCATGGAAACTGTTATCGAACAGCTTCAGGAAGAAGGTCTCAGAGACTCCCTTGTCGTCATGGTCGGCGGTGCACCCATTTCCAGGGAATACGCAGAATCCATCGGAGCAGATGGCACAGCCGGGGACGCAAGCGGAGCAGTCGAAACACTTACCTCCCTCTTCAGCGCACTTCCTGCCGATACATGGAGCGAATCCTCAGTCTCAGCAAGCAAGATGAAGTACAAGGAAATCCTCGCACAGAAGGGCACCAGGGAAGATATCGACGTTGGGCTCCTCACCGCAGAGAAGATCCTCGCAGATTACGACTCCGTTGTACCCAAGTTCAACGAGACCATGACCAAGAAGGAAAGGTTTGTTTCCGCTTTCCAGGACAAGAAGGTCGACAGGCTCCCGGTCGCACCCCTCATCTGCGGTCTCTCCAGGAAGTTTGTACCCTGCTCCTACGCAGACTACTCCACCAAGGCAGAAATGTATGCAGCCAGTGCAGTCGCAGGTACCAAGTACTTCAACATTGACAACTTCGTTGGCCTTACTGACCTCTGTGTGGTCGCAGGTGACTTCGGTGCAACCATCAGAGTCCCTGAAGAAGACACTCCTGCAGCAGTCGGACACCTTGAAGACTACGAAACCATGGAAGTCCCTGAAATCAAGGAAGGCACCCGTGCATACAACCTTATCCAGGGCAACAAGCTCGCGACCGAGAAGGCAAAGGCAATTGATGCACCCATCACAGCCCTTTTCGAAGGCCCGATGGTAGCCCTGACCCAGATCATGGGAGCAACCCGTGTCCTCTCCGACCTCAGGACCAACCCCGACGTTGTCCAGAAGGCCCTTGATAAAACCACCGAATACTGTAAGGAAATGGCAAAGATGATGTTCGAGGAAGCCCAGCCTGACAACCTCTGTCTGGTAACTCTCTGGACTAACAACATCATTCTCGGAGCAGACGAATATATGAAGACCGAAGGAAAGGCCATGCAGAACGTCTTCGCCCCGCTCTACAAGGAGTACAACAAGCCCATGGTTGTCCACAACTGTGCAGATGCCCCTCACTGGGACCTCATCAAAAAATGGGACACCAAGTACTACAGCTACACCTTCTATCCCGAGCAGGTAAACAAAGGCTCCAAGGACCACAAGTACCTCATTGAGAACTACGGCAAAGATGTCATGTTCGGCGGAGAAGTTAGCCCAATTGCATTCATGGACAACAGCCCCGCAAACATCGAAAAGATCAGGACCGAAACCATTGCCCTCCAGGAAAGCGTCCTGAACACTCTCAAGGAGAACGGAATGCAGTCCAAGTACGTGATTGCAACCGGTTGTGAAGTCCCACCAAGAGGCCCGTGCGACACCGTCACTGCCCAGTCTTACACTGTAGCAGAAACCGGTCCGGAACTCTACAAAAAGATCATGGGATAAACCCACTGATATCACCCAATCAAAAAAGGCAATGTAAAAATTGCTGTTTGAGAGGACGGATATTTTTGTCCGTCCTCTTTTTTATGAAACTTGATGTATTTACAGAAGCTTTCGGGTTTTATTAAGAAGGGCACTTGTATAAATTAAATTAATTCTGCAGATGTCGAAAAATAAATCCAGCAAAATCTCCACACATAAAGTCAAAAATCCACAAATAAAATCAAAGCTCCATACATTAAAAAAATCTCCACACATAAAATCAAAGCTCCATACATTAAAAAAATCCACACATAAAGTCAACCCTGTAGAATTCAGAAAAAATAGAATTCAATGGGATCTTAACACGAAATCCTGAATTACAAGGTAAAAAATCACGCTGATGACAATGTCCATCCCTCTCAAAAGGCATTGTTATCCCCTCTCCAAAAAAGTGAATAGACCAGAAAAACTTCCCTAAGCACAGATTTGCCATTTTAACGTGCCTTCGGAGAAGTAAAGTCTACATCCACGAAAAACCGGTTCAATGCTCTCAGCCTCAAACCTCCAGGCAGGAGAGGGCAATGAACCGGAAAAATAAGAACAAATCAGGACAAACGCACTGTTTCAGGCTCTTTTGCCATTTTAAGAGCTGAAAAAGTGCTGCTAATCCTGAGAAACCTCCAAAAAAAGTTCCAACATATTGGCATGCCCCTGGAACTGCCGGAATCCTCCGAGCAGGAAAAGGGGCAGAAATCCGGTTGTTGATAATTGTTGATAATAGAACATCAACGTTATCCGTCAGTCCAGGGATCTTTTTTCTCATGTTCTGTTTCCTGGCAGGTTTTCGTTCTATCCGCTTCAAAATTGGTATAAATCCATGAATCTATTTTTACTCCATGAATCTCTTTTCTACAAGCTTTGTTTTGTGAAATTTCCTGAATATATTTTCTACAAGCTTTGTTGCCACGCAATAAAAAGAGATAGCTAAGGCGCGATTTGTCTTCAGAAAAAGTATTTTTAGATGGATTTATATAATTTGTATACAGATATTTTAACTGAAAAATATAAAAGTGATCCCGCCTGTAATTAATAATCAGAAGAAGTCAACTATAAGGCTTAATGTAACAAAAGGATTTTTAATGGCAGGTTAAAATGGCAGATCCGGACCTGAGAGACCGTTTCCTGAATACCCTGAAAGGAAAAGCTGTGGATAAAGTGCCGGCTCTTTCGGTTACCCAGACCGGGACCGTGGAACTCATGAAAAAGAGCGGAGCAGCCTGGCCTGAGGCTCATTTTGATGCGGAAAAAATGGCAGACCTTGCCCTTTCAGCTCATACCTTTGCAGGCCTTGAAGCCGTTCGCTACCCCTTCTGCCTCACTGTCCTATCCGAAGCTCTGAGCTGCAAGATTAACCCGGGCAGATTGGACATTCAGCCGTCTCCAGGCTCTAACCCTTTTGCAGAAAACCCGGAAACGCTGGAACTTCCCTCAGACTTTGCGGAGAGGGGAAGAATTCCACTTATTGCTAATGTGACATCTATTTTGAGAAAAAAAGCAGGTGAAGAGGTCCCTCTCATAGCAGGAATGGAAGGCCCGGCATCCCTGGCTTCAAGATTGGTTGGTACGTATAATTTCCTTACCTGGACACTTAGAAAGCCCGAAACGTTAAAAGAATTCATTAAAGTCACAGGAGCAGTCTGTTCCAGATACACAGAAGTGCTTTACGAAGCCGGGGCAGATGCTGTCTGCATAGTTGATGGGATAGCAGGGCCTGACACGCTTGATCCCAAAGACTTTGAGATTTTTATGAGGCCCGAATATGAAAAATTATGCAGAGCCGGAAAAGGAATAAAACTCATACATATCTGTGGGAACTCAACCCCCATCCTCAAATCTATTTCAGAATGTGGTTTTCAGGGGATCAGTATAGAAGAAAAAGTAACCGACCTGCGTGCTGCAAAAAAACTTGTAGGAAGCAAAACAAAACTGATAGGAAACCTTGCTTCATCAGGAGTCATGCTTAACGGGACCTGTGAAGAGATAAAAAAAGAGGCAACGAAATGCCTGGAAGAGGGAATTGATATACTTGCTCCCGGGTGCGGAATTGCCCCGAAGACCCCGATTAAAAATATAAAGGCACTTGTTGAAGCGAGAGATGAGTATTACATCAAGCTTGAAAGATATGGGTGTTCACGGTACATAGCTGATGTTTGAATAAAAAGCAACTGATTCGAAATAACAAATCTGAGTTCTGGCCCATACAACCTCTTTCACTATACCAAACCTTTCTTGTCACGCTCGACGCAGGAGAGCGGCCTTTCCCGCTAAAGAATGATTCAAATATAATATCAAAGATTTTTGTTGCCAGGAATGATTATTTGGGGAAATGGAACTATAGAATAATTCCCTAAATAAAAATTTGAAGTTATATTTTTATCATTCCCAGGTCGTAGGTCTCGGATGAAAGGTCCCAGACACGGGCAATATCCAGTTTCATCTGGTTATCCTGAATAGCCATATCTTGATTCCTATGTTTGTGTTTTCAACTTGAGGTAATAGTCCCCCATTTTGCCCCAATCAGATTAGCTCCCTGAAGGTTTTTGGTAGACTGAATAGCGCTACTAAAAATCACTATTCCGGGAAGAAATCTTCTGCTCTTCTTTTGTATTCCCGGGTTTAGTTTATAAAATTGTATTCATTTTACCTCAGCAGGAGACCCCTTCCTCGACATTTCCGGCTTGCCGGAAATGGCAGGTGGGGGAGGAATGCGTCATCTGTACCATCTGAACTAATGTTGTACTCCTCGCACTCAGTCTCCTACATTTTTTCTTAACATTAACACTATCTGAAATTTTGTTTCCGAATATATCTGAGATTGAAAAATACCCGGATGACCGTTTGCCACGAATGAACCCGATCCCTTTTTCCGTATTTACAAGATCGAATTTCCTGAGCCCAAACAGCTTTCCGGTAGGTATTTTCTTCTCTGATCTCTTCCCTCTCCGCTGCTGATAATCTCCCACAGGAACGTTTCTTTTTAGAAAAACCGAATCTTCTACCTCTACTTTCTGATCGTCCCTGCAACAGATAGCAACAGCATCAAAGTAATGTGTTTTTAACAACTTTAAGACCTGCTCTCTCCTGTACTTTGTTTCGTACCCGAAAGTCTCTGCAAAATTCCAGCCGGATTTCCGGATTTGGGATTTGAGAATCCCAATTTCAGTTGCATGTTTTGTTTTTGACTTGTTACCTGAGAGTTTGAATTCTTCATTGTGCAGGGCTTTGTGACAGGTTTCACAAAGCGTAATCAGGTTTTCCGGTGCATCTGATCCCTTCTGTGACCTGAAAACAATGTGATGGCAATGTAGCCGGGAATCCTTTGACTTTCCCATGCAATGCTGGCAGGTGTAGCCGTCCCGATCCAGAACGTAAGCTTTGACATTGTAGAAGCCTTTAAGGTCCCCTTCCTGATACCCAACCCCGGAAACCTCCGGATTTGTTATTTTGTGAATATCAAAGGAAGCAAGCTCTACCTTCCACCCGGTTACAGGAAGCAGGGATTCCACAAACCTTTTTTCCCGGAAATGAGACTCAAGTTTGCTTTTGATGGAAGAAGCTAATCTCCCTTCTCTCCTTGAATTTCCCCGGTTAGCAAATCTTGAGGGTCTGTACCTTGTTTTTCTACCTCTTCTGGTTCTCCGGTACATCTTCCGTTGTTGCATCTTTTTTGAAATGTTTTCTCTAAGGTAGATTTCGGACTGATACAACACTTTTCCGTTAGCAATGGCTGCACAGCCCACTACCTTAGAGCCGGTATCCATCCCTGCAGTTACAGGTTGAGTATATCCACTGCTTCCGAAAAGTAACTTGATTGTGAATGGAGTATTTCGGACCACTTTTGCCTTGCCTGCTTGCAGTAGCTTTCTGGCTTTTGAAGGTTTACAGGGCATAAGTGGTTTTTTGTTTTGATTGATTACGAAAACTAACATATAGTTTTCCTCCGAAAAGTTATGCGTATCCGAATTGTGGAGTCAATTCCGGAATCCGTCTTCCTCTCGATCTGATATGGAAAGGTTTAACGATGCAAGCACTGTCCCTACCTCTCAGGACTGTTTAACCGGCATCCTTAGAGCCTTAAACTGAGGCGGCATTCAAGGGTAACTATTTCTTTCCTATCGTTTACCGATTTTCCATTGCTCCTTATCGGTGATCTGGTCAACCAGGGCTTGTTAGACAAGCCCCTTCCTCAAAAACCTGAGCCGTTAGGTGAAGGTTTTAGGGAGGGGTAATTGACTTATAGCCTGGGTCTATTAGGCCTACAAAAATGACAGCAATGTTTTCACTAAAAGGTTGCTGATTTTTAGTAACCACGTAGTTCTTGTCTACTTGCAGCTATTGCTCCAAATAATAATGCTATAAAAACTGAATCGCGGAATGTCGAGAATGTCAAATTTTTTATTTTTGAAAAATATAGAATTGCTGCTGCAAATGTTATTATAAATGTGAAGACTCCTAACATTACATTCATCTTGATTCAATATGTTAAACATATAAATTAATATTTTCTGTGAAGCTTCCTTTCCTAATTTTGACAGCAACATTTTAGCCTAAATGTTGCTTTTTTCTCGTTTTCAAGCTTGTATCCTGCAGTTTTTCATACCTGTCACATGGATTATAGCAACATTGTGATATTTTGTTGCCATATAACTTCAGGCAAAAAAGTCTATACAAATGCATTTTAGACTTGCTGGATTAAAAACCGATTTTCGGGGAGAAGAGACTATTTTTCAGGCAGTAGTGACATTTTACACAGTGTTTGGCTCCCTCAATAATATCATAGCTTCTGTAAATTGATACACCTCAAAAATCAATGCCCCCTCAAAAATCAATGCCTTTACTGAAATCAGGACCCTTTATGATAAGCCCCGAATTATGTTATATACATTTAAGACTAAATTTTAGTTAAAAACGAATTGAATAATAGTGAAAACGCTGCGCAGCTCATTTCACTACCTGGAGTATATCCAGTTCATTACAGCCTGATACAGCGGATAGGCTCCAATTAATTTTTTTTAATTTTCAATCACGGAATGTGAATAGTGCAAGTGGAGTAAGAAAAATGTATGGGATCGCACTTGACCTGGGAACCAGCGGCTTTAGAGCGCAGCTTATAGACCTGGAAACAAAAAAAGTTGTAAGAACTGCCATGACAATGAGACACCCCCTGCCAGGGGGCAATGTGATCGACCATCTGGATTTTGCCCTTGAAGTAGGGGAAGATATTGCAAACAGTATCATACTTGACGCAGTAAAGAAGGTCATTGAAACCCTGGATGTAGATCCGGTTAGCATTCAGAAACTGGTTGTATGCGGAAACCCTATCCAGCTTTCACTCTTCCAGAACTCGGAGATAAGGGACCTTGCCTTTGCCGGAAAAAACATGCAGAAAAGGCTTGGAGTCGAGAATGTGGACAGGAGTGCCAGAGTCTTTCCGGCATCCGAACTTTTCAAGGATGTCCTGGACCTGCCGAATTGTGAAATAACTGTGCCTCCGGCTATCGCCCATGAGATAGGAGCCGACGCCCTGGCCATGATGATCGAAACGGATTTCCTGAACCAGAAAGAAGTCTCCATTGTCACTGACTATGGTACGAATGCGGAAATGGCAATAAAAGTAGGGGACAGGATCATCACCGGCAGTGCAGCCGCAGGACCCGCCATTGAAGGGCAGGGCATTAGCTGCGGAATGATTGCAAGCCCGGGTGCGATTTCAGACGTGAACCCTGAAGGTGAATACTGGCGGCTGACAGTCCTGAATGAAAAGATGGATGGAAGGCCCGGGGCTCTGATAAACCCTGTTACCGGCGAGACTGTGGAGAACGGAGAAATCGAGGCAGTGGGTATTACCGGAACGGGTGTAATTGCAGTTATTGCCGTTTCAATGGAAACAGGCCTTATGGAACAGCCTCCAAGACTACCCAATGGAAGGCTGATCCTTGGTAACGGCATAGAAATTACAGACGGAGATATTGCAGAAGCCGGAAAAGCCATAGGGGCAATCAGGGCATCCCAGCTAACTCTCCTGCTTGAAGCAGGAGTGCCTTTTGAAAAACTTGAAAATGTATATATGTCAGGAGCTTCCGGAACATATGTGGACAGCAGGAAAGCCAGGAAAATCGGCTCCTGCCCGGATTTCTCAAGAAAAACCGTACAGTTCGGAAACACTTCAATCGCTCTTGCCAGGGAAATCCTCCTGGATGAGTCCAGGCTCGAGGAAGTAATTGCCCTTGCAGGAACGATAAAAGCCGACCACCTGATGATGGCGACCAGTGAGACCTTCAAGAACATCTACACATGCGAGCTTTCCTACTGGACCGAAGGCATGAGTATGAAGTTGTACAAAAAGTTTTTTAAAATGTACAAGTGCCCTCCTCTCCCGGAACCCGTAGAGAATGCAGTGATGGAAAAAAGGGTTGTCAAAGACATTGAAGAAACAGGAAACGTTCCTGTAGAGATTGTCGAAGATGTGGGGATCACTATAGAGGTTCGTGTAGAAGGCTGCATCCAATGCGGTCGCTGTAACGAAGAGTGCCCGGAAAATGCCCTTGTAACCATCGAGAGAAACGGCAGTTTCTTTGCAAGCTGCAGGACTCAGGACTGCCTGGGGACAAGCTGCAGGCGCTGTGTCCGGGCCTGCCCTATAAAAGCAATAGATTTCAAGAATATCGCAATTCAGCCCACAAACGAGCTTCAGAAAAGCGGAATGACCAGCGGAATCTACTGAAAAGCGAATCTCTAAAAAAATAACTGGACAGGGTGCGAAAAATGACAAAAATAAGTGTATCTTCCTGCATGTGCGGTTTTAGCCATACGATAATGGGAAGGGTTGAAGGAGATAAGATCATCATAAAGATCGAAACTCCCTGTGAAAAATTCAGAGAGCTCACCTGCCTGGAATTCCCTCTTGAGGAAATGCTCGAGAATCAAAGTACTCTCGCCCTGGAGATGGAAAGACAAACGGACTGCTCCCTTGAATGCACCAGGGAATGCGCCATGGACTGCACGCGGGGATGCCTGATTCCCCATGCAGTGCTTAATGTATGCAGTATGGAAAGAGAGCTTGCAGAAATGCCGATTCTTGAAAGTGAAGAATACACGATTTCAGAGCTGCAGTGACTGGGGAGGAGGGGGCTTTTCAAAGGATTAATCCCCTCTTCCTCACTTAATTCAAATACTTAATAATAATACTTACATTATCGATTTTTAAAAAGCTCTGGATTGGCACCTATTACCTCATTCATATCTTCCGTATTTTTCTGCTGCATCTACCATTGCCATCACTTTAACAGGTGCTGCATTGACCGGAAATTCGCATCCAGGTGAGAGAATAAACCCACTTGGAGAGTTTATACCTTCTTCGATGTTCTGCCTGCATAGTTCCATAACTTCGTCATATGAACTACTAAGGAAAAGTGGAGGGTTTATATTGCCACAGATAACATCATGGTTTCCAAATGCCTTGATCTGATCTTTAATAGGTGTTTCCGGCCCAAAAAGCCAGATATATTTTCCAGACCAGCCCATATCTTCTCTTAATTTTGCATAATATGGAAGATTTAAATTCTGATCAGCACATGGATGCATGAGTACGGCATTTATCCCCAGTTCTTTTGCGTGTGTATGAACCTTTTTCATATACGGATATGCGAATTCCTCGAACATCTGCGGAGAAATCATGTTATTTGATTCAGATGGCCCCCCATCAAAAGGAATCAGGCTTTCTGAACCATACTTATTTGCAAAATAATCCAAGGCATTGATGAACAGGTCACTTACCTTATCGAGTAACAGATGGACAGCTTTTGGCTCCATTAGAAGCCATGTCAAAAACTCAGAGGTATCCGCAACAACCGAAGCCGCAGTAAAATTACTACCTATTTGCATAGTAACTGGCATTCCGAGTTCAGAACACCTGGCTGCGACTCTATCTGCTATTTTATATCCACCAGGCAATTCTCTGTCAAAATCTGGAACTTCAAGTTTTTCGATGTCCTCTATGGTTACCACAGGATGTTTTTTTACAAAAGGTGCACCCTGCCCTTTCCCATAGGGAAAACCTATCTCTCCGCCAAACTCCCATGCCCCACATGAGGCATATCCATACATTGGAGTTTGTTCATAACCATGAAGTCGCATCGATGCAAACTGCGCCTCGAAACATTTGTCCCCATCCGCATAAAAATCTCCAAGAGATATGCCTGTAATTTGTGAAGAATAACCCTCTATAAATGGAATCACTGGTATACGATCAGGTTTTTGGCCTGAAATAACAGCCGCCATACGTTCTGATGATGTCATCCTGGATACCATTGTAGAAATCTTCTCCTTGATTAATATTTATTTAAAAGTATGTAACTTAAAACATAAGTATATGTTGATATTGTAGCAAGTCAAACAGAAAAATCCAAAAATCTCGTATAACCAGCGTAAAATTCACAGAGAATGGAAAGAAAATCAATACACTTCCGACTTAAAAACAAAAATAAATTTAGATCGTCTCTGCCCTCTGGAAGAAATAACTGCTGGCGCAGACCATCAGAACCGACAGTGTTAAAAGAATACATACATCCAGCACAATTGAGAATTCACAATGACCGATCAATACTCCCCGCAAAGCATCCACACCATATGTCAGCGGATCAAAGTAAGACAGAATCCTTAGAGGAGCAGGCAAATTTGAAACCGGAAATAAAGCCCCGGATAAAAGGAAGAGGGGGAATGCAATAAAATTAATAACTGTGCTAAACCCGTGAAAATCCTTCAGTACGGAGGACAAAATCAATCCTATATTTATAAAGATCATCGATATGAGAACCATTATCACGACAGAGGATAGAATTGCAGGAAGATAAGGCAGCCTGAAACCAAGTAACACCGACATCATCATAATAATTAATGCCTGAATGATTGATGTGGTGGCACTTCCGGAGATCATCCCGAGAACAATAGAGACTCTGCTTGCAGGAGTCACCATAACCTCTTTTAAAAATCCGAACTGCTTGTCCATTATGACACTCATACCTGCATAAGCAGCCGTAAAAAGAAGGGTCATCCCGATAATACCAGGCACAAGATACTGAAAATATCCTATTGATTCAGGCAGACCCGGAAATTCCACTCTTCTAAAGCCCATACCCTGAAAGATCAGCATAAAAGCTGGCATGCCAATAGCACCCGCTATTCTGGATCGTGCCCTGAAATACTTTATTATCTCACGCCGCCAGAGGACATATACAACTCTTCCCTGAATCATCGGAGCATCCTCCTTCTCATCCGATCACGTCTAGCTGACTGCCTGCTGCCTTCCTGTTCTCGTATTATTGAACCTGTCAGGCGGAGAAAAACATCTTCAAGGCTTGGTTTGCTGAAATTTATCGAACTGATCCCGATACCCAGATTGCCGGCAGTTTGAAAAATATAAGGAATATTTTTCCCATAATCCGATAGAATAACATCAAGCGTTTTTCCGTTAGGAACAATTTCCTTCACCCATTCCTTCTCCCCAAGTGCAGCAGCAATGAGCTCAACCCTCCCTTCAATAGTCAGGCTGACACAATCCCCCCTAAGACAGTTCTTCAGACCTGATGGAGTATCAAGTGCAATTATCTTCCCATGATCAATTATCGCAATGCGGTCACAGAGGTAATCGGCCTCTTCCATATAATGGGTAGTCAGAATTACAGACGTCCCGTAATTTCGGTTCAGGTTTCTGATATGGCCCCATATTGATCTCCGGGTCTGTGCATCAAGCCCGAGAGTAGGCTCATCCAGAAACAAAACCTTCGGATAATGAATAAGCCCCCTTGCAATTTCAAGCCGCCTCTTCATCCCACCGGAATAATTTTCAACAAGAATATCAGCTTTATCAGCCAGACCCACAACATCAAGCACTTCCCGGATTCTTTTTTTCCGCTCATCTGAACCGATGTTGTACATCATGGCGTGAAATTCAAGATTTTCCCTCCCGGTAAGTCCTATATCAAGCGAAGGGTCCTGAAATATTATTCCGATACTATTCCTGACCTCACCGGGATCTCTTCTAAGGTCATATCCTGCGATTTCAGCATCACCTGCAGTAGGAAGAAGAAGAGTGGTCAGCATATTGAGAATAGTCGTCTTTCCCGCACCATTAGGGCCTAAAAGCCCGAAAAGCTCTCCGGGTTCAACCGAAAATGAGACGCTGTCCACAGCAGTAAATTCCCCGAATTTTTTTGTTAGCTCTTTAATAATTATTGCACTCATGTTAAACAGGACCTTCAAACCTAAACAAAACCTTCAAAACGGGATTTTTGAACAATTATCAGAAATTCACATATCAGAAACTCATATATCAGAAATTCACCTTTCATTGACAAAAATAAACAGTGTAGATTTATGAATTGTAAAAACAAGATCCATAGGGCTTAATGATTATGACAGCACAGCCCTATTCTTGAACCCACAAGCCTTTTTGTATACTCATCCGAAGGTGAAAGCATAACATCGTGGGAATTACCCATCTCTACAATCTTTCCGGAATTCATAACGGCTATTCTGTCAGCAATCTTCAGTGTCAGGGAGAGATCATGTGAAATATATATCATTGAAAACCCTCTCCTGTTCTGAAGGCCCTTTAAAAGACGCAATACATTTGCAGAGGTTGAAACATCCAGAGCCGAAGTTATCTCATCGGCAATAAGAAGTTTTGGCTCCATAACCATTGCTCTGGCAAGTGCAACCCTCTGCCTCTGCCCACCGCTGAGTTCCCCGCAATATTTTCCGAGGAAATTATCAGTAGTGGGAAGACGAACAAGTTCAAGGGCATTTTTAACCATTTGCAGTCTATCTCCATTGGACCCGATCTTATTGATATAAAGAGGCTCTTTGATTGCATCAAGCACGGTAAACCTGTTGCTGGTTGAACTGAATGGATCCTGGAATACTATCTGAACGCCGTTGACCCTGTTTCCATAGTTTCCCCCGCTGACATTCCCATCCATAAACAATACCTCTCCGCATTCGGGCCTTATTACATTTGCAAGGATATGTGCAAGGGTTGACTTGCCTGAACCGGTCTGACCAACAACTGCAAGAACCTCCCCTTCCATCACTTCCAGATTAACATTATCAACTGCCTTAAGATATTCTCCATTTGGCAGAAGATACCTGAAACTCAAGTTTTTTGCCTCCAAGAGGCCTGCTATGCCACCTCTATGGCATGCAATTTCCCGCCCGCCTCCTACCGGCATAAGAACCGGGGAAGCTTTATTGCATATATCGATTTTCTGTGTACATCTTGGGCTGAAAGAGCAACCCTTAAACTCATCCCCTGCCGGAACATCCCCGGGAATTCCCCATAAATCTTTATAAACGAAAATATCCGGTGTCGAATGGACAAGGCCCCTCGTATAAGGATGACGGGGAGATACGAGAATATCCCTTACAGGTCCGGTTTCCACAACCCTTCCTGAATACATAACAGCAATCCGAGACGCCACAGAAGACACAAAAGTGATATCATGAGAGATCATTAACATCGTATAACCGTTCTTCTTCTGAAGGTCAACCAGAAGATCCCTGATCTCCTTTCGGGTAAATGCGTCAAGGGCAGAAGTAACTTCATCAAGAATCAGTAATTTAGGATCGCATGAAAGAGCCATTGCCAGAAGAACCCTCTGCCTCATACCCCCTGAGAGCTGATGCGGATATGAATCCATCCATTTCGGATCAAGGCCGACAGTCCGGAATAGATCAGCACATTTACTTCGGGCGTTTTCAGGGCTGATATCAAGATGTTTTATCATTGGTTCCGTTACCTGAACGCCTACTTTCATAACAGGATTCATCACATCCAGGCCGTTCTGAAAAACTATTGCAATATCCTTCCATCTGAACCTGTCCATCCCGGATTCGGGCAAAGAAGAGATTACCTCATCCCGGTAAAGAATTTCACCGGAAATGGCTGTATTTTCCGGCAAAAGCCCCATGATCCCAAGTGCAACAGTGGTCTTGCCACTTCCGGATTCTCCGACAATGCCCAGAATTTCTCCTTCTTCAATTTCAAAAGAAATGCCGTCAACAGCCCTGACAGTGTTAATGTCAGTCAGATAGTGGCATTTAAGATAATTAATTTTAAGCAAACTCATAATCAGAAACCTTTCTTTATCTTTAATTTCGGATCAAGTATTCTCTCCATATCCCTGCTTATGAATGCCAGACAGAGCAGGAGGAAAATGAGCATAAACAAAGGAGGCAGTAGCCACCATTGCCAGTAAGGTGTAAAATATATTGACCTGAAACCGGTTGCATGATTAAGCATCATCCCCCAGCTCTTGGAAGTAGGATCTCCGAGGCCCAGAAAGGCAAGCCCTGCTTCAGCTATAATTGCATGGGAAGATATGCCGATAACAAGCACAAGCAGAACAGGCATAACTTCAGGAAATATATGCCTCCAGAGCAGGTAAAATGGTTTTGCACCGTAATTTCGGGCGGCAATAATGTAGTTGTTCTGCTTTAATGACAGCGTCTGGGAACGTGCAATACGTGCAGGTTTGGCCCAGCTGAAAAGAACAAGTATGAAAATTACGTTAAGAATACTTGGTCCGAGAAAAGCAGATATTACAATCAGAAGAGGAAAAC
The DNA here is from genome assembly GCF_028693135.1 of Methanosarcina sp. Lineage (GTDB taxonomy): Archaea > Halobacteriota > Methanosarcinia > Methanosarcinales > Methanosarcinaceae > Methanosarcina. The sequence goes on from NZ_JAQUVZ010000015.1 coordinate 21,361, forward strand.
TTGGAAGAGCCATTGTCACATCAATTATTCTCATCAGGCCCTGATCAATGCGCCCTCCCATATATCCAGCCAGTATTCCGACAGCTCCTCCCCCAAAACCGGACAAAAAGGCTACTGCAAACCCTATTGTAAGACTCATTCTTGCACCGTAACATATCTGTGACCAGATATCCATACCAAGTTCATCAGTTCCGAGTATGTGTCCGGGACCCGGGGATTCAAGTGAATCCCCTGTGATCTTCTGAGGAGGATAAATTGTTATCACAGGAGCAAAAACTGCCATTAAAATGATACAGAGAATGCCAAGGATACCAATTTTACCTTCAGTACTGAACCTGGAGAATGGCTTAGCTATAGTCCTGAACCTGGAGAATGTCCTGGCTATACTGCTGACAATGCTGTTAATATGTAAAGCCTGAATAAAAGAGAGTATTCCGGCATTTCCAGAGGCAGCAATATCCTTTATCATATCACAACTCTCGGATCAAGTTTCCCGTATATTTTGTCAACCAGCAGATTGCAGATAAGTATGGAGACTGCAATTATCAGGAGAATACCCTGAATAAGAGGATAATCCCGGCCGACTACAGCACTTCTGAGCGTCATCCCTATGCCGGGATAAGAAAAAACACTCTCAACAAGTACAACACCACCCATCATTATACCGATCATAAAACCTGTTCTTGTTACTACCGGAAGCAGTGCATTTCGGAGTGCATGCCGGATCCATACGGTTTTTTCACCCAGGCCTTTGGCCCGGGCAGTCCTGATATAATCCTTTGTGGTCACTGTAATCAGAGTATTTCTGGTGAGCAGGTACACACCCGTCAGCTGTGAAAGTGATAGAGTCACAACAGGCAAAAAGGCATGACACAATATATCCCATGCCTGTTCTGCCGGACCATTATAGTTTGCGAAGGGAGTAATAGCACCTGCAAGCGGGAAAAGCCTGAGATATGCGCTAAAAATCAGAAGAAGGATCAGGCCGAGCAGAAATGAGGGAATTTCTGCAAAGGCAATCATACCCGTCATCATAATTCTGTCACTCCCCTTTTTCCGGTTCATTGCCGAAAGTGTTCCGAGAACCACACCGGAGATTGTACTGATTACGATAGCACCCACGACAATTAACATAGTCCAGGGGAGATGAAGCATTATTACATCACTGACCGGCATTTTGTAATAAATACTCCTGCCCAGGTCGCCCGTAATCAGATTTTTCATATATACTAAAAACTGTTCATAAAGCGGCCTGTCAAGTCCGTAATAGTTCATGTAATAAAGACGCTGCTCCTCTGTCATTACGATAATTTCTTCCCCGACCTCATCTGCGGAAGTGGTTGAGAACGGATCTCCGGGCATCATTCTTGGAAGGAAAAAATTTATGGCAAGAATTACAAAAAGGGTCGATAAAAACCTGAAAATAAACGAATTCCTGTCCTTTACCATCCAATCATCTGCCCCTTTACCACCCGATCATCTGCCGTTAACTTCCCAAACCATCATCCCGGTATATACATCCGACTCGGAACGATAGATTCCATCCGAAGAGGCATTCTGATAATAATCCATTATTTTTTCCTTTGTTTCGTCATCAAAATCCCGGCCTCTTCCAATGAACCCTATTGCCTGTTCTGCCGCTTCTTTCCAGTTTGTTTCGTCCTTCCATTCGGAATGGTTAATCCTGACTGAAGGCCTGTAGCCTGAGAGGTAAAGATACATGAATGGGTAAATTATGCCGTTCATGTTATTCTCGGATTTTTCCCCGAGTATCGAACTCCGGATATCACGATACGCCTTATCCTCAACTCTTCTAAGGAAGTTACTGTAATAACAGAGATTTTTTGAGCAGGCCATCATCATATTAAAGTTTTCAACATCCTTTATTCCGGGGGTCATGGAGGCAATTACAAGGTCGAATTCGTTCCGGAATCCAAGCTCATCTATGTCTGCCGTCCACCAGGAGCATTCAATGACATCTACCGGAAGAGACTCATTTTTTATGGCATCTTTTAGTCTGTTGAGCATTCCGGACGAGATATCAAGCGCAGTCACCTCTGCTCCGAGCCTTGAAAGAGGAAGAGAAAGGGTACCGGGTCCGCACCCGATATCCAGGACTCTGGAACCTTCCGGATTAAACCCGGTTTCTTCAAGAAATTCGAGAATCTCATCGGTTCTCTTCTTTCGTTTATCTTTTTCAATGTTATTGGCATAGTTATCGGAACGTTTGTTCCAGAAATCTGCCATCCTGCCCTCATCATGGACCAGCCCGTTTCCCGTGGCTTTATTCCAGCATTCGATCAGGCTATTAATATCATCTTTTTTCTGCAATTCCATCCCTCTCAAGATACGAAAGAATACTGTGTGTTCTTGCATGATGATCGTACATATTCATCCAACCATCGTATTTTGAAATGCGCCATACATCATACGAGGTAGTATAATAGAGCGGGATTGCAGGCACATCATTTGCAAGCACGGTCTGCATGTCGTATACAATTTCTTTCCGTTTCTCATCGTCAAGTTCCTGCAGTTCCTGAGTACCAAAAGCATTCAGGGTATCATTGTGGTAACCATACACTGCTGCACCGGATGACACACTGTTTGATGAATGTGAATCCGTATCACAGTACCTTGTACGAAGATAATCTGCATCCTGTCCCCAGCCTCCAAAGCCGCTTATCAGGAGTTCAAAGTCTCCGTTCTTCAGGTTTGTATCACGGGACTTGCTCTCAAGGGCTTTTACCTGAACGTCAACCCCCACTTCACTCAGCCTCTCTTTTATGAGTTCCCCGATACGAACTTCGCCACTGCCAAGGGACAATACATATGACAGTTTTTCCCCGTTTTTATCACGTATTCCATCCCCATCCGTATCAATCCATCCGGCCTCTTCAAGCAATGCTCCGGCCTTATCCGGATCATAGCTATATTCCGGCTGGTCGGGATTATACCATATGTGATCTTCTGGGAGTATGCCCATTTCACCGGGTTTTCCTGCACCTCTTGCGATCTTTTCCACCAGTTCCTCACGGTCAATGGCATAAGCAAAGGTCTGCCTTATTCTGCTGTCATTAAGCTCCGGACATTCTTTCATGTTGAAATAAAACTGGTAACCCCAGAAAGCTGGCTGCTGGACTACTCTTACATCAGGGTCTGATGTGAACCGATCAAGAATATCAGGGGATATACTTGTGAAATCTATTTGCCCCTGTTCAAAAGCTATTAATGAATCACTGACCGGAATAAATTCAACGGACTTAACAGCAGTATCCGGTCCCCAGAAATTGTCGTTTGTTACAAACCTGTATGATCCGTGCTCTTTATTGTACTCATCAAGAAGGAACGGGCCAGTACCGATGACTGCCTGCGGATCAAGGAAACTGGAAGGGTCCGAGACATTTTTGTAGATATGCTCAGGTATGACATTAAAACCCGTGAGCTTGTAAAGGAATGTTGAAACAGGCTGGACCAGCACGAATTTGACGGTATTGGGATCCACGACCTGGACATTATCTATAACCCCGGACTCAATTCCACCTGAGATAGGTACATTCTCCTGCTCATAATCGAAAGTGAATTTGACATCATTTGCTGTGAAAGGTTCCCCATCGCTCCAGGTGACACCTTTGCGGAGATGAAATGTATATTCTGTTCCATCTGCACTGACATCCCAGCTTTCAGCCAGCCAGGGAATTATACCGACTTCATCTCTTTCTAACAGACTGTCAAAGATCATTCCAACCTTTGATGAGCCAGGGCCCCTCGGATATATCGTAAATGGCTGGGGATAGCCATAATCTCCACCGCTAAGATAAGCAACATCCGCATGCTGTGATCCTTCAGCAGCATTCTCAGTCAGTGTCTCCTCAGCCAGGGCTTCTTCAGCCGGCATCCCCTTAGCCGATATTTCCTCAGCTTGGGAACTGTCCTGACTAACGCAGCCTGCCGTCATTAAGATCAGAGCTGTCAGGAAAACAGAAAATAATACTAATAATTTTTTTTTCTCCATTACAGAACACCCTTTTTTGTGAATTACCTACTAATCACCTGATAATCTGAATAAAAGACATTAACAACACACAACGATATTACCTAAACATATAAGAGTGTTACTAAATGAGCTTAAACTAAAAAAAAAGTAGAAAAAATTCCATCTCAAAACAATTTTGAATTTTACAATTGGGTGACATCTTCATTCAATTTTATTGTTGATTTATACTCATCCAGCTTTAAAATTCGGAACTTTTGGTCCCAAAATAGGGATACTTTACCAGAGGTTATTCCGAATAAAAAATATTGAGGGGTATAATTCGAAAATTTTGAGGTATAATTCGAAAAGAGAAGAATATAATTAGAAAAGTGAAGGTATAATTCGAAAAAAAGATTCATTTGGATTCGGTTAAGGTTTAAAATGTCAAAAAGTGTTATTTATTATGTTATATATATAGAAATTATGTTGGAAAATCGCTATACTTAGTATTCAAAATTGTGCATGAAATTCATTAACCAATGCCAAAAGAAAAGAGATTAATTTTCATTGATCACCATAGCTTATTTTCGTTTCCGGCTGAAATCCCCCATATATTTCGTTTCTACAATTAGAAAGAATGGTTTACCTGTTATAGACGGTATTCTCGCGGCGCTCAATGGAGCGCCGCTATTATCCTGAGAATTGCAGCATTTTGCTGAGAAAACATACTTTTTTATCAGTGGCTGAATAGTTACTATTTATTTTCTTTTGTTTGCCGATAGACCATGTACGCTCCGACAATGAGGAGCAACAACAGAAACGGAAACATGAAGCCTATACGACTGGAGGTTCCAGATACGTCATTTTCCTCAGAACCAGTCTCCGGGAGCTTCTCTTGTTCGTCATAGATGGATTTTTCAGAACCAGAAACTTGAGATTCTCCTGTAATCTCCTTTTCTCCCAAAAGATCCGGATCAGAATCTCCCGGAGCACTTCCATCCTCAACTGTCGAAGAAGCAGGACGGATCGTAGCCGAGCCGGTCCCACTGCCTCCATTACGCGGAATAGAGATTTTCTCGGCTGTTATGGAGAACGGGGAAAAACCTGGGGTTTCTGCACGGAAATAGTAATAGTCATCATCCGAACCGGTTTCCCAGGTATTAAGAGACTGCCATTCCCCATCATGGTACCTGTTTAGCCGGACAGTGCCCTGAACAACTGTTTCCATCCAGGCTCTGGTAACTCTGAAATCAATAAACTTTGAGTCGGAACCAGTCTCATTCATAACCGTGTGGTTGCTGCAGTAAATGTTTATGTGCTGGTAAACATCCCCTTCGGGGTCTTCTGAAACCTCAGACGCCCTAACTTTCAGGACTTCGACAAAGACCGAAACATTTCCGGCTGAAGAAGCATTGAAAGAGACTCCGAGAATGCTGTTGTCACCGGTATTGTCAGGGTCCTCCGTGAAATCAAAGGTCACAGATTCGTTTTCCTCGACCTTCCTGATCGGCAGCACTACAGTGTTATTGATGTTTTCTTTGTCCTCCGTGGAATCCGTGATAAGGAAATTCCATGTATGGTTTATAGCAGCACTGCCGTTTGAAACCCTGGTTGTTACGGTATACTTGCCCGCAAAAAGGCTGCTATTTTCGACACTTGTGTAATCGTTCCTGAACTGCTCGTTCTCCCAGAGGACTTTGGGAGAGAGTAAAAGAGACGCATACGCACTATTTTCCGTATTCCCTTCCGAGAACTCGTTCCCGTTCACATACCAGGTAAAGTCACAAAGCATGTGGGTCGAGATGTTGAACTCCTGGACAGGGTCTCTCACGTGCAGCAGTTTCAGAGCTTTCGGGTTATAGTCAGCAATCGGGGTGACTATGACCTCGTTTTCACCTTCAACAGGTATGGATACCAAATCTTCTGCTGACACGTTCCCTTCAATTTCGAAGAGCCCGAAGTCCGAATAAAGCGGAGCTTTCAGGGTGTAAACCAGCTGCTTGGGCTCCCCTGCAAAACAGTTTCCCCAGACCCATTTATTGAGGGAGGAGTCGAATTCCGCACCTGCGTTGTCTATGGGAACCAGGGTCCAGCCGGCAGGGAGATCTTCCACTACGATAAGGTCCCTGAGGTCCCAGGCGCTTTCGATGGAAAGGTTTGCAGTAAATTCCTCACCGGGATAAACGCTGGCCTTTGACAGAGTCCTTTTTGAAATGACCGGATGTGCCAGGACGTTGATGCAGCCCTCCACAACCCTCGTATTGTTTCCATAAGCATTGGAAACATACAGGCTCACATTGTAGCTTCCCGGAGTTACATAGGTATGAACAGGGCTTTCCTCAGTGTAATCTACCTGCCCGTCCCCATCAACGTCCCATTCCCGAGAAACGGCATTGTAAGACTCATCAGTGAACCTGACAGTCAAAGGCGCTGGCCCTGTCATAAGGCTTGCCGAAAAGTTTGCTGCAGGAAGGAAGGGCTGTATTGTGACATTGATGAAGTCTTCAACGGTCTTATTTACCGTTGTCCCGTTTCCGCTTGCACCCAGAGTGACGGTATAAAGGCCGCGTTCCTCGTAGATGTGCACAGGATTCCTTTCATTTGAGCCGCCCCCGTCCCCGAAGTCCCATTCAACTGATTCGGCATAGCTTGAATTATCCATAAACTGCACAGTCAGTGGATAAGGGCCAGTGGTCACGCTTGCGCCAAAATCAGGGATTGGGAGAAGGGTGACGTTGACGTAATTTTTAACTGTCTTTGTTACGGAAGTCTCGTTGCCGGTTGCAGTCAGGGAAACCGAATACAGGCCAGCAGCAGAGTATGTATGGATCGGATTGAGTTCATTTGAGCTATCCCCATCACCGAAATTCCATTTAAGGGTTTCAGCATACTGAGACTCATCAGTGAACTGAACTGTCAACGGGTAAAGTCCTTCAGTAATGTTTGCACTGAAAGCAGGAACAGGAGGAATGGCCACATTGATGTAACGATCAATGGTTTTAGTCACTGAAGTTCCATTTCCGGTTGCTGTAAGGGAAACAGTGTACAGACCAGCTTCAGAATAGGTATGAATGGGATTCAGGCCAGTTGAACTACTTCCATCTCCGAAGTTCCATTCAACAGACTCAGCATACTGAGACTCATCAGTGAACTGGACGGATAAAGGAAAGGTACCATCAGTAACATTCGCACTGAAGTCAGGAACAGGAGGAATTGTAACATTAATACAGTCTTCAACGGTTTTTGTAACGGATGTTCCATTTCCTGTTGCTGTAAGGAAAACAGTATACAAACCAGCTTCCGAATAAGTATGAACAGGATTCAGGCCAGTTGAACTGCTTCCGTCTCCGAAGTTCCATTCAACAGACTCAGCGTACTGTGATTCGTCAGTGAACTGAACTGTCAATGGGAAGGTACCTTCAGTAATGTTTGCACTGAAAGCAGGAACAGGAGGAGTAGTCACATTGATGTAACGATCAATGGTTTTAGTCACTGAAGTTCCATTTCCGGTTGCTGTAAGGGAAACAGTGTACAGACCAGCTTCAGAATAGGTATGAACAGGATTCAGTTCAATTGAACTACTTCCATCTCCGAATTTCCATTCAACAGACTCAACGTACTGTGATTCGTCAGTGAACTGGACGGATAAAGGAAAGGTACCATCAGTAACATTCGCACTGAAGTCAGGAACAGGAGGAATTGTAACATTAATACAGTCTTCAACGGTTTTTGTAACGGATGTTCCATTTCCTGTTGCTGTAAGGAAAACAGTATACAAACCAGCTTCCGAATAAGTATGAACAGGATTCAGGCCAGTTGAACTGCTTCCATCTCCGAAGTTCCATTCAACAGACTCAGCGTACTGTGATTCGTCAGTGAACTGGACTGTCAATGGGAAGGTACCTTCAGTAATGTTTGCACTGAAAGCAGGAACAGGAGGAGTAGTCACATTGATGTAACCAATCACGGTTTTTGAAACTGAACTCCTATTTCCGATTGTAATTAACGAAACACTGTATAATCCAGCTTCAGAATAGGTATGGACAGGATTTATGGCAGTTGAACTGTTTCCATCTCCGAAATTCCATTCTACGGTTTCAGCGTACTGTGATTCGTCAGTGAACTGGATGGATAGAGGAAAGGTACCTTCAGTGACATTCGCACTGAAGTCAGGAACAGGAGGAGTTGTAACATTAATACAGTCTTCAACGGTTTTTGTAACGGATGTTCCATTTCCGGTTGCTGTAAGGGAAACAGTGTACAGACCAGCTTCCGAATAAGTATGAACGGGATTCAGGCCGGTTGAACTGCTTCCGTCTCCGAAATTCCATTCTACGGTTTCAGCGTACTGTGATTCATCAGTGAACTGGACGGATAGAGGGAAGGTACCTTCAGTGACATTCGCACTGAAGTCAGGAACAGGAGGAGTTGTAACATTAATACAGTCTTCAACGGTTTTTGTAACGGATGTTCCATTTCCAGTTGCTGTAAGGGATACAGTATACAGACCAGCTTCTAAATAGGTATGAATGGGATTCAGGCCAGTTGAATTGCTTCCGTCTCCGAAGTTCCATTCAACGGTTTCAACGTACTGAGACTCATCAGTGAACTGGACTGTTAACGGGAAAGTACCTTCAGTGATGTTGGTACTGAAATCGGGAATTGGCAACGCTTGCACGAATATATAATCTTCCCGGACAGATGTATCGGAACTGCCTACCGAATTATTCACTGTTAGTGATACAGTATGATATCCGGGCTCAAAATATGTGTGTGTGGAGTTTTGAAGCTCCGAACTGTTTCCGTCTCCGAAGTCCCAGTGCCAGGATGCTGCATTTTCGGACAGGTCATAGAAACTCACAGTAAGCGGCTGGATTCCCAGAGTCACATTGGAGTCAAAATTTGCCACAGGAAGAGGGACCAGAGGAGCAGTCCATTCGATACTTGCCTGATTTGACGTGACGGTCTCGCCTGCGGTGTTCACAAAGCTTGCTTCTATAAAGTCAGTACCCGTGGAAGTCCCGGAATAGCTGAAATTAGCCCGCCCGGCTGCGTCCGTTGTAGCAGAGCCGCTCTGGCCTGCATTCGGGCCTGAAACGACCATGAAACTGACCACTTTTCCCTCGAAGGGATTTCCGTCATCGTCCTGCACCACAGAGGTGAGGGTATATTGAGACCCGACAGAACCGTTTCCTGAAGCAGGGGACAGGAGAATCCCTTCGCCTACCATCGCAGTGGTTGATTTCAGGAAAAAATATGAAAAGAATATGTTGTCATCATTAGAAGGGTTCTTAGTAAAGACCGAAATGTCGGTATCCCCGTTGTTTACGAAAGGTAGAAGGTTGTAGAGTTCGTCATCAGTCCGTGGATTGCTCGGGCCTGCTAATGGGTTAGAAGGATTTTCAATGCTGTCGTCCAATCCTCCTACAGTCAAAAGCGCGCCGTTACCACCGTATCCATCATCTTCCCCTCCGGCCGAACTGGTAACCCTTACTCCGTTTACATCAACATTACTGACCTGGCCACCCCCGCTAGCCTGGTAACTGTAAGATATGCCAAGTCCCATATTAACCATTAAATTCGCATTACCTTTATTGATGGGGTCCCCAAGCTTGATGCTGAAGGTATCCCCTGTTGGGTCCTGACAACCAAACAGCAGTATGACTGTATTATCTTCCACCTGGTTAGGGTCCTCAAATATTACTACTAAAACTTCTCCGTCAGAAGAAGATGCGCTGGTTTCTGTAATGGTGAAGTCAATCCTCCCTGCCGGGGCTACATCAACTACAGGTTTAACAAACGATGTAACATCTGCCCAATAGTTATGGCAGGTCGAACTGGTTGCAGTATTATTCCACACGACTGTATTCCCATTAATCAGAACACTTCCTTCAGGAATATGACGACCCCACGCTCCAGCAGCGATAAGATAAGCACTTTTTACAGTAGCGCCCGTGGGTTTTTCCACCTGAATAATACCACTGCCGTCGGTGCCTAACCCGTCCACGGAGACACTTATTTTCCCGGTTTCCGTGACCATGGGTTGCAAAGAAGTGCTTGAAGAGCTTCCTCCAACAAGTGTGTGGGGAGTGTTTAGAGTCAAATCATTTTCCAGGGCAATGCCCGGGGTCATTTCATTTTCTGCACTTACCTGCAAAGGCAGTGAAGAGAACAAAATAAAAGCTGCAAATAAAATAGAAATAGCTTTTACAAGAGTTCCGGATTCGGATTTCATTTTTCACACCTAAAATCGTTTTCAAGGTTCATTTTTACGGTTAAAGAGCAATGTGTGGCTAACTGACGAAAGGGGAGAGTAAAAATGTAACAACATGGTTATAAAAACAAACATAACTTGTTATAAATAAGTAAGAAAGTAAAAGAGTTAATATTATAAAAGAGTAACGTTAAAAGCAAATGAATAAAAATGAGAAATAAGGATGCATAAGGCATTATTTAGGAGAATAAAAATGCTTAGACTCATCCGACAAACTTTTGATGAAAGTTGACACAGATGATACTGATATTCTCATATGGAAAGAACTTAAAGGTATATCTTGCCTTTATGAAAAATAGTGGACAAACCGACAAGATAATTCCTGCATTTTTCTACACTTGTATACCATCTGAAAAATGAAGGAAAGTAATAAAAAAAATAGTTAGCTTAATCATTTTTAGACAAAAGAGAATGGAAGATATTAAGGAGGGTATTTAAAAAATTTAACCGAGTACATGAAATTAATTGCCCTCTATGGCAGCTTTAGAAATGAAAAATACTTGGTAAGCGACTCAATTTTACTGATTCATGAAGTGAACTTCCAAAATAAGAGTTACCGGAAAGCACATTGCATTAGAAAAAGAATTAAAGTGCCCGGAGCGTGACTCGAACACGCGACCTCCAGATATCTCAGGAGATTAAAGACGCCTCATATAAGGTCCCTATGAGTCTGGCGCCCCAACCGACTAGGCTATCCGGGCTTGCAACACACAAATGGACAAAGATATATTAAAGGGTAACGATCGGAATAGAGAAAAATTGGGTGTTTCATAATTTTTTTTACAAGAAATGCGGCAGAAGAATAAAACAGACAGAACAGCAGGTATTAAGGGGATGGAAAGAGCACCAGTAAGCACGTTATGTTAGGGGTAACATAATAGGGTAATATATAATAAAAGGGATTATTGAGGTATGGTCAGTATAACGAATATATATATAATTTAAAAGACATAATAAATATATTTCACATAAATTTTTAAAAACGAGGGAAACCAGGGAAAGTCACCCATGTTGGGTTTCCATCAATTGAGGCATAATTTGAAAATGCCGTATATTTATAAATCTGCATAAATATATATAAAACATATAATTATAATGAAAAATCGATATAAAAATCGGATAAGAAAAGACGCCCTGAGATTCCAGGTCCAGACAGTAGAGCCACTGAAACTACGAGACCTCAAAGCTGGATCTGTCAGGGGCCCACTCTCAAAAGAGGGACATCGTCCCTGATTCGATTTAAACATTATCAACGAACTTCTGAACCAGTATGAACCTGATCAATTAATTCTTAAAAAATTCATCGAAGATAACAATTCAGCTTATTGAAACTTTAAAATACACCCCAGATGAGGAATTTCCATGAAAATAAAAGCAAATCTCATATCCGGAAGGACCGCCAACCAGGGCGCACATCTGGAAGCAAAAACACACAAAGGTTATTTTGATGCCTGTGCTTACTGCGAACTGAACTCCGCAGACCTTGAGAAGCTGGGTGCCTCCGAGGGGGACAGCCTGAAGGTTACCACCGAGTTTGGGGAAGTGGTGGTATTTGCAAAGGCAAATGGAGGAAATCCAGATGGCCTTGCCTTTATCCCTATGGGCCCCTGGGCAAATGCAGTGCTGAGCCCTGACACCCATGGCTGCGGAATGCCAGGATTCAAAGGCGTCCCTGCGGAAATTGAGGTCACGGATGAAAAGCCTCTGGACATGAAGTCCCTGATGAAGAAGTATTTGGAAGATTAAAGGTCCCCTGAAACAAAAAAATCACATTTTCATCCAGGTCCGGAGAAACTGGAAAAAATCGGAGGAAAAAATATGCCAGTAATTAAAGACGCAGTATGTTCCCTCTGCGGGTCCCTCTGCGACGATATCACAGTCACTGTTGAAGATAATAAGATTACAAAAATCGAAAATGCCTGCATTCTCGGGCACAGCAAGTTTGTCGGCATGTTCGAGCATGACAGAATAGAAACCCCGATGATCAGAAAAGATGGGGAACTTGTGCCTGTCTCCTATGAGGAGGCAATCGAGGCTGCCGCAAAAATCCTGGTAAATTCCAAGAGGACACTTTCCTACGGCTGGTGCTCTACCTCCTGTGAAGCGATCAGTGGAGCAATTAAGCTTGCCGAAGAAACCGGTTCACTTATAGATTCTACAGCAAACGTCTGCCACGGGCCATCAGCCCTTGCTGCCCAGGAGAAAGGCTCTCCTTCAGCCTCCCTTGGAGTAATAAAGAACAGGGCAGATGTAATCGTCTTCTGGGGCTGCAACCCTGTACATGCACACCCCAGACATATGTCCCGTTACTCAAGCTTTTCAAAAGGCTTATTTACCGAGAAAGGGCGGAAAGCCAGGACGATGACAGTTATTGATGTCAGAAAAACCGACACTGCAAAACTCGCTGATAAGTATGTGGAAATTGAACAGGGCTCAGACCTGCTCCTTGTAACTGCTCTCCGCTCAATCGTAAACGGGCATGAGGATGTTGTACCGGAAACCATTGCAGGTGTTCCTAAAGCTGAAATCATTGAGCTTGCAGAAACCCTGAAAAACGGAAAGTTTGTCTGTATTTTCTTCGGTATGGGAGTCACCCAGTCCCGCTCAAAGTACAAGAACGGAGATGCCATGGCTTCCCTCATTTCAGACCTGAACCAGCACACAAAAGCCGTAATGATAGGAATGCGCGGGCACTATAACGTTACAGGTTTCGGACAGGTAGCAACCTGGGAGACAGGCTTCCCAATGGCAATTGACTTTGCAAAAGGATATCCCTATTACAACCCCGGAGAAACCGGAGCAAACGATCTGCTTGTGCGTGAGGAGCCGGACGCTGCAATTATAGCTGCAGCTGATGCAGGGGCACACTTCCCCCAAAAAGCAGTCAGGCATCTTGCAAGAATCCCTGTAATCCAGATTGACCCATATGCCAACCCTACAACCGAACTTGCAGATGTGGTGATTCCATCGGCAATTGTGGGAATCGAAGCAGAGGGTACAGCTTACCGCATGGACGCAATTTCCCTCCACATGAAGAAATTGATTGATTCAAAATTCAAGACCGACGAAGAAATCGTAAAAGACCTGACTGTAAAGGTCAGGGAACTGAAGAGAGGTGCATAAGATGTCGGAAATCCTGATTAAAAACGCCAGCGTCTGTGATCCTGCGCAGGGTATTAACTGCGAGACTATGGACATCTGCATAAGAGACGGCAAGATAGTAGACAGCGTCTCTGAAAACGCGAAGGTTATCGATGCAGAAGGCAAGCTTACCATGGCCGGGGGCTTTGACGGGCATACCCACAGCGCCGGAAAAATTAACGTAGGCCGCTTCATCAATCCAAATGATGCAAGGAAAAACCTCGTACCCGGACTTTCGGGCCAGGTTGCACGCACAGAAAAGACGAGAGCGCAGGTAGGGTACAACACTCCCAATACTTACGCAATCGGGTACAGGTATGCAAAACTCGGGTACACAACTATCTGTGAGGCTGCAATTCCTCTGCTTGCTGCAAGGCACACCCATGAGGAATTTAAGGAAATACCCATCCTTGACAAAATGGGCCTCTCCCTCTTCGGAAGCAACTGGCAGGTTATGGAATACATCAGGGACAAAGAACCTGAAAAACTCGCAGCTTATATTGCATGGGGCCTGAAAGCCTCAAGAGGATATGGAGTAAAGATCGTAAACCCGGGCGGTGGGGAAGCCTGGGGCTGGGGCAAGAACGTGAGCGGACTCTATGACCCCGTCCCGAACTTTGATGTAACCCCTGCAGAGATCCTCATGGGGCTTGCAGAAGCTAATGAGCGCCTGCAGCTCCCTCACTCCGTACATGTGCACTGCAACAACCTGGGAAAGCCTGGTAACTATGCAACCACCATAGAGACCATGAAGCTTTTTGAAAAGGTAAAGCCAAGCAGGGACAGGCAGTCTCTTCACGTTACTCACGTGCAGTTCAACGCCTATGCAGGCACTTCCTGGAGGGACTTTGAGACAGGAGCCCCAATGGTTTCAGATTACATTAACGGGGCAAACCATCTGACTTTCGACCTTGGACAGGTCATCTTTGGCCCTGCAGTGACCATGACTGCAGACGGACCGGTAGAATACGCAAACTCAAGGATGCTGCACGAGAAGTGGAGCAACCAGGACATCGAACTTGAAGATGCTTCCGGGGTTGTGCCCCTGTTCTATTCCCCCAAGAGCTTCGTAAATGCAGTCCAGTGGGCAATCGGGCTTGAGCTTGCTCTGCTCGTAAAAGACCCCTGGAAAATCATGTTCACAACCGACAGCCCTAACGGCGGCTCTTTCGTGAACTATCCTGAAGCCTTTACCTACCTGATGAGTGCAAAAAGGAGAGAAGAGGTCATCTCAGGCTTTTCCAAGATGGCTCTTGACAGAATGGTGCTGCCCGGAATTGACAGAGAACTGGACTTCTACGAGCTTGCTGTCATGACCCGGAGTGCCCAGTCAAAGATATACAGCAGACCGGAGAAAGGAAACCTGAAAGCAGGATCAGATGCAGATATTGCAATTTATGACATCCTCCCAGGCCAGATTGACCCGGCTACTGAGTACCAAAAAGTAAAGAAAGCTTTCTCAGGTGCCGCGTATACCCTCAAAGACGGAGTTGTCGTTGTAAAAGACGGAGAAATCGAAGCCACTCCTAAAGGCAGGATCTACTGGGTGAATGCAAAGGTCCCCGAAAACATAGACAGCCCCATGCAGAAAGATCTGGACCTCAAGTTTAAGAAGTACTACACGGTGAGCAAATCCAACTATATGGTTGAGGATATGTACCTCGAGAACCCTGTTGAAATCGGCACAGAAGGGGTGTTCTAAATGCAGGTTGTAAAACTTTCCCTCAAAAAAGCAAATAAAATCCCCATTGAAGCCGATAATGTAAACCCTGACAACTTTGCAGGCAAGACCGCAGAAGAGATAAAGGCGATTTCGGTCTGGCACGGAAACGGACAGTTCCCCCTCGGGGACCTCTTCAATGTAGAGGTCGAAGGCAGCGACTCCGTGGAAAACACAATGATTGTTTTCGAAGGCGATGTCTCCAGGGTAAAACGCATCGGGCAAAACATGAGCGCCGGAGAGATCGAGATCAACGGCAACGTGGATATGCACTGCGGCTTTGGTATGAAGGGTGGAAAGGTTGTAATCAACGGCGATGCTGACAGCTGGCTCGGCTGCGAGATGACAGGTGGAGAAATTATTCTCAACGGAAACGCTTCCTATTATGTAGGTTCAGGTTACCGCGGAGAGGCCTGCGGCATGCGCGGAGGAAAGATTACCATCAATGGCAATACAAAGGACTACCTCGGAGAACACATGTGCGGAGGAGAGATCCTCGTAAAAGGCAATGTAGGGCTCCTTCCCGCAATCTCAAACAACGGCGGAAAAGTAGTCATTGAAGGCAACGCAACCATGCCTGCAAGCGAAATGAAGAACGGTACGGTCATCATCAAAGGTGAGGTATCCGATCTGCTCCCCTCCTACAAAGAAGAAGGGACGGAAGAAGTAGAAGGCGTTACATACCGCAAGTTCGTAGGCGATGTTAACGTCGGCGGAAAAGGCGTTTTGCTTATAAAGTGAACGATTTGAAGTACTTGAAGTGAACTACCCATCAGTGAAGTAACGGGCTTCCTGCTTCATACCTCGAACTACCGTTCATAAGTCCACAGGCTCTACCCTCTGTTCCAGAGGTGAAGAAAGATCAAATTGGTTCTGGTTTCCCTGGCTTGGTTATCGCTTAGGAATTCAGTACATAGAATAGGACAGAATAGTATTTAGAGGTTAGCAGATAGCGAAAATATGGGACGTTGACGGCATTCATCCCGCCACTAAAGTAACAGGCATTCTGCCTTCGACTTTCGTAAATGTATGGCTGAAGTAAATGTATGGCGGATAAGAAATCGAAGTAAACAGACTCCGCAGAGTTTTTTCTTATCCGCTTTATTGCTTTTTTATACTCCCTGGTTAATTAGTTGGTATTATTCCGAAATGCCCTTTTGTTGCATCTCCTTTTCCTTATTTCCACGCGTTGCGCCACCCGAGTTTCGCTTCGGGATCTCAGGAAATCGGAGATTTTCTGGGAGTTGCACTGCAAGTGCAACAGCACGAGGTCCTTTTCGCTGCGCTCAAGAGGACTACTTGATGGATTTTTAGCAGTGAACTTTGCTCAGGGGACTAAATTATGGATGTTTATGGATATTTATGGATGTTTATGGATGTTTATGGATGTTAATACTGAACTGCGCTCAAGAGGACGAAATTAGATATTTCTGACCCGTGCAACCTTATTCGCTGTACCGTGTCGTTTTTGTCACGCTCGACGCAGGAGAGCGGCTTTCAGATAAAAAAAGAAGAGAAGAGAAGAGAAGATAAAACAAAAAAGGAGAAGAAGATAGAAAAGAAGGAAACTTGAAAGTTAAATTGCTGATGATGTCCTTGAGTTAGAAAGAGAGCACAACAGGTCAAAGCGACAGAAATTTCAGTCTCATTTCTCGTTCAAATCTTCGGTCTGATTTCTATTTAAAATCTGTATTGTTTTCTGCTTTTTTTGCAGAGCCGCCAGACAGGCTGGCGGAGGCGCTTATATCTATATGTGAATTAAAATAAGGTTTCTGGGGTTAGGGAAAATATTCTTAGGACAGGGGAGAAGGTTCAGATTTCTGTTTCTCCTGGTAGCAGGAGGAATTCGTCGGTTACTATTTTGCGTTGCAGGCCAGACAGGTTCAGCCCTTCAAGGAGTAGAACAGAAAAACAAAAGATTTCATCTTTGAAGATTCAAAATATCAACCGATAAATCCGGAACCGCCAACTTTATGAAAAAAAGGAAAAAAGCTGAAAGGTGTCAGCTCTACTGAAAGAAATCAGTATCCTGTTGCTTCTGCAAGCTGCCTTATAGGAGCTTCTTCAGCAGTATTTCCGAAAACTACTATCACATAGTTTTCATTGCTCCAGATATAGGAGTATCTGGAAACGGTTTTTCCTCCGGCTGTAATGTACTCGGTAATTTTCACAGCGGAGTGTCCGTTAAAGGACTCATCCGTAAAACGGGAGCCACTGTTTAGTGGGGGGAAAGAAGACTTGTATGCAGTGATGAAATTATTTGCAGCTTCCTTATCTTCAAGCCCGATCACATCTATGTGATATTCAGTTTTGTTAGAGTCTTTGTAGATCCCTTCGGATCCTTCAAGGATCCCTGAGACATTTTCAGCTTTATAACCACTTTTAATCTCATCTGTGGAAAGAGGAATGGTATCAATGTACTCAAAGCCTGCTGGA
Organism: Methanosarcina sp.; assembly: GCF_028693135.1. GTDB lineage: Archaea > Halobacteriota > Methanosarcinia > Methanosarcinales > Methanosarcinaceae > Methanosarcina. Next base: position 38,905 of record NZ_JAQUVZ010000015.1, read on the forward strand.
AGGGTTTCAAGCGTGCTTATTCCAGCTACATCTTCATCAGAAATTGCGTTTGTTTCCGGATTGCCCGAATCTGTCCCGTTAACTGCAGGGGTGTTGTTATCCACGCAGCCTGAAAACGCGATCATCAAAACCGCAAACACAGATATTAAAGCTATACTTTTTTTCATAAAATTTCACCTTGATCTGTAAAACCCTGAAAAACATGGTTTAAAGAATCAGGATTTCAGAATTAAAAGGAATCGTCAGAACTAGGAAATCTGCAAATAAAAAGTTATCTGCAAAAAAAAACCAAAAAAGAATTGAAAGAGAGAAGGGTTAAGAAAACCCTTCACTCAGAAAATTTAGTTGTTTCTCCTGACGAGGTATACAACTGCAAGGAGACCGACAAGGCCAAGGACAACTCCGAATCCAGGAGTGTCTGCTGGTGCTTCTTCGGTTGTTGTTTCGCCGGTATCATTTGTACCTTCGGTTGCAGTAACTTCGCCTTCGGCTGGAGTTACTCCTTCGGCTGGGGTTGTTGCCTCAGTCATATTATCATCTGAAGGAGTCTCGGTCCCGGTTGGAGTTTCTGTTACAACTACGCCTTCGTCTCCGATGGTCTTCTCAACGTATGGGTAGTACCTGAGAGCGCTAGAAGCGGTGTCAGCGATCTTGAAGTACATGCCCTCGCCGATTTCTTCATCGGAGTCTCTGGTCAGAGTGAATGTGTTGTCATTGGTGATAGAAAGGGTGTCACCGTTGATGTTCACATTGTTGAGTTCTCCGAATTCGTCGTCAGACTCGATGGTCATTGCGTTTGCGTAGTCAATGAGCCAGAGACCTTCGATCTGGGCAATACTGTCGACTGCGCCCTGGAAGACCTGGTTGACATGGACTCTGAGGACAACGACATTGTCTTCGCCCTGGATATCATCAAGTTCGACTTCCCAGGTGTTGGTGCCAGTGTCGACCGAGATGATTTCATCATCTACGAATTCCCCGTCCTTGGTTAATTCGAGCCAGACTTTCTTCCCGTCAACATCGACCTGCTTGGCTTCAATAGAGTAGCCTTCGCCGAGGTCAAGGAGTTCGCCGGTTCTGATGGTGTATTTGTCGTCGCTGTCAAGGATGAGCTTTGCAAGCTTGTCAGCTTTGTCAGCGTTGAGTGGGATGTATTCTTCTGCAAAGAAGCCGATAACAGGGTACTGATCCCAGCCTTCGGATGGCGCAGAATACTCGTAGTCAACGTTCTCGATGGTGGTCGCATACTCGAGACCGTTTTCACCAATCACGTTTCCGTTAACATTAGAGACTTTGAGGGTTTCTGTGGCGACGTCGTCATTGAGGTCATAGTAGAAACCTGCAAAGTTGGTTGCATTCCAGGTGAAGTCATCTGTTCCAGATGCGACCTGTCCTCTGATTTCATAGGTGCCGGGCTCTGTGATTTCCTTCATGACATAGAACCTGAGCTGGTTGGAGCTGGTGTCAGCGGTCTTGAAGTACATTCCCTTAGCGATTAAGTCTGAATCATCCCTGTTCAGGGTAAAGGTGTCTGCATTGGTGATGGTAAGTGTGTCACCATTGATGGAAACGTCATCGAGGTTATCGAATTCATCGTCAGACTCAATGGTCATTGCGTTTGCATAGTCAATGAGCCAGACACCTTCGATCTGGGCAATACTGTCGACTGCGCCCTGGAAGACCTGGTTTACATGGACTCTGAGGACAATGACATTGTCTTCGCCCTGGATGTCATCAAGTTCGACTTCCCAGGTGTTGTCTACAGCGTTAGCAGATGTAACTGAGATGATTTCGTCGTCTACAAATTCTCCGTCCTTGGTTAATTCGAGCCAGACTTTTGCACCGTCAACATCGACCTGCTTGGCTTCGATAGAGTAGCCTTCGCCGAGGTCAAGGAGTTCGCCGGTTCTGATGGTGTACTTGTCATCGCTGTCAAGTACAAGCTTTGCAAGCTTGTCAGCTTTGTCGGGGTTGAGTGGGATGTACTTGTCTGCAAAGAAACCGAGGAGGCTGTAGTTGCTCCATCCAGCAGCTGCATTTTCATACGTGTATTTAACAGGCTGAATGGTTGTCTTATAGACAATACCGCCTTCTCCAATGACATTGCCAGTAGTGTCGGCTTTGTCTACAATGGAAAGGGTTTCGGTTGTCACGTCATCGTCAATGTCATAGTAGAATGCTGCAAACTGAGTTGCATCTACTGTAAGGGTAGTACCGTCACCATATGTATCAATAATGGTGTCGATATTAGAGCCATTCCACACTGGACCACGGATCTCAATTACGTCTGCTGCACTTGCGGCGGATGCAAATACAGTGAGAAGCATGAGAGCAGCCAGTGATAATGCTGCAAATCTCTTCATATTATTGTTTCCTCCATGTTTGTTAAGATATATCGTATGTAAGAAGAAGTGTCGGGATCAAACACTTAAAGGGTTTCACCATTCTTCACCAAATCAGACGTAGTTATTTCGTCGATTGCCGAAGAGGACTTCATTCCCTCCTTATCCCTCTAAATTGGATTACAAGTGTTCTATAAAATAATTGCATTATTAAATCTTTTGTGGTCTATTTCATGGGAATTAGAGAAGAAAAGCGCAAAACAACGATACAAATAACGGTAAATGTCGAAAGAACCCGAGCAGAATATTCGTCAGAGGTTAACAGAGAAGATGAATTAGAAATACTTATAATATACTATAGAAAAAAGGTAATGTGTTTAGAGAGATGTGACTAAATAATTTTAAACAATACTAATTTTAAAAACCCATTATGTAAACCCCCATTTATTCGATGTTGATCTATTTTGAAAACCTCTTAAATCAGGAAAAATGTTCGGTACTTCGTACATGCCACCCTTTTCTTAACAGCATAACCGGAGCAGAGCATAATTATTCCAACAATCGGAATACATTTTAGATAATACGTTGGCCGGCATCTTCCAGAAAGAAATTCTGCTTGAATACTCCACAATATAGCTGATTTAGACATGTACTCTGTTACTGAGCGCACCGGACGGCAGGATAAGTACCAGCTTAGAAATTAGTCAGGTAAAGCTGGCAAATTTAGATAATTCTGGGTTAAAAGGAAAATAAACTTTTGAAACAATTCAGTTATTTATCACACCGACTTTTATTATTTTTATAACAATAAAAGTAAAACATTGTATATTTTACACGGTGTACAACATATTAAACGGCATATTAGAAATTGACGATATAAGATAGGAAATATAAAATAAGTAGAATATATAACAGAAAAGAGTATAAAAAGAATCTAAAGAAAGTATTCCCTGAAGATAAGGCACTCAGATATAATACAGATACTATATAAGATCATATTTTATACCTGAACAATGCAACATAGGATTAAAAACAACATGGGGTATCAGCTTTGGAATGCCAAGATATTATCCAGAATGTCCTCTGCAGGATTAAAGCCATCAAAGGCGTGGAAGATACATACATTTTGAATGAAGAAGATAAGGAAAAAATATTTGCTCTCGAGAAAAAAGCCGAAGGTGCAGTCTTGATGGGCATGGGAGTCGGCGATAACCGGGGAATAAAAGAGGTTTTCAAACGCCAGGTAATCATAGCCTTTACAACCAATATGGACTACGTCTGGCCTGAAGGACCAAATGTAATTCTAATGCAGCATGGGGAAAAAGTAGGTGAGGATGTCTATGACCCCGAAAAACTTGAAGAGTGTAAAAAGTGCAAGGATATGATGGTGATGGGAAATTTTGTAATTTACAGAAGTGCAGTGCCAAAGCCTCATATCGCAAAAAAAGAGCCGATCACTGTTGTACTCCCCCCCCAGGGTTGTAAAGAAGTAGATTGTGTGAGCAACGTGGCTAATACCGTACTTGCGTCCCCTTCCACCCCTTCAGACGAGTACATCAGATCTGTAATGGGCCTCGAGCCGCTGGTAGGGCAAGGGACTTTTATCATCGGATTCGACATCTGCTGATCAACCGGGATCTGTAGATGGTCACAAAAGCAAATTAATGTCCGGAAAAACAATCAAGCACACTATACAGACATGCCGGAAAGATGGCTCATCCGTCATTATGCATGTACTATACTCAACGTTGTATCTATAGATATTACTCAATGTCTTATCTATAGATATAATATAATACAATAACAAAAACAATACAACAGCTAAAATTGAGTGTGCTATACAATACAAAGGAAAATTCAACAAACGATCTATAGCATAAAGATCGAAAATTATCTTTTTTTAGAGAGATGCAGCAGCAGGTTTCAAATAAAGCAAATTTAGGAAGATTCAGACTAACGAAAATTTAAAGAATCCGACTGAAGGGAATTCCATTACTTAGAAATCAGTCTCAAACCCCTTTTATCTGAAACTGCTGCCGAAATAAATAGCCGGGAATAAATGCCGGAAAGACGGAATAAAAATGAAGGAAGCTGATTATAACAGGGCCTGCAGGAGTGTCCTTGAAAAAGTACTTGCCGGCGAAATAAAAGACGAAGCCCAGTTGAACAAAGTAAAAAAAGATGTGAGTAAGCTACATCATCTTGCCAGCCTGCCCAGAAATGGAGATATTATTATGCAGGGTACACCTGAGGAGCGGGCTCAAATAAAAGAGTTCCTCAGGCGAAAACCCGTAAGGACAATTTCCGGAGTTGCGGTAATTGCTGTAATGACCTCTCCTGCCCCATGCCCTCACGGAGTTTGCCTGCCCTGCCCCGGCGGTCCCAATTCAGCATTTAAATCCCCTCAAAGCTACATGGGAAGAGAACCTGCAGCAATGAGAGCCATTCAACACGAGTTCGACCCTTACGCCCAGGTTCAGTCCAGGCTATCTCAGCTAAGGGAAATAGGCCACGATGTGGAGAAGGTGGAGCTGATAGTTATGGGAGGCACATTTTCAGCACGCAGCCTCGACTATCAGGAATGGTTTAGTAAACGCTGCCTTGAAGCAATGAACGATCTCACAGGCACTGAATGGAGGGATAATGCATGGAAAATCGGAAAATCAGTCCCTTACATTCCACTTGAAGAAGTTCAGAAAGCTAACGAAATAGCTGAGATCCGTAACGTAGGAATAACATTTGAGACACGTCCCGACTGGGCAAAAGAAGAACATGTGGATGAGTTCCTCAGGCTTGGAGGAACAAAGGTTGAACTTGGAGTTCAGAATGTTTATGACTTTGTCTTAACCAGAATGCAGAGAGGACATGGAGTTGCAGAAATTGTCAGAGCCAACCGGGTTTTAAGAGACAGCGCATTTAAGGTAGGCTTCCATATGATGCCCCACCTCCCTGGAGCAGATTCTGAACTCGATCTGAGAGGGTTTAAAAAGCTCTTTGAAGATCCGCGTTTCATGCCGGATTACCTCAAAATCTATCCAACCCTTGTGACTGAAGGCACAGCTCTACACAGGATGTGGGAGGCCGGAGAATATCAGGCACTTTCCGACGAAGAGGCTGCAGAACTTGTTGCAGACATAAAAGCTATCCTGCCTAAATGGGTAAGACTCCAGCGCGTCCAGCGTGACATTCCCGCCAATCAAATCTTTGCGGGCGTCAGAAAGAGTAACCTCCGACAGCTTGCAGAGGAAAAACTCAGGGAAAAAGGAGGAAAATGCCACTGTATACGCTGCAGGGAAGTTGGGCACAATAGCCTAAAAGGGAGAGAGATAAACGAGAAAGATGTAGAGCTTACCATAGAAACTTACGAAGCCTGTAACGGCACAGAACATTTCATTGCTTTTGAGGACCTTTCGGCAGATGTCCTGATAGGTTTTACGCGTTTGCGCTTTCCGGCTGCCCCCCACCGCCAGGAACTGCAGGACTCCGCCCTTATAAGAGAACTGCATGTTTACGGCTCCATGGTACCCGTAGGAAAAGGAGCAAGACAAAAGGAATGGCAGCACCGGGGCTATGGAAAAGAACTTATTGAGCACGCTGAAAAAACTGCATATGAGTCAGGCTACGGGAAACTTGCAATAATAAGTGGAATAGGTGCCAGGGAATACTACAGAAAACTCGGGTATACTCTCGACGGATTTTATATGTCAAAAACTCTGAAGGGCTAAAAAATTGTTCTTTCCACTAATACACCTTAAATTGAGTTTTCCAACCCGATAATTTACACACCCTTTCGGGTTCTGGAACCTCCCCAAATTTAAGGGAGTCCTTAAAAGTCCTGCTTGAAATTGCTCTCAGAGAGACTTTTTGACACTATATTTGCTTTTTTAGCACCTATCGAATTATACTACCAGGAACGCCAGCTCAAGTACCTGCAGCATTCTCCACCCCACTCTTTCGATCTCAAGAGCCTGCTTCCTCCCCAACTGTTTTTTTTCAACTCCAATTTAAACTCCTTTTAGATTCCGTCTCATCTTTAAGTTACCTTTCATGCCAAATATTAATTGCCTGACCACTTGCTCCTGACAATTCATTTCAGATTTGGGGTTCAGGAAAAAGGGAGAGAAGAGGAATGTATATAAAAATAGATAGTTAAAAACATATTAATAAATATTATTAATATAAAATTGATACATTTTAAGATTAGTGATTGAGTTGAAGGGGGATCGGTTTGGGTCTAGAGGATCTAGAAAGATAGAGGAAAGGGGCTAAAACTTCAATAAGCAAGCCAATAAAAAAAAGCGAATAAAATTAGTTATCATGAGTTTTCCTTTATACAAAACCATTTATATATTAAAGATATAAGGTTGACTAAATATAATTAATGTAAAAATATAAATAGTACTGTGTAAATAAAGTAAGTAAACTGAATAATAATATTAAAGCGCAAGTTAAAATTTCTGCGTGAGTATATTTAATAAAAAAGGGAGTAGAGGGGCCATTATAAAAAGAATCCAGTTTAAGCATTAATTTTGATAATTAATAAAATTTATATATAATATAAAAGATATAATAACGAGCGAGTATTTTGTCTGAAGTATCTAAAAGATATGGAAAAAGGGACTGCAACAAAGACCTGTTTAACTGAAATCCCTATCCATCGCATTCGAATCAACATGTTTCACAGGGAAGATTTGCAGAAAAATGTTAAATAGTATGTTATAATATCGTATACATTCCTTTACGAATTGTACAAAAATATTTGCATCCTGTACGAAAAAAATAAAAATCTCAAATTTTGGTTTCGGGAAAAATACTCTTTAATTAAGGAAAAAGAGTGCTGGTCAATTAGAAGTAAATTTGCAATAGATATACTTAAAAAACCTGAGAACTAAAAAAATATAAAAACTGAAGCATGCGGTTATTAAGAGATCTAATTTCAGGAATAAATTTGTGATTAAAATAAAATTAAAAAAACATTCATAAAAAAATAAATATTATGAATCATTAACATAATAAAAAACGTAATATATAAAATCCGAAAAACCACTCAGGTTTTTGAATTTAAAAGATAAAAACAAACTTTTAATTAAACCTAAGAAACCTAAAAAACCCTAAATTAAACATAAGAAACCCTAAATTAAACATAAGAAACCCTAAATTAAACCCTAAATTAAACCCTAAAACAAACTCTAAAAAACCTGGAAAGAGCGGTGATAAAAATGAAAATTAGAGTTGTAAGCTCAAAAGAAGAAATTGACACTTTAAACCTCAATGAGGAAATTGTCCATCTCGCATTCAGACCATCCAACAAGGACATATTTAAACTCATTCTGAAGTGTCCAGAAGTAAAAGCGATCCACATCCCTAGCTCATACAAGAGAACGATTTCCAGTTCTGCACAGATGTATCTATCGATGCAGAACATTGCTTTGCTTGAAGGCGATGTGTGGGGCCACAGAAAAGACATCAACGAATATTCCGAAGTATCCCAACATGTATTTGACCGTATAAAAGAACTGAAAGAAGAAGGTCTTTCTGACGAAGACACTATAGAAAAACTTGTAAGGGAAACAAGGCTCAGCCCAGAGTTTGTAACCTTTATCATATCAAATTGAAATAAAATTCTAAAAAAACCGATCAGAATCCTGATCGGTCTTCATTCTCCCGCAAAATTCTTTGCATAAACTTTTTTTAAATTTATATACATAGGTTCTGAACCAACTCTTATAAGTTCCAGATCTGATTCAGGAAAAATGTATTGGAAAACGTGTCTCTCGGAATTAATGAATTAAAGAGTTCCAGTCACCAGCAAGCTTTTAAAGAAAACTATCCTTCTGAATAAAAATGTCTTTTAAAAATAACAATTAGATGTAATTAGATATTTTCCCTTACAGGAACCCTATTTCATACATCAGCACATCTTAGCCTGCCAGTGACACAAGAATAGTATTGATGTCGGAATATTATTGAGCCTGATATGCATTACTTTTGTCAGCACACGACCTGTCACATCTTTACTCTTTCCAGAAACTTACCCTAAACCCACATACCTGTCGTCGGTATTCATTACCTGTGCCGCCGACATTCATAATCTGTTGTCTGCGTGCATTTATCTGTGCTACCGACATTCATTATCTGTTTCTCGTCTGCATCATCTTTGCTATTCGAAAGAAAATAGAAAATAAACCAGGACATTGCCCTTATGTTTTAATAAAAAGTTTAAATAAAATAGAGAAAAACAGGAGACGGATTTTATGACCGATTTTGAACATGTGCTTGTAAACTCATTTAACGCATACATTGAGGAAAAAGGCATAAGAGCCATCTCCTATCGGCTTAAGCAGCACAGGTTTACTTCTCAGTTCCTTGACGTGCTTGTAGATTCCCTTGACCCGGACCTGTACCTGGGAATCGAATGTAAAAGTATCTCTGTGGAGAAAGGAGCAAATGCACTTTACTTCACCCAGCATTTTACTGTAGACAAAAAAGGCATCCATCAAATAGACAGGATTTCAGACTACCTTAATAGATCGGGAAGAAGGGGATTCCTTGCAGTGGAGCTTCGCCTCGGGACAGGCCACGACAGGGAAGCATATATGGTCCCCTGGGAAGAACTGGAAAAGAGTTATCATACAAAAAATCTAAAATTAACAGTACAGGAAATCCGAAATTTTCCGGAAATGAAAAGAGATGGAAAAAATTACATTATAAACCCTAAAGAATGGGGGAGAAAAAATCGCTGGGAAAAAGACAGTTAAACTGAAGCTAGCAGAGAATCTCGGAGAAATTAATGACTGAAATTATGGAAGCATTTAGAAAAGAAGCAGGAAGATGTGCCGAAGAGATAAGAAAACACAGGTCAGTGCACGTAGTATCTCATATAGATGCAGACGGACTGACTTCTGCGGGGATTATCTGCACAGCTCTTGAACGGGGAAATATCGAATATACAGCACGTTTTGTAAAGCAACTCGATGAAAAAGTCCTTGACACTATCGCAAACGAAAACCCTGAGTTTGTAATTTTTACGGACCTCGGGAGCGGGATGTGCGAACATATAAAATCCCGCGGGATCAATGCTGTTGTCTCAGACCATCACCAGCCTCAGGGTACTCTGGAGTTTCACCTCAACCCACACCTTTTTGGGGCAAACGGTTCTTACGAGCTGAGCGGTTCGGGAACAACTTACCTTCTGGCTTCAGCCCTCGGAAATAACATAGACCTTTCCCCACTTGCCATAGTAGGGGCTGTAGGGGATATGCAACACCTGAAAATGGGGCAGCTTGTAGGGATTAACAGGGAGATTCTGGAGGAAGGAGTAAGGGGAGGGCACCTCGAGTTCAAAAAAGACCTGACTCTTTTCGGAAAGCAGACCCGCCCAATCTACAAACTTCTACAGTACTCTTCTGACCCTTACCTTCCCGGACTTACCGGAAATGAAGAAGCTTGCATAGAATTCCTTCATTCCCTGAATATTCGCTACAGCCAGGATGAGCGCTGGAGACGCTGGATAGACCTCGAGGTTTCGGAAAAACAAAAAATGGTCTCAGGGCTTTTCCAGTACTGCCTTAAATCAGGGATACCGGCATACAAGATTGAGCGCCTTATAGGCGAGGTGTATGTCCTTCTCAAAGAAAGGGAAGGTACGGAAATGAGAGACGCATCAGAGTTTTCCACTCTTCTCAATGCTACTGCCCGGTATGACCATGCTGACATCGGGCTTGCAGTCTGTATGGGAGACAGGGAAAACGCCTACGAAGATGCCAAAAAACTGCTTGCCGAACACAGGCAAAACCTCGTTAACGGGCTTATGTACGTGAAAGAGAATGGGGTTACTCAGCTTGAGAACATCCAGTACTTTGATGCAGGTTCTCAGATAAAGGAAACCATTGTAGGAATAATTGCAGGAATGAGTTCCACAATAGTTAAAAACAGAAATCTTCCGATTATTGCCTTTGCAAAAACAGAGGGAGGAATTAAGGTCTCGGCAAGAGGAACACAGGACCTGATCCGCAGAGGAGTAAACCTATCTGAAGCAATGTCAACTGTCTCCGCAGAAGTCGGGGGGGCAGGCGGAGGACACGATATTGCCGCAGGGGCAACCATTCCTGAGAACGTAAAAGAAGAGTTTGCCCGAAAACTTGACCTGTTCATAGGAGAACAGCTTCGACGGAAAGCAAATTAAAAATAATGGAGACAGCCCTCCGGAAATCACACCGGAAAGCCGGATTCTACGAAAAACAAGTTCAAGGCTCAGTGAATGAAGGAAAGGAGTTTCCGGAACAGATGTTACAAGCAGATTTCAGACCAGGTCATCAATCCGGCTCATTTCCTTGAAAGAAATTAACCTTGACATTGCACTTGTGTCTATGGGAATTCCATACTCCTGCACAACAGCCATAGGATTTGTTCCTCCAATGACAACTATTCCAAGGTGGTCTCTCTCAATAGGGACATCCAGAACCCTTGTGTTTGGTTCTCCCACTTCCAGAATTCCGCTGAAGCCTGCGTCCAGAAGGTCAGAAAGGCTGCTTTCAATCGCATCCCTTGCAACCATGGGAGCTTCCCTCAGGTTTGCGAGAACTTTACCGGAACCTGTTCTGAGCATTTCAGATACGGAAGTGATTCCCTGAGACATCAGGACTTCCAGGGGATCTACAGTTGTACTTACATATGTCAGCACATCGGTAAAACGTACAGGGGACCCGTTTCGGATCTGGACAACCCCGCCAAGCTTCGGATTTACAGGAATTCCTGCTTTTAGTAGAACTCCGTCAATAGTTATACTGCAAACCGTCCCGATTCCTACCTTTCCTTTATCAATTGTCAGGTTTCCGATAGATTCCCCTTCGGAAATTACTTTTACGTAAGGGGTCACGGAAAGTCCGCTTGAGATAACCATCTTGAAGATCCCGAGCACATCGTCCAGGTCTTTTTTATCGATAAGCGAGAGATTAAGTATGACGTCTCCATCCATTTTCTTCGGATCAAATGTAGTCCTGTACATGAGATCTCTGATTCGGGATGATGTAAACTGAATACGGTATCCATTTTTTTGCATTTCAACCCTCCTGTAATTGAAAGTATTTAAACCTATTATAAGTTGTGTATTAGTATGGAGAAAAAACATCCTCCCGATTGGCATCAACCCTCTGTCTGTAAGTCCCCTTCCTTGAAGGCTACAATAAAAAAGATAAAAATGAAGGTTTCTCACAGGATTCTTCGGAAAAAAATGTATTAGAATGAGGGATCGTGTACATCGTGAAAAACTCGAGAGCCTTTTCACAGCACTCCCGCTAAGAAGCCCATAAAGTCCTGCGGAGCCGTTAAGAATCTCAGTTTATCAGCTCTATGCACAAGATCATACATGTTTTCCCCGGAAACAAGCCCGAGTTCATCAAAGTTCAGTGGTTTGCTATAACGAATGGGCGGAATATCCCTGTAGAGGGGGTTTTTACCAAAGCCATCTTTAAGAAGGAAATAGGCAGCTCCAGAAAGTCGTTTTATAGGCTCATAGACCGAAGAGAAATCACGGCAAACCCAATTTGCCATCTCAAGAGTCTTTTCTGAAGCGTTTATTGTTACATGCCCGTACCCGGGAGGAACAAGCACCATATCTCCTTTTTCTGCTTTGATGACTGCCACATCCAGAACAATGTCCTCTTCTCCAGGCTCCACTTTCTGCAGCAGATAAGTTGCAGAACCTTCAAGCACCTGGTAAATCTCAGGATAGGAGACATCTGTTCCAGGAACCTGCGGATGGTAATGACCTACGGTTTTAATGAATTCCGACCCAAGCATTCCGGGAGGGATTCTTGTAATATCATATCTGAGGTGGTGGGATTTAATAGTCTCAAGATCAGAATCATTTTTGGCAAGATCCCGGAACATATAATACATGTCCCTATTTCTCTCATCTGCCCTTTCAAACCATTCCCTATCAAACACTACATCTTCCATGTCGTGGAATTTTCTTACATCCGCAACAGTGACTTTATCCCCAAACTTCAGTGTAACTGCCATTGAATTCCCCTTTATATCAGAGCATACAGATAACGTTCAATACCACAGCGAGCCTTTTCATTTACATACAAGATTTACATACAAGATTTTGCCATAAAAGCTAGCAGTGAATCAGTAAGGACAAAATCCAGAAAGGCAATATCGTAGAAGTTATTAACTAACAATATATACCGGTTACTGACATTTCTACTTTTTGGCGAGACCCTATAGGAAAACTGCACTGTTTCACATATTCAAAGCCTTTTCAATCATTTTAGGGTAAGTAAGTTCAATAATAGTTTTCAGATTTACTATATCCTCCCGGTTATATTTAAGAAGCAGGTCCAGAGCTTCCCTGTCACCCTTCTCATAATGTCTCCAGAGCCGGACCGCATCAAATCCGTCCATCCCATCCGTATCTTCACTTCTGCAGATTCCAAGCAGCTTCTCGATATTTTTGAGACCCCCACTGTACCCGATACGCCTGAGCGGATACATCAGGTCGATATGGAGCTGCTTGAATTCGATTTCGGGAAATTCGGATTTTATGAAAGGAATATCAAAGCGAGCTCCGTTAAAGGACACAAGGAGCTTGTATTTTGAAAATTCCTCCACTATGTCACCAAGGTTGATACCCCTTACATACATTTTGGACTCATTCCCGTCATAGATTCCAACAACGGTTATCCTGTCCCTGCTGGGGGAAAGCCCTGTGGTTTCGATATCAAAGAAAGCGACAGAGTCGGAAAACAAAGAATAAGTCCTCCAGTGTTCTGCAGAAGGCAGACGCTGTGAAAAAAAGAAGCAGTCTCTTTCATCCAGATGCTTAGAAGATATCTTTATTTCGTCGCATATTCTGGTTTTCCTTAAAGAAGGAATTGAGATACTGTCTTCCATTTCCAGGAACTCGTCCCAGGTATTTATTCCTGAAGCCCAGATTTTCTGCTCGAGGGCTTTTCCTACGCCCGGAATGTGAATATATGTGTTCTTTAGCATTTTTCCCCTGAACCATTGGAGGTGATCTTTAATAAAAATACTGCATGAGGACTGAAAGTGATATAGAACACAGAAAGTTGATTTTAAGAACTGTGGACCATGCAGTGAAAGATCAGAAAAGATAAACTGCTCGCTAAACAGACGTTAATCCGGACAAATTAGTTTTGACATGTATTTAAGAGTCAACCTTGCCGTGCGGAATCGTTTTGGATCCACGCCAACAAGGTTAATATACTTAGTGAGTAATAATAGAAAGTACTCTTTAATTCTTTGCGGGGGCAAAATATAAAGAGAGCTTATAGAGTTCAACTTAATAAGAATGGGGAAAAAAGGCAAGTTCAGGACTTCTAGAAAGCCAAAAAAATAAATACCAAGATATAGTTACCACCAGACAAATAAGAAATTCAGGATCGAGTTTTAAAGGCAGGAGTCAAGAAAGCCTTCTGAAAATTAATCTTTTATACGGGTGTGCAAGTAATGGCTAAAATTTCCGTAATTGGTGCAGGAAATGTAGGTGCGACCACAGTCCAGCGGTTAACAGAACTGGAACCTGGCGAAATTGTCATGACAGATATTGTGGAAGGACTACCACAGGGAAAAGCTCTTGACCTCATGCAGGCAGGGGCAATAAATGGGTATGATACGCAGGTAACAGGTACTAACGATTATGCAGACATTGCAGACTCTGACCTTGTGATCATTACAGCCGGGATTGCAAGAAAACCCGGAATGAGCAGGGAAGACCTTACTAAAACTAATTCAAAAATAATAGGAGAGGTCTCCCGAAATATTGGAAAGTATGCTCCAAATTCTATTGTTATAAATGTCACAAATCCGCTTGACATTATAACATACGAAGCTATGAAATCAACGGGTTTTGAGCCAAAAAAGGTCTTCGGGATGAGTGGCGTTCTTGATGCAGGCCGTTTTGCAAGCTTTATAGCAGAAGAATTGAAGTGTTCGAAAAAGGATGTCGAGGCAATGGTTATAGGAGGTCATGGAGACCTTATGGTTCCCCTCCCCCAATATACTACAGTCTCAGGAGTTCCACTTCCAGAACTGCTTCCAGATGATACAATTGCCAGGCTTGTAGAAAGGACAGTTAATGGAGGAGCCGAAATAGTAGGACTTCTCAAACAGGGGAGTGCATTTTATGCCCCGTCTGCAGCTATTGTGCGCATGGCAGAAGCCGTGATTAAAGATTCAAAACGCATTCTTCCGGCGTCTGCATATCTTGAAGGGCAGTATGGGCAGGAAGGAATTTATTTTGGAGTGCCCGTAAAACTGGGAGCAAATGGGATAGAAGAAATCCTGGAACTCAAACTTGATGAAAACCAGTATGAGACACTCAGAAACTCCTCCGAAACAATAAGAAGGGGAATCTCACAGCTGGAGATATAAAAATAAACCACAAAATAAACCTCTAGAGACTTGAACAGATCAGAACTGAAAGGTAAGTATTAACAAAAAACAGGTTCCTGTTAACGGAAAAATCAGTAAATTTTTTTCGGCAGGTAAAGATTTTTGATAATCAAAAATCTTAGAGGCCTGCCCAATTTTCCAGTTTAGTTCAGTTTTAACCGGCCTATAAAAAAATACAAAAATAAAATTACTCCTTCTTAATCAATCAGGATAAGAGCAGGTTAGTGACAGAGCAGGTTAGTGACGGCCCCTGCGAATAAATTCACAGGCATCTACGGTATTGCAACCGATGCTATACCGGCTGGGACAATTCAGAAAAGAATTTAATAGAGAAAAACCACCTTCACCCCTGATTAACTTAAACACGGAGTATTTATTACATAATGTAGATTAAAAATTATTTTACTCAGAAAAAGGTAATAGAGAATTCATTAATCATAAACATTAAGGATAAGTAGAACTGAAAAATCTGGGAATAGATTAATTTAGAGAGAAAAAAGCCCGGTAAAACTGTAAGATATATAAGTATGTTTTTCATATAAGGTAGAGGAAGATATTTAAATAAATTTAGGATGCATAGATAACTTAAATTAATTAATAGAGCAGGGATATAATGCGCGCAGAACTCACATCACTCTTTGGCCTAAACATATACACAAACAACGGTGTTTATGTAGGGAAGTTGCAGGACCTTGTAATTGATGTAGAGGAACAGAAAGTTACAGGACTTGCTGTTTCGGACATTAACAGGGAACTTTTTGATCTCAGCAGCAGAGGTATTATTATTCCCTACCGGTGGGTTATTACAGCAGCAGATATTATCATAATCAGAGACGTTATCCAGAGATATAAAAAGAGGAAAGAAGACTGAATTGTCTTTCGAAAAGGTATATGAAAAATCGGGAAATCTATGCTGAAATGCGCTGTATCCCGCCAGTGATCTTGCGCGCTGACGGCAGGAATTTCAAAAATACACTTTCAGGCCTGGGCTTTGAGAAACCCTATGATAAAACATTCGCCACAGCAATGGCGGACACTGCCGAACTCTTCATTAAAAAAAGCGGTTTAAGCCCTCTTTTTGCCTATACTTTTTCAGATGAAATCAGTTTTCTGTTCACTGCCCTTCCTTTTGACGGCCGGGTGGAAAAAATCGATTCTGTTGTGGCGAGCTTTTTGGGAAGTGCTCTTACGATAAAACTGCGGCTTGATGAACCCGTAGCTTTTGATTCCAGACTGGTGGCTCTTCAAAAAGAGGAAATCCCTGAGTACTTTCACTGGAGGCAGCTGGAAGCCTGGCGCAACTTCGTGGCAGCCTGGGGATTCTATGCTCTCAGGAACGAAGGCGTGGGGAAAAATGAAGCTGCAAAGTGTCTGAAAGGAAAAAAAGAATGGGAAATCCATGAGATGCTTTTTGAAAGAGGAATCAATCTTGCGGCACTCCCTGCCTGGCAGAGGAGAGGAATTATTATATCAAACGAAGAATATGAAATCCAGGGCTTCAATCCGGTATCTGGCAAAGAGGAAAAATCCCTGCGAAAAAAAATAACTCAGAACTGGGAAATCCCTAAATTCAAATCAGAAGAAGGGATACCGTTTTTAGAGAAACTTATTAATAGAAACTGAAGTTTTTCAGAATAAAAAAAGAAAAGGAATGTAGATGCAATGGATAGACTTGAGCTTATAAGAAGAAATGTTCAGGAAATTGTAACCGAAGAAGAACTGGAAGGACTCCTTATCAATAAAGAAGCTCCCCGCGCGTATGTAGGATACGAGCCGAGCGGAAAAATCCATATGGGACATGTCCTTACCGTAAACAAGTTAATAGATTTGCAAAAAGCAGGGTTCAAGATCACTGTCCTGCTTGCAGATGTACACGCTTATCTGAACAAGAAAGGCACTCTGGAAGAAGTCAGGAAGATTGCAGACTACAACAGGCGCTGTTTTATCGCTCTCGGGCTTGATGAAGTCCAAACTGATTTCGTTTACGGGTCAGACTTCCAGCTGGGAGCCGAGTACATGTTAAATGTGCTCAAACTTTCAAGAACAGTTACCCTCAACAGGGCAAAGAGGAGCATGGACGAAGTAGGGCGTGCAATGGATGACCCGACAGTTTCCCAGATGGTATACCCCCTGATGCAGGCTATTGACATTGCCATGCTTAAGGTGGATGTGGCGGTAGGGGGGATTGACCAGAGGAAAATCCACATGCTTGCCCGCGAAAATTTAAAAAGCCTCGGATTTGAAACCCCGATCTGTATTCACACTCCTATTCTCCTGGGGCTTGACGGAACCAAGATGGCTTCTTCAAAGGAGAATTATATTTCAGTAGATGATACGGAAGAAGAGATCTACAAGAAGTTTAAGAAAGCTTTCTGCAAGATCGGAGACGTAGAAGAAAACCCGATTCTTGCTCTTTTCCGCTATCATATCATCCCAAGATACGAAACAGTTGTCATTGAAAGGCCTGAGAAATTCGGTGGAAACCTAACATACCACAGTTATGCTGAGATGGAAAGTAACTTTATAGAAGAAAAAGTCCACCCAATGGACCTAAAAAATGCAGCTGCAAAATATATAAATGAGATTCTGGACCCAGTCCGAAAAGTTCTTATCTGAATTCCGGGAGGTTAAAGCCCTTCCAGAAGAATTTAGAAAAATCCGGGGTAAAGGCACATTCTTACGGAGAGGGGGGACGTCACATAAAAAAACCTGAAGATCCTGGATAAAATGTTATATAGCTATAAAGCATAGAATCTTTGAAGAGTTAGTTTAGATATCCAGGGTGCTTTTTATGAAATATGTTTACCAGGACTCTACGGAACTGCCTGTACAGAGGGATTTAATTGAAGATCTTAAATCACTCATAGATATAACTGCCCGAGTAATCCCTCTGGAGAATTCCATAATAGAACTCAAGTGCAAAAATAAAGAAGCGCTCCATGAATTGAACGACAGAATTACCGGAATGAATATTTTCGAGGAAAAACTAAGCGCACTGGCAAATCGATTAATAAAAGAAATAGGTACTGAAGATTTAATATCCTGTACTGACGCAGTCCTGATAACCTGCAGCGAAAATCTCGGGCGAAAGCGTGAAATTCTCGAAATAGAGTCCAGAAAAATTGAAAGTGGAATCGCCCAGGAGTGTCAAAAAATTGAGAGCAAGGTTCTTGAGGTTCTCACTCCTTTTTTGATCTCAGGAATATATGGAGCAGAAAAGAGATTTGAGATTTCCAACGGCATAAGCGGAGTTTCAGGGGAAATGGAAGGTTCGGTTTCAGGCCTGCAATATTATTATAGACTCTGGTTTACAGAAGAGCCTCTGACAGTAGAGAAGCTTATTGATAGCTTGAGCCTGCCAGGAAGGACAAGGACAGGAATCCTGCGAAAAGAAGAGAAAATAAAAATGCAGGACCTCTCCGAGTTTCTCGTAAGCTCCCTTGAATATGACAGCGAGAAAAATATCCGTCTTGTTATTGAAAATAAAAAAGCAAACCGGAAGTTCAGGATAGAAGGCGGTGGGCTCAAGTACTTTGTATATGAAGATGACAGAGAGATTACTGCCGACAAAGAACTTGGTGCTCTTATAGATATGAAGATTCTTGCGAAAATTCCGGAAAAGATCAAGAATTACCTTCAGGCAAATATCCGGACTTATACCCTTTCAAAGGTCCTGCTTGATGAAGAGGATGCCGTCTCTACAAACCAGATTTTCGACTGCCTGAAAGTGATTGCCGAACAGTATGGTGTGGTCGTCCAGGAGTGTCTGGCAAAAGGGCTTAATAAAGAAGAAATTACCATCAAAATGGAAGAGGCCGATGGAACAAGAACGGAGAAGTATATTTCAAAGAATGAAATGTATACTCGTCTTTCAGATGTAGGAAGTGAGGGAGTTGAGATTGCTGAAATACTCGGCGTGGACAGTAGGGCTCAGATTAAGGATAAAAAATACCTGATCGTCTAAGTATTTTTAAAAGTTATCGTTTTGGATTATTTTATTACAGATTATATTTGTCTTTTACATTTCTTTTTTAAATTTATTTTTCATACATCAATTCTTTAGATCTGTTCCCCTCCTTTTATCCCACAGATTTGTATAATACAACGTGTGAGCTGGAACGTCTGGAGAAGAAAGGAATAAAGGGGTTTCCGCCGTGGAATATTCACATTAATGAGCTGATATAATAGATTATTAAGAAAATCTTCCAGGACTTATTGCTGAAAATAAAATAAACAGATAGAGATAAATTTATATTATGTTAGGTTTTGAAGTTGCAGAAAAACAAAAAATAAAGCCTCAAGAAGATAGAGGATTGAACTGCTTAAAGTTATAGGGAAGATAAGGAATTGAGAGTGTAGAGCCTTAAATATGAAGCAGAGAAGTAATGTATTGTACGAAGTAACCATCGTTCAATGTATGAATGTTTTGGATCAGGAGTTTACCGGAAAATTTATACCGAGATAAAAATAAGAAACTTAATTTCGATGAATTATATAGCTACTTGTTAGTAAGCTACTGATGTACCAAAAATTTCCATTCATAGACTTGCGGGGACGGAGGCTAATTAAAATGAAAATAAGTTTTTTTCATTATTTGATTTATGTGTTGATAATAACAATGCTAATTCCTGGAATTATGCCTTTCATAGTTGTTGCAGCTGAGGACATACCTTCCGAAGATGACGGAAATTCAACTATTTTACTGCCTGACCTGGTAACTGAGGATCTTTCCTGGAGCCCGGATAATCCAGAAATCGGAGAACAGGTGACCCTCACTGCAAAAGTAAAAAACCAGGGAGAAGCAACATCAGGAACAACGAATCTGGTTTTTTATAGTGACGGAAATAAGATCGGAGAAAACTCAGTCCCTGAAATAGAAGCTGGAAAGAGTGAAAAAATATCGATTTTGTGGACACCGGAAACTGACAGTGAAGCGGAAATAAGTGCAAAGGTGGATGAAGAAGCTTCAGTGGAAGAAAGCAATGAGGATAATAATATCATAACCGCGGGTCCTATAACTTTCAAAGGGGCAAAAACCCCTGACCTGATAATAGACACTCTTGACTGCCCTGCAACCCCCAACCCTGGAGAACATCAGGATATAACGATAAGTGTGAAGAACCAGGGAACAGCAGCTTCAGAAAAGACTACGATGACACTTTACATTAACGGAAGTGCTGTTGACTACTGGGATGTGCCCAAGTTATCTGGTGATGAAAGCAGTTATGCCTCATATACATGGATTCCGACAGCAGAAGGATCTGTAGAGCTCAGAGCAGTTGTTGATGAAGACGGCCTGGTAGCTGAAAGTAATGAAGAGAACAACGAAAAAACGGTCACCGTAACAGTAGCAGAAGATTTTCTCCCGGATCTGATAATTGAAGACATCGTGCCTGAATCGGCAGCGGGGGAAGTAGGAAAAACCCTGAACCTTACCCTGAAAGTAAAGAACCAGGGCACGGCATCCTCTGAGGAAGTTCAGGCAAAATATTATATTAACGGAACCGCCCCCACACAGGATGACATTCAGATTCCAGCTCTTGCAGAAGGTGCAGGGGCAGATGTTAGATTTTCTCTGGTCCCGGATAGAGAAGGACAAATGGAAGTAAAAGTAAATATCGACTCCGGAACAAACGTTTATGAGAGTAATGAAGATAACAATGAATTCACAAAGATTATAGATGTAAAAACCATACTTCCGGACCTTATAATAGAGTCTCTTTCTTTAAACCCGGAAGCTCCCGAAATAGGGGATGACATCACTTTCACAGTGTCAATAAAGAACAACGGGATCAGAGACTCCGCAAGCAGCGAGCTAAAATATTATATCAGCGGGACCAATGTAACTCAGGACGGAAAAGTATCGATACCTGAAATTGCCGTAGGGGAAACAAAAACGGGTATTTTTCACTGGGTTCCTGAAGCAGAAGGAAACGTAAATGTGAGACTGGTAGCAGATGACGGAAATACCATACTTGAGGACGACGAGACAAATAATGAACTGACTAAGACAGTAAGTATCTCCAAACAAACTACTTCCGGCAGTGAAGAGAACTCTGATTCCATACCCAGCAGTGGCAGTGGCAGTAGCAGTAGTAGTAGCAAAAGCAGCATGGGAAGTGGCGTTTCCAAAGAGCCAGCTAAGAATGTAGAGGTCAAAGAACTTGCTACAAGGAACATAATGAGCGGCTACCATGTCAAATATGATTTCGTGCAAAACGTCACATGTATCACATATATCGAGTTTGATCCGCAGAAGAATTTTAAGAAAACGACAGCAACCGTAGAGGTCCTCAAGGGAAAATCCATTTTTGTTCAGAATCAGCCGTCTGGAAGAATATACAGGCAAGTAAATATATGGCTGGGAAATAAAGGAGCAGGGAGTGAGGATTCCCTTAAGAACAGCTATACGGGGTTCAAAGTTGACAGGGAATGGATAAAAAACAACAGTGTTAACGAATCCAACATAACCCTCCTATGGTACGATAGCAAATGGGAGCCTCTGAGCACCGAAAAAACGAGTGAAGACAAAGACTACGTTTATTTCAGGGCAAAAACGCCTGCATATTCATGCTTTGCAATAAGTGAATATACAGGAGAAGAATCAGATGAAGGATTACAGGAAACTCTGAGAAACTGGAACGGCGAAGGAAAGGCAATCATGAACAGCAGTGCAGAAAGAGAAGAAGGCATCGTAAAGAAGCCTATGGGAACGGCTAAAATACTTCTTGCTATATCCCTGCCTCTGTTTATGATTATTGCAGAGTACTTTGTTCTGAAGAAAAAGATCTGAACAGATTCCTTTTCTTCACCCCCTATTTTTTCATGCTCAAAACACTCGTGAAATACCCCATCTGTCGGGTTGATGCTCTCCGAGAAAAGGGAATTCACACTGTGCCTCCACACCTTCAGAGTTAAATATACCGATTTTCAGACCAGTTTTATTTCAACCAGAAGAGCCATACCAGACGTCGAGCAAAGCAGCATTAGAAGAGATACATCTTTTGTGGATTTCGTGGTCAGAGCTTTTATAAGCTGAGGGGCAAAAGCTATGGTTGTCAGGGCACCTGCAATATAACCGATCATACTGATTTTACTCTCCAGGATTATGATTCGATGCTAAGAAAAAGGGATTTCAAGATTACTGAGTAATAAATTAATGATAGTGGATGTCCGGATTGTAATTAAAACGTATTAAGGAAACAGAACTCTGAGAACAGACTCTGAGAACAAAACTCTGAGAACAGAACCCTGATATAAGTGTGCCCTCCTAAACCTTTATGGGAATACCACATGACAGAAAACTGCCTTTTTTGCAAGATAATTTCAGGGGAAATCCCTTCAAACCGGATATATGAGGATGATGCCGTTTACGCATTTCTTGACATTTACCCGGCAAGTGAGGGGCATACGCTCGTGACTCCTAAAAAACATTTCAGCACCTTTACGGATATGAATGCAGAAGATGTTGCCCTGCTTTTTGAAGCTGCGAGAAAAGTTACGGCTGCAGTAGAGAAAGCATTTTCAGCAGAAGGGTCGAACGTCGGCATAAATAACGGGGAAGTAGCAGGACAGGAAGTCCCCCATGTGCATGTACACGTTATTCCAAGAAAAAAGGGGGATGGTGGACGAGGAATAAAATCAATCGTCTGGACTGAAACCGATACTACCAATCTGGAAGAAGTTGCGAAAAAGATAAGAAACGTCCTGTGAGGAAAAAGAAAACTTTGAGTAAAAAATGACACCAGCAAAAGGCATGAGAATAACCAGAGAGAGAAGAGACAGCTCCTGGATAATATTTTTAATACGAAACGATAATATATTTTTTGGAATATAGTGACTTTAGGGGAAGAAGGCATAGTTATCTTTAGAAACGTTCCATTTCTCTGATTTAGGGGGGTAAGAACAGTGGCAGAACTGGAAGTAGACGTAAGAGGGCAGACCTGCCCGGTCCCGCTTGTAGAGTGCAGAAAAGCATTCAAAAAAGCCTCACCGGGAGACCTTGTAATAGTAAAGGGCACGCATCCGGCATCAAAAAAAGAGATTCCCATGGCATGTGAGGCGATGGGACTAAAGGTGCTGGAGATTGAAGACAAAGAGGGAGGAAAAGAGTGGGAGATAAAGATCCGGAGGTAAGGCCGGAAAAGGAGGGGAAATGGGGGAAAAGGCAGTTATTGTCCTGCACAGCGGGGATATGGACAAGGTATACAGTGCGCTTATAATTGCAAACGGGGCCCTGGCAATGGGAATGGAAGCCTCCATATTCATCACATTCTGGGGGCTCATGCGGCTTAAAAAAGGGGAGCTTGAGAAGGGGCCACTTTCCAAAATGAACATGATGGGCCTGGGCAGGCAGATGATCAAAAAAAGGATGGATAAAGCCAATGTTGTCTCACTGGAAAGGCTGATGAGTGATTTCAAGGAACTTGGTGGAAAGATCATAGCCTGTGAAATGACCATGGAGATAATGGGCATAACAAAAGAAGATCTTCGAACGGAATGGGTGGACGAATGGGGAGCTGTTGGCACGTATATCCAGGAAGCAAGGGATGCAAACATAACTCTCTTTATCTGATCCTGAAAAGGTTTCCGGACTTAGAATTGGCGTGTTAGTCCGGACCTTTTGGGTTTTGTTTCGATTCTTAAGCCTCAATACATCCATTTCAGCTGTAAATCTACTATAAATCGAGTTTAATCTGAGGAGGGGAAAGAAATATTTGAAAATATGATTTATCTTGACAATGCTGCATGTACCCGACTGGATGAAAGGGTGCTTGAAGCAATGAAGCCTTACTTTTTTGATACTTATGCGGTAGCGACATCCGAGTTTGGATATTCTATGGGCATCGATGCAAAAGAGGGGCTGGAAAATTCCAGGGAAAGTATAGCTTCAAGGATTGGTGCGAATTCCGAAGAAATTGTGTTTACTTCGGGAGATACGGAATCAAGCAATATGGCACTTAAAGGATCAGCCCTGGCCCTTAAGGAGAAGAAAGGCAAGCATATTATCGTTTCGAAGATAGAAGATTTTCCTGTATTAAATACGGCAAAAGCCCTCCAGAAGCAGGGCTTTGATGTAACTTTTCTGGATGTGGATGCCGAAGGGTTTGCAGACCTTGAAGGGCTCAAAAAAGCAATTACAAAAGAAACTGTCCTTGTCTCGATCCAGTACGCCAATCAGGAAATAGGGACTGCCCAGGACCTTAAGGCTATTTCTGAGATATGTGAAGAAAAAGACGTACTCCTGCATACCGATGCTACCCACAGCTTTACCCGGCTTCCCCTCAATGTGAAGGAATTGCCCGTAGACCTGGTGACGTTGTCAGCCCATACAATTCACGGGCCCAGAGGGATAGGTGCGCTCTATATCCGGAAAAATACCCCCATAACGAAATTCATGGACGGAGGCTTTCAGGAATTTAACATGAGAGCAGGCGTAGAGAATATTCCCGGAGCCGTAGGATTTGCAACAGCTGTGGAGCTTGTAACCGAGGAAGAAAACCGGCGCCTTGAAGCTATGAGGGACCGCGTAATCGAAAAGGCCCTTTCAGAGATCACGGATGTCACCCTCAACGGAAGTCACACGAAACGCCTGCCTCAGAATGCAAACCTGACTTTTCACTACGTTGAAGGAGAGTCCATAACCCTGCATATGGACATGCGGGGCTTTGCTGTAAGCACTGGTTCTGCCTGTTTTTCCCGCTCCCTTGAAGCCAGCCACGTGATCAGGGGAATCGGAGGAGACCACGAAAGGGCTCACGGCTCGGTGCGCTTTACTTTCGGGCGCTACAACCGTATGGAAGATGCGGATTCCGCAATTGAAGCTATGATTGAAATTGTGGCAAGGCTCAGAGAAATAAGTCCGCTTGCAAAAAAATGAGATGAAAGAAAAAAAAAGAGAACACGTAGAAAAGGCAGGAAAAGAAAAGAGAAGGAAAGGAAGGGGAGAAAGGATGATTAAAGTAGAAAAGAAAGGTGAGGGTATAAGGTTTCCTTATAGCGAAAAAGTGCTGGAGCATTTCAGAAACCCGCATAATGTAGGGAAAATAGAGAATCCTGACGGAAAAGGCCTGGAAGGAAGTCCGGCATGTGGAGACATGGTTGCTGTATATATTAAAGTCGAACCCGAAACAAAGGTTATTGAAGACGTAAAATTCGAATCTTACGGGTGTGCTTCTAATATTGCTACAGGGTCCGTAATCACGGATCTTGCACGGGGAAAAACTCTGGATGAAGCAAAGAAAATAACATGGAAACAGGCTTCTGAAGAACTGGGGGGGCTTCCTCCGATTAAAGCCCACTGCTCCGTGCTTGCAGTTGAGGGTCTGCGTGCCGCAATCCGTGACTACGAGGAAAAGCACGGGCTTGTTACTGAGAAAGAGCCTACAACCGAAGAAGTAATCCAGCGGAGGCTCAAACACGTTATGAATCCGCTAACCGGTCTTGACATTATCCACACGAATCTAATCCTTAAAACGAGTGTCGAAGCTGGGGTGGCCAGGGTGGTTGTTGACCTGCCTGCAGACCACCAGTTTGCTTCGGCAATAAAAGAGGATGTAATGGATAAACTGGGGTCTTTGTGGGATGTGGAAAGAGTGGACGTGGTGTTTACAGCCTGAATAAGTTCTGCAGAGACTCCTGCCCAGATGGAAAACTTTGTTGGGGAAAGTAAAACCCTGTGCACTATGAGGGGTTCAGGAAAGAAACCTGAAACCTCTCTGAGGGCCTCAATTGGGGTGAGTAGTCGAAACATGCGTTTGCTTTACGCTTCTCTTTCCTTCACCTCCACAGTGGCAGCACTCCCCCGAGGCTGTGAGGGGGTCCACATGGATGGTGGTGCCGGAAAGGTAGGAAAAATTCTCCAGAAGCTTTTCCCTTACAGCGTTGGCAATTTCATGCCCTTCTTCAACTGAAAGAGAGGGGACAACAGAAGCATTGATTTCCGCATGGAGCCTGTGTCCTATCCAGCGGACCCTGATATCCGTAATTTCACAGACGCCTTCAACACTCCCTGCAATATTTGTGACATTATCGAGAACTTCAGGTTCAACCCCGTCCAGCAGGCGGGTGAAGACCAGCTTACTCGTGTCAAGGACTATTTTCAGGATGGTTATGGTTATCAGTATTCCGATGATAGGATCAATTATCGGGTACCCAACCCAGGCTCCTGCGGCTCCTATGAGAACAGCAAGGCTTGTAAAGCCGTCGACTCTGGCATGGTAGCCATCGGCGATTAGAGCTGCACTCCCGATTTCCTTTCCGACCTTCATCCGGAACTGGGCCACGATCTCGTTTCCGACACAGCCGATGATCCCGGCAATAGCTACAGCCTGTAAATGTCCTATCGGCTGCGGGTTGAAAAAGCGGTTCACAGACTCATATCCCGCCACGCCCGCACTGAAGAGGATAAGGAAAACAATGATCACACCTGCCAGGTCCTCAACCCTGCCATACCCGTAAGAAAAGCGTTTACTCGGCTTTCTCCGGGCAAGGGAAAAGGCAATTGCAAGAGGAATGGCTGTTGATGCGTCCCCGAAGTTATGGATGGTGTCGGCAAGAAGGGCAACACTGCCTGAGATATAGACAATGAAAATCTGCATAACGGCGGTAATAATCAGCCCGATAAACGACCACTTTACTGCCCAGAGTCCTTTCTCTGTGGCAAGAATTGAGGGGTCTACAGATCCGTGGGTGTGGCAGTGCCCATGGGAATGGACATGAGGATGTTTGTGAGAGGAGATATGGGTGAATTTGTGAGAAAGGGAGTGGAGAGAAAGATGGAAATTTAAAAGCTCACCGTGCTTATGGCTTTGCTCATGAGACTCCTCAGAAGTGCTCTTTTTGTCATGCAGGTGAGTGCTGGAATTCTGTTTGGACATTTTGCTTCCCATCGTTAGGATTCGGTTCTCAATATTAAATTTGACAATATCGTTATAAATAAGTATTTATCTTTAAAAAATAATTTATTGTGCCCCTTATCACACCTTTTTTTGGAAAAATAGCATAAAAAGGCGCTTTTAGATTTATACCGCTTACTTTCAAATCTTTGTAAGATTACAAAAAATCGAGTATTTATTACCCGGGTGTAGAGCAGTTTTAGCCTATCATACTCGGAGAAGATCCTGATACCAATTTATTATAGATAGCCTCTTTGAAGAAAATTCAGCTTTTATTTTCGGGCTCCATGTCTGATTTTTAAATAAAATATTCAAATTCAGTTTTATAGCTTGATACATCCAAGCAAAAAAATATGAATTCGTCAGAAAATCGCTTGAAACCCGAGAGACAGGAAATTATGAATTTACGGTATGATATGAACAAATGGGAAAAACATAGTTCGGAAAAGAAAAAATAAAGGTCCATGAGAAAGAAAAGGTAAAGCTACTTTCGAGAGGGAAAGGTTCCAAAAACAAGGAAATTTAGTTCTTTCCGACTCAAAAAATGAATGTATATAAAGCCTTATAATGCCTTCTTTATAATCTGCTTGAAAAAGGCTCACAAATCCGGACATAATAGCTAAAAACCAGATAGTTTGAGTTCATTATCTTCATAACTAATACCTGTTACCCAAATCCGTACCCTTACGTAGTTTTCGAGTTTTAATTAAAGTGGATAGAAATGAATCTCCTATCCTGCAAAGCAAACAGACCTGCAATCATCTGGCACTTATCCCGGGAACTGTGCAGCCCCGGGAGAGGTCCATCAGGATAGAAAAAAGAAATTATTAAAACCTAAAGGTAAAACAGGGAGGAATAAGATGATTCAAGCTAAAGGAATATCTAAAGAACCGGAGATTATGTGGGATCTCAATATCAGCAAAGATGGGAAGTCTTACCAGGAAAATTTCATGCTCTTATTTCCCAGGTATGTCAGTGCCATAGATGAAGAGTGAAAGTATTAAAGTGAAAATTTTTACCCTTAAAAAAGAACTCAAAAGAACCGAACCCGTTTTCAATATCCAACATAAAATGTCGCTCGAGGGAAAGAGACTCTCTCGGGCAAACCTCCATTTCATTTTTTCCTGCAATAGTGAGAAATCAGCTTACATTCACGAAAGCCTGAATGATTCCTATATCCACAAAAACGTTAATGATTTAACTTTTTTGATTCAGAGATATTTCCTTCTGTTTAAATTAAATTCTACTTAACAGTTTATAACAATCTAATATTTTTTAGGTGAAACTAACTTAACCTTTCTGATTCAGAATGGTTTTAACCCTTCTAGATTCGCGTTCTGTCCACAAATAATAAAATAGACAGTTATATAAAAATAAAGAGTATAAAATCATACTAATTCAGGTTAAAAGGGAAGTTCACAGTAAGGAAGTGTATGAGATGGATAAGGAAACCACAGGTAGGAAAAAAGTAGAACATGGCATGGAAAAGGAGATCCTTAACGAGCAGCAGCCTCACTGGGAAAGAGTGTTTTCAAATACCTGCTCGAGATTTGGGGACGAACCGAGTTATCCTGCCAGAAAAGCAGCAGCTATTTTTGAAAAAGAAGGAAAAAAGAAAGTCCTGGAACTTGGAGGAGGTCAGGGAAGAGATACCTGCTTTTTTGCCAGCAGGGGTTTTTCAGTCCATTCGCTTGACTACACTGAAAGCGGGCCAAAAGCGATAAAAGAAAAAGCTGAAGAAGCGGGATTAGGAGAATATGTTACAGCCCTCAGACACGATGTAAGAAATCCTCTTCCCTTTGAAGCCGGGACTTTTGATGCCTGCTATTCTCATATGCTTTACTGCATGGCCCTGACCACGGAGGAACTGGAGTTCCTCTGCAGTGAGATCAAAAGGGTACTCAAGCCAGGTGGAATAAATACCTATACAGCCAGGCACACCGGAGATGCTCATTACGGGACAGGAAAGCACAGAGGAGAAGACATGTACGAAATTACAGGCGGCTTTATAGTTCACTTTTTCAGCAGAGAAAAGGTTGAGCACCTTGCAAAAGGATACGAGAGTTTCGAGAGGGAAGAATTTGACGAAGGAGAGCTGCCAAGAAAACTGTACATGGTAACAATGAGAAAATAAGGGCAAAAAGAAAACAGCAGGCGTGAACAACCCTTTAAGGAATTCTTTCACGGCCAGAATGAGTTAATTATTATCCAAAGTGGAAGTCCCCTATACAGAATTTAGCGGCATTTCCGATATTGTCTAAAGATAATGATATATTGATTGATAACAGTTAATACAGCATTGAAGACAGATTAAATCGGGAGCTAAAACACTCATGGCTGAATATGTTCATGGATATTCCGAAAGAGAGGCTCTTCGTCTTTCAGAACAGGCAGAAACGCTTGAAACCCTTCTCCATCATGATACGATATATCCGCCCGGAGCAAAGGTGCTGGAAGCCGGCTGCGGGATAGGAGCCCAGACTGTAATCCTGGCAAAAAACAATCCTGACGCAAAAATCACATCAGTTGACATCTCTCCTGAGTCACTTGAAAAAGCCAGGGAAAAAGTAGAAAGAAACGGAATTAAAAACGTAAGGTTCCTTCAGGCAGACATTTTTTCACTCCCATTTGAAGATAGTAGCTTTGACCACGTTTTTGTCTGTTTCGTGCTCGAACACCTGCAAAATCCAGAAAAAGTCATGAGAAACCTGAGAAAAATCCTGAAACCCGGAGGTACGATCACTGTAATTGAAGGTGACCATGGGTCCTGTTACTTCCATCCGGAAGGAAAAAATGCCCTTGAAGCCTGGAACTGCCTTATCCGGGTGCAGGTTCAAATGAGAGGAAACTCCTTAATCGGACGCCAGCTTTATCCTCTCCTGCAAGAGTCGGGGTTCAGGGACATAAGAGTAGAGCCGAGGATGGTCTATGTGGATTCCAGCAAACCTGAACTTGTGGACGGCTTTATCCTGAAGACCATCATTCCCATGGTAGAAGGTGTAAAAAAACAAGCCCTGGAAATGAAAATG
This sequence comes from Methanosarcina sp., assembly GCF_028693135.1. Lineage (GTDB taxonomy): Archaea > Halobacteriota > Methanosarcinia > Methanosarcinales > Methanosarcinaceae > Methanosarcina. Next base: position 68,593 of record NZ_JAQUVZ010000015.1, read on the forward strand.
ATGGAAAAAGAAGCATGGAAAAAAGGGATAGAAGAACTCCATAAGACTGCCGAACCCGGAGGGACTTTCTGCTACACATTTTTTAAAGGCAGTGGAACAAAATAAAAGATAGAATTTCAAAGACTTCACAACCTTAAAAAAGTGAATAGGGGAACCTTAGAGAGAAAAAATGAGGGGAACCTTAGAGAGAAAAAGTCTGCCTGGAATTCTTTTTGTAATATGTAAAAAGTTCTTCTCCCCATTTTAGAGCTCCGGGCTCAAAGCTGACAATGTAGTGACGGTCAACTCTGCCATTTTTATCAAGCAGGGAAAGCGCAAAGATCTTATCGGTTACTATCAACATCATTGGTTTTTTCTCCCCATCGGATACAAAAAAATGTGAGTTTTCGCAGTTCAAAAAGAACTGAACTTCCTTTTTGTATTCCGGTAGGTCCAGCTTGAGAACGGAGCTATCGCTGAAAAATGTGGATGATTCGGAGAGACATTCGTCCTGGATACTCTCGAAAACCGATTCCGTGAGGATAATTGTAACATCAATCCCCTTTTCAATAAATCCCAGGCAGAGCAGATGGTAAGCGGGATGGATGGCCGAAACAAATACCATAATGCGGGAAGAAGCCAGCATACATTTTACAATATCTTCCTGAACTTTAAATATATGAGAGAGATCGGGTTTCAGGACCTTACATTGCCCCAATTCTCCGATTCTTGTAAGAAGGTGGAAAGGAATTGAGCTCAAATCATGCTCTGACCAGAAATCTCTGTTTTCCCCATATATCTTCAGGATGTTTAGCAAAAACTGTACATTTGTGGCTATCACTATCCCCATTTCAGAGAGAGAATAAACCCCGTCTTTCTGGATAACCAGACCTAAATCAACCAGCTTTTTGATCTGGGGAATCATTGACTTCCAGGGGAAATCAAATGCGTTTTTGATCTCTTCACTGCTTTTAGGCCCTTCTTCTTTTAACAGCAGAAGAAGGTTCTTTCTTTTTTCAGAAAGGAAAATTGCATCAAGTAACGAAGAACTGGCATCAGAAACGTGGCTCATGGGTTTGTCTCACTTAGAATATATTATAACAAAAAGTTGTAAGTTCACTGGAAAATCCTCAAGAAATTCAGGATAAATCCCATACGATTCGAAACTCATAACAAAATGGAGAGGTTCCAATGAGAGTTGTCATATCCAATGCCGTTGGAATATTCCAATCGTAAAGTAAAAATCTTCATCGTTTTGGTTATATATGAATAAGAATTATATAAACTAGACAGATAGATAACACTATTCTATTGTCGTTTCGATTGGGTGAATATTAAGATGTGGTAGATACGCTGTGGTTTTCTCCAGGAGCTGTCGAAAAGCAATAATACTCCCTCCAGAGGGAGACACTGTTGATGAAAACGCCTTATCATCAATGTGTTTTTAGAAGCTCGGAGATAAAACCTACAGCTACTACAATTCTGATTTTTAAGAAGCTGGTAACCAGTCCTCGGAATTTCATCATGTAAAACATGAGTATTCGGAGATATAAACCTGCTCTCGGCAGTTCGACATTTATAAACAATGAACTATTTTTGCAGTAATGTTTAGTATCAAGGATAATGTGTTTTCCAGCAAAAACGCTATCATTAAAAATATTATGAAAAAACCAGGTTGCCTTCAAAAAGTAGGATAAAAGTAAAAGCCGGAGAAATTCAAAATATTTTTTCCAAAAAAATCATTTCCCAAATCAAATTGCGTGCAGCTCCCCTAAAGGATGGAGTATGCCACGGGCTACACACTCGACGTCTCAGAAATAGTCGAGTTTTGCCCAGATTTCCTTAATCTACACGATTGAAACTCTGCTTTCGGTTTCCCCTGCGATTCTTTAATATAGTGCTTGATTGTGTCAGTGGTCACATTTCCAACGGATGGATAGAACTTGCCACTTGACCATAGACTTCCAACACGATGTGGAAGGTAATCTGACCATAGCCATTTAAAACTGTGCAATTCCAACATTTATCACATCCGGGCCATAGGCAGGTGGCACCACCTGTGGCCATGGTGCCAAGAATAAATATTGTAGAAAGAAACGATGTTTTGTAGGGTCAAAGGAACACGAAGAAAAGCCAGTGAGGGTTCACTTCATCCCCGACCTGAAAGGTAGGGGTATTCATGACCCTCTGCACTCCCTAAGTAATAAACGAGACAATCCATAGTAGCTTTTTAGTGTCATAGGAGCAAAGCTTTTCAAGTCAGTCTGGGCACCACAAACACACAGATTCCATAAAGCAGTAGTAAAAGCACGACCTGAATAAAGACCACATCCAGATAGTAAGATTTGGACCTGATCCCGCCCACCTGAGACTCCCCTTCAACCGGAGTTTTAGGCTTCTTTTTCTCCCGAACGCCTCCGATTTGGTTATTCATTCCATCACTCACACGTTTATTACTTTCTATACGAGCATTTATTCCATCTTCCAAATCAATTACCCCCACTCTTAGATTTTATTCTTCATTCCCGAGATTTTGGCATTATTTTCTATGTTCTCTGATATCCTGGTATTATCTCCACTTACCTGAGATTTTATCCCTAATACCCTGAGATTCTGTTTTCAGTCTTTTGTTTTCCACATATTATGGAATTCTGCCTTTTTTCACCTGTTTTTCCAGGATTTTAATCCTTATTTTTCCAAGACCATTCCAGTTGATTTTCCGTAATCCCTATCATATAGGGACTATTGTTGGCACTATGAATTTGTAAACAATGTACAGGATCACCACAAACATAACATGCATAAAAAACAAATCCACCAACCAAGGTTTGACCCTGAGCTTCGCCAGATTATCCACCCCCCGATGGAGTCCCCTCTAAATTCAGATTGTATTCTCTATGGCAGCCCTCTGATCCGAAAGGTACTAAGCCTCAGGTGATCGTAGGTACGATGAACACGTAAAGAGCATACAGAACCAGCAAAAGGACGGCCTGCGTGAAAATAACATCCAGATAATAAGCCTTTGCTATTATCTTCTCCAAATAATTCCTTCCCCCACTACCGGTTGATGATAAATTAATATAGATTTACCTTTAATGTTAATAGATATATATAGCTGGAATTATTTATTCAGTTATTATAATTTAAATCGAATTCTGTTTAAATAATTTTCCTCAACATATTCCTTAATGCCCCCGGCATAATTGAAAGCTTGGAAAGAAAAACGTAGTCAATAAAACTACAAACTACAGAAAAAACATCCAGATCACATCTAGATAATCACATATAAATTCAATTCTTCCCAAATAATATGCCCTATTAACTTGATTAATTCACATCATATATTAATATAACTATATAAATAAATTATTAATAATGTGAAGTATATATTTTGTTAATATGTATTTATTTATATTCAGTTACATGTTTTAATTTTACCAAACGATACCAGAAAAGTGAATTTGGCAAGATTATATAAAAAGTTATAAAATGTCCTGAATTCTTATTGCATGCCTGGTTTAGGATGGAAAATGAAAACGAAATGAATTCAAGAGAATTAAAAATTCACTTCTTGAAACTTGAAAATATGAGGTTTTTGTGTATCCTCTTCAAATTCGAGGGAGAATTTTCCAACCGGCAAGATATGTAATAATTTTATTATACAGTTGTTAAGCTTAATATGCTTCATGAGCATGTTTTTCAGACTCAGGTAAATTTTTAGATATTCAGCAAATATGTGAAATTTACTTTTCCTCATACATTTTGAGAGAATACGTTTTTGTATAAAGTGTAGATGCGGAGCTTCCTATTGATTTAAAATATAAAACACATGTTACACATCACCTCAAGTTTTATATCCAATTGCCTTAATATTAATGTATGTGGGGCTGTTTCCAGCAAACAACCTGCTTGAAAAACTGGGAACAGGGCCACGATAAAGGGGGGGACAGACAATGGGTAACACGATTGAAAAGCTATATGGGGGACCAGCTATTATCTTGCTGGTTGTCGGAATACTGTCAAGCTTCATTATGTTTAATTTCATGTTTAAGTACGCCGATGAAGGGAATTTATTCATGGTAATTTTAATCCCACTGGTAGTTTCAATTTTTGCACTGGTAGTCGGAATGTCTCTGGGCTCGATGATAGAGGAATAAGTCCGAAAATAAGAACTAATCAAAGAAGAAGGAAAAATCCAGAAGATAACAATTCGACACCTATATCGCGAAAACGGATATCTTGAAATTAAATAGTTGTCTGAACCGCAGGCAACTTCTATCCTTAATTTCTATGTGAGTACAAAACAATTAAGAACAGATGAACTCTTGAGAGCCGAAACATATACCAGGTCAGCCGAAAAATACATGCAAAAAGAATAAGCTACGTATCAGCAAGACTTAAAAAATATTTTAATTTTTTGAAGTTTAGTGCATCGATTCCAAATTATGGACTATTCATTTTTCATAAAAGAACCACAGATGGACACGGATAAAAATGGATCGAAACCATCTGTTTTCATCTGTTTTTATCCAGGTTTATTCATGAAAAATGGAATCGTAGTAGTAGTCCTCAGAATTTCATCATGTAAAACATGAGGATCCGGAAATATAACAGTAAAGCCGAAGAAATTCAAAATAATTTTTCCAAATAATTTTACAACTTCTTTTAACATTTCCCTGATAGGAGTTTTCGGTGGGCACTTATCTTCACATTGCTCTCATTCCGTACAATTTGAAGCCTGACCTTCAAGACCACTGTACAGAACCTTATCCCCTTCTGCATTATCAAATATCTCGGCATTGTTCAGGTGCTTGAAATTCTCCAGGATATTTATCCCTGATGGAAAGGGCATGCATTACTGGAAGCCAGTACAGTTGACTCTTTTTTTGACCGGCATATTTCCTTTACCCTGAAAATTAACTTTTTTCCTCTTCTGTCAGGGAGCCAGGGAAGCCTTCAGCTGCGATCTGTATGTTATCTTCGACGTATTTATATCTGACATTCCGCTGAGGACCACACTTATTTCCGGATAGTCCGGAGATATCGCAGACTCCACTAGACAAGACTCCATTTTGTTCCGGCAGAATCCCAGACCCCTTTACTTCCAGTAGAAAGTTTGAAACTTGCCCCCCACACGCATAGTAACGGATCGTCTGTATAGCTTTTTCCTCATCAAATCTCAAAAAACAGGATGATCATAGGTATTATATAAAAAGAAATTAAACCGAACCGGAAGAAAAATAAAACCTGTTTAATTAAAAAAAAAACGATCATTTCCATATGTAGATAAAGAAAACCCCGTCAGACTGTGGTTTCAATATTTTTTGAAACAAGCCTTAAATATAAAAAAATATCATATTATGTGTACCGTATTAACAGTGTGAACCTGTGAGTTTGCAGGTAAAAAAGGAGCCATAAATATGAGAATGCTGGAAGAATTTTTCCCTGAATTCACCCAGAAGCTGGACGAGATTGACCAGCTCTACGCCGAAAAACGGATGATCGACGAAAAGACCTACCAGTTCATCTGCTTTGCCCTCTCCATCAAAGGTAGGTCAAAGCCCTGTGTCCTTAAGCACTTCAAGGGTGCCCTTGAAGCAGGAGCTACAGTCAAGGAACTTTCCTACATCTTTGCCCTTGTCATGCGGGAAGCCGCAGGAGCCGACGACTGCTGGACTCATGACGTTATCGGCGACTGGAAAGAAATCCTGACGGGCAATATTTCCTGCGGCTGCGCAGGAGACGAAAAATAAATACTCAAAATCAAGATTTTTTATGGACATAACTTCCAACAGGGATCTTATACCATAACCATAGCCCATGTTTCCCACCCCTGATATTTTCATGCTCAAAAACCTGGAATGGGAAAATCCAGGGCTTCATTTTCCTGTAGCCAGACCTCTAATTTTAGAAAATAAAGCTTAAAAATCATCTTCGGAAAAATCCGTGAGCTTGAGCTGTCTGGGGCGTAAAAGTTTTGCCTGTATGGGTTTCATGTAGTCCCCTGAGAGCCGGTATTTTTCCATAAGAGCCTCGAGCACCCCGTAGAGTCCAGCCTTATAGGCTCCGTCAGCCCCTCCTTTTGCGTACAGCCTGCGGTAAGAGTCCAGAAGTTAGGGATAATTGCGGCCAAGGAAATTGAAAAAATGTTTTCTGGTTTCACCCCTGAGATTTAGCAGGCCCGGAAGGACATAATCTACCTTACATTCGGCTGCAAGAGAAAGAATTTGCCCGATATTTTCAGGGCTGTCCGTAAGAAAAGGAAGAACAGGCATCATATGTAGCCCGGTAGTAGCAGAGGTATCTTTGAAAGCCTGCAGGACTGAAAAACGTTTTTCCGGAGAAGAAGCCAGGGGTTCCAGCAGAGAACTTAGCTTTTCATCTGTCGTTGTGACCGTGACAGCGACGTTTACGTATGTCAGTTCAGCAAGTTCTTCAAGCAGGTCATAGTCTCTGAGAATAAGATTAGATTTTGTGGATATGGTAACTTTTTGTATTCGATCATCGGCTTCAGGACCTTGCGCATCAAACCGTACCTGACCTCGGCGGGCTGGTAACTATCACACACTCCACATGTGTTGATTACCTCTTTATTCCAGGACCGGGCTCCAAGCTGGTTTTCAAGGGCTTCTGCAATGTTTGTTTTTATATAGATCTTCTGGAAAAAATTAGAGTTTTCTTCCCCTGCAGATGAGGATTTTTCTTCTTTTTCCAGATAGCCGTGAAAATACATTGCATAACAGTAATTGCAGCCGTGTTCGCACCCCCTGTAAATATTCAGGTCCCAGCGGAAGGGTAATTTGAGCCTGCTTGTTTCCTTAATTTTATGAAGGGCTTTTTAACCTGGATTTCTTCAAACATCCCGGAATGAAATTGGATTGAAAGCTATAAGAAACTTGAGAACAGCACAGATTGGGAGAAATAGGCAGCTTTTTCAGGAAAAAGAGACATGTTATTTTAAAAAAAATTAGAATTTTCCGGGAAGAAAAAATGTAAAACATCAGAACAAAATCAACCATCTGATATCGAAAATATCACTTAGTTTCTTGCAACTTGATAAAGGGTGGCATATATACCTTTTAGTATGTTGGGGAAAGAGTCAAAGGATTTTGATGCATTGAACCTGTTTTCGCAGCCCCCCGTCCTGAGGGGATACATGTACGGGGCACATGAAGCCAGAAACCCAAACAGACTTTTAGCCATAAGGCTTGAAATGAATACATCATGCAATCTCCGCTGCCACTATTGCTATGCACAGAGCGGAGAGGATTCGGTAAAAGTAGCGAATTTTAATGCCCTCAAACGCATAATATCCGAAGCAAAATTCGAACACTGTTTTGATGACAGAGGAACTTGCAGGGTTCCTGTATGAACACAACGCCTCTGTTATGGGAAAACTCGATTCCCTCAGGCCTGAGGTCCAGGACTACCTTGCAGGAGGGGAAGGAGCTTTCGAGGATATAAAAACCGGGCTTGAAAATCTGATAAACAGGATGAACCTGGGGAAGATCTATGACTCCGACATCTTCGCATATGTCATGAATATCGACAAAGTGCTCGAAGGCAGGTGTGGGAACTGTGAACATATGGAAGAATACATAGGCTGCCGCGGATACGCCTACAGCGTCGGGGTAAATAACGGAGTCGACCCGTTTGAAGCCCTGAAGATGGAATGTAAGCAGTGCTTCAAAGAATGAAAAAACAATAAAAAACCGATTAAGGTAATAAATAATAAAAAAATTTATTATTTCTTGAGCACATATATTATGAAATGACCCTGGGAGAAGTGAGAAGTTGAACAGTACAGGAAAAGCGAGATTGGAACAGGCTCCGGAAAAAGAAGAAAAGATCATAACTATCAGCGAGAAAGATCCTGAAGAGAGGTTGTATGAGAGCCTGAAGAATCACGAACTACCTGATTATCTCCTGTATACAGGTGTGGAAGGGGCAAATAACTGGTTGAAGCTGGAGGGATCCGGAACGTGTCCTGTTGCCCGTCAGCTCAAAATAATGCTTGAAGAGAATGTCGTTTCAATTATCAGATTCATTCCTGCGTGCATGAGCCTTGTGAGTGTGGAGGTAGGTAGCGGGGAAAAAGAAAGAGTTCTTCTCAAAGAACTGATAAAGAAAAAACTGGCTGAAAATCCAGCCTCAGAAAAAGTATCAACACGCTATTATCCCGTCGACATAAACAGCCAGTTTGTAGATGCCGCCCTTGAAAAGGTAAAGGACCTGCCTGTAGAAAAAAAAGGGATAGTCGGCTTTATTGAGGACATGCCTCTTCTTAAAAAACACTGGCATCTTCCAGTTCTGTTCTGTATTCTGGGAAACACCTTTTGCAATTATGAGCCTGAATTCATTCTTCAGCTTATCCATGAAAACCTTGAGCAGGGAGACTTATTCTTCTTCGATGCCAATCTTCTCCCTGCACAGGGTTCAGATGAAGAGACACAGTCTGCAACGAAATCTATTTTGGGCACATATGCTTCAAGAAAAAATGCGCTCTTCAATATGTATCCCCTGCTTCAGTACGGAATGGCTCCCAACGATTTCGACTTCGAACTTTTGCTTGCACATGTGGATTCCAGAATAGGGGCACTGTATAGGACCCAAAAGAGCCTGAATATCCTGAAGGACTCTGAGATAAGGGTCGGGGAAGAGACCATATGCTTCAGAGAAGGGGACGTCATCCGAATGGGCTTTACCTACAAATATACATATAACCAGGTTCTCGCTTTTCTGGACATCTGCGGATTTGAGGTTCTCAAGGCTTTACTGAGTGAAGACGGGACAAATGCGATGATCCTTGCAAATAAACGCATTTGAGAATGACAATGAATTCAACGGAGTGGAAGGATTTTTCGAAGGCTGCTTCCTGCTCTCAAAAGAAACGATTTTTGTTGCTGATAAGGAAAGGCTACCTATCCCTTTATCCGGGAATTTATTTCAAATATCCTGGAGTTTGAAGAAGGAAATTATGCCCCCATTTCAAAAGCCAGGCGCTACATGCACCCTGATACGGTCTTCAATCAAATAAGAGAAGACATTGCCCTTGCTTTCCAGCCTTTGAAGAGGCCTGTCTGTTTACGAAAGACTCCAGAGAAAGAATCGATTTTAAAGAGTTTGGGCCGAAGAAAGGCATGGAGATCATCCCTGTTTCGGACTCTGAGCAAAGCCGCCTGGCCTGTTCTTTTGTCCCACTTGAAAGCGGGACCATCTTCCACTATGACAACGCATTTGATCAGAAAACCAGGAAAAGCCTTGCTGGGGAGGGCGTTGAGGTTATTCCTTTCCACCCTGAAGCCCTGCTTGCAGGAGGTGGAAGCCTGCGCTGCCATACCCTGAGACTCTGCAGAAGGAAAAAATAAAAATTTGGTTGAAAAAAAGAGGGAAAGCCGTGGAAAAGGCCGTAGACGGATTTCACAAAATTTAATAGAAGAAGTCAAAGATTATCGAAACTGCATAGATTACCAGAGTTCCGTGGTAAACAGGCAGTATCCTCAAACCCGCGCCCGGACTTATTTCTTTCCATAGGTAAAGGTTTGCCCCTGCAAGGAGTACAAAGCCTGCAAGAAAGCCATAGTGAGCAATAGTCCCGAGCTCCCTGAGGAAGAAAATAGCTGTAAAGAAATGCAGGAGCGTAAAGCCTGTAACCCAGTACATAGCCCCTTTTGCGCCGTAAAGGACGGCTATCGAGTTCATGCCTCTTGCCCGGTCGTTTTCCAGGTCAATAAAGTCGTTCAACCCCAGGTGAGCCATCGTCCAGGGATAGAAAAAAACCATATAGAGCAGCATGGTCATATCCGGCTGCCCGTAACAGAGATAGCCTGCTGCCGGAAACAGGGTGAAATCCGTTCTTCCCAGAAGCTGGGCAACCGGGTACTTCTGGTCCCTTTTTTTAATCTGGTAAAAAGCTTCTATGCCGTAAGAATACAGCATTATTGCAAAGACGTAAAGAGAGTTGGGATAGGGAAGGGTGAAGATAAGGGCAGAAGTAATCCCTGCAAGCAGGATAAACAGCCAGAAGGCATTTTTTGAAGAGATCTTGCCTGAAGGAAGAGGCCTCTCTTTAAAAGGTCTCCAGTACCTTGTCATGGTATTTTCCACATC
>NZ_JAQUVZ010000085.1 GCF_028693135.1 Methanosarcina sp.
AAAGATTTTCATTCATTTAATTTACCCCCTTTGATATTATAATATAAAATATGCAGGTATACTATTAAAATTTCATCTTGAATGGAATAGGCCCGTATGGAACAGGTCAGTAAAAAGGAAATAATCCAGGGGTGAGAATTATTTCAGGTTGTTTTCCTGATATTTTCCCTGAATTTAAGCGTAAATTTTGTGCCGTTTCCCCTTTCAAGGTCTATGCTTCCCTCTATCTGGTTCACAAGAGCATCTACAAGCTGCAAACCAAGGGACCCCGTGTTTCTGAACTCGACATCGTCAGGAAAGCCCTTCCCGTTGTCTGTAAAGATAAGGGTAAGTTGTTCATTCAGATCCTGACCTTTGGCTGGAATCTTCGGAGCAGGGGTTTTACCTGAGATTTCCTTTTCGTCTACTGCTTCTCTGGTCTCTTCCCCGAAAAGTTCAACATTTATTTCCCCTCCTTTGCCCCTGGGAAAAGCATATTTGATGGCGTTGGTGAAAAGTTCGTTGATTATAATACCCAGGGAAACTGCGGTGTCTACACCGAGAAAAACTTTTTCCACATTAAGGTTTACCCTGATAGCCGAACTCTCGGTACTGTATGAATGGCAGAGATCAGCTATTAACTTGCGGAGATAAGACGAGAAATCAAGAATGTCAAGGTTTCCTGATTCATAAAGTTCCTTGTGTATAAGCGATATTGAAACAATTCGGCTTTCACTTTCCTTGAAAGCCTCAATAACCTTTCTATCACTGAATTTCTCGGCCTGCAGGTCCAGCAGAGAAGAAACTATTTGCAGGTTATTCTTGATCCGGTGGTTGATCTCTTTTTTCCGGACCTGCTCGGCTCTTGTAAGGGCTTCTTCTGCAACCTTTCTTTCGGTAATGTCGATGACAACCCCTTGAAAATGAGTGGCGTGACCTTCGGCATCCCTCTGGATGAAAGTCCTCTCATCAACCCAGCGCAGTTCTCCTTCTTTTGTGCAGATCCGGTATTCCATCCTGAAACTCTCGCATTTGCCTTCAACGCAGCTGTCAAGCTTTTCCCGGACATTTTTTAGATCCTCCTTAAAGACAATATCGCCGTAAAGGATTCTTCCGGAGGTGAAGTTTTCAACTTCATATCCGAACTGTGAGACATTTTCAGACACGAAATCCGCAGGCCATTTTTCCTCGTTTCTCCATAAAAAAACGACTGCCGGACTGTTATTGATGACTGTCCAGAACACTTTCTGCACTTCGAGGGCTATTTTCAATGCTTCCTCACTTTCCCTTAACATACTGCAGATGCCCGGCATCATCCCGAACTCCCCTGATATCCCTGAAGCCTCCCCCTTTTTCCTTTTGTAGAGAGCTGTAAGCTCCTTTGGAATTACTTCTTCCAGCTCATGCATCGAATACCCTGAGGTTTTTCTATATGTGGAGTGGGCATCTTTCCCGGCGAAAAGCTCACTGCGGTCCTGAAATGTCTGGCTTACATCTCTAAAATAAGCAGGGGAAGGAACCTCCTCGAGCAGGGATTCTAAAAAATGTATCCTGTCATGAAGTTCGGAATCAATCCTTCTACACTTCTGGACTTTACGTGCCAGAGACAGGACGTACCTCAAAAAACGTACTTCTTCAGGGGCAAACCCTTCCGGCCCGGTTCTGTAAAGTGTTATACCCATACCGGGTTTTCCCTGCATTATTATAAAGACACTGATCCCGCCGGCTACCCCGTCTAACTTATCAAGCTGTCCGATACATCCGATTTCCTGAATCGAAGGCTGATTTTCCGGAAGGTCAACGCAATCGTGAAAAAACTTGAAAATTCTGCAGAATTCGGCTTTGAAAACAGAAGCTACCATCTCTGCAGTCCGGTCCATCAGGGCTTTCGGAGATGCTTCTTGCTGTTTTTCCGGCGTAAATAGTGTTTTCTTTCTTGCTGTCATGGAGGGAAGGTCCATTCCGTAGATATGCACATATCCGTTTTCCGTCGGTTTAAAAGTGAGTAAGTATTCTATTTTATCCCTTTTTACTTCAATGTTCAAAGCTTCTTTCTTCCTGATCGCTTTCCAAACAAAAGAAAGAATTTGCAAAGGAAGTTTTTGTCCGGTTTCTATCCCCCATATTTCCAGTAAAGGGACTGAGGCTTTGTTTGCGTAAAATACAATTCCATCTTTTCCAGCCCTCATTATGGGATAAGGGTTTGTAGAGAGGAGATGCCGCGTCCATTTAAGCTCACGAAGTTCATTTCCCCCATTTTTTACTGCAGTAACAACTATGTCAAAGGCCCCCCGTTTGCTACCAAGTTACATATTGTTATGCGTAGATATTGATCGATATACATAAAAAAGATCCCGGCAGGCTGTCTCAAAACTATACACGATCGTACATTTGGGTAAGAAATATCGAAATGCTTATCTTCTTTAAAAATAATTATTTCTTAAAAAGTATACTTTTTAAGAAATTAATACCAGTGTTTCACCATGTTCAAAAGGTACGATCAAAAGCAGCAATTTTTACTTCCATTTAACCTGGAAGAGTTTGTTCCTGAAAATCATATTGCCAGAGTGCTAAACGACATCATAGATGTCGTTAATATTGATGCTATTGAATCCACCTACTCTGAGGAAGGCTGCCCTGCCTATCATCCAAGACTTCTTTTAAAAATTATACTTTATGGATACCTTATAAACATCAGAAGCTCACGCAAGATAAATCATATGACTCAAACTGATACTGCTTTTATGTACCTTGCAGCCATGCAAAAACCAGATTTTCATACAATTTGTCGATTCCGTTCAACTCATCTTGATTCGATTAAAGAAATCTTTTCACAGGTTGTTACTTTTTGTAAGGAAATGGATCTGATTGGTCCCAGTATTTCGATCGATGGAACAAAGGTTAAGGCAAATGCTTCTCCAAGACAAAGTAAGAGTTCGGAAGCTCTCGAAAAAGAGATTAATAAGATACTCAGGGAAAGCATTGAGATCGATAAACAGGAAGACGAAATGTATGGTGATTCGACACCATACCAAATGCCAGAAGAACTGGTTGACAAGAAGAAAAGATTAGATAAAATTAAAGCTGCTAAGAAAAAGCTTGACGAAGAAAAGTTAACAAAAATAAACATCACAGACAACGACGCGAGAATTATGAAACATAAGGATGGGAGCAAAAAACCGTCCTATAATTGTCAGGTTGCTGTTGATGAAAAGGAACAAATAATCGTTGCAGCAGATGTTGTCATCGAAGAAAACGACTTGCATCAGATTGAACCAATGATAGAAAATGTAAAGGAAACACTGGGATGTAAACCGACAATAGTGCTGGCAGATGCAGGTTATTTTTCATATGATAATATAAAATTTTTACTCGATGAAGAAATTGATGCTTATATTCCCGACAACTTTTATGAAGTTGAGAAAAGAGGAAAAACCAAAAAGTTCAGGAGATCCCTCTTCACTTATGATGAGGAAAAAGATTGTTATTATTGCCCTGCTGCATTTGAAATCCCATTTACAAGAATACAAAAAAGGAAGGATGACACGGATTTAAGGTATTATGTCTGTAATTATTGTTCTCTGTGTGTGTTGAAAAATGCATGTACTGAGAGTGAAAACAGGACAATATCAAGAGATCCTAGAGAGTACTTAATGGAGAATATGAGGGCTAAATTGAATACAGAAGAAGGAACGGAACAGTATCAGAAAAGAATGTGTACTGTAGAACCTGTATTTGGTCAGATGAAACAGGATAGAGGATTCAGGGAATTTCTTTTGAGAGGAAAAAGAAAGACTAAAATTGAGTTTGTTATGATGTGTACTGTACACAACGTAAAGAAAATAGCAGATTTCATAAAAAGAGAAGGTAAAAGCCTGAAGGAAATTCTAAAGATGATAACTGGGGGAGGAAATGAATGCGGGGATAAATGGGGAATTACAGTAGGAAAGGCAAATAAGCTATGTTGATCTTTGAAAATTGAACTCTTTTTGTCGAAATGAAACAAAAGTAAAAACTGAAATGGGATATTACACAATTGTAGAATTCAAAAAGGTTTTGATACAGCCTG
>NZ_JAQUVZ010000002.1 GCF_028693135.1 Methanosarcina sp.
CCAGGCCTTAAAACTTAGCCCCTCTAAACCTTAACCCGATCTCCCAAAACCAAGTTTTTCCAAGCCTTAACCCTCTCCAAAACATGGCTATGGGAAGTCTGATCCTAGAATATCAATCATGTAGCCGAGGACGACCAGAATTTTGGCTTCAGAATAATTCCTGCGGGTCAGTCGGAAAGTGAAAGTATTCGGTTGAGCCGTTTAAAAGGCAAAAATAAAAAAATCGATTAATTCATTATGGGGCGTTTCATCCTCTCAGGAAGGAATTGAAAAAATGATTGATTAATACTTTCAGTCCGCTATATAACTTTATTAATAAAAAATCGACGTTTTGCTATATGTGTTGAAAAAATCGGGACATATATCTCCGGAAGAATTCCGGACAACTGGCGCGGGTCATTTATAACTACTTATTTATAATAATACGTAGAATTATCTGCCGGAACACATTATCCGAAAAGTGAAGAGAAAAAGTGAAAGAAAAGTTCTTCAAAAATGATTTTGCTTCTTGTTTCAGATTATTTTTATCTTAACCTCAAAGTCTTAACTCAAAGTTTTTAAGTCCTTAATTTATCCATCCAATTAATGAGAAAAATCCGAGAGAAGAAAAATGAAAAATATAATCGTTAAAGGGGCACGGGAACACAACCTGAAAGATATCACTGTGGAGCTCCCGCGGGACAAATTCATCGTAATCACCGGCGTCTCAGGCTCGGGGAAATCCACCCTTGCCTTTGACACTATCTATGCTGAGGGGCAGCGGCGCTATGTGGAATCCCTCTCTGCTTATGCGCGGCAGTTCCTTGGGCTTATGAGCAAACCGGATGTGGACAGCATTGAAGGGCTGTCTCCGGCAATCTCTATAGAGCAGAAAACTACCTCCAAAAACCCCCGGAGTACGGTGGGAACTGTCACTGAAATCTATGACTACCTCAGGCTGCTTTTTGCAAGGGTAGGGACTCCTTACTGTCCTATCCATGATATCAAAATAGAGTCCCAGTCTCCGGAAAGGATCGCAGACAGCCTCAGCAGAGAATGTGAGGGAATGGTTACAATCCTCGCCCCAATCGTCCGCCAGAAAAAAGGGACTTACCAGCAGCTTTTCAGGGACCTGAACAGTGAAGGCTTTACTCGGGTCAGGGTAAACGGGGAAATCCACAGGACCGACGACGAGATTACCCTTGACCGCTACAAAAAGCATGACATTGAAGTGGTAATTGACCGCCAGGACCCTGCCGAAGACCGGTCAAGGCTTGTCGAAGCCTGTGAAAATGCCCTCCGAAAAGGCGAAGGGCTCTTAATTGCCGTCGATTCTGAAGGAAAAGACCACCTATATTCTTCTAACATGGCCTGTCCGGTCTGCGGGATGGCTTTTGAGGAACTCCAGCCCAGGATGTTTTCCTTCAACAGTCCCTTCGGGGCATGTGAAGCCTGTAACGGGCTCGGGATTAAGATGGAGTTCGATCCTGACCTCATAATTCCTGATAAAAGCCTGTGCATTGCCGACGGAGCTGTTGCTCTTTACAGGAACTTCCTTGACGGCTACAGGAGCCAGCACCTGGCAGCTGTTGCAAAGCACTTCGGTTTTGACATCTTTACCCCTCTTGACACCCTTTCTGAGGAACAGTACAATGTCCTCATGCATGGCTCAGATGATCGAATCCAGTTCAGCATGAGCATGAAGAACGGAGATGCCCAGTGGTCCCACAAAGGCACATGGGAAGGGCTTCTTCCGCAGTCTGAGAGGCTTTATAACCAGACAAAGTCCGAGTACCGGCGAAAAGAACTTGAGAAGTTCATGCAGGTCCATCCCTGTCCGAATTGTGAAGGCAAGCGTCTGAAAGAAAAGGTCCTTGCAGTCAAACTCTCCGGAAAGTCGATCGTGGATACAACAGATTTCTCCATTATCCAGTGTATCCGGTTTTTCGAAAACATCACGCTTTCGGAAAAAGAACAGGAAATCGCAAAACAGGTCCTGAAAGAAATTCGTTCCCGGCTTGGTTTCCTTGAGCACGTGGGACTTGGGTACCTGACCCTTTCCCGCGGTGCAGGCACCCTCTCAGGTGGGGAAGCTCAGCGGATCAGGCTGGCAACCCAGATCGGCTCAAACCTCATGGGAGTGCTCTATGTGCTGGACGAACCTTCGATAGGGCTGCACCAGAGAGACAACGAGCGGCTAATCCAGACCCTGCAGACCCTCCGGGACCTTGGGAACACTCTCATCGTGGTAGAACATGACGAAGATACTATCCGGGCTGCGGACTACGTGCTCGATATAGGCCCGGGGGCAGGGATACATGGAGGCTATGTGGTAGCTGAAGGGACGCCCGCCGAAATAGAGAGAAATCCGGAGTCTCTGACAGGCAAGTACCTCTCAGGAGAAAAGCAGATAAAGCCTCCCGCTCTCCGCCGCCAGAGCGAAGCCTTTGTCCGGTTGAAAGGCTGCCGGGCAAATAACCTGAAGGACATCGATGTGAATGTCCCCATAGGGCTTTTCACAGTAATTACCGGGGTTTCGGGTTCCGGAAAGTCTACTCTTATCTACGATACTCTTTACAAAGCCCTGATGAAGAAGATCAATAAATCAAATGTAACCCCCGGGGAATATGACGAGCTGGTTTTTGACTCCGAGCTCGATAAGGTAATTGTTATTGACCAGAGCCCCATAGGCAGGACCCCCCGCTCGAACCCTGTGACCTACACCAAGGTCTTTGATGCGATCAGGCAGGCTTTTGCCGAAACAAAGGAAGCCAAAATCCGGGGGTACAAAACCGGGCGCTTTTCTTTCAACGTAAAAGGAGGGCGCTGTGAAGCCTGCCAGGGAGATGGGCTGATCAAGATTGAAATGAATTTCCTGCCTGATGTTTACATTGAGTGTGAAGAGTGCAAGGGCACGCGCTATAACCGGGAAACCCTCGAGGTAAAGTACAGGGACAAATCGATTTCCGACGTCCTGAACATGACCGTGGAAGAGGCTGCAGAGCATTTTGAAAACGTCCCTGCAATCAAAGGCAAGCTCGATACCCTCACCCGAGTAGGGCTCGGGTACATCAAACTCGGGCAGAGTTCAACAACCCTTTCCGGCGGAGAAGCCCAGAGGATCAAGCTGACCCGCGAACTTTCTAAAAAAGGCACGGGAAAGACTATTTATCTGCTTGACGAGCCCACAACAGGGCTGCATTTCCATGACGTTAAAAAATTGATTTCAGTCCTGAACAGCCTTGTTGCAAAAGGAAACACTGTGGTCGTTATAGAACACAACCTGGACGTCATCAAGTCAGCAGACCATATAATCGATCTTGGCCCCGAAGGCGGAAATGCAGGGGGGGAGATTGTCGCCACAGGCACGCCTGAAGAAATTGCCCTGGTCCCGGAAAGCTATACCGGGCATTTCCTTGCTCCCAGGCTTTCAGCGAGAGGGAGCACCTACCTGGACTCGGGAGCACAGCCTGTTGAGGCAGTTTTTGAGGACGGGGAAGATTTTGAGGCGGGTTACGAGGATTCTGAAGGGGACTCTGAAGGGGATTCTGAAGGGGACTCTGAAGAGGAATCTGAGGACGAATTTGAAGAAGAGCCTGAAGAATTCAAAGACGGAGTAGACAAAGCGTTTGAAGGACAGGCACTTTGAAGAATTTCTGCAAGGATTTCTGAATAAGGATTTCTGAATAAGGATTTCTGCAAAATGATTCTTGCAAAACTAAAACCTGAAAACCGGATTTGAGTAAACTAAATTTAAACGCTATGAGGCTCAAAAATGATTGACCTGGATGCTCTTCCGCACCTGCCCGGCTGCTACCTTTTTAAGGATGAGGACGGGGGTGTACTCTACGTGGGGAAGGCAAAAGACCTTAAAAAAAGGGTAAGCAGCTATTTCCAGAAAAAGGACCACGACCCTAAAACAGCGATCCTTGTACAGGCTGCCAGGGGCCTTGACTTCATAGTTACAAATACCGAGGTAGAAGCCCTGCTCCTTGAGAATACTCTGATCAAGAAGCACTGGCCCAGGTACAATATTCTCCTCAAGGACTCAAAGCGATATGCCTGCATCCACCTCACCGGAGATAAATTTCCCAGGATCAGGATTGCCCGGAAGAATACCGGAGAAGGAGAGTTCTTCGGGCCTTTCGTTTCTGCAAAGGAAAGGGACTATATCTTCGAGGTCGTCAGAAAAACCTTCCAGCTCAGGACCTGTAAAAAAATGCCTGTACGTGCCTGCCTCCGTTATCACATCGGAGTATGCAGCGGACCCTGTATAGGCAGTATTTCCATAGAGGAGTACGGAGAAAAGGTAAAAAGGGCCACTTCTGTCCTGAAAGGCAACATCAGGGAACTTATCGAGTCCATGGGAATCGAAATGAAAGAGCTGGCTTCCAGGCAGCGGTTTGAGCAGGCCCTGGAACTCCGAGATGAGATTGCGGCCCTTGAAAGCCTTCAGGAAAAGCAAAATATGGAGAGGCAGAAGAAACATGATGAGGATATCCTGAACTACATTGTCAGGGATGATACTGTCTACCTCATGCTCTTCAAGGTTTACAAAGGGACTCTTGAAGACAAACAGGACTATGTCTTTGCCTTCGGACAGGAGTTTCTGGAAGAATTTCTGGTGCAGTACTATTCCGAGAATGACCCGCCTGAAGAACTGATCGTTCCCGAGTCTCTTGAAGAGTCTCTTATAGAATTCCTGGCGCATGTGAAGGGAAAGAAAGTGAAGGTTACGGTTCCGAAGCAGGGAGAGAAAAAAGAACTTCTCGACCTGGTCCTGAAGAATGTTGAAATCGGATTTTTCGGGGACAGAAAAAAAATCGAAGCCCTGCAGAGCAAACTCTCCCTCCCAAAACTCCCGAACGTTATCGAGTGCTTTGATATATCCCACCTCTCGGGCACGGCTACGGTCGGCTCTATGGTGCAATTCAGGGGAGGCAGGCCTGATAAACACAACTATCGGCGCTTCAAAATAGAAAGTGTGGAAGGGATTGATGATTTCGCTTCGATTGCCGAGGTTGTCCGGAGGCGCTATTCCCGCCTGCTTGAAGACAAACACGACATACCTGATTTAATTGTTATAGATGGGGGCAAAGGGCAGCTCTCTTCAGCTTTCCAGGAACTCCGGAAACTGAAGCTCAGGGTTCCTATTATTTCCATTGCCAAGCGGGAAGAAGAAATTTATGTGCCAGGACTTAAGTCGCCTCTCCCCATAAAAAAAGATGAAAAAGCCTCACTCTTTGTCCAGGAAATCCGGGACGAAGCTCACAGGTTTGCAATCAACTACAACCGCCTGCTCAGGCAAAAATCATTGATCCCAAAATCGTAATCATCTGTCTTTGCCAGGCTCCTCAATTAGTGATGTAAATTATTTTCATTTACTGAAGAAGGTCTTGATTCCATGAAATCTTCCAGCCAGCCACCCGAGGCACCATCCGAAAAAAAGTTTGAAACAATACACGATGCACGGTACTGGGACAGCCCTCAGTTCAAGCTCGTTTCAGATTTTGAACCCAGGGGATCCCAACCAGAAGCTATAAGGCAGCTTGTAGAGGGGCTGGAGAAGAACGAAAGATGCCAGACTCTTCTCGGGGTAACCGGGTCCGGAAAGACCTATACGGTCGCAAATGTCATAAACCAGGTCAAAAAGCCGACTCTTGTTATTGCCCATAACAAGACCCTGGCTGCCCAGCTATATAATGAGTTCAGGGAATTCTTCCCCGAAAACCGGGTCGAATACTTTGTCTCTTATTATGACTATTACCAGCCTGAATCCTATCTCCCTGCCAAAGACCAGTACATTGAGAAAGACGCGCAGATAAACCCGAAGATTGAACAGATGCGCCTTGCAGCCACAGCTTCCCTGATGTCACGCCAGGACGTGATTGTGGTGGCGTCGGTGTCCTGCATCTACGGGCTTGGCAACCCTGAGAACTTCCAGAAGATGGGGTTTGAACTGAAGGTTGGAGATAAGGTCCAGAGAAAGGAAATCCTTGAGAAACTTATCGATATCCAGTTTGAAAGAAACGATATGGAACTCATGCCCGGGCGCTTTCGCGTAAAAGGGGACACGATTGATATCATTCCCGGTTACTTCGATGACATCATCCGGGTAGAACTCTTCGGGGACGAAGTAGACCGTATTTCCGAGATAGACAAGCAGACAGGGCAGCGAAAGGAAGAAATGGACTACTTCTTTGTCTATCCTGCCAGGCATTATGTTATCCCTGAAGAGGAGCAGAAAAACGCAATCCAGTACATCCTTGAAGAGCTTGAAGAGCGCCTGCCTGAACTCGGGCTGCTCGAGTCCCACCGGCTGAAGCAGCGCACGCTCTATGACATGGAAATGATTGAAGAAACCGGCAGCTGTAAAGGCATTGAGAACTACTCAAGGCACTTTGACCACAGGCAGCCCGGAGAACAGCCTTTCTGCCTGATTGACTATTTCCCTGAAGATTTCCTCCTGGTCATTGATGAGAGCCACCAGACCATCCCGCAGCTACACGGGATGTATAACGGAGACCGCTCACGGAAAAAGAGCCTTATTGATTACGGCTTCAGGCTCCCCAGTGCATTTGACAACCGGCCCCTGAAGTTTGACGAATTTGAAAAGTACATGAAAAACGTGATCTTCGTCTCGGCAACCCCTGCAGACTACGAGCGGGAGCACTCCGCCCGGATCGTCGAACAGATTATCCGCCCGACCGGCCTCGTTGACCCTGAGGTTGAGATACGTCCCCTTGAGGGCCAGGTCAGGGACGTCATGCAGGAGATCCGGAAAATAGTGGATAGGGGAGACCGCGCCCTTGTGACCACCCTGACCAAAAAGCTCGCAGAAGAACTGACCGATTACCTTGCCAGAAACGAGATCAAAGCCCGTTACCTGCATTCCGATATCAAGACTATCGAAAGGACTGAAATCATCCGCGAACTGCGCCTTGGCAAGTTTGATGTCCTCGTAGGGATCAACCTGCTAAGGGAAGGGCTTGACATCCCTGAAGTGGGCTTCATCGGAATCCTGGATGCAGATAAGGAAGGCTTTCTCAGGGACTCAAAGAGCCTCATCCAGATCATAGGTCGCGCAGCCCGGAACTCCAGTTCAACGGTTGTCCTCTACGCTGACAGGATGACCGATTCCATCAAAAAAGCTGTCGGTGAGACAGAACGCCGCCGCACAATGCAGATCGCCTACAACAAAGAACACGGCATTGTCCCGACAACCATCCGAAAACCGATCAGGGAAAAAGTAGTGGATATTACCGACACAAAACACATCCCGAAGACCGATATCCCCAACGTAATCATCGAACTGGATATGGAGATGAGGGAAGCTGCCGACAGGCTGGACTTCGAGCGCGCAATCCAGCTCAGAGAAATCATAAAGAGACTGGAAAAAGAGATGAAAACGGTGTGAAGGTGAGAATGGCTTTAGAGGGAAAAACTTTTTTATCTGAGTTTTTCATTTTACCTTAGTTTTTCATTTTACCTGGGTTCTCACTTTACCTGGGTTCTCACTTTACCTGGTTTCTCACTTTACCTGGTTTCTCACTTTACCTGGGTTTTTTCTTCCTTTCGCCTTACAATAATATATTCACCTGTATTGGAATTTCATCCGACCATGACCTTTATTCTCCGTCATCGCCAGAGTCATCGCCAGAGTCATCGTCTTCGTACTCTTCTCTTTCGTCTCTTTCCGAATATCCTGTTTCTTCTTTCGGTCTTGCTTCTTCCCTTTCCTTTTCTGTTTTCATGAATTCTCTTTCGGCTTCAGTTCTCGCTTCTGTTTCCTGGGACTTTTTTGCACAGTATTTTGCATAGGCAAACATGGCTACCAGTACTATAAGTGAAGCAAATAATAAAAAGAGCATCATATTGAGTATGGAGCTGTAAGTACCTAATGAAATTTCAGGATCAAAAGCCAGATACAGTTCCTCCCATGTATTTTACTTTATGTCTGTGGCTGGTAACTGGTTATTTTTTCAATGATACTGTTTAAAGTTTATTAAACTAAATAAGCTTATCCATTAATAAATATATTAAAAAACGCTTTTGTCTTTTCTTTGAACGGATTTTAATTAGATTGTTAAATAGATTGGAATTCGGCTTCCTTCGGATACAGCGTTTTAAGAAGCATGTGCACCATAATACTAAGAAAAATCTGCTTATTTTGAGGAATGCGTAAGGACTGCAGGCAGTAATGGCCAGGGTTAGTTTCAACAGGGCACATATATTTAGGCAGATGGAGACTCTGGTTGGCAGGGAATCCAACTCTGGGCTTACGGTGGGTTCCAAAGTGAAATTTTCTGGAGTGAATCTCCTCAATATTTTTCATAATATTTGTATTCTACTAACCAGCACAAATTTATCAAATACAGTAGGTTGTAATGTTAGAAACGGTATACATGTATCAAAAGCATAGAAATATATCAAAAATAGTAAAAAAAGCATAGAAATATATCAAAAACAGTAAGCTGTAATAAAAAATAAAAATAGGTGATAAACATGGCTGAGTATGTGAATCTAAAGGTAGGGGAAGCTGCAGGAGTGCTGTACCGCAGGCTGGAAGAAGGAGAATGCAGCCTGAACCAGATAAAGACTCATCTGAGCACAAACGGCTTTGATTCCCAGATTGCTTTGATGGCTATTGGCTGGCTTTCCAGGGAAGACAAGATCAGCGTCAATAGGGAAGCAAACAGATGGTCTGTCCAGCTGAATGAATAACGTTCGGCTAATAAATCCAGATCCGTTTGAAAAAGCCAGTCTGATAAGAAATTTCACTTGATTCTGCTGAAAAAAAACCAGCTTTCCAGCTAAAAAAACAACCTTTTAAAAGAGAACTCCTGCAAGGTAGACAAGAGACCCAGGCTGCATGACCCAGGTTCCGGTTTGATACGGAAGATTCAACTGTGATATCGTAAGCAAGAGGCTTTGGCTGCATGACCCTGAGGGTCTCTTTTCTCAGTTTGAGGATATTTTCCAGACTGTTCCTGAAAGAGCCTTCGACAAACCAGGCTGTAACCGATGACTGGGGAGAGAATCAGGTCCGGAAAAAGTGGGTCCCTTTAGATCCCAGGGTGCAGGTTTACGAAAAAGGGCAATGGGTCAAGGAACACGACTCCCGCATACAGACATGTCGTGATGGCTGCAAAATACAGGACAAGGGCTTCCACATCTGTATCGGAGAGAAGGGGCCCAAAAAGGATCACTGAAAAAAACCCGAAGGTCGCGACTATGTTTTTCAGCAGGAAATGTTTCTTGAGAGAATAGCTGTTATTCGATATCTGTAGCCATCCGATATATGCAGTCATATCAGAATTTCATGGTATAATTTCCCCCGAAAGACTATATATTTTTGACAATGGTGTTTCTCAGTTAATCGTATGCTCCTACAATGGCAAATTTATTAAAGGGATAAATTGAATTAAGAGCCTGGCATGAAGCAAAATAAACTCACATTAAGTATCCTTAAAGGTATATTCGGGATCTACAGGCTGGAAACAGGCTCTGAAATTCCTGCATGGATGTATGGGAGCAGTTTCATTTCGATTACGCGAACTCCGGAAGAACTCTCCGTCGTCTGCCAGGAAAGCGGTATCCCTGCAAATATTCCTGCAGGTACCCAAGCTGAAAGGGGCTGGAATTGCCTGAAAGTTGAGGGACCTCTGGATTTTGGGTTGACAGGAATCCTTGCAGGGATCAGCAAAGCTCTTGATGATAATGGTGTCAGTATATTTGCCGTTTCAACATATGATACTGATTATATCCTTGTCAGGGAAAAAGATCTGGAATGTGCATGTAAAGCCCTTAAAGAAGCAGGTTACGACATCAAGAAATCGTGAACAACACGAGGAAACCTTTTTTTAAAATATTATTTTCTGGTGATCCTTATTAATAGGTTGATATTAGTCCAGAATCTCCAAAATAGAATATAAGAAAGACCGCTCTCCTGCGTCGAGCGTGACAAGACCCCTGCGGAACGCAGGGGATGAACCTGGGGAATTGTTAAAATAGATAAAAGAGTGGTCCAGGAAGTCCTTTCATCGCCGTCATCAGAAAACAGATGAGGGTAGTTCACTTAAACCCGATCCCTTCTATTATTACGAATTATAAAAAAAGTATTAAATATAAGTTTTACATAGAAGAAATGTCTACAGGCAGACCATTCCTCCTGCTAAAGACAGATATCCGGATTTTCCGTTTTCGTTCCCACCAGAAAGGGCTGACAGGTAGAATTTAATAACGGCTCCGGAAAATTGAGGTAAAGTCCGGTTACGGGGGTGCGGGCAGACAAACTTTTCTGGTCAGACACTTTATTTGTCTGGCATCCCTTCCGGTTTTCTTCAATCTTATTCTGACAAACCTTCCCTTAAGTGAGCTTAAAATAGGAAAGTATAAAGTTAAATCTGCTTTCAGCAAATGCCTGTCTGATCTAAATGGAAAACAGGACCTTAAAAAAGAATAAATTCAAATAATATATGGAAGTAAGGGTTAATGAACCATATGGGCTTAATAGCGCAGGAAATAGATTTATTAGCGGGATCTGCGTTTCTCTTTATAGTCCTGGCTCTGTTTTTGCACTTTTATAAAGTCCGGCTGCTCTCGCACTCCCTTAAGCTCTGCAACTGGATCTGCGGGCTAGCTATCAGTTCGGACAGCCCCTGGGTCAAAATGCTTGTACTCCAGCTTGTATTTTTTATCCGGCTTCTCATGTACCTTGCAATTGTATCTCTCGAACAGGTGGATAAGCTGACAACCCAAAGTCTTTTCAAACATTATCTCTCCGGCAGCAGGGTTGTCCTTCTGGAGTACATGCATGCTTTCATGCACTCCTCTAAAAAGATTGAAAAGTGTATTTACAGCTTGAGCTCTCAACCAGTAAACAAAAAAGAGCAGCATGTCAAGAAATAGCCTCTCATTAAAGGAATATCTCATAATTTTACTTCTTTTTTTAAAAATACTCACGTTGTACATTTTATATATCAGAAGATTATATTTTGTCCTGAGAACTTATGGATTACAGGTCTTTCACCCAGGGGAATTTTCGTAGGGGAATTTCTTGATTTTCGCAGGCAGGAGGCGTGGGCAATGAACATAACATTAATTGGCATGGCGGGAGCGGGGAAAAGTACTATAGGAAAGGCACTTGCAAAACGCCTGAATTATACTTTTATTGATGTCGATGGCATGATCACGCAGAGGACAGGAATGCCCCTTCAGGCCCTGATTGATGAACAGGGCGATTCTGCTCTGACCAGATTTGAAGAAGAAGCTATTATAGGGCTTGGACAGGTGGATAACTGTATAATATCTCCTGGCGGAAGCGTAGTTTATTCCGAAAAAGCCATGGGACACTTAAAAGAAATCTCAAAGATAGTCTTTCTGGACGCTCCTTTCAGAAGCATCGTAAAAAGGATCCCTAACGCAAGAAAGAGGGGCATAGTAGGGCTAAGGGACAGAAGCCTTAAAGAACTTTTTGAAGAAAGGCTGGTTCTGTATCAGAAGTATGCTGACTTTTCAATACGACTTAAAGGCAGAGAAAATATTCAGAAGATTATGGGTAGAATAATCCAGCTATGTTTTGAGACGGAGACCTGATCTGAGGATCAGCCTTTCATAGATGACAGGTAATCCGGCTTCTATATTGTTTTATTTCCAAAACCTTTCCCATATTGTTTTATTTCCAAAACCTTTCCCATATTGTTTTATTTCCAAAACCTTTCCCATATTGTTTTATTTCCAAAACCAGTTACCTTTATGCATCCCCTCAAGATTTTTAGTTACAGCGGGATCAAAGCGTCTACTTCGGTATCAGATATTTTACTTTGGTATCAGACATTTTACTTCGGGACTGGAGCAGTTTACTTTATAATCTATCAGGTCTTCAATCTGAACAAAATTTCCTTGTTTACAACTTTCATTTATTAACCTGCAGAAAAAAGCAGGACCCAAAGGAGATATTTCATGACATCAAGTCGTTTCATTATCACGGTTATTGGCAGCGACAGGGTAGGAATTGTTGCCAGGGTCACCACAGTGATGGCCAGTTACAGTGTAAATATTGTCGATATCAGCCAGACTATCATGCAGGGCATCTTTACCATGATAATGCTCGCAGAAGCCCCAAAGGAAAACTTTGACCTCGCAGCTTTCCAGCAGGCTATGGATGCCGAAGGAAAGAGCCTTGGAGTTGAGGTCAAGGTGCAGCATGAAGATGCTTTCCGTTTCATGCACAGGATTTGATCCGTGAGGAAGCAGGAGGATTTAACATGTATATAAACCCGAACGAAATCCTGGAAACAATTAAGATGGTCAGGATGGAACACCTGGATATAAGGACCGTCACCATGGGAATCAGCCTCCGGGACTGCTGCCACCCTGATATTGAGATTTTCAACGAGAATATCTATGAAAAAATAACTTCCCGGGCAAAGGAGCTTGTCCGGACAACGAATGAAATTCAGAGCCTTTACGGAATTCCTATTATCAACAGGCGAATTTCCGTAACTCCCATAGCCATAGTAGCTGAAAGCTGCAAATCTCAGGACTTCGTTTCCGTTGCACAGACAATGGATGAAGCTGCAAAGGACGCAGGTGTGGACTTTATAGGAGGGTTCAGCGCCCTTGTCCATAAAGGGGAAACCCGAGGAGACCTTAAACTGATAAATTCCATTCCTGAGGCTCTTGCATCTACTGAAAAGGTCTGCTCATCCGTAAACGTTGCAACCACAAAAGCAGGCATTAACATGGATGCAGTCGGCATGATGGGAAATATAATCAAAAAGACTGCGGAACTGACCGCTGACAGGGACGGGATAGGCTGTGCCAAACTGGTGGTTTTTGCAAATGCCCCTGAAGATAACCCCTTTATGGCAGGAGCTTTTCACGGCATAGGCGAGCCGGAGTGTGTTATCAATGTGGGAGTAAGCGGGCCTGGCGTGGTTAACGCAGCTGTTCGCGAACTTGAAAACCCGAACCTTACGGAAATTTCCGAGACGATCAAAAAGACCGCCTTCAAAATCACACGCATGGGGGAGATGGTAGGAAAGGAAGTCTCGAGAAGGCTTGGTGTGGAATTCGGGATTCTTGATCTCTCGCTTGCTCCAACTCCGGAAATAGGGGACAGTGTTGCTGCTATTCTGGAAGCTATGGGGCTTGAGCGCTGTGGAGCCCACGGCACGACTGCGGCCCTTGCGCTTCTTAACGATGCTGTAAAAAAAGGCGGCGCAATGGCTTCTTCGTCGGTAGGAGGCCTCAGCGGGGCTTTCATCCCGGTCAGTGAGGACGCAGGCATGATCGAAGCGGTTAAAGTCGGAGCTCTTACTCTCGAAAAACTCGAAGCCATGACCAGCGTCTGTTCCGTCGGGCTTGACATGATAGCAGTTCCCGGAGACACCTCTGCTGCTACCCTCTCAGCAATAATTGCTGACGAGATGGCAATTGGAGTAATAAACAAAAAAACAACTGCAGTCAGGATCATTCCCGCACCCGGAAAAAGAGTGGGAGATTCCGTGGAATTCGGCGGGCTGCTCGGAAGTGCACCTATTATGCCAGTAAGCAATTTCAGCTCAGAGATTTTCATAAAGAGGGGAGGAAGAATTCCGGCTCCTATCCAGTCGCTGACAAACTGAAGTGTTATCCTTGAAAAACAAAATCAATAGCCTTTAATTGGTGAAAATGGGTTCCCTGAGATGTGTCCGTTAATCCTTTAAAACGGTGGCTATTGAATTGTTTTTCCTCCCGAATTGTTACAAAATGGATCGGGAGGCGAAAAGATGGACATAGCTCTCTCTTTTTTGATTTTAGTTATTCAGGTATTTTGTTTTTTTCAAGGTTATTTTTCTTTTAGAAGTTATTTTTCTTTTAGAAGTTATTTTTCTTTTAGAAGTTATTTTTCTTTAAACCTTTTTTGTAAAACCTTCAAAAGTACACTATTATAAAAAAATCATCAAATATAGAAACTTTTTTTAACATTTGTACTGTTCAGTTGCTAATGTTATTTTTTGTATCCTCTTTTTTTGGAAGTCGTTGGGACGTCTCAAAGGAGGCTTCAAGAATATGAGTTATTAACAGAGGAGAGAGTTATTTGGACCAAAAATACTTGAGAATAATGATTTTGCCGCTTCTTTTAGTGTGCCTTATAGGCATATCAGGAGCAGAGCCGAACAGTAAAACTTCAGGAAACGAAGCAGTCATGGACTACACGGAAGGCGGGCACTATGATACCGACTTCGATGCCAGCTTCATGTCGGAATGGTGGTACCAGAACGGAGACATGCGGCTTGTTGGGGAGGACGGGGAAAAGAGGAAACTTGCCTTTTTTGTTACACTGGTGCACCAGGAGTCTCCAACAGTTTTTAATGAGCCGGAAACTGGGGAACAGTCTTCGAATATAGTAACTTTCTACGGGCTTTATCCATACGGAGAGGCTCCTTCTACCAATTATATAACGTGTTTTGTGCCAAGGGGTGAAATTGAAAATTACGTTGGATTCCATGTTCCTTACCTTGACTTTACTTCTCCGGAAGGTTTAAGGAAATTTTACGGTTCAGCCCTTAAAGGGTACCGACTGGATTATGCTTACGACAACATGCAGTTGAACCTGTTTTTCAAGCCTCATGCCGAAAAAACAATCGATAGTGCCGCAGATCCGGTCAATTTTACCACATATGAATACGCTTATGGAAAACTTAAGGGTAGTGTGGTGCTTGACGGCAAGAAATATACGGTTACACAGGCTGACGGGTACTTTGACCACATGATTCCTTATACCACTGACCAACCTGTATGGGAATGGGAAATGCATGGGTGGAGCTGGTCAGAACTTACAACAGATAGTTACCAGACCGTGTTCTATGGGGTCAGAGGACCTGAGGACGGTTATGATGATTATACGTATAAACATCTGACTTTGATAGACAAGCATACAGGGAAGGTAATTGCAGAATACTCCGGGAATGAAGTGAGTATCACCCAGGGCGACTGGCAATATCCGAAAGTGAATGGAAACACTGTGGAAAGACCAGCCAGCCTTCAAATCTCGGCTCCTGACCTGGACATCTCCATAAATGCTGAAAG
Organism: Methanosarcina sp.; assembly: GCF_028693135.1. GTDB lineage: Archaea > Halobacteriota > Methanosarcinia > Methanosarcinales > Methanosarcinaceae > Methanosarcina. Next base: position 15,058 of record NZ_JAQUVZ010000002.1, read on the forward strand.
TGTTGTCCAGCTTGATAGGTCTTCCCAGGAGCAACCTGTGGGATTTGTTGATTTCATGTCCTTCCAGCCCGATGAAGCAACAATTGAGTATAAAGGAAATATTGAGCAGGGAAGTGCATTCTACGAGTATATGGTCTCTGACTGGGTTATATTCCCTCTCCAGTAAACATCGCAAGTTGACGAGGAATAAGCCTGTAGATTCAGACCTATAGGCTCACCTATAGATCTTGTATTTTGCAGGAAAATTTCCCTTTTAAATTTTTCTTTTTTGCTAAAATTCCCGTACTTTTCTCGCCGGAAGTTTTTTCAAGAATATTTAACTGAAATTTAAGGTTTCATGGTTGAGTCTAAAGTGTTTTTTCATCCTTTCCTTATTTCGTATTCACCCACAGTGCTCTCATCATTTCCCTGACTGCTTCTATTTTCCTTATACTGGCTTCGTCGTTTATTATATCAAATTCGTTAAAAGATTCGAGGGCAACCTTTGCCGCAATCGAGGCATCATTAAGGTATCTGTTCCCTGAGCTGCTCATAATTGTCTGAAGGGCGGATACAGCCTGGAAAACGGCATTTTCCATCTTTTCTTCCTCAGCGCTTTTTCCTATCTCTTCAATAGAAGTTGCGATACTTCCTGCCGCACTTTGAAGGTTTTCTTGCATGGCTGCTGCAGCCATCTCTTCCAACATAAGTTCTGCTCCTATTGCAGCTTCTTCAAGGATTTTCTGAGCAGCCAGTTTCCCGGTTTCTCCAAGGCAGCTGATGCATATAGCGGCATTTTCGGAATAATCAGGAAATTTCGTCCCGACAACGGCTTTTCCAATTTCCCCAAGCCCGATTGTAACTGCAATGGTTTCTCTTTCCCTGTTAAGGAGAGCCGCCGTATTCCCGCTTTCCCCCAGAACCGATGCTGCAAGTTTGGCTACCATTTCAAGTTGCTGTTCGGCAGCGATTTTTCCTATCGCCCCAAAAGAGAGCAGAACCCTGACAGTTGTTCCTTCCATGTTCTGCTTCATTGAGCACTGGAGCATCTTCTCCAGGGATCTTATAGCATTTACTGCTGCATTTTCCATTCCCTTAAGAGCAGCCGCCCTTCCTATTTCTTTTATGGAAGATACTGTCATCTCAGCTTCCAGTTCCTTTCTTTCGCTAAGATAGCCTTTACCTATATCTGTCAGGGAGGTAAGAGCCTGGCTGATTCCTTCATCAAACCCCTCCTCGATGGAAGCCAGCCCTTTATGTATTGCTTGATCATTTTCTCTTGAAAGCATAGCTTTGAAGCTCCTTTATCAGTTACGCCTTTTATTAATATAATGCTCATTTTTCTATTATTGTGATAACTTCTAAGACGCCTGCTACTGATTTAATTTGTGATCTCTTTTGATATTTCTATTTCGTTTGTTTTTAATCTATAACTCCGTCAGAAAAATGGTATATATAGTAAAGTGTCAGAAAAACGAGAATTGCAAGAAGAGCTTTAAAGTCTATTCCTTTTAAAGAATCCCTCATTTTATCAATCCCCCGACACTCTGTTTCTTTCCCGGATTTACTTTATATGTATGTTTTCCCTGGTTCAAATATTTTCAGGTAATAAGATGAATTTTCAAGAGTACATGAGCAGGATTCCCCCTAATTAACAGGCTGTCCAACAATTCTATTTCAGGGATTAAACCTGTGAAAAAGAAGGTATTAAATTTATTTAAATCAAAAAAATAAGGTATTAAAAGCTATTAAATCAAAAAATAAGGTATTGAAAGTATTTAAATAGAAAAAAAAGGTATTAAAATATATTAAATCAAAAAATAAGGTATTGAAAGTATTTAAATCGAAAAAAAAGGTATTAAGTTCATGGTAAGATAAGCAGGATACCCGTGTCTTTAGACATGGGAGGAATGCGTCAACATCCCCGTACCTGCTTTCATCCCTCATTTAAATAGTAATAAGTTGGGTGGGAGCTAAAAAGAAGCTCCCCTCTACTTTCGTAGAGTAATGCGTATCCCGATTGTGGACTCCAACTTCGTGAAGTTGGAGTGTTACAGCGTAGATGGAAGGACTCCAACTTCGTGAAGTTGGAGTGTTACAGCGTAGATGGAACCAGTCAATCAAGGAATCCGATCTCCTCTCTATCTGATATGGAAAGGTTTAACGATGCAAGCACCGCCCACAACCCTTTGGGCTTTTAACCGGCATCTTTAGAGCCTTAAACTGAGGCGACATTCAAGGGTAACTATTTCTTTCCTATCGTTTACCGATTTTGTTAACTCCAATCGGGGATCTGGTCAACTTAGACATTATTACATGCCTGCCAATTTATTGGCGGGTAGTTGACATTAGTGTCGCTTCAATCCTCAAGAATTAAATGATTCTGAATAATTGTAATCGATTATATACAACATTTTACTGCTGACGTAACAATAGGGGTAATTGATTGGCAGCCTCTTTAGGGTTGGATAATCGCACGCAATTTGATTGTCCTGGTCATCAGTCCGGTCTTTCAAGAAAATTGAACGAAAAAATAAAACATACTAAGAAAATATAAAAATTATAATTAAAATTGAATTAAATACACATTAAATATTACCTGAAAAACACTCATTCCCAAGTATGGTTTTACAGAAATTAGGATTTCAGGCAGAACTATATAATTTTAACAATGTATTAAAATATTATTTAAGTCCGGATACAGCAACCATACACAATTGCAATAATACACAATTGCAATAATACCCATTATCTTATGGAAACCTTTGATTTGAATCGATAAAACAAATGTTTCCCTTGATATATTATCTCTGATCTGTTATCGACCATTTCATTTACAGACAACTGAGCTGGTTTTAGTATATTTTCTGCAGAATATTTAATTTCTTTAATTTCTTTAATTTCTTTTATCTTTTAATGTTTTTATGGAATCTCTCTTATTGCTCTTCTTTTTCGTTTCAAGCTATGGCTCCGCCTGAAGAGTGATATATGTAGTAGGACTTACGCACTTGAGATATAAAATCAAGTGCAATAGACGTTGAAGCGAAATCCATATTTTACACAGTTGAAGGTTTAATGCTATTGATTTCCAGTTCAACCGCGTAAGTCCTATGTAGCAAAGAACGGCAAAGACAAGTAATGCAAGAATTGCTTTGCAATCCAATAGCGTTATATCGTTCAGCTATCTTTTCAGACTATGGCGCCGGGTGAATAGTGATATATGTAGTAAAGTGTCAGAAAAACGAGAATTGCAAGAACTGCTTTAAAATCCATTATTGTTATCCTCCTTTTAAAAACTATTAAAGAAAAATCCCTTTTGTAAGTAAAAATAGTACTGGAATGCAGGTATATAAAAATGCCGTTTTTTATCGCTTTTGGAGCCGATTTCCGTTTTTTCCGCCAGGTTATGTTTTTAGGCTCTTCGTTGTTTTGTGTGGATATCCTCTTAAAAACCAATGCGGTCTTGAATTGAAAATCATCTTATCCATAGAAAATGACGAAGAGCCTGTTTTTATATGTATATCCGGCTGCCTATTTTGGTTTTTAAGGTTTCAGAACCTTGAAAAAGTCAATCAAAAGGTTGTTTAGAATTAATAAACAGGAGAAGATCCTTTACTCTTTTGCAAAAGTAACCTTATATATTTTCCAGTAAAATTATAATTCGGGGATTAAAATCGGGAGATGTTTTTCAAATATGCTTTCTACTTCTGTTTTCTCCCGGAGCCCGGTAAAAAGATGCGTTTTTATCAGGTTTTATGTCGACTACGGGAAGGATAAGTTTCTCATTCACTTTACGGTTTTACTGATGAATATAATACAGGCAGAAGGAATATCGGCAAGGCGATTTATCTGAACACAGAAAAAGAAAAAGCAGCCCGGCAGTTCAGCTGCTCTCCGGCAGAAAAGAGTTCTTTCAGGTGTGTGCTTCTCAGCTTCAGTGAAACATGCAGGCTGTCCCGGCTCCTCTCCCGAAAAATCAAAGCTTCAGGTTACCAGCCCGACCTGATCGTTGCCATCGGGAGGGGAGGCTATGTGCCTGGAAGACTGGTTTGTGATTTTTTGCTTTTTAACGACCTGACCTCCATGAAGATCGAGCACTATATGCGGGGAGCGGACATGCAGGCAGAAGCGATGATAAAGTTCCCCATTTCTGTGGACATCAGCGGAAAAAAAGTGCTCATCGTTGACGACGTCACAGATACCGGAGAAACACTCCTCCTTGCTGTAGACTACGTGCAGAGCCTGAACCCCTCCGAAATCAGAACTGCAGTCCTCCAGCACAAGACCTGTTCTTCCTTCACCCCGGACTTTTACGCGCAAAAAGTCATCAAATGGCGCTGGATAATCTATCCCTGGGCCCGCTATGAGGACATGGCAGGGTTTGCGGAAAAGATTCTCGGGGACAGGACTCTTGATATCTCCCGGATTACTGCTGAGTTTAAAGACAGGTACGAGATTGAGATTGGGGAAAAAGAGATTCTTGATATTCTATGTGACCTGGCTGAGAGAAAAGAGGTCGAGAGGGTTGAAACGGACAATCTGATCGGATGGCGGGTCCGGAAGAAGTAAGTGCAATTAATTTCGTCTAAGTGTAATTAATTTCATCCGGTTTTTCTGGTTCATTGACCACGCTTTCGCAGACTTTTCGCAGCCTGATCAGAGTAATAAAAATAAAAAATGAAGGAAAATACGGCAACAAAGAAATTTCAAAATTCCTGATGCGCCCTCACATTACGGTTTTTGTGATCAGTTCCAGATTCCCCTGCGGGAAAACCCTGGAAACCTTGACATTCCAGTTGTTATTATCTGAATTTTCGTTTTCAGCCTGGATCAGATTAAAGCACTGTGTAGTTTTGCCTCTGGTCTTGGAGGAACAGAAGGTACCTGCGTTTACAACGAGCATGTTGTTCAGGTTCCATACATGAGGAATGTGGCAGTGCCCGCAAAGTACAAGGTTTACTTTGCAGCGGTTCAGGAGATCAAGGACATCGCCGGCATCGACAAGGACGGTGTTTTCTCTTCCCGAAAGAGGGATCGGAACAAGGTGGTGGTGCAGGGCAAAGACCTTGAAATTCTGCCCGGAAAAGGCTTCTTTGATCCAGCCGTAGTTTTCCCTTCCCAGGTGCCCTTCGTCAATGTCCGGCTGGGAGGAGTCAACCCCTACAATGGTTACGCCCCCAAAATTTTTGGTTGAGAACCTATTTTCAAAAAGGTCTTCAAAGTGCAGATATCCTGCGTTTTTGGAGTCGTGGTTTCCAGGAACAAGGACCTTGTCTTTACACGCAATCCTGTCAATAAACTTCTTTACTCCATCATATTCGGCTGAAAACCCATTTTCTGTCAGGTCGCCGGTAATTACTACAATATCTGGGTCCAGTTGATTTATGCTCTGCAGCATGGATTCTGCAATTTCAGGGACAAAATACGCTTCTGAAAAATGAATATCTGAAAGATGTACAATCTGTATAATTTTTTACTCCCCTTTTCTCGGAAATTTTATAATATTAGACATATATTCAAAACAATAGAATTCATTACCATTATATATAGGTATCCAAGGAAAATACATATTTTTGTAAATCTAATTATAATTCGTTATAATAAAGAGATTTTATATTCCATGCCTTTTTGACTGAATTAATATTTATTTACTCTTCATTCGTGAACAATAGGCACAAAAATAACACAAAAAAATCAATTCTGGCTTTTCAGTAAATCTTTTAGAGCCAATCCCCGGGCACGCGGGGCACCTGGCTTGCAAAAAAATATAACTTAAAAAAAGCCTCCTATCCGGGGTTTTTAGTCTAAAAAGTTAAGATTCTGAACCTAAAAATTTGAATAAAAGAATAAACAGGAATCCATTTTTCAAACTTTTCGGATTTCCTTTTGCAGTTTGATGCCTACCTTCCACCTTTACATTGTAGATATTTTTGAAAAAACAATGTCTGGCTCAAACCCATGAATTCTAACCCTTGCACCCCTATTCGCCACCCCGCGTCTTTCCTGTCCCAGCAGAGTTGCGGCTCTACAGTACGCTCCGAATAGCGACTCACCCAAATTGCCGCCCGAATTGCCGCCCGAATTGCCGCCCGAATTGCGCCTCGGGAGTACGCGGTCCTTTTCGCTACGCTCAAGAGGACTTAGCGATGGGCTATAGCAGTGAGCTTCATTCAAGGGGGTTAATTTATAGGTTAATTTATAGATTATGGCAATTAGCTTCATTCAAGAGGAAAGAATTAGAAATATTTCTGCTCCTTACCACGTCATTCACTATACTGAGTCTTTCTTGTCACGCTCGACGCAGGAGAGCGGCTTTCAGACAAAAAAGAAGAGAATAAGGTGATAAAAGCAGCCTCAAAAACCGGCACATGCACAAACAAAACAGAATTAAAGACACATTAACAGCACTTTTTTTAGAATATCTTTTTCACGTTTTTATTTATTTATTTATTTATTTATTTATTTCAAATTTCTTTTTTATTGCTTTTATATTTATTTTTCAAATTCTTTTCTTCTTTCTTTTTTTGAAGAGCCGCCAGGCAAGCTGGCGGAGGCGTCCTGTAACCTGTGGATTGAAAGCCACCTTCCGGTATTAAGGGAAGTATTTCTCATGCCAGATGGGGTATTTCCCTGTATTGTTCTTTTTCTCTCAATATCATTACGGATTGTTTTTTGTCTTTCTTACCTGACTGTCAGCCGGCTACAGCCCTTTGCAACAGGGGAAAAAAAGCTGAAAGATACCGTTTCTGGATATTTTTAATAATATCAGCCGTTTAATCACGGATCACCGTGGATAAGGAAACTGATAACAAAATATGTATAAGAAATAAATCAGTGAACTAAATCAGTAAACTGAAATAATTAATTGAATCAGTAAACTGAATCAGTGTACTGTCTTAGAACTCAACCTTTGGGACTTAGAACTCAACCTTTGGGGTTTCCCTTTCGGCTTGCAGGGTTTCAAATAGATCTTTTTTCCTGAATCCTGTGATAGATGCAACAATATTTTTTGGAATTGTCTGGATGCTGATGTTGAATTTCATAACGGTATCATTATAAAATTGTCTTGCATAGGCAATTTTGTTCTCGGTATCCATGAGGTCTTTCTGGAGCTGCATGAAGTTCTGGTTGGCTTTCAGGTCAGGATAGTTTTCTGCAACTGCGAACAGGGATTTCAAGGTGGAGGACAGATAATTGGATGCTTCTGCAGTTTCATTTACATTATTTGCAGACATTACTGCAGCCCTGGCTTTTGTAATGTTTTCGAAAAGGGTTTTTTCGTGTTTTGCATACCCTTTCACGGTTTCTATCAGGTTGGGGATAAGGTCATAGCGCCTTTTTAGCTGGACTTCTATCTGGGCCCAGGAATTTTCTACCCGATTTCTTTGCTTTATAAGGTCATTGTAAATTATAACAAAGAGCAAAACCAGAATTATTACTGCTATTACCAGAATTTCTATTACCATTATAGATCACCATCCATTAGATCAAAAGTACTTAACCTGGCATTAACTGGCATTAACTGGCATTAACTGATATTAACTGGTATTAACTGATATTAACTGGTATTAACTGATATTAACTGACATTTACCCGGTATTACCTGGCACCGCCGCCACCTCCACCTGAGCCGCCGCCCACGCCACCTACCCCCCCGCTCCCGCTTGAAGATGGAGCGGATGCCGAATAAGCTCTCCCAAAACCGGCACCGAACTGGGCGTAACTGTGGTGTACATAGTAAAAGTGACTGTATTTGAGCTGTTCATCAGGAACGACTAAAGACATATTTTTAAGGACTTCTTCTGCGACTCCCAGAGCGGTTGCATAGACCAGATAAGAGTCCCAGAGCTTTATTGATTCCGGAGGATGCTCTTTGAGGGCAGAAAAATCTGTGAGATATTTTTTAAAGTTATTCCAGCGTTTATAATAGAGCCTTCCTTCAGGGGTCCAGCGTCCCAGTACCTTTTCAAACACCCCGGAGAAAATGATCATAACTAACCCGAAAACTCCAATTAAAACCACAAGTATATTCAGATTTGACGCCTGGGGAAATGAATTTGAAGGGAAATATTTAGAGATTGCAATAAAAAAAACAACTGCCGCTATTATAGTTGCCACACCGAAAATGCCCACATATGTGTTCCCTGTGGACCGGAAGAGTTTCTCAACTACAATATGTCTTTCAACTTTTTTATTCCAGGCAAGCATAAATTGATAGAAATCAGTTCCTTTTCCAAGCTCTTTTTTCAGTTTATCCCATGAGACCTTATTTTCGGAAGCATGTTTTTTCAATAAATTGAACACATCTTTTTCAAAATTTTCCAGTTTGGGGAGGTTTCCGTTAGCTGTCTCATATGAGTCAGAACTGACAAGTTCAATTAAAATGTCTTCCGAATCGGATTTGAACAGGCCGAATGCCCTGCTTTCTTCTGATTTTACAGTATGAAGAGAAATATAACCAAGGTTAGCAAGGTTCATAACCGTAGCAGTAAACCCATCCATTGTAGGAGTGCCGATCTTCCCCTGCATTATGGCATTGACAACAGCAGGCCTGGAATCGGTAGGTGGCTCTCTTTCATATATTGCCTCATAATCGATTTTTGGTTCTCTCCCGTACCTGAAATAAATGAGGAACGGAAACGCCAGGGCAAGGAAAGCAAAGAGAATTGTCAGGCTGGAAAGGCCCTTTAAGATCGAGCCTTTCATTTCATATTCATTTTCAATGGATTTTATTTCTTTAAGACCCTCTGCATTGTCTATCTGGACCAGGCTGGCATTGGGAGATTCAATTTTTGGAAAAACAACCCTGATTTCATACCATTGATAAGAGGGAATTTCGTCTGTCCTGATACTGAGGATATTCTGTTCCACATTTACTTCCCGGGTATAACCAGTCGGATGAATCCAGTACTGGAGCTCACTTTCGTTATTCACAGGGAGCGTAATGCTTCCTTTCAAGCTTCCCAGAGGTTTCTCCCACTCTTCTCCCCATAGCTTGTAATGGAATTCGGAAACATCGCTGTGGACTTTGACTGCTCCATAATGATCATAGGAAATAAAAAAAGTAACTTTTTCCGGAGTGGGGGTCGGAAGCCCGCCTATCAACTCGTATCCTTCAGAAGTCGGTTCAACTCTGAAGGTACATGCTTCGTCTGAACAATATCCCTGAATGTTCTGGATAGATTCTCCTGGGGACTCCTCGAGTATTCTAAAAACTTCGTTATAATTTCCTTCAAATGTATAGGAAATCGATTCCTCAACATGGACTAAGCCGTTGGGGTCAATAGTTATATTCGTCGCAACTCCTTCCAGCGCATAGTCTCTTGCACTGGCTGAGGGTACCATACAGAGAAGGACCAGCAAAAGAATGACCGTTTTCAAGATCGCAGGATTAATACTTGCTTTTCTGAGAGGTTCAATTGAACCGTTTGAAAGCCACAACCAGATTCCTCCAACTCTGTATTAATTTAAAAATATAAAAATATTCCGAAGGTCATTAAGATTTTAACATTAAGGCGGGAAGTCTCCTTCCTCGGAGCGAAGCGACAGGTGGGGGATGAAAGCCGTCAACTTCCTCATTAATATTCGTCGTGATTAGTTAAATACATATATTCATAGTTTCATCTTTTTGTTGACACTATATCCTATACCAGTTGACTCTTTGGAAAAATATATAAAAAGTCAGGCCAAACATGCAACTAACAAAAAAGATTAAGATATATCCTACAGAAGAACAGGTTAATGTTCTCTGGGAATTATCCGATAAATGTAGATGTGTCTATAATCTTGCTCTGGCTGATAGAAAAAACGCATGGCGTAACGAACAACGTAGTGTTGGATATATAGAACAGCAAAACAAGTTGCCTGAATTCAAGGAAAATAATCCTGAATATAAGGTAGTTTATTCAAAAGTCCTTCAGAGTGTACTTAAAAAACTTGATGCTAATTACAAGTCCTTTTTCGCACTCAGGAAAAACGGAGATAAAACAGCAAGACCTCCTAAGTTCCGAAGTAACAAATATTTCATGACGTTATGCTATAATCAGAGTGGATACAAAATTAACAATGCAAACATTAAATTTGCTCATTCTGTTAATAAAACGTCTCTTGATTTTGAAATTGACCTCAAATTAGAAAATGTAAGACAGGTAGAGATCTATAACGATGATCCGTATAAAGGCAGAGGAGATTTTTACCTTTCCGTAATATATGATGTTTTTCCCAAAGCGTATACTGACAACGGATGTTATCAGGCGATTGATGCAGGCATAACCAAAATAGTAACCTGTATCTCAAAGGAAAAATCCATGAAGTAAAAACTCCCAGACCAGATAAGTATTGGCAAAAGAAAATGGATAGTATAAAATCAAAAAAAGATCACTGTATGAAAAACAGCAGGAAATACCTTAAACTGCATAAAAATTATCGGGTAATGGAAACTAAAAAATTCAATCAACTGAAGGATTTCCAGCATAAACTATCCAGGAAAATGGTAGAGAATACCAGGGCCAATACCATTATTATGGGAGATCTTAAAGTTAAGAAAATGGCTCAACCCAAAATAATCAATGGGGAAAAGCAAAAGAAAACTAAGAGGATAAGATCCAGAAACAGATCAACCCAAAATCAAGGTTATCTATCTCGCTTCATCGAATTCTTGACCTATAAAGCAGAGCTCATAGGTAAAAGAGTAATAAGAATTGATGAGAGCTATACTTCCAAAGAGTGCTACCTATGTGGAAAACGGCATGATATGCCTCTCTGGGAAAGAACTATGGAATGTGATTGTGGAAATGTAATTGATAGGGATAGAAATAGTGCTATCAACATCATGGTACGTTTCCTATCACAGAATGCCTTGTGGACAGGCTATCTACAATTTGTAGATAATCTTCGACAAACAGGTTTACCGATGAGAATTAGATTATCAGAATCTGATTTTCAAATGAAGTAAATACTCGAAGGAAGCCCCTTCCTCGGCAGGCGTTAGCCTGACAGAGAGGGGGAGTTCACAGTCTTCGGCTGAAGATATTTAATAATTTTCAGAATCGACAGGTCAGTTCCATTGATTAACAAGCTTCTTGAAACGAGATTTAAAGCCTTCAAACTTTGCGAAAGAACCTTTTTTTCCGATCAGGAAGGGGAAGTAGCTATTGATAAGGAAGATCAAAGGTATCACGCAAATAAGGTTCAGCACAGTTAAACTCAGAGCAAAAACTGCGTTGTAATGATAAAGCTCATAATCTACTCCTCCCAGAACTGCCAGTTTTATCAGGACATCCTTTAGAGGGAAATGGAGTGCAAGCACGATCAAGCTGTTTCTCCCGTAATATTCCAGTATTTTTGAACTCCCTACTTTTTTGAAAAGATAAACAAAGGCAAAGATCCCTGAGAAAGCAAGGAGATAATACGAGAAGAAACCTCCGTATTTCAGCACGTTCATGTTGACCATATCTGTTGTAGGAAACTTCAGGAGGTATCCGAGATATAACAGGTTTAGAAGAATAAAGACTCCAGGGAGAAATTTCTCAACTCGGAAGAAACCTTCCCTGAACCTCAAACCCAAATTCATACTTGAACTTAAACTAAGACTCGAACCTGAACTAAGTCTCGAACCCAAATTCATACTTGAACTAAGACTTGAACCGGAATTCAGATCCGAGCCAGATCCAGACTCTTTTTTCGGCTCTGTGAATTTTCGAAATAAATTTCCGGCTCCGTAAAAGACAACGGCAGAGAGAGCCACATCTGCGTTCCAGAGCAGCCTGAAAGGCACATATATGGAATAAAGGTGCCCGATCACTCCGGCTGCAGTGAGCCAGAGTACAAGCTTTCGCGGTTCCCCGTAAGACTTCTTCGCAAATCCATAAAAGAGAAGCTCAGTTACGAACAGGCAGCTCAGGAACCAGAGCGGAGGATTATAAGAGATCAGAGGACCAAGGGCATACACGATGGAATAAATGCCATAAAGAGCACTGGTTTCGAAAAATTCAATATTTATGACTCCTGGCTGAAATTTCAGATCCAGAAAAAAGTAAAATAGGCAGGTAAACACTGCAAAAGAAAAGTAAGGCACGATAAGAGACCTGAATCTCCCCTTCACAAAACCTGCAGTCGATCCTGCATATTTCCCAAAGTCAAACAGAAATCCGGAAATGAAAAAGAAGAGCGGCATGTGAAACGAAAATATGTAAGTGTCAATTGCTACCGGCAAGCTGTGATGCGCAAATACTACAAGTATAATTCCAATCCCTTTTAATGCATCAATCCAGTGAAGCCTCATAGTAACCCGGATTGTAAACAGTGTTTACAATATAATAATATATTGGTATATAAAATATAAAAAATTTAATAAGAAGGCGAGAAGTCTCCTTCCTCGGTAGATCCGGTAAACCGGATCGGACAGGTGGAAGATGAAAGCCATCAACTTTCAAACCGTCTTATGGTAGTGATTCCGCAAAGTTTATTCTACTTCGCAAGCTAATATAATATTATCCGTAGCTCTCCCTCGCCCTTGTGGTAAAAGATAAAGTAGGGGATAGCCGGATAAACGTCAGGTACAACTTTCTGAACTTGAACTATAAGGTTCTATAGAGAAGTTCTATAGAGAAGTTCTATAGGTAAAAGTGCAAACGGTGAACAGCGAGCTTGACAGGGTATTCCGCAATGGGAGGTTGTGAAACCTATTGCAAAATGCTCTGTGGACAAGCTTTCGGTAGTTCACTACCGGAAATCTACGACAATACAGGTTTTTTGAGGAACTGAGATTCTCAGGAATCAAAGCCGATGAGAAAAATACTCGTAGGAAGCTCATCCCTCGAAACTGAGCCGAAAGGCGAAGATTTCAGGGAGAGGGAGTTCACGAAAATAGTACCAATTATTTATGAGATGAAGTTTGCTGTAATCCCCCACTAATATTACACCAAACAGTTTAATTTAAATTGCCAACTTATATACATATATTCACACTAAGGTTCATCCGGGGTTTTCCGGTCATTTACTTTGCAGGCAAAGCTTTAAATCAGATGATTCAGTTGTATCGCATGTTTCATTTTCGGGATTAGATCCCGTTGGAATGTGGTCCTGCAGGCAGGGCTGAACCATGAAACATAAGTGAAACTTGGTGTTTAAATTGTCAAAATCTTTTTACGGATACATACGTGATGCATGGAAAAACCCTGATGAGACTTACGTAAACGATCTCCGCTGGGAACGCATGCAGGTCTGGAGAAAACAGGGCTCTGTGACCAGAATCGAAAGGCCCACAAGACTCGACAGGGCACGATCCCTTGGATACAAAGCCAAGCAGGGAATTGTCGTTGTCAGAGTGAATGTGCGCCGCGGTGGACTTGGTAAATCAAGACCTAAACGTGGAAGAAGAACCCAGAGAATGGGGACGAATAAGATCTCAGGCGGAATGAGCATCCAGAGGATTGCCGAAGCCCGTGCAGACCGCAAATACCCGAACCTTGAAGTTCTGAACTCCTACTGGGTAGGGGAAGACGGAAAGCACAAGTGGTTTGAAGTCATCCTTGTAGATCCGCACCACTCTGTAATAAAGAGCGATAAGAACCTGAACTGGATCTGTGACCCGTCCATAAGGGGCAGAGCTACCCGAGGCAAAACCAGTGCCGGCAGGAAGGGTAGGGGCCTGACTACACGCGGCAAGGGAACTGAAAAGACCAGGCCGAGCATCCGTGCACATCAGAGTCGAGGCAAGTGATTCATCACATAACAATGCGTGTGATCGCCCACGCAACCGAAGACGTATCCAGAGTCCGCGAGGCTCTGGACTTTTTTTTATCCGGTGCCGGCGTAAAGGAAGGAAATAAGCTCATAGAAGAGCTTCAGGCCGAAGGGCACCATGGAAATCCAATTACTATCCTTAGCGTGCAGCTTAAAAGGAAGGCAGAATGCCTGAACTTTGCCCGTTTTGTCCGGGGAAACTTTTCGGAAGAAGATGTGGGAATGCTCAAGGAAGAAATGCCTGAGAGGCTGGACGATGACACGGTTTTTCACCTCCGCTTTGACAAGCAGGCTGCATACCTGCAGCAGGTAAAACTGACTAACTCTTCTGACGCGATTATTGCAAAGGTCAAGATAGAGACCTACCCGAAGAACTGGGAGAAAGCCGGAGCCATAGTGGAGGAGTTGTTTGGGTAAACCGAAATTTTATGATTTTTGTGTCCATGCAGCTCCGGATGGGGACCATACTGCTACGGAACTGGTTTCCCTTGCCCGGCATTTCGGGTACAGCGGGATTGCAGTTGCGAACCATTCCGATAAACTCCCAGATAAGAAGTCAGTAATGCCTTCAGTAGAGGGTTTTGAGGTATTCAGGGGAATTGAGCTTGTGGAAGAAAACCCCTCTAAATTGCACAGTTTGATCGGAAAATTCAGGAGTTCAATGGATGTCCTAATTGTGCATGGAGGGTCCGAAGCAGTCAACAGGGCTGCACTCGAAAACCACAGGGTAGACATCCTGAACCACCCGGCTTTTGACAGGAGCAACGGGTTAAACCAGGTGCTGGCAAAAGCAGCTGCAGAAAATGGAGTTGCAATAGGTATCACCCTGAGACCTTTTCTTCATTCCCGGGGTTCAAGGCGCATCCGCCTGCTGTCCGACCTTAAGGCAAACCTTGAGCTTACCAGAAAATACGAGGTACCCCTTGTACTTTGCAGTGATGCCATGTCCTGCTTTGACCTGCGCTCCCCAATGGAAACTCTTGCCCTTGCTGAGGTCTGTGGGCTTGAAGAAGATGAGGCTCTTGATGCCATAAGCACTGTTCCGGAAAGAATTCTCACAAAGAATCGGCCTGGTCCTGGATATGTAAGGGAAGGTATTGAAGTTCTTGAGGGAGAGGATCTCTTTTGAAACGCCTGCTTCCTTCACTCCGTGCTAAAAAGCGCTATCTTGCTTTTGAGCTGATCTCAGAAGAGCCAGCAAGCAGAAACGATATTGTAAGGGAAGTTATTTCCTCTGCTGCATCGCTGCTCGGAGATGTTACAACCAGCGACTGTGATATTAAGGTGCTGGGATTTGAAGACGGAAAAGGAATTCTCCAGTGCTCCCATACCAGAGTAAAGGATACGAGAGCTTCCCTGGCTGCTCTGACCCGGATTAACGGGAAAAGGGCAACTCTTCATGTGCTGGGAGCTTCAGGTACTGTTAAAAGAGCTACGGAAAAGTTTCTACAGGACGACAGGCTCTTTGAATCTGAAGTTGAACCATAAATTGGACATAAGATAGATTCCAGAGTTTAGCCCGAAGTAGTGACTCCCGGAGAATACAGAAAAAAAGGATTCGGGAGAGGGCCCCCGGAAAGATAAACTAAGCTCCTGAAGCCTGAGTTAAGCTTCTGAAAAACTGGAATCCGGGCCCTGAATAACTAAAATTCAGGTTCTGGAAAGCTCACCTGAGACTCAGGAAAGTCAGGGCTGAGGTCCGGGTTTAAAGAGAGTTTATATGTGGGCTCGTTTATATCCGGTCTTATTCATATGAAATATAGAACTGGATATTTGCGGAATATTTCAGGCTGGAACTTTCCGTTGTGGACTCGGTAACGGCCGAATAAGCGGTATGATACTAAGCGGCCTAATAATAAGCTATCTAATAATAAACTATCTAATAATAAGCTATCTAATATATACTACAATGAATGAGTATTAATGTAACAATGTATAATGCTGATTGGCAGAACTGATTAACAGCAGAGCAGCTTTGCCGAGACTCATAACAGTTTATGCATGAGTGGTTCGAGGATCTGGAGTGAAGGCGTCCCGGAGTTTCGGGCGTAGAAAATTACAAGGGAAAAATTTTCCCTAAGAGGTTCTAAATCTGGCTTTAAGCGCTGGAAAAGCCCCGGGCTCTCACAAGCATTATAACTGAGTAAATACACTTTATTAACGGATATAGTTAACATTGGAATAAACCTTTAAACTCTGTTAAAAAGTTTACTGGAGTGCGTGAATCCGGCTTATGTCTGGAAACGTACGTTGCAGGGTAAAAGTACCTTTAAACTCCCTTTAACCGGGAGATTTTCCACTGGTTTCATCAGAATAAACTCTGCCAGGATTAAAAGTCCCATGTAAAAGGTTAAAAACTCTAATAAGGAAGAAATACGTTATAGGGAATCAAAAATCGGTTTCCTTACCTGAACGCTGGGTCGGGGACTTAAGCTCCTGAGCTTTCGGGGATATCCGCACAGGTTTGTAGCGCTTACTGACCAAAGCCTTTTTTGGGCATGCGGTGGTTTAGCAGACGATTCTGCGGATTTGAAATCCCTAAGGAAAAATGACCGGTATCTGACCGGGAAAATAGAAACAATATGGAACATAAATTAAGGCAAGGAGATACGGAATATGCAGATGGCACCACAGATGGGTTATGACAGGGCAATTACGGTTTTCAGTCCTGACGGAAGACTTTTCCAGGTAGAATATGCCCGCGAAGCGGTCAAGAGGGGAACAACAGCCGTAGGAATCAAGGCAGCTGATGGGGTAGTGCTGCTGGTTGATAAGCGAATAACAAGCAGGCTTGTGGAAGCCGCATCAATCGAAAAAATATTCCAGATTGACGACCATATAGGAGCCGCAACCTCAGGGCTCGTGGCAGACGCCCGTGCCCTTGTTGACAGGGCTCGTGTAGAAGCCCAGGTAAACAGGGTTTCTTATGACGAACTCATAGGTGTGGAGGTTATCTCCAAGAAAATCTGTGACCACAAGCAGACCTACACCCAGTACGGAGGAGTTCGCCCATACGGAACTGCACTCCTGATTGCCGGCGTAGATGACCAGAAACCAAGGCTCTTTGAGACCGACCCCAGCGGCGCTCTCCTCGAGTATAAGGCAACAGCCATCGGAGCAGGCAGAAATGCAGTTGTTGAGGTTTTTGAGGCCGACTACAGGGAAGATATGAATATTGAAGCTGCTATCCTCCTCGGGATGGATGCACTTTATAAAGCAGCTGAAGGCAAGTTCGATGCCGGAACCCTTGAAGTGGGTATTGTGTCCCTTCAGGACAAGAAATTCAGAAAACTGAGCCCTGAGGAAGTTGGGAACTACGTTCAGCAGATCCTTGAGAAAAACAAGGGAACTGAAAACAAAGAATAAAACCTATAAATATTTTAAGAACGAGTAATCAGAGAATCTCTGAATCTCAAACTTACATTTTAGAGAAGGTATTCGAAAATGGTGTCCCTGGACGAGGCAGTGACTGCCCGGCTTAAAAGAGGCAGCAAACATTTCGAAGTACTGGTCGAGCCCGAAGGGGCTCTGGCCTATAAGCGAGGAGAGGAAGTAAACCTCGAAGACGTTCTTGCAGTTGAAACTATCTTCGAAGATGCAAACAAAGGGGATCGGGCAGCAGAGTCCGATATAATCAACTCTTTTGAAACAACCGACCCCTTTGAAATTGCTGCCGTGATTCTGAAAAGCGGAGAGCTTCAGCTTACCGCTGATCAGAGAAAACGAATGCTTGAAGAGAAAAAGAAAAAGGTTATCTATACCATTTCCAGAAATGCTATAAACCCTCAGACTAGAGCGCCCCACCCTCCCGCAAGAATAGAAAGAGCGATGGAAGAGGCGAAGGTGCACATAGACCCTTTAAAAAGCGTAGATCAGCTGGTAGCTATTACAATGAAAGCCATTCGCCCGCTTATCCCAATACGCTTTGAAGAAATCAATATTGCTGTGAAAATCCCTCCCGAATATGCTCCCAAAGCATACGGAGATATTTCCAAAGCCGGAAGCATTACGAAAGAAGAATGGCAGCGTGACGGCTCATGGGTTGCAGTAGTGCGGATTCCTGCGGGAGTCCAGACTGATTTTTACGCTCTTATAAATCATCTCACGAAGGGAGAGGCTCAGACGAAACTTTTATAAGAGGATGTTGGATGGATAAAAAAATAGTGATCCCTGGTGACCTGTTATCCGAGGACATGAAAAAAGCCGGATACGGGACGTATATCAAGAACAACAAGATCTATTCTTCGTTTTGTGGTATTGAAAACCTCAAAGAGGATAAAGTTGGAGTGATCCCACTTGCGGGAGCTTATATCCCCTCAGTGAATGATGTGGTGATAGGGATCGTTATTGTGGTTACTCCATCCAACTGGATACTGAATATTGCAGCTCCTTATGATGGTCTGCTCCATGTATCCGAATATCCGAGAAGAGTCGAATCCCGAGATATGCCTGAAATTATGAACGTAGGCGACTCTGCAATCCTCAGGGTAAAAGATGTAGACAGCTCCATGAAAATAGAGCTTGCCCTGAGGGATCCGAGTCTTCAGAAACTCAAAACAGGCCAGATTGTTGAAGTTGAGCCTGTAAAAGTCCCCCGTGTAATAGGACACGGCGGTTCCATGATCTCCATGCTGAAGAAAGAGACAAACTGCAGCATTTTCGTAGGCCAGAACGGCAGAATATGGATCGATGGAAAGGACGAGGATGTAGAGCTTTTGAGTAAGGCTCTCCGGAAAATCGAAGTTGAAGCCCAGCGTTCCGGATTGACAGACCGGATCTACAATTTTTTGAAAAATGAACGGATTAGACAGAAAGAGTCCAAGCCTGTTACGTTTTTTCAAAATGAGAAGAAAGGTGCGACTGCAGGAAAGGACGATCACTCCGAAGATATATACAGGAAGATCGATGTACTGCTGGACCCGACGAATTAAATTCCGGATAGAGTCAAGAAGATTTTAGGTAAGCTTCTCTAGAGTATTTTGGTTTAGGAGTTGTTTGGAGATTAAAGTATGAGTGATAAACCTGATAAATTAATCACTGACGATGGGCTGCGCCTTGACGGGAGACGTGCGGATGAGATAAGGCCCATGAAAATTGAGATCGGCGTACTTTCGCGAGCCGACGGTTCATGTTATCTTGAATGGGGCAGGAATAAGATCCTGGTAGGTGTATTCGGACCCAGGGAAGCTCATCCCCGCCGCAGCCAGCGCGCAGATTCGGCAGTTATCCGTTACAGGTATAATATGGCATCATTCTCCGTGGAAGACCGTGCCCGTCCGGGACACAGTAGGCGGAGCATCGAAATCTCAAAGGTTTCCAGGGAAGCTTTCGAACCTGTGATTATGGCTGAGCTGTTTCCGAAGACAGCAATTGATATTTTTGTGGAAGTGCTTCAGGCGGATGCAGGGACAAGGACAGCAGCAATTAATGCTTCAAGTATAGCTCTTGCAGATGCCGGAATTCCCATGAAGGGCCTTGTTACCTCATGTGCTTTTGGAAAGGTTGACGGGCAGATTGTACTTGACCTTAATAAGGATGAGGACAACTACGGAGAAGCTGACTTCCCTGTAGCAATGACCCAGGACGGGGAAATCACTCTTGTCCAGATGGACGGGCACCTTACTCCGGAAGAGATTAAGAAAGGTATGGAGCTCGTAAAGAAAGGGTGCAAGGAGATCCTTGAAATCCAGCAGGCCGTCCTTAGAAAGAAGTTTGAGACTCCTGTTGAGGATACGGTGAAAGAAGCTGCAGGAACTGAAAAGGAAGGCGAAAAAAAAGAGCCCATATCCTCCCTCGAGTATGCTTCGGAAGCAGCAGCAGTCGAAGAGGTTTCGAAGGAAACTGCAGAATTTGGAGCAGAGGCGTTAGAAGACCCATCTGCAACTGAGATCCTTTCCGGAGAGGTAATCCCTGACTTCGAAGAAGAGATCGAAGAGGAAGAAGAAGAGGAAGAAGAAGAAGAAGAAGAAGAAGAAGAGGAAGAAGAAGAGGAAGAAGAAGAAGAGGAAGAAGAAGATTTAGAGGAAAATTTAGGAGAAGACCTCAAAGAAGAGGAATTTGAAGAGGAAGCTCTTGAAGAAGAAGAGGAAGCTCTTGAAGAAGAAGAGGAAGCTCTTGAAGAAGAAGAGGAAGCTCTTGAAGAAGAAGAGGAATTTGAAGCCTCTGTTGAAGGTACTCCTGAAATCAAAGAGTTTGACGAAATTGAAGCCAGACTTGAGAAAGAAGCTGCTTCCATAGAATCTGAAGAGGAAATTGGGCTCGAGTCTGAAGCTGAGAAATTAGCCGAAGAAGAACCTTCCCTTGAAAAAGAAGCCGAAATTGAGGAAACCTTTGCTTCAGAAGCAACTATTGAGCCTGAAACAGAGGTAGAACCTGAGGAAGCTTCTACTGAAGCAGTAGAGGCTGAAGAAGAGCCTGAAGAAGAAAAATCCGAAGGTCCCTGGAAGGTAGTAAAAGACCCCTCTGAAGCCGGAAACAGAGGTGAAAAAGATGAGTGAAATTATAGCCACACTTAAGA
Source organism: Methanosarcina sp. (assembly GCF_028693135.1). GTDB lineage: Archaea > Halobacteriota > Methanosarcinia > Methanosarcinales > Methanosarcinaceae > Methanosarcina. The sequence continues at coordinate 35,300 of NZ_JAQUVZ010000002.1, forward strand.
AGGACTATATTTACAGCCTGATGGTCAAAGGAAAGCGCCAGGACTGGCGCGGGTTTAAAGATTTCAGGGATATCAAGCTCGAAACAAACATAATTTCCAAAGCCGAAGGTTCTGCAAAGGTTACCCTCGGGAACACCCAGGTTCTTGCAGGTGTGAAGCTTCAGAAAGGAACTCCGTTTCCAGACTCTCACGATGAAGGAGTGATTATTACCAACCTTGAGCTTAATCCGATAGCTTCTCCCGAATATGAGCCTGGGCCTCCAAGAGAAGATGCAATCGAAATGGCAAGGGTCGTTGACAGGGGAATCCGGGAATCAGGCGCAATTGATATAAAGAAGCTTTGCATAACGGTGGGAGAATCCGTATGGATTATCTATATAGACATCCATGTCCTGAACAATGATGGAAATATCATTGATGCATCCTGTCTTGCTGCAATTGCAGCCCTTATGACCACAGTTGTTCCGAACGAACAACTGGGACTGGGTGAGAACGTGCCCCTTGCAATGAAAGAAATGCCTGTTGGTATAACTCTTGCCAAGGTAGGCTCAAAACTGATGGTTGACCCCTCCCTTGACGAGGAGGCAGTTTGCGAAACAAAACTGACCATCGTTTCCAGTTCGGACGGATCTGTTTCAGGCATGCAGAAAATGGGTTCTACCCCTCTTACCGAGGCAGAGCTGTTCGAGGCAATAGACCTGGCAATAGAAAAGGCAGCCGAACTCAGGGAACTTTACCTGAAAGGGCTTGCAAAAAGTGAATAAATCAGGCAGGATTAATTAAATATAAATATTAAATGCCAGTATTACGGTCTAAGTGCACGTCTTAAGGTGATAGTAAAACCCGGGTCTCGGGCTAACCAGCCCATAGATCGGTTCAGGGTACTATCACTTTTAAGTTAATACATTTTAAGGAGTTATAACGATGGCAAAAAAATTCACTAAGAAAGGAAGAATTTCCAGATCTGCAGGCAGGTTTGGTCCCAGGTACGGGAGAAAAGACAGAAAGCTTGTCGCAGACCTGGAAGAACGCATGCGAGCTCCGCATGTCTGCTCCAAATGTGCCCGCCCTACCGTCAAAAGGATAGGAACCGGGATCTGGAAATGCAGCAAGTGTGGACACACCTTCGCTGGCGGGACCTATATCCCCTCCACAAGCGTTGGTCAGACCCTGCTGCGCACCATGAAGAACCTTGCTGAGGCAAAGTAAACAAATAATTTTCAGGAATGTGAGGTTGTATGGGTTACAAGTGCACTCGATGTAAACAGAAAGTGGAAATTGACTACGAGTACACAGGCATCAGGTGCCCGTATTGCGGACACCGGATCCTGGTAAAAGAGCGTCCTACAACCATCAAACGCATCAAGGCCGAGTAAGAAGTATGTTAATTACTTCTTCTCGTAAACCTTCTGCAAAGACCCGGACGCTTTGTAAGCTTCTTTCACGCTTTATTGCCGGCAGGAGTATTTCCCGTGGCAAGATGGGCATGCAGGAGCTTCTGGAGTTTGCAGAAGGCGGCCCTTTCATAGTTGTAGGAGAGTACCACGGAAACCCCGGGGAACTCAGCTTTTATGACGATGCAGGGAAGCTTCTTTTTTCCCTCAGGTTTTCGGACTGGTATTCTAAGGAAATCGATTCTTACTGGTTTCCAGATGTTGAACCGGGTATTGCAGGCCAGGGAGAGATTGCGGACGCATTTGAGTCTTTTTTCCATTTTAACAGGGTCGAAAGTGATAAGGTCGATCAGCTCCCTCCCCATTCCACACTGATGGCGGCAGGAGAAAATGAGGTCGATTTCATGGGCAGCGGAAAGTCCCTTTTTAAGTTAACTGTCAAAGGTTTCAAAAAGTACTGACCGGACACCCTTTTTCCAACCCTTTTTTCTGAAGTTCTGGAATTTCAGGCTATTTCAGACTATTTCAGGAATTTCAGACTATTTTAAGGACTAAATATTAAAATCAACTTTCTTGATTCCGGACCCGGATTGAAGAGTTAAGTTTTCAGAATAAACCTTTTAAAGATAAAGTTAGAATCCAGACCCAGTTTAAGGGTTAAGATTTTTAGACCCGGATTTTTCCCAGGAGGAGTTCTTTGAAACTTTCCGCAGAGTTTACATTTGAAACCGAAACTGCCGAAAAGATATATCAGGCTGTCCTTCCAGAACTTAATGATAACTTCTCTGAAAGGTCAAGAATAGGGATGTACCTTGAAGGTGCATATAACCTTGTACTTACGGTTAAAGCCGACGATGCAGTGTCCCTGCGTTCTGCCCTGAACACCTGGTTCAGGCTTATCCAGATCGCGCAGGAAGTCCTTGAAGTCACATCTGAAGCCTAACCGACTAACGACCGATCAGCGCTCAATCAGCCACATCACACTTCTGGTGAGCATATACCGTGGAAATTATCAGGCCACAGGTACAGGCAGGGATATACCTGCAACTACTTTTTATGCTTGGGGACCTCAAAAAAATAAGTGTGCAAATCAGGGACCTGAAATATATGGTTGCAGGGTTGTGTAGATTTTCTACTAAACATAATTAAATATTTATTAATGTATAATTAGATTCATTCTAATTTTTATATATAAATTAAAGAGTTAAATTGAAATAATAAGTGTTACAATATTATAAAATTGTTTTTAATGTCACTCTACATTTATATACTAATTCCCCCTTTTTAATGTAAATACTATTGCTCTTTAGCTTCTTTTTATCGATGGCTTTTGGGGTGTTTGGGATAGATATTAGTAAAAAACTTTTTATAATAACAGTATTATTTTTTGCCGTATTCACTGCTACATTTATGTTTACCTACAACGTACAACTTTCTAATTTTTTGAATCTTGAACAGGCAGACACATTGAGGAATGTTGGAAGAATACAAAATGTAGTTTCTACCGAACAAAATTATCTTGATAACATGGTTCAGGACTGGGCATGCTGGGACGATACTTATCGTTTTATCGATGATCAAAACCAGGAGTATATAGACGCAAACCTTCAGAACGAGACTCTTGCAGGACTCAAAGTCAATGTTATGCTTTTTATAAATGATACAGGATCACTTGTTTATGAGAAATCGATAGATCTTGAAACAGGAGAGGAAAAGCCGGTTCCGGAAGAGCTTATTGAACTGATAGAAAGCGGTACTTTTTCCACAAAATCAGAAGATGACGATATAAGCGGCTGTATTTTGGTCGATGAAAACCCCATGTTTATTTCCTGCCATCCGATCCTTACGACAGGATATGAGGGGCCTGTGAAGGGCACTTTAATTTTTGGGAGATACTTTGACAGTGATCTTCTTGATTATTTCAGCGAAATTGCATGCACTTCACTTTTGATGTATAGGGTCGATAAAGATATGCCTGCCGATTTTCAAGCAAAATTTCAAAATTTTTCAGAGTTCCCGGACAAGACTGTTGTCGAACCCTTTAGCGAAGAGATAATGACAGGGTATTTTGAGTTAATGGATATTTCAGGCCAGCCTGCCCTTATTATGAGAGCTGATTTCCCAAGAGACCTCTATTTGAACAGCGAAAAAACCCTGAATTCTATGTATTTTTTCCTTTTGCTAACCGGGATTGTGACAGGGGTCGGAGTTAAATTTGCACTTGACAGTTTCTTCGTTTCGAGACTGGTTGAGATTGACAATTTCGTTACAAGAGTCAGGTCGGAAAAAGATCTTTCAAAAAGATTGCCTCTCAAAGACAACGATGAACTCTATCGCCTGTCAAGAGAAATAAACGGGATGCTGAATGAAATCGACCTGGTACAACAGGAATTAAAGGCTCAGGAACGTGAAAAGAAGGTTCTGCTCGATTCTTTAAACGAGCTGGTTATTTTCGTAAACCCTCAACTTAATATCATCTGGGCAAACAAAGCTGCTCTTGAATATATGCATGTGGACCTTGAGAAAGCAATAGGAAGACGCCTTAACCCTACTCTGGGAATAACCAGCCCCCTGGTTGAGCACCTGCACCTTGAAGAGATTTTTATATCAGAAAATAAGGCATCAGGAGAATTTACTGCAGAGGACGGAAACTCCTGGTTTATCCAGGCAATCCCGGTAACTGACGATAACGGCAAGATCGTAGGCGTCCTGGAGACCTGCAGAAACATTACTGGAAAGAAAGCAGTAGAAAAACTTTATCAGGAAAAACAAATAGCAGAAATTGCAAACCGTGCCAAGAGCGAGTTCCTGGCAAATGTGAGCCATGAACTGAGGACCCCGCTGAACTCAATCATAGGGTTCTCAGACCTGCTGTATGAACAGGTGTATGGGGAGTTGAATGAAAAGCAATTAAAGTATACAGACAACATTTCAAAGAGTGGGAGGAATCTTCTGAGCCTTATCAATGACATTCTGGACCTTTCTAAAGTAGAAGCCGGAAAAGTGGAGCTTGATTATAAGGAGTTTGAACTTGCTAATAAGCTCAACACGATAATAAATTTCCTGTCTCCAGTAGCATACCGGAAAAATATTCAAATTGAAATCGATATGGATAGCAAGCTTACAAGCATCCGTGCGGATGAAGCCAGGTTTGCCCAGATAATGTACAACCTCATTGATAACGCTATCAAGTTCTCCCATGAAAACAGCTCTGTAAAAATAGGGGCAAGAATAAAAGGAGACCTGGTAGAAATAACGGTTAAAGATACGGGAATCGGGATCAAAGCTGAAGACCAGCACAAACTCTTCAAGCCCTTCAGCCAGGTAGATTCCTTTTCCTCAAAAACATACCAGGGGACGGGGCTTGGCCTTTTTTTAGTTAAGGAGATTGTCCACCTGCATGGAGGGGATGTCTGGTTCAGGAGCAGCTCGGGCGAGGGGAGTACCTTTGCTTTCACAATTCCGATAAACGATGATAAAAGATGGGATGATGATGCTAAGCTAAATAAGAAGTAATTATTCAGCCTGTAAAAACCAGTTGATTGATATTGATTTTGACAAACCCGAAACGTCTGATTACTAACTGGTAAGAAATGACAAAACGCAATCAATAGCCAACAGTAACAAAAGTATCAAAGCCTCTAGATGAAATCAAAATGTCAGCAAATCTCTTAACTTTCACTTTGAATCTGTATTCTGAATCTCCCCGGAATTCTTTTGTGCTGTAGAAAGAAGTTAGAGAGTTTAAATATTCAAATACATCCTGACAACTAGCCAGATAATGAACCATACAATAGCTGAGAGCAAATTCTTCCTGAATTCTGTTTCCATGTATCTAAAAACGCCCTATTCATATTTAATTTTTTGTCTATGTATACGAAATATTCAGCCTTCCGTTAGTCTTAATATAAAATATTTCGAAATATTACATAGACAGGTTATCATAATCAAGAGACTGTTTTTCTTGGAAAACCGATTTTTAGAATATGAAGATCTGTTGAAAAAATCCATGGTTATGAATATTTATGAAAATAAAACTTTGTAAAATAATATATGTATAGATTTGGAAGATCGCTCGCGGCAATTAAGAAGATTGTGCTATTTTAGAAATGGCATCGTAAGGAGCAAAATCCCGGAAAATAACTATATTTTCCTATTCAACAATTTAAAAACAGGGGCAAATGACTTATCAATATGGACCCGTCTCAAGCCTTTCTTTCAGGCTACGGCTTCATAGACGCTGTGGTTATCACCAGCATAAGAATCATAGATGTGCTGGAAAACGGTATTGCATTTCTCTTCATAAGCTATTACCCCGTATGAGTCGGGCAACCCTCTATCCAGTTCATCTTCGATTTCTTTTTTGACTGCGGCGATTGCCTGCTGCTTTTTTCGCCAATCCAGAACCAGCTTTTCAGCTTTTAACGTGGCAAGCAGTTCTTTTGCAACTTTCCTTACCTGGCTCTTCTCTTTTTCGTTCAGATCAGGTTTTTTAAGTTTATCGAAAAGGGAGAGTTCTTCCTCACTCAAACTTTCTATGATTGCCCTTTCATCCTCTTGTTTTAACTCTTTTGCAAATTCGATCAATTCTTTATAGTGATAATCTACATTTGCAGAACCTGAATTATACGCCTCTATAAGCGTTTCGAATTTCTTCTGGTAGTCAAGACGACTGCTATTTAGTCGAACCATTTCTTTTAATTTGTAAGAGATCAGGTTTTTCAACCACTCAAACTCGGTGTTCTTATGCTGCTGGTCGAACCTGTCTGCCAGAGTATCGAAGTCGATATCTTTAAGGGCAAATATTCTGCCTTTTTTTGACTCCTCGATAATGTATTCTTTAGATTCGATCGATTTATCAAGGACTCTCTGGATACTGTCCCTTATTTTTGAGATATCAACTTCAGGATCAAGAGAACGAATTTCTTTTACCAGCTCTTCATAAAGAGTTATTTGTGAAAGAAACTCCGAAGTTCGTTTATGGGGAAGTATGGATTTATAAATTTTTAAGGCAGCTCCAGCTTCGGTTAAAAATTTCTTCTTTGTTGATTCATTTTTAAGAATTGCATCAGTGGCATCTTTTAAGAGCCTTATCTTTTCAAAACCCGTTTTTGTTTTAAGGATCTTTTTGGAAGCTACAGAGAGCCCGGACAGGAATTTATTTATTTCTTTTATCTTCTGTTCAAGAGTTTCCAGAAGTTCCTCTTTGGGTTTTATCGGGGCCTCAATTCCGCCTGATTTGGGGGAGGCGTATATTTTCAGGGCATGTTCAAGATTTTCGAATATGCCGACGTAATCAACAATGAAACCTCCGGTCTTTTCTCCAAAGACCCTGTTAGCCCTGGCAATTGTTTGCATGAGGCTGTGGCCTCTCATGGGCCTGTCAAGGTAAATCGTTGAAAGTGCAGGGACATCGAAGCCTTCTCTCCATTTGCTGCATACGAAAACAATTTTAAGGCTGCTCTTTGAGTCCTTGAAAATTTCTTCGAGGTCTTCCTCAATCATTCTTTTTCTGTGCGGCCTGATATCCAGCTTATTTTCTTCAAACTTCTTTACCTCATTCTGCCCCTGGCTGACAACAACAGCCATGTCTACGCCTTCAAATTCGGAAATCAGTTTTTCCAGAACTTTAGCTTCCTCACCTTCGGTTGTAGCTTTTTTCCGCTCCTTGAGTTCATTGATATACATGTTCCAGTATTTTTGGACTTTATCGTACATCTTTACCGTTGTGAGCTTATCGATGGATACGACAAGAGCTTTTCCGGCATAGCCCCGGGTAACATAATGTTCCACAATGTCTTTTGCAATCTTTTCCAGGCGGTCTTCCCTTACGATGACATTGTATTCGTTTGCAAACTCTGTGGCAAGTTTGGACTCTTCTTCATCATCAAGGCCGGCTTTTTCAATTTCTCCGTAAATATCATCATTGAAATTCTCGTTTTTCAACTGGACTTCAAGCACACGATTTTCATAATAGAGAGGAACAGTTGCCCCGTCTTCTATGGAGTGCATGAAGTTGTAGATGCTCACATAGTCCCCGAATGTGTCCCTTGTCTTTTCTTCTCCCACTATTAACGGCGTGCCGGTAAAGCCGATGAAACCCGCATTCGGGAGAGCATCCTTCATGTTCTGGGCGAGGGTATCATACTGGGTCCTGTGGGCTTCGTCCGCAATTATTATGATGTCATCCCTGTCCGAAAGCAAAGGATGTTTTACGCCTTTTTTTGTCCCGAATTTGTGGATCAGAGTGAAAACCAGCCTGTGGTCTTCAGTAAGCAGCTGCTTGAGATGTCCCCCACTTCTGGCCTGCACGCCTACTTCGCTTATTACGCCTGCGTTCTGGAAGTTCTGGTAGATCTGCTCGTCAAGTTCTTCCCTATCAGTCACGACAACAAAGGTATAGTTGCCCGGGAATTTCCGCAGGATTTTTTGTGCAAAAAAGATCATGGAATAGCTTTTTCCCGAACCCTGAGTGTGCCAGAAGACTCCTATTTTCCCTTCGTTTTCTTTGCGTTTCTTGAAGGATTCTATGGCATTGTTGACCCCAAGATACTGATGATTTTTGGAAATGATCTTTACAGGGTGCCCTTCGCTGCTTGAAAAAAGAGTGAAATTTTCGAGAATATCAAGGAAGCGGCTTTTTTCGCAGCTGCCTGTAATCATTGTGTCCAACAGGGAGTCGCCAGGTTCTTTTTCGTCGCTGACCCGTTTCCATTCCCCAAAGTGTTCAAACCCACTTGTAATGGTGCCGATTTTTGATTCCCTACCATTGGAAAGGATTATGAAAGCATTGTACCAGAAAAGCTGAGGAATTGTGTCTTTATAGTCAGTCAGGTTATCGTCATATGCCTCTTTGACCCTTCTGCCAGTAGCTTTTACTTCGATGAAAATCAGAGGAATTCCGTTTACAAAACCTAAAAGGTCAGTCCTCCGGGTATGCATCTCTCCTGTAATCCAGAACTGGGATGCTAAAAAGAAGTCATTATTTTTGGGGTTGTCGAAATCAATAATTTTAACTGTCTGGTCTTCAATTTCCCCTTTTTCATTCCGGACTTTGACCTTGACCCCGTTTTTGATTAACGAATAAACTTCCTGATTTGCTTTTACAGGGCTCAACCTGCTCCTGTCCTTTGCCAGTTCCTCGATTGCCCGCTCTTCAGCTTCACCGCAAATGTCAGGATTAAGCTTTTTGATTGCCTCACTGAGCTTCCGGAGAAGCAGCACTTCTGATTTTGTTTTCCTGCCCAGGGTCCCTTTCCCGTCAAGCCCGAATTTTTCGTGGAAACAGTTCTGATGAAGGTATCCCAGTTTTTCGAATTCCAGAATTGCGGACTTTTCTACGAGAGAGTCTTCACTGTAATCGGAATCTGTTTCAGAATATTCTTCTGGAATTGTGATCTGGTCTGCTAGAGTAACTTTTTGCATCCTATCATCTTTTTTTCCAGCTCCGTTTCGGGCAAGTTCCACGCTGGAGAGTATATATTAAAAAATATATTCAAGTCTGTTATCATCCTTTAGATTACTCTCTTATTTAAATTATATTGATTTGAGGTTTCAAATCTAAAAAAAGTATAAGCCTGAGCATGAAAAATGAAGGATGATGGATGAAAAATGAAGAATGAAGCATAAAATGTCAAACCAGAAGCAGGACAAAAGGGGAAGAAAGATCTCAGTTGTCCTGTGATTCTTCTTCAAAAAAGTTATCATCCGGATTAGATATATCATCAACCAGATTAGATATATAATCCCGTAAATTGTCTCCAAGCCCATAAGGACTATCTTCCGAATCCTGATATATTTTCAGAAGCCTTTCTCTGAAGTAAGGGTAAAGTTTTTGCCCGTCTTCAGTCCTTATCAGCTCACAAAACTTTTTCATCATATCAGATCCACCAATAAGAGATGCTTCGTCAATGCCTGAGAACTCGTGGAGATACTTCATCACGTTTTCTACAAGGGTAAGGGCCAGGTCCATCGTCCCCTTAATATCTCCGGAAGCCTCAGAATAATCATTGACAGCTTTTTTTGCCACCGAATAACGAGGCTGACTAGCTGCTCCGCGTGGATGATAGTAAACATTTATGACTTTTTTTCGGTAAGCTTCCAGAATATTGCTGCCTTCTTCTACATTCGCATACCTGGCAGTGACATACCGACGGTTGTCAGCCGAATGTTTGTACAGATCGTGGAGCAAGTTAATGAGTTCCTTCTGATCTGCTTCTTGAAACAATTTCTTCAATTCAGACCATTTTAAAGTTGCTTCATCTGCCATGATTTCACCAGAATCCGTCTTCATTGCTTGTGTCCTTCAAAAAACTCTTCAATATCTGCTAAGAGAACGCAAATTGCTTCCTCAAAACCCCATCCGATGTATTCCAGGTCCGTGCCAACCTTAAGCAGCCGTTCCCTGAAAAGAGGATAATATTTATGTCCTTCCTCAGTTTTTAATTGTTCACAAAGCCTATCCAGCATCCCTTCGATACTGTCATAGAACTCATCGTCTATAACTCCAAAAATTTTGGCAAATTGGACCCCTCCTTCAACATATGTAAGCATCAGGTCCAGTGTCCCCACAAAGTCTCCCGAAGCATTTGAATAATCACTGATAGCTCTTTCCGCTGCAGAGTAACGGATTTCTTCCAGCCCCTTTTCAGGAAGGAACTCTTCTTTTATGATTTTCCGGTACTTCTCCAGCATCTTACCCATTTTCTTCTTCACCCTCTCTCCCAGGTATCTGGAATTTATGAGCATACGGTCTCCAACCGAATGTGTGTACAGTTCATGAACAAGGTCAATTAGTTCCCTTTTCTCAGCCTTCTGCAGGATTTTCTCCACTTCTGTCCACTTTTCGGAATCTTCTTTTTCCATGAAAAATCACCTGAATTTTGTTATGAATCCTTCTGCTCTTCCTCAAAAAAATCTTCAATCTTGGTAATGAGGATATCATTCGCATCCCCGAACCCCCAGGCGATCTCTTCCGAATCCTCGCGGACTTTAAGGAGCCTCTCCCCGAACCGCGGATAAAGTGGTTTGCCTTCAGGGGTTTTTAACAGGGTGCAAAACTGCTCGAGCATTTCATAAATTTTATCGTAGAACTCTTCATCTATGTCCCCATATTCATTTGTATATTTCACCCCATTTTCCACATAAGTAAGCATCAGCTCCATTTTCCCTTCAAAATCCCCTGAAGCTTCCGAATACTCACTAATCGCCCCTTCCGCAACAGAATAACGAAGTTCTCCAAACCCTTTTTCCGGGAAAAACTCATTTACAACTATCTCCCTGTACTCTTCCAGAACTTTAGGAGCCTCTTCCGTATGAATAAACCGGGCAAGTAAATACCTCCGATTGTCCTCAGAATATCTGTAAAGTTCCTGAATGACGTTTAAGAGCTCTTTCTTATCTGATTTCTGAAGTGCCTTTTTCAGGTCGGACCATTTTAAATCTGAATCTTTTTTCATCTTATGGCTCCCAAAAGCTGAATTACGATTCCTGAAACTCGTTTCTTATGTGAATATCCAGATCAGAAACATCTATTTCCCCTGAGATAAGTTTGGGGAGGAGGAGGTCGCGGGTTTTCTCCAACTTTCCTCTCTGTTTCTTCAGAATCTCAATCTGTTGACACATAGGAGTAACATACTTCTCAAAAAGCTTCAATATAGGTTCTGGTGGACGCAATACCTCTATACGGTGAACATCATTTCGATTCAATGTTGGAACCGCTACGCCTCCATTGTATTGTTCAAGTTGAAGGCTGGACAGAAGATGAACTGAATAAATTGGTCCCACATTCTTGAACTCCTTGACCCAAAGAGTTGTATTAAGAGGCCAGAAATCTTCTGGAACATATAATACAGTTCCAAGTGATCCACTTCTACCGGTAACAACTCCTGGCCCTTTTACTTTTGCCACATCGTGATATCCATTGATACCGGTGGAGGCGTAAATTGGGTATGTTCCATCTTTACGCATCTTTACTGGGAGATCAAAACCTCTCTGCAAAGTCAAAACTTCACCTAGTGATATCTTTTCCCATCCTTCCGGAACATCATCTATAATTTTTACATTTTCATGCCCCGGAAACTTGAACTTAACGAACCATTCTTCATAAACCAGCTTTGCCATCTGTTCAAGGATTTCTATTCGCCGGGTGTTGTTTTCGAGAAGGTCATCGTAGCTGGAGAGGATGGAGGCGATTTTTTGTTGGGTCTCTACAGGTGGAAGGCGAAACTGATACGCTTGTATTTGTGGACCGCTTATGTGAGGAATATTTATTCCAGTAATTACTGACTTCACATAATTTGTGAAGTTAATATCAGATATGATATACCTAATAAAATTTGTTAGGAGCCCATTTTTCCCACGTAGACGTGACACTCTTTGAACAAGTAAGCAAGGTAAATCACTCTCATTTATATAAGCCCATTTTAATCCCGCTTCAATCCAAGGACGATCCATTGCCAAAACAACATCATTTAATTCAAGAGAATACTTTGAAAATTGTTTTATCTCTGAAGAATTCCATCTCTTACAATTGTTCCATCTTAATGTTCCTTGAACTATATTGTCTCCACGTAACAGACGTATTTCATTTGGATCATCGACATACTTTGCGCTTTTAAAGGGAAATCCAGTTAAAAGATCTATATAGCTCCCAAATGAGACTTCTGGCCAAGAATTATTTTTCACTATGAATCACCCCCAAAAGTTTTGCTACTTTCTCTGAAATCTGTTCTTCCAGCTCCTTCGCTTCAAGATTCAGCCCTTCCAGCTCCTCATTTAACTCTTCGAGTCTCTCGAGAAAATCAAAATCCTCTTCAACTGCCTCGGCAACCCCAACATATCTTCCAGGATTTAGAGAATATCCCTGCTCTCTTACCTCATCAAGAGTTGCAACCTTACACAAGCCCTTGACGTCCTCATAAGGTTCGCTTCCTTCTTCTTCGCGGTAGCTCCTGACGATTCCTGCGATCTTCTCGATCTGCTCGGCGGTAAATTCCCTGTGCGCCCTGTCAACCTGCGTGAAAATCTCCCGCGCGTCAATGAAGAGAATCTTATCTTTTCGGACGTTGACGGCTTTGCCTTTGTCCAGGAACCAGAGAGCGCAGGGGAGGGTGACGGTGTAGAAAAAGTTTGAGCCGATCGAAACCATTACGTCAACCGCGCTACTTTCAATAAGCTGCATTCTAATTTCGGCTTCTGAGCCTCTGGCATCCGAGGCGGAGTTTGCCATCACGAAACCGGCTCTGCCTTTTTCGTTTAAGGCTGACCAGAAGTGCTGGATCCAGAGGTAGTTTGCGTTATCATTCGACGGGGTGCCGAGAGGGAGTCTTTTGTCGCCTTTGACCTTTTCAAAATCGACTTTTTTTACGTTGAATGGGGGATTTGCCATTACGAAATCGAAAGCATCAACCGAATTGTGGATGTTTTCGTAATAGGTGTTGCCTTCTTTAATGTCCCCTGAGAGGCCGTGGACTGCAAGGTTCATTTTGCAGAGCCGGACTGTATCTGCTACCTTTTCCTGGCCGTAGACAGAGATTTCGGAACTGGCTTTTCGGTGGTGATTTTCCACGAAATGAGCACTCTGGACGAACATGCCGCCTGACCCGCAGGCAGGGTCAAGGATTTTTCCGTGGTAAGGCTCGATGATTTCTACAATCAGTTTGACAAGGGACGTGGGGGTAAAGAATTCCCCGCCTTTCTGGCCTTCTGCCATCGCGAATTTGCCGAGGAAATACTCGTAGATCTTGCCGAAAGCATCTCCCTGGATGTCCGTGGGCAGTTTGAACGCCTTTAAAAGGGCAATGAGCAGGTCATTTTCAAAAAATGTATAGGTTTTTGGCAGGATGTCGGTCAGTTCCGGATTTTCGGCTTCAATTGCTTCCATTGCCTCATTGACAGCTTTTCCTGTGTTTTCGCTTTCCGGCAGGTTAAGTAAATAGGTGTATCTGGCTTTTTCCGGAAGGTAGAGGACTCCCTTTGCCTGAAAATCCACTTTTGAGCCTTCGTTTTTCCTTCTCCGGCTGGATGAGTTGTTTTCCAGCTCACTATTTAGTTCCTGTTCTGCCTGAGAGAATTTGAACTCAGCATACCTTAGAAAAATTAATCCGAGTACAGGGACGGAATATTCCGAGGCTTTCAAACCGGAATTTGCCCGAAGTTCGTTAGCTACGCCCCATAACCTATTTTCAGTATCGTTGTTGTTGCCTGCCATTTTCACATCATCTTTTGAACTTGTTTTTACTTTTCATCACTGAATTAACATATATAAGTTACTAAAACGCCGAAAAAGAAGAGGCAAGTATCGAAAATTCAATTCGGGAAATCCGGGAAAAGACCGGGCTTTGGGCTCAACTTGAGAGGTTCTAAAAAAGTGAAATTTAGCCAATGGTTCTGAAAACTTTCCTGAGGTTCATGGAACATGCCAATCAGCGGTCCGCGCAGCACAACTTATTAATCTTCTTTTTTGGTTTTACGTATAACATAATTAAATGATATATGAGTGATTTTAATACGGTTTACATCTACTAATCTTCATAAAACCTGAGTTGATCCCCCCATGCACCCGAAAACCCTACAAATTCTGAAAACCTTTGAAGAAATCAATAAAATCCCGCGCTGTTCCCGGCACGAAGAAAAGATTGCCATCTGGCTGCAGGAATGGGCAAAAAATAAAGGTTTTGAAGTAAAAACCGATTCAGTAAACAACGTCCTCATCAAAGTCCCGGCTACTCCCGGATATGAGAATTCTCCTGTTATTGTAATGCAGGGGCACATGGACATGGTCTGCGAGAAGAGCAAAGACTCGAAACATGACTTTTCCAGGGACCTGATCAGGTGCGTGTATGACGGGGACTGGCTGAGGGGAGATGGGACCTCAATCGGGGCGGACAACGGGATCGCGCTTGCCGTGGGGCTGGTGCTGGCAGAGGCAGGGAAGAATGGGGAGATCGGGCACCCCCCTCTGGAACTGCTCTTTACGGCGGACGAGGAGACCGGATTGACAGGGGTTATGGGGCTAGAAAAGGAATTTATAGAGGGCAAAATTCTGCTGAACCTGGACTCGGAAGATGAAGGGGTATTTATCGCAGGGTGTGCCGGAGGACAGAATTCCCGAATAACGCTTCCTCTTGAGTGGGAAACCTTTGAATATGGAAAAGGTTGCCGGTTTGGGCTCTGCAAACTCGTGGTCGAGGGGCTTGAGGGAGGACATTCCGGAGTTGAGATCCACAGGCAGCGGGCTAACGGGATACAGCTGCTCGCCAGAGTGTTTGCCGGGCTTCAGGAGCAGGTGGGAAAGAAATACCTCAGGCTTGTCTTCCTGAGCGGGGGGAGCACCCATAATGCCATCCCGAATTTTACGGATGCTTTTGTGGCTCTGGACAAGGCAAAATTTGAGCAGGCGGAGAGACTTGTTTCAGAATTCGGGAAAACTTTCAGGTCTGAATATGCGAAAACAGACCCTGACCTTGTTTTGAGTTTCATGGAAGTTGAAAATGGGATCGTGTTTGAAAATTCCGAAGGGAAGGTTACCAGAAAGGAAGCTCCTGCAAACCGGGCCTTTTCTTCCGGGACAGAAGAGAAGCTGCTGGGGCTGCTCCTTGCCATGCCCCACGGAGTCTACAGGCTGTCGGACAGGATCCCCGGACTTGTGGAGACCTCAAACAACCTTGCAACCGTGCGGACCGGGGAAACCGGGATAAAAATCATTTCAAGCCAGCGCAGTTCTGTCATGTCCAGGCTGGCTGAAATTACCGGAAAAGTAGAAGCCGTGGCAAAGCTCGCCGGAGCAGAGGTTGAACACGAAGCAGGGTACCCTGCCTGGGAGCCTGACCTTGAATCAGGGTTGATTTCCAGATGCAAACAGGTTTACATCCGGACCTTCGAAAAAGAACCTGAGATTGAGGTCGTACACGCCGGACTCGAGTGTGGGGTAATCGGCTCGAAATGCACGTGTATGGAGATGATTTCTCTTGGCCCGACGATTAAAGACCCTCATTCCCCGGCAGAAAGGATTTACATCCCCTCTATTGAAAAGGTCTGGGTTTTCCTCGAAAACCTGCTGAAAAGCTATCGCTGATAGAAAAAAGATTTCACGGCTTTCATCAGCAGCACCGTAGAACAGAATATTGGATGGTATTAAATGATTATTTGAATTCATAATTACTTACTGCTTACACCATCAGTGCAAGTTTTTGAAAATTTTGAACTTTAGTTCGTGCTGCTGGAAGGCTCTCAGATTAATTGGATCAGTCATTATGTTCCATCTGGTCAATCGCAGCCACAATTGCCAGTATAAGCGCATCATCCTGTCCAGGCGCAATTTCCACTCCATATGTATCCCTTATACTGAACCATTTTTTTGAAATTTCTGCAACTCGCTGTCCTCTGGAATCAATCCTGTACTCATGGTCCAAAATATTGCCCTGAATTTCCATATCAGGTCCGTCTGGAACTTCAACTTTCCACCTGTCCCGCAGAATGGTAATGAGGGCTTTTTTGACTGTCGCAGCCACACCTCCATCCGTCCGCTTGATGTCCATTGTGTCCCTGATCTTGAGTAACCTTTCCTGAATTTTATAAAGATCGTTTCCCTGCGCATCTTTGAAAATCAGGGTATTACGCAGGCGGAGCGCCTTTCCGTCCACATAGAAAGCTTTCTTTCCCTTTTCGTCCTCAATCCAGTAGTCGTCTCCTATGGAAATGAGTTTTTCATGCATCCTGTAGATGTGTTTACTCTCTCCCTCACGGCCTCCGAGGCTGCTAAATCCTGTCATTAAAAATCACTCCTATTTATCAAAGTCCATGTTCCTTCCCTTTAAAAGGTCGCCAATTTGTCCTTTATGGAGCAGGGAAGGGGAGTACTGGTTCGCCTTCTCACCTGGAGAACCGTAATAGCACTCGAATCTGCTCTCCATCATGGCCTGGACTGATGTATCTTTAAATTATTCCGGATATGCTCCGAAAGTACTCTCTCAGCCCGTGGACATCTCTTCAGCTTATTGTCTATCTCTGTTACGGGTCATTTTGTTGGTCGCCTTTTATCTGGCTGACGGCAGGCTCAGGCCCATTTTGGTGGCGCAGGGAGAGAAAAACGAAAGATTCCCTCCTCCGGGCTCTGGAATAGATCAACAGTTAATCAGACACCATCAATGATTTTCCCCGACAGCTATTAAAGTTTTGTTCCGGGACAGGGTTTCTAAAAGTAGCACGTAAACATTGCGTGAAAAAAACGAAAATGCTAAAAAACAAAAATGCTTGAGGATATAATATTTCAGGTATGGATTTCCCGGCAGCGAGTCAATAGTTCGCAGACACGGATTGTTTTTTCAAGACGTGCAGCTATTTAATAAATCAATCATAATCAAATATACATGAGTGGGGGCAGACTTGGAACAGATTTTCTTTCAACATATGACGAGGGAATAAAAAGAGAATGGATTATAGGCAACGGGCTTGGAGGATATGCTTCTTCTACAGTCATCGGGGCAGGAACAAGGACTTATCACGGGTTGCTTGTAGCAGCTCCGGAGAATTCTCCCGGGAGGCTTTTGCTGCTTTCTTCCCTTGATGAAGAAATCTCAATCGAGGAAGAAGTCTATCGACTTGCGACCCACAAATATCCGGACAATATTTGTCCTGAGGGCTTCAATTACCTTTCCGAATTCATTCATAGCCCATTTCCTCTCTGGGTTTACCAGTCAGGCGATTTTACCGTAAAGAAAAAAGTCTTCATGGTTCATAATAATAACACAACTTTCGTTCTTTATGATATTACATCCAGGAAAGAGGGTACATCCAGAAAAGAAGGAGCTTTGATAAGAATTTATCCTCTGGTAAGCTCAAGAGACTTTAATCTCACTGCTCGCTCCGGATACCTTTCCTTCTTCCAGAAAGCCGGTCCTGCGGGAGTGGAACTGGCAAGCTCCAATGGTTTTACGTTCTCGCTTTCATCCAATCTCCAGTACCATACCGAACCAAAGTGGTACTATAACCTGGAGTATGAAGCTGAGAAGAACCGGGGACTTAACTTTCAGGAGGATATCTTTAATCCGGGTTATTTTGAAAGCAAACTCGAACCGGGGACTTCCCGTTTTTTTATTGCTGCTTCAACCGCCGATATTTCGTCTCTAACTCTCGAGCAGGTTGATAAACTCTATACAAGGGAAGCAAATCGGCAGAACCTTCTGGCTCTTGATTCGAAGCTTACTGAGCCCTTTGCTCTCAAGCTTCTCAAGGCAACTGACCCTTTTGTAGTGAAAAACCACTCTACAGGTGAAAAAACAGTTATTGCAGGATATCACTGGTACTCGGATTGGGGAAGGGATGCCATGATTTCTCTACCGGGCCTGTTTTTAATTCCTTATCGTTTTGATGAGGCAAAGTCTGCTCTCAACAATTTTGCCCGGTATTGTCGGAGAGGCTTGATTCCCAATACTTTCCCGGCTTTTGGAGGAGATCCGGTTTACAATACGGTGGACGCTTCTCTCTGGTTTATTCATGCTCTGGACCGCTATTTCGCATATACGAAAGACTTCCTTTTCCTTTCGGACATCTGGGATACTGTAGGCAGTATTATAGACAATTATTGCAAAGGCACGGATTTTGGAATCGGCATGGATTCAGATTATCTTATTCGCCAGGGACCTCAGCTAACCTGGATGGATGCTAAAGTCGGGGAATGGGCAGTGACCCCCAGAGCAGGTAAAGCCTGTGAGATAAATGCTCTCTGGTATAACGCCCTGAAAACTGCCTCCTATATGGGTACTCTTCTCGGCGAAGATATTTCCCCATATGAGACTCTTGCAGCCGGGGTAGCTGATAATTTTGAGAATGTTTTCTGGAACCCGGAAACTAACTGTCTCTTTGACCTCATATGTCAGGATGAGGCAGGAAGCCAGGTTAAAGACCCTGCAATCCGCCCCAATCAAATCTTTGCTGTTTCACTCCTCTATACCATGCTTTCTCCTGAGAAAGAAAAGGCTATTGTAGACAGAGTTGCAAAAGATCTTTTGACTCCCTTCGGGCTCAAAACTCTATCGAGTGATCACCCATTATATGTAGGACAGTATCGTGGAGACGCCCTTACCAGAGATACGGCCTACCACAACGGGACGGTCTGGCCCTGGCTCCTCGGAGCCTTTGTCAAAGCGTACCTGAAAGTCAATAATTCTTCGAAAACCAGTCTTGAAGACATGCGGACCCTTCTTGAGGGATTTGACGCGCACCTTGAAACCGCAGGTATCGGCACAATTTCGGAAGTGTTTGATGGGGACTACCCTCACTCTCCAGGGGGTGCTATTGCCCAGGCTTGGAGCGTTGCAGAAATTCTCAGGGCATACGTAGAGGATGTGCTCGGAATCAAGCCTTGAAAAAGGAATTGTGTATACAGCCTTTGATGAGGAACTACAGCGTCCATAAAGTGTCCTGAAGAATACTGCAGATTTTTTGAAGGAAACATGAAAAGGTCTACTGATCAAAAAAAAGGGTAAATATAAACTGGATAGTGGGATTATTTGCTGAAAACCGTAAACAAAAGAATAACCCTCTAATTCTATCAAACAGGCTGAAAGAGTTTTATCATTCTCGGAATTTGAAATTCAGAGGCACAGTTTAGAGTTTTAGGATCATATCGTGCAGATCATATCGTACAGATCATATCGTGCAGATCATCTCAGACATCAAACATTTATAAAATGTGTATCCTTGCCTGGGAACTCAAATTAGATACATTATCAATAGAACAGAGCATCCAAATAGAAAGAGAAATTTTTATAGATCAGCGAATCTATCCAATAAGGCAACACGTTTATAACCGCAGGTAGTTATTGGAACTAGAATCACTTATAGAGAATAGCCACCTCTGGGATGATATCAATGGATTCAATGGAAAAAATATTTGGAAAAACCGCACAGATGACAGTCCTTAAAAACCTGATTGAAAACCAGAACGAACCAACCTACCTTTCAGGAATAGCTCAAGAAACCGGATTGTCTAACTCCAGCGTATCAAGGGTTATCACACCTTTGATCGAGTCAGGCGTTATCCTGGAAAAACCCCTCGGAAAGCAAATCCGAACTTTCCAGTTGAACATGGAAAGCGAGGCAACAAATGTGATAATAGAGTTTTACAACAAAATCAACCAGTTAATAGATTAAGTCTGAATAATAAGAAGCATGGAAAGTTGAAATTCGAGATCAGACAGATTTACTGATTCTACGGATCTTTCTTTCCAGGCTTTCCATAGATATAGGACTTAAGCATTTTAGGTTCAGAATGTCTATTTATTACTTTTTTATGTTATGGACTGATCCCGAAACTTAAAATTAGTTTCTTTGGACTTCGTGATTTGAGTCAACAATGCTTTTGCAAAAATGTTTGCCCTGATGAAAGGACGACGGTCAGAAATTGCCCGGGGATAGATATGCAAAGGTATTAATTGAAGAAGTATGAGTAATAATATGTGGGTAATATAATTATTATAAGCCCCTTGATAAAACCATGAGGTAATAATTATGTGTAGTGTTGGAGACTCGTTTGATATCGATATGGAAGGAAAATTGCCTTTTAAACAATATGTATGCAAGGAATGCGGAAATAAATTCAAAGGTATTGGCAAGAATGTGAAATGTCCTTCCTGCCAGTCCACAAATGTAGTAGAATCCTAAAATATAGCAGAATCCTAAAATGTAGCAGAATCCTGATAATCAACTGAATTTTTTAGAGACTTATTTTTAACATGAAAAAATCGTCATCTTCCAAAGAAATTTCACTGAAGGAAAGTGAAATGCTTCTCCTGCGAGGCACGGCAGGAACGGTGGCTATTGTGAAAGTAGGTCCGCGTGGGCAATTCTTTCTGGAAACTGAAAACGAAGAGATTGTACTCGGGCTGGAACCCCAGGACCTGATTGTTGCTTCTGCACTTTCGGGGGATGAGAGAACTGAGAAAGGGCTTAAATGCGTTCTCTTCATGATCCGGGAAATCAGGTCTCCATTGATAGTTCTTCCAAAGAACCATCCTGCATCACCAAGGCTTCCAATCGTAGTGTCAGCTGGTAATAGGACGGTTTTGAGCTGCAATATCACACCTGGCACGCACCCAAATCAAGACGTACTATGCGGTTCAAATGAATTTGATAGTCTGGAGATAACAGGAACACTGGAGGGCGTACAAATTGAAAATATGCCACAGTGTGAGGTATTAAAGGTTGACTTTGATATCTGACCAGCACATCTCTAAAGGGTACCGGGCGTGGATCTTTGAAGGTTTGTAAGAAATGCTGCCGAGAGCTTTGAGGCGGACTGTAATCCTGTAAACCTGAGGGACAGAAACTAGATATGACGGAAGGAAAGGTAGCATACGAGTTCCAGAAGGGCAAAAACACGATGCCAAAAATTTGCAGAGATGTCCTGACGATAATTCGAATAAAATATTTTTCCTTAAACAATAATCCACTTTTCGACCCCCTGCCGACGGGGGCAAATAATTCCCATATATTGGCCATTTAATAAATATTATCATAACTAATTGGCACATTTGTACCATGAATTTGTACATAAATGCTAGACTTCGAAATATGAGTAGTAACTCAAAGTATCACACATTATTGGTAGAACAGAGCATCCAAATATTGCGAGGATTTTGTACAGATATATAATCTGTCCAATAAGGCAACAAGTATATAACCGCAAGTAGTTATTGGAACTAGAATCACTTATAGAGAATAGCCACCTCTGGGATGATATCAATGGATTCAATGGAAAAGATATTTGGAAAAACCGCACAGATGACCGTCCTTAAAAACCTGATCGAAAACCAGAACGAACCAACCTACCTTTCAGGAATAGCCGAAGCAACAGGGTTGTCTCACTCCAGCGTATCAAGGGTCATCACACCCCTGGTCGAGTCAGGCGTTATCCTGGAAAAACCTCTCGGAAAGCAAATCCGAACTTTCCAGTTGAACATGGAAAGCGAAGCAGCAAAATTAATAGTAGAATTTTACAACAAAATCAACCAGATATTAGATTAAGCCTGAATAATAAGGTCACGGGAAGTTGAAAGTCTAAATTAGTCAGACTTTCAGATCTTTTTTCCAGGCTTTAGATAGATATCGGACTTACATAGTGTAGGTTCTGAATATCTTTTTATTGCTTTTTTACGTTACGAGTTGATTCCAGGATTTAAAAATTGGGCTTTGAATCTCGTATCGCGTCAATCATCAAAGATTTAACTATTCTGAGTAGTTGGGATCGATTTTATACGTCATTTTGCTGTTGACGCGACACTCTTATTTTGAGTGGTTACTCGAGTTTCTGATCATGAAGCCCACTTTCCACAGCATTTTTTCAAAAATTAATATTATCTCTGATAGCGTTTTTAAAATACCATCAAATAATAAAGAATTAAACTGAAACTTGATGAAAACCGAATGCTATCGTTTTTGGTCTTTAAACCATCATCTGGCCGTTTCAACTTCGGCACAGAAATCCAGGAAATTCACGTTCGATTGAAAATCGATAGCGGAAAAAATAATGAATCTCCCAAAAACCCTGCAAAAAGTGAGTTTTAGATCCAATTTTTCCTAAGAAAAAGGAAAAATTGTGTAACCTTAACGAGGTTACCTGAACAGTTATTATTATTCCTTATATTTGGCGCCTTTTTCTCTGATCCCGGAAACCGCCAACCGTCTAATTTTGCCAGCAGAACTAACCATAAATATATATCATTGTTCTCCAAAATAGCCAATTGTGACCTCTGGAGAAACTGTGCGGGCGGAAATAATTGTATCAGGACGGGTACAGGGCGTGGGTTTTCGAAGGTTTGCAAGAAATGCTGCCGAGCGCTTTGGGGTGGACTGCAACCCTATAAACCTCAGGAATGGTAGTGTTTTGGTTCTCGCTGAAGGCAGGCGGGAAGCTCTCGAACTCCTGATAACCGAACTTCGGAAAGGGCCGACTTTTGCTCACGTAGAAGACGTTGATGCCACCTTTAAAGAAGCCCTGGGAAATGTGTACGATCTTTCTTGAGATAAAAACGATCTTTTTTGAAGCTATCTTTTTTGAATCAAGTGACCTATGAGACCTTTTTGAATCTTCATAACCTGTTATTTTTGCCCTGTTCACTCAAATCTTTTTTTCAGTTAAGTTAGAATGTTTTCTAAGGCAGATTTCATGTTTTTCTGAATTTACGGGATGCTCCAGGATTTCCCCGTCCTCGGGGTTTCCTTCGGGTTCACGTACATAGGGCTCGGCTTTTACAAGGACATAGGTATAAGGTCCGAAGGCTTTTTTCAGGTTATGTTCCACGTGGATGGAAATTCGGTTTGCCTCTCCGATGTCCAGAGCATTATCAACTTTAATGCGGACATCCACGGCAATATTATTTCCTATTCTCCGGGTCTTGAGGTTTGTGAGGGATTTTACTCCTTCGGTTTTCCGGATAATCTGCCTGATCTCACCTTCTGTTTCGTTATCAAGAGAAGCTTCTATAAGTTCGTTTATGCTGCTGTGGAATATCTTCAGGGCAACTTTAAAGATGATAATACTCAGAAAAACCGCCATCAGAGGGTCGAGCACAACCCATTTACCTCCCAGGAAGATTGCAGCTCCGAGCCCGGTCATTGTACCGAGCGAGGAAAAAGCATCAGAACGGTGGTGCCAGGCATTCGCAGTTAGAGCCATACTGTTGATTTTCCGGGCTTGCCGGATTGTATAGTGGTACATGAACTCTTTTGAGATAACGGAAAGCAAAGCTGCATAAAGAGCAATAAGAGAAGGCTGCGCAAGGGTTCCTCCTTCTGCGAACAGCAGAGTCTTCCGGAGCCCATAAAGCAAAATCTGCCCGGCAACCACAAAAAGCATGAGCCCGACAAGGCTTGCACTGAGGGTTTCAATTTTCCCGTGTCCGTAGTTGTGGCTTTCATCCATCGGCTTTTTTGCAATCTGAAAGCCAAAGATCACCACAATGTCAGTCAGAAAATCCGAAAGGGAATGGACAGCGTCTGCGACCATTGCCGCACTGTTCCCCACAATGCCTGCAAATAACTTAAAAACAGTCAATCCAAGGTTCACAAAGAGCCCGACACCTGTAACCTGGATAGCCTTATCAAACCTTTCTTCATATTCCATTTTTTAGTCACTTCCTATTCTTCCTGCCCAACCAGCAACGGGGTCTCAGTGTAGCCGAGGAGAAACACTTTCATCGACTTTTGACCGGAGTTTATAATATCTCATAAAAATCAGGATGTAGCTGTGGATACTATGGATATTATATTATGGATATTATATAGGTCTAACAAAAAATTAACTAAGTTTAAACCATGTTTATTTCAATTTTAGACTCACTACATCTTGAATTAGACAACATCTTGAATTAGACAACATCTTGGTACTAATACGGTTTCTACCTTTTTAATAAGACGGAAACCATTATAGAGTGTCCTTTTATAGAGATTACGTGTTATACCCTAAAGTAGGAAATTAGCTATTTTTGTTACACACTCACTTATGTAATTAGTTATATATTTCATGGTTTTATATTAAAATGCTTTGAATTGTTGGCTTCTCCCTGGTTAATTGCTTGTTATTATTCCAAAATGCCCTTTGTTGGTATCTCGCGTTCTTTCTTTTCACGCGCCGCGCTCCTCTTGAGCCCACCTGTGTACTGAAGATAAAAACGAAAGCGATAGCTGCGCCGTGGGATCCAATACCAAAATATCAACTATGTAGCAGGGGACAACCAATTGTTGCCCAAATTTGTTTATTCACTGTATCAAGTTGGTAACTTACATTCATTTCCCAAATACTTAAGTAACGCATATAAGATTTAGAAATATTTGCTGTTAAAAATAATATTCAAGCTTGATGTTTTTCTTTGTGATCTGATTACATTATAACTAAGCAATTATTTTCGACCCACATAAAACAGCGAAGAGCCCTCTGAACCCGAATTTATCTTTAAGTAGTATCCTGCAAAAGATTTTTTATTGTAAGCCTAGTTCCGGGAAGCCCAACTGGATGAAGCTCCAAAAAAACAATATATGAGAACTATACTCTCCTTATTGCTTAAAGATCTAAAAAGAATTGTTCAATACTGAAAAAAAATAATAAACGCTTAATAAATATCCAATAATCTAGAAAATTGACCACCATGTTTCTGAAACTCTTTTCCCTTTTTCTGATTATCCCTATTGTTGAGATTTATCTCCTTATCAAGATAGGGGGTATAATCGGAGCTACTAACACCATACTTATTATTTTGATTACTGCAAGCCTTGGGGCTTACCTGACAAAAAGCCAGGGCTTTCGGGTGCTCCGCCAGATCCAGGAGGCAACAGGACAGGGGTATGTGCCGGGAAATGAACTCCTGCACGGGCTCTTTGTATTGATCGGAGGTTTTGCTCTCCTGACTCCCGGCTTTCTGACCGATGCCATAGGCTTTTCCATGCTAATTCCCCAGATTCGAGAAATCTATGTGGGGCTAGCAAAAGGCATCATAAAGAAAAAGATAGAACAGGGCAACTTCCAGATGCAGATGTATACGGATTTCAGGTAACCCCGAGTTTCGCTTCGGGAGCACGAGGTCCTTTTCGCTGCGCTCAAGAAGACTAAATTACGATTTATCTCAATCCATACAATGTCATTCGCCTTATCATGTCGTTCTTGTAACGCTCGACGCAGGAGAGCGGTCTTACAAAGAAAAAAGAAGACGAAAGAAAGAAGAAACAAGAGTTCAGAACGCTGAATTTAGAACATCATTAAATATTTTCAATTAACGCTCTGGCTCTTCGTCATTATCTATGGATAAGATGATTTTAAATTCAAGAACGCGTTGTTTTTTCATGAAGAAATTAATACAAAACAACGAAGAGCCACGATTTTCCGACACAATTTTAGATCTCCGCGTAAAAAAGATCACTTTTTGGGCGTTTCGTATCTTAACCGAATACAAATGAAGTACATTATATCGAGAACGCTGGTACAAACATACACAGTTGTTTGAAGTAATGTGTTAGCACACGTTTGGTTTTGAAATAGAAATTTAAACCTTAACTCTGCTCATTTAGGGAATAACTTAAGATTTAGCTTTTTCTCCATTTCCTCAATCTTTTTAGGCACTTCCGTTAAAATCATTTGGCCATCTAAATCCATTATGTAAACTTTGCGGAATTGTTCGATGAGGTCTCTTGGTGAATACTTACCTGTTAAATCAGCTTTTTTTATACAGTTTTGAATTTTTACGTAACCATAAAGAGATAAAAATGAGATGAAAAGGTGACCAAAAAGTGACTCGTTGTCCTGTAAATAAAGCTTGTCTGCTTCCAACATATTCTTGTAAGTGTCATAGTGTTTTTCCACCGTATCTCTTTTTTTGTACATAAGAAAAACATCTTCAGGTGTCAAATCTACATTTGATACAAGCAAGATTTTTCCAGCTTTTTCCAGGCTTTTGTTGAACATACCACTGTTTATTTTATTTTCATCGTACCGTTTATATAGGGTGTATTCCTCTTCTTTTTTCATTTCACTGTCCTCAAAAAGATACAGGATATTCCCCCCATGCTTTTCCTTTCCACATTTTATGAGCCTTTCGTGGTAGAAGAAATGGTCAGAGAGGCTAATTTGTTCATTGTATAGAGTACTGTTTCTTTTTGTTGGGATAATAAAATTTAATTTGTGCTCATTCAAGGTTTTAATTGATCCCTGTGAATAAAAACCTCTATCAAGTATCAAGGTCTTGTTTTCAACTCCAATTTCCTGAATTGAAAGTGCAAGTGACTTAATGTCTCTCACAGATCCAGGAAGAATTCTCACCATTGTTGGCAAATTATCATTAGCTGTACAGAAAAGTGCAAAGTTTACTTGTGGGATGTGAAAATGTTCCTTATTGTATCCCTTTTCAGCGAAATTTATAGCTTCTGAACGGGTAAAGATAGCACTCAGGTCATAAACAAGGTGTTTGTCTTCACTGGACAATCCTTTGAAGACAAGGTTCTGTCCTTTACGATTAATACCAACCTTTTTTAGCACTTTGGATAATGACATGGGACTCATTGACGGAGTAATCCCTGATATCGGGTAGAGTTTTTCCCAGGAAAGATTCGCTCTTTTCAAGGGAACATAGCCAGTAATACGTGTTAATGCAAGAGCATACACTTCTTCCCACATTTCACCAAAAGCTGTCTGAAGAAGGGGAACCAGGTCTTGCATGGCGAAGTTAAGTAATGCGGAATTTCCATATTCCCATATAGAGCGAACTCTTTTGTTTGAGATCACGGTTTTCTTACTTTCAATTAGGCCTTTGTTTATGTCAAGTTTCCCAATGTAAACTGATTTTTTCCTTCGCTTCTTTAGCTCTTTATCCCAATAAGTGGTGGATCGATATACATAGTATCCATTACTGAATTTCTTGACTTCAAGCCCTTTTTCTCCAAGCTCACGTTGCTTAGTTAACCAACTATTTACCCACCCTTCCATTATACCCTATAGGGTATAAGTTTAATATAAAGTTTTTGATTTGACGCTATTACAAATTTTCGACATCAAAAGAACTGAAAGTTAAAAGATTGCATTGAATCAAAAGAAAATGAAAAATAGATTAGGAATATTATATTAAAATAGAAAAGGTAAAAAGATGAGCGAGAGACGGATCATTTGGAAAAGTTATCCCCTATTTGCGGCGGAGTTAAGGTTTAAAATTTGGAATTTTTTTTAATTTTACATAAATGTCTATTTTATATGCCTTTTTAAAAATATATGGATATCCTGTTCATAAAAATTGAAACTCTCCAAAAAATTAATTTACTATGAAGGTTTATTGTGATTGTACAAATTTTTATGGGGTTAATATTTTGGATGACAGAATTTATGAGAAGAGACTTGATCCACTTGCAACACTTGATAAGGGTCTTCCTGTTCACAGAACTCATCACGACGAGAAAGAAGAGTGTGAAAAAAACTCAATAGTAATCGCTAGAACTCCATTTCAAAGAGATAAAGACCGAATTATCTACTCCAAAGCCTTCAGGCGGCTTATTCATAAAACACAGGTCTGTTTTATGGGAGAAATGAAAGAGCATATTAGAACAAGACTCACTCATACCCTAGAGGTCTCCCAGATTGCAAGAAGCATTGCCCGCCAAGTTCATGCAAACGAAGATCTTGTGGAAGCCATAGCTCTTGGACATGATTTAGGGCATACACCTTTCGGACACACAGGAGAAAAAGTTCTGAACGATTTTCTGACTGGGAAAGATGAAGGAATTAGAACCAAGCTCCTGAAAATGTATGGATTTGATATCAAAGAAAATGGGCTCAGTTTCAAGCACAATTTTCAGAGTGTTAGGGTCTTAAATGTACTCGAAGAGGGGTATAAAGAATTTGAAGGTCTCAATTTAACCGATGCAGTCCTTGAAGGAATTTTGAAGCACACAAAGCTCGAGTCAAACGACCAGCTCATAGTCTACGAAGGCATCAATGATTATCAAGCTTTTCACATAGAACAGAATTTTTCGTGTTCACTTGAAGGGCAAATTGTTGCTCTTGCCGATGAAATTGCCCAGGTCTGCCATGACATCGAGGACGCTATCGAAGGAAACTACGACAGCAAAGATATAATCTGCTCCCAGCTTGGAAGTCTAACAAGTAAATTCGACATAAACTGTCTGGTAAAAGATGAAGTCAAGGAAATGATTGCTACTAACCAGATAAAATATGTTATAAGCTGCATAATTAGCACGGTAATTTCCGAAGCAGTGGTTAAAATAAACAAAAACATGGCTGACCTGAATAAGCGTGGACTAAAAGCTGAGTACCTGAATGAAGACATAGCAACCGAAAAAAGTGTCTTGAAATATAATGAATTATATCAAGAGCTGAAGGAAATTGAAGAGAACTTTGTCATCAACAACTACATGATTGACAGGATGAACGGCAAGTCCAGATTTGTGCTCAGGCAGATAATGAAAGCCTACCTAACAAACCCCAAGCAGCTTCCGGATCATGTCCTTGAATCATATACTAAAGTATGTTCTGTCCAGATCTTAAAGCAAAAAATTATTACAGTTGATTCGGCTCCCGCGAATATCAGGTATTTAAACAAGGATTACTTTGAGAAACACAAACCGTCCATAATCAAAGACAGAGCCTTCCTGCGCCTGATGAGCGACTATGTAGCTTCAATGACTGATTTTTATGCGCTTCAGGAATTCCAGAAGTTATATGGAGGAAATTCAATTTAAATCATTAATAGATCCGTATATTCAGCTCGAATTTGATCTGGACTTGGTGCAAAAGTAAATTATTAGGCTGTATTTCTTACATGAATTCTTGTATCTGCACAAAACTTTTTTCCAGAAACTTTTGATTTAGAGCCTATCCGAAAAGTCAGTAATGCATGTTGAAAAGTCACAATAGGTCTATAATATCAGAGTATCCGTTCTGGTTTTGCATATTGCATATTGTAAAAGTTACAGAAGGTAACCACTTTTCGGATAGACTCTCAGCAAAAGAATTTAGTGTTATCTGAAAAACACTCTTTTTCACATTTTTTATTTTCATTTTTTTTTATTATCATTCTTTTTTGGAAATTAAGATTCTTAGGATAGAAGCCCGAACACATAAAGTAGCGCCGGCGCAAGAAAAACTGTAATCAGACCGGCAATCCCGATTGCAAGCCCACTCATTGCGCCTTCGGTTTCCCCGAGTTCTATTGCCCTTGTAGTCCCGAGAGCATGGGAAGCTGTGCCGATTGCAATGCCGACTGCAACCCTGTCTTTTATGCGGAAGCAGCGGCAGATAAACGGTCCGAGCACAGCCCCTATGATTCCTGTTACTACGATTGCAGCCACTGTTATTGCAGGCAGGCCGCCTATCTGTTTTGAAATCTCTATTCCTATGGGGGTGGTTACGGATTTCGGGACAAGAGAATTGGTTATGGTTTCATCAAGCCCTAAAAAGCTGGAGAAGATAAGAATGCTTGACATACCCGCAATGCAGCCTGCACTTATTCCTGTAATTATAGGAAGGGCATCGCTTTTAAGGAGCTGGATTTTTTTGTAAAGGGGCACGGCAAGGACAACGGTTGCAGGTCCGAGGAAGAAGGAAATGTAGTCTCCACCCACGTTATAAGTCTCAAAATCTATCCTGAAATAAAGGAGGAAAAAAATCACAAGCACAAAACCCACAAGAAGGGGATTGAAGATAGAAGAGCGGATCTTCTTATAGAGCAGGGTACCTATCTGAAAAGCGATTAAAGAGAGAAGAATCCCAAAAAGAGGCGTATTGAGAAACTGATTCAAAAAACCAGCCTGCACTTCAGATCACCTCTTCCGTTTTTATTTCACGTGCCTGTATTTTTTCTTGCACCTGCAATCTTTCGCATGTATGTGCTTTTGAAGGCTTTTTCCCTACTGTACCTTCTCCCTCTCCGGAAAAAGCCATCTTCATCGACTTTCTCTGGAGGAACTTTTTAACAAACTCTACTGTCAGACCGGTTACACCCAGAATTATCACTGTTGAGATAATGGAAACCCCGATGACTGCAGTCAATTTACCTTCAAGCACGGAAAAGCAGGTTATAAGGCTGACCCCTGCGGGAAGGAAGAAAAAAGCCAGGTTATCAAGCAGAAAATCGCTGATCCGGTCTATCATTTCGAGCTTGATTACACCGGTATACAGGCCGAAAAAAAGGATTAACATACCCAGGATATTGCCCGGAACAGGCAACTCGAATGCCTTTTGAAGTAATTCCCCCAGAAAATATATGCTAAGAATAATCGAAAATTGTTTTATCAAGACTTCTTTTGCCTCCTGTTGAGTGGAACTGGACTAAAGAAATCGGGTTATAAATACTTTCTTAATGCGGGGAAATTATTTACAGTGTAATTCAAACCGTTAGCACAACCCGGATCAAACCGTTAGCACAGCCTGATGATTTCGTTTTTCCGGATACTTTCACATCTCCGGATACAAACTGAAAGTTTTTAGGGGGCACAATAAATTCATATCGAGCAAACTCCTATTTTAATCGGGTGTTCTGATGGGAGATACGCACTTAGTATACATGGACCATGCAGCTACCACTTTTACAAATCCGGAAGTGGTTGAAACTATGCTGCCTTTTTTGAAAAAACATTTTGGGAATCCTTCTTCCCTGTACTCAATAGGCAGAGAAGGCAGGGAAGCTGTAGAAACCGCCAGGGAAAAGCTTGCAAAAGCTCTCGGGGCTAAACCTGAAGAAATTTACTTTACTTCGGGCGGAACCGAGTCCGATAACTGGGCTGTCAAAGGCACGGCTTTTGCCAGGCAAAAGAAAGGAAAGCACATAATCACCACGCCAATCGAACACCATGCAGTACTTTACCCCTGCGAGTATCTGGAAACGCAGGGTTTTGATGTAACCTATCTGCCTGTAGACAGGTACGGGCTTTTAGACCCTGCAGAGGTGGAAGCCGCAATAAGAAAGGATACGGTCCTGATTTCGGTCATGTATGCCAATAACGAAATCGGGACAATCGAACCCATTTTAGAGATAGGAAAGGTTGCCAGGGAACACAAAATTCCTTTTCATACCGATGCCGTACAGGTAATAGGGAAGGTCCCCCTTGACCTGCAGAGGGAGCATAAGGATGTGGACATACTCTCCCTTTCCTCGCATAAATTCTATGGGCCAAAAGGGGTCGGAGCCCTTTACATAAGAGAAGGGACCGAAATTGACAATTACATGCA
This sequence comes from Methanosarcina sp., assembly GCF_028693135.1. Taxonomy (GTDB): domain Archaea; phylum Halobacteriota; class Methanosarcinia; order Methanosarcinales; family Methanosarcinaceae; genus Methanosarcina. Next base: position 66,419 of record NZ_JAQUVZ010000002.1, read on the forward strand.
CGGGGGCGCGCAGGAGGGAGGAAAACGCGCAGGGACAGAGAATGTTGCCGGGATCCTGGGTATGGGAAAAGCAATAGAACTTGCAACTGCAAACATTGAGGAACATAATAAAAAGCTCAGGAAAATGAGAGACCGCCTCATGGCCGGAGTCCTTGAAATTCCTCACTGCAGGCTCAACGGGCATCCGGAAAAACGCCTTCCTGGGAACCTGAACTTCAGTTTTGAGTATATAGAAGGGGAATCCCTGCTGCTCATGCTTGACCAGATGGGAATCTGCTGTTCAACAGGCAGCGCCTGCTCTTCGGGTTCTTCGGACCCATCCCATGTGCTCAGGGCAATAGGAGTGCCCCCCAAAACCGCCCAGGGTTCGCTGCGCCTGACCCTCGGGGATGCAAACTCAGGAAAAGATATTGATTATGTACTGGAGGTACTGCCTGAGGTCGTTGGAAAATTGAGAGCTATATCTCCATTCTACAAACCTGCGGATAAGGGGAAATAAGGGAGAATAAGGAGGAATAAGAGAGAATACAGGGGAATAAGGAGGAATAAGGGAGAATAAGAGCCTATGAAAGCTTATAGGCCTGAGAAACAGATAGCAATCTAAGAAGCGAAAGAAAAGCGAGGGGATTTTGTGTATAATAAAAAAGTGATGGACCATTTTATGAATCCTAGAAACGTGGGGGAAATAGAAAATGCTGACGGCGTTGGAGAAGCCGGAAACCCCCATGGGGACCAGATGAAAATTTTTCTGAAAATCCGAGACAACAGGATTGAGGATGTAAAATTCAAGACATTTGGATGTGCAGCAGCAATCGCATCCAGCAGCATGGCAACCGAATTGATAAAAGGCAAGACCCTTGAAGAAGCCTGGGAGCTTACAAACGAGGAAGTCGCTGAAGCGCTTGAGGGGCTGCCTCCTGGAAAACTGGAGTGTTCAGTAGTGTCCAGGGAAGCCACCCACAGGGCAATCAATGAATATCGTAAAAAGCAGGGACTTGAACCTCTTGCAGAGCAGGCCTGAGAGAAAACACCTCACTTGACCTCCTGTAAGCCTCCTGAAGATCTTTAATCGTAAACTTGATAATAAGGATACCAGATCATACCCTATGAAAAAAATAGGAATCGCAATTACCGACCCGGAAGACTGGACAGCCCGGGCACTCACCAATGCAGCAAAGGAAAAAGGCTTTTCTCCCTTTGTTCTTGACCTCAGGACAGCAGAGGTCAGTGTAAATTCAAGAACTTCTGAGCCGGCAGCCTTTTTTAAAGCAGGGGAAATCATGCTCTCGGACCTTGATGCCCTTATTGTCAGAGATGCAGGGGCAGGGGCTTTTGAAGGAGTATCTTTCAGGTTTGATATCCTGAGGGAGCTGGAGGCAGAGGGAGTTCCGGTTATAAACTCCCCGGAAGCTATCCGGAATGCAGCAAACAAGTACCATGCTTCTTATCTCCTGGCAAGAGCCGGCCTTCCAGTACCTGAAACCATCGCCATCCAGAGTGTGGAGGCAGCCTTAAGGGTCGTATCCAGGTTCGGAGATGCTGTCATAAAACCTGTTTTTGGATACAAGGGAAAGGATATTGCAAGGGTAAAGGAAGGAGAAATCAGGTTTTCAGATAGAAAAACCGAGCCTGTACCCGTGGAAGAAGCTCTTAAAAGCCTACTTGAAGAGAGGGGGATGCTGTATATCCAGGAGTTTATAGAAAACCCTGGGAGGGATATAAGGGCTTTTGTTGTCGGAGGAACTGCAATAGGCGCAATTTACCGAAAAGCTGCGGCAGGTTCCTGGGTAAACAACCTCAGTCAGGGAGGAAGTGCAGACCGATGTGTGCTTACCGATGAACAAAAGGAAATTGCAGAAAAAGCTTCCCTTGCAGTAGGCACAACATTTGCAGGTATTGATATTATAGAAGGCCCTGAAGCCCAAACTGAAAATGAAACTAAAAAAATTGAAGATGGAAGCAAAGGGAATAAACAGGGTTCCCGGATACTGGAGGTCAATGGAACGCCGTCAGGAAAAGGTATTTTTGATGCATGGGGGATAAATCCTGCCGAATATATTCTGGAATACCTGCAAAATATTTTATGACTTAACTATAAATGGCATTGAAGGGAACATAATATATTTTAGGAAGATTTTTAATAGAGGTATTATCAAATCTGTGAACTATAGATCTGTGAAAACAGTACTAGCAGATTTATGAAAACAGTTTATCAGATATATAAACAGTAAAGCAGCCTGTAGAATTGAAGCGGTCTGAAGAAGGTTGTGAGAAAGCCTGAGAGAAATTCTCAAACTCGATCCGGAAAGGTTGCACAGAAAACATTTAAGATATAGGCTGCCTTTGAATAAGCCCGAGGCAAAAGATGAGTGAATACAAACAGTGTATAGTTACACGGGACGACCTGAAACTTTCCAAAGGTAAGTTTGCTGTACAGGTGGCTCATGCTGCTCTTTCTGCATCTGAATGGGCAAGCAAAAGCGACCTTGAAAAATGGAAGGAAGGCGGACAAAAAAAAGTTGTCCTGAAAGTTCCCACCCTTAAGGACCTTTATGAACTTAAGGAAAAAGCAAGACGGGAAGGGCTTCCGACCGCCCTGATACAGGACGCAGGACTTACTGAAATACCTTCAGGGACAGTCACAGTGCTCGGAATCGGACCGGCAAAAGAAGAGCTTATAGATAAGATTACGCGGGACCTGAAACTTGTTTAATTGCCAGAGTTCCCGGAGAAGGGGCTTAGAGACCCGTTTTAAAAGTGGGCAGGGGATACCTGAAGAGATGTTTTCACTGACAGAAGATAATTCTGCCTGTTATTCAATTCAGGAGGGTATGAATGATTAACCCGGAGTTTTCAAAAAAAAACGCAGCCTCGATAATTGCTGTCTTATGCATATGCCTTGTACTGGTTACAATGGCTGGATTTTTCTTTTCGGACTCGATTAACAATTTTACGCATGAGTTAAGAGATTGTTTTGGACTGTGTGAGGAGCCTGAAAGCTCTGAAGAGAAATTCATACCTGCTACGGCTTCTTTTACTTTTCCGGCAATACCTTCGTATTCCACTACGAAAAAAGAACTTACTCCTGTCCTGAGGACTCCACTACAGCCTGGTTTCTCTCTGAGTAGCAGTTATCAGACCTCAGAGTTTTACCAGGGTGGGATAAGTTATTTTAAAATAAGCATTAAAAACGAAGGCCGAAACCCAATCTTTATTGATAGATACGGAGTTTCTGTTAACGCCTCCGAAAACCAGGTCTTTTCCGAAGATTGTGGAGCTTTACTTATCCCTGGAGAAGAGCAGAATCTGGGAATAATCGCAGTTCAGGTACCTGAAGGAGAAAAAGCCAGCTTTAGCATCGTCCTCTGGCTGCTCGCCTCGACATCTGAAGGCAAATGGCATGAATACGATCCCTATTTTATGAAAGGGTACACTGCCGATCTGAAGCCAATGCCCGAAAAAAGTACTCCAAAATACAAATACAATCCTGCTTATTACTTTAAAAAAATAAACCGACTGGTGGAATCAGCCGAACCTACTGTAAGGAGTAAAGCAGCCGAAGTAGCCCGTTCATATCCTGGAGCTTATAATATATATCAGGTCTGTGCCCTCTTTGATATGGTAAAAGAAGAAGTCGAATATGTAAGTGACCCAAGGGGTAACGACATATGGGAACCAGCCAACGTTACTCTGAGGATAGGAGCCGGAGACTGTGAAGATCAGGCAATTCTCCTCTCATCCATGCTCGAAGCTGTGGGAGGCACAACTAGAGTCTATCTGACAGACACCCATGCCTTCGCAGCTGTCTATATAGGCAACGGAACCAATTCAACTGACACCGCAATTAAAGGAATAAGGGCTTATTACGGAAATGTTGATGTAAACTACCTGACCGACGAATACGGTTCCTGGCTCATGCTTGACCCTACTTCCAGCCTTTATGCAGGCGGACTTCCAGGAAAAACAGCTCAGGCAAAGGTTCAGGCAGTCGGAGAAAATGAAACTTACAGGAGCTGGACCTTCTTAAACACAAGCACAGTAAAAGTGATTGACATCAGCGTCATGCCAATGAAATAAATTAAAATTATTGACCCCGGAAGTACACGGGAAGAAAAAAACTTCCCTGGAAACTGTTGATCTGCACCATTAATCAACAGATCTTATCCTGTAAATTCTCAGTCAATAAATCCAGCCGTAAATTTCACCCAGTAAATTTTACCCAGTTAAATTTTACCCAGTTAAATTTCATCTAATTTATTTAAGGAGTGTTGGAAACCTATGGAAGTTCCGGAAATTGAAAAACAGATAGGAATGGATCTTTACTTTACTGATACCGAAGGGCTTGGAGGGCAGATCCGCCAGGAAATAGAGGATTTCATTGTAAAAGAGATCACAAACAGGGAGGAAGGAGAGGAAGGAAAATACCTCATCCTTGAACTTACAAAAAGGGACTGGGATACACATCATTTTACCCGGACCCTCTCAAAAATCCTGCAGGTAAGCCAGAAAAGAATCAGCGTTGCAGGCACAAAAGACAAACGGGCACTTACCACCCAGAAGATCAGCATATTTGATACCGATGCCTCGGAAATTGAAAGAATCCATTTAAAAGACATAGAGCTGAAAGTGCTGGGCCGCTCCCGGAAGTCTGTGGAACTTGGAGACCTGTGGGGAAATGATTTCATAATTACAATCCGGAATATTGAAAGTTCTCCCGAAGAGATAGCTTCTCTGCTCAAAAAGACAACTGACGAAATTCTTGCTCAGGGCGGCGTTCCCAACTTCTTCGGAGTCCAGCGTTTCGGCTCGGTTCGTCCTGTGACTCATCTGGTAGGAAAAGACATTGTTGAAGGAAACTTTGAAAAAGCAGCCCTCCGCTATATTGCCGAACCCTTCCCGGATGAACCGGAAGAAACAAAAAAAGCCCGCCAGTTTGTCCAAGAGACCCGCGATTATAAAGAGGGGCTGAAAACCTATCCCCTCCGCCTGGGCCACGAACGGGCAATGATGAACCACCTGATAGCAAACCCGGAAGATTATCCCGGAGCTTTCCGCGTGCTCCCCCAGAACCTCTACAGGATGTTCGTACACGGCTACCAGTCCTATATTTATAACATAATCCTCTGCCGCCGGATTGAACGTGGCATCCCCTTAAACCAGGCAGTAGACGGAGATCTCGTCTGCTTCAGGAACGATGCTGGCCTTCCGGATTCCTCAAAGACCGAAAAGGTCACAGCAGAAACCGTAAACGCCATGAATCGCCTGATAAAACTCGGCAGAGCCTTCATTACAGCCCCGCTTTCGGGCTTTAAGACTGCATTTGCATCCGGAGTTCCGGGAGAAATAGAAAACGAAGTCCTCAAAGAACTTGGAGTATCTCTCGAAGGCTTTGATATAGAAGAGTTCCCGGAAATGAGCTCGAAAGGCATCCGCAGGGAAGTCCTCCTGCAGGTGGAACCGAAGTTTGAGGTCTCGGAAGACGAGCTGAACCCCGGAAAATCAAAGGCAGTGCTTGAGTTCATGCTGCCAAAAGGGAGTTATGCAACAACCGTGCTGCGGGAATATATGAAAGTGGACCCGCTGCAGATGAGCTAAAATGAGCTGAATTTACAAAACACTCCGTCCCCGGAGTTTTCTTTTTTTAATTTTACCCCGGGAAGTCTTCAACTTCCCGGCACCCGGGCCCACCCAGGCTCAACACAGGCGAGTGAGTTTTCCTTAATGTCAAGACGGCAGGACTTAAACGTCAGGACTTTTAACTCAACAGGCTTTGAATTAGACCAGCCTGGACCCGAATAGTTTCGAAGGATTCTTATATCCCATTCTTCTACACCCCATAAATTATATTCAGCAAGAGACAGGGTGTGAAGGAACAATCGAGGAGAAAGCGGGATTAGAGATACAGATCGAAAACGGACACCTTTCCTGTGTCGGTGACCAGAATTCTTGAACTACTTTGAAAAACGGTGTCCTCCAGAGAGTCAGGAAGTTCTTCCCTGGCAAATTTGAGGTCATTTTTCGCAGAAAATCCCGCCGAAAAAGGTCTCTATAACCTTTGAGGGCTGTGAAGCAAACAAAAAGAAGAAAATCCTGACCAGGAAATCCCGGCCAGAAACTGAGACTGATAACTCAGGCGGTCAACGGAATTTTAATTAATTTTTCAATTAACCTTTACAGACCATGGCCTGCTTTCCGTTCCACTAACCTTCCATACAGGTTTGCAACGAATATCGAATTTGTGAAGAACATTGCAGGTATGCCCACAAGTACAATTGAGAGGACTGCAAATATTATGACAAGAGCATACTGTTTCAGTACTGTAACAATATACTCTCCTGGATTGTCCCTGACGATGTTCAGTACATCAAATTCAAAGAAAGACTCGATGGTCTGTTTTCTGAAGAAATTAACCGCAAGCAGAGGGATCACAAAGAACCCTAACAGCAGATTGACAAGGTTCCCCAGGGTTTCATTAACATACGTTGTAGCAGACAGTATCACCATATATGCAATGTAGAATGGAAGAGCCTTCAGGAAAACCATGAACCCCAGTTTCAGGTCTTCCATAAAATCGAGTTTAATAAGCCCTTCATACCTGCCCTCAATAAATTCGTTAACAAGCCTTACAGCGTAACCGAAAAGTGCAAGCCATCCTATAATGGGAATAAATAACAGGAGTATGTAAAGAAGCCTTTGCGGCACTTTGAACGGATACTTAACAGCTTCAGAAAAACTTATGGTTTCTATAATAATCACCAGATATAGTTTTATTTATCAAGTATATAAAACCTCGTAAAAATAAAATCAAAGATGTATAGAAAGTTCAATAAATAAATTCAAAAAGATGCTGTCCATGAAAAAATAAAGCTGGTAAGCAACAATCAGGAAATTATGGAAAACGACATTCCGGAAATATACTTTTTAAGAACGAAAATATAGCCAGTTCGGCCTGAAAATACCACCCTTAGAACTTATTAATTAGCAAGAAAAAGAGAAAAAGGGAAAAATGAAAAATAGGTATTATGTTAAATGGAGATGTGTAATTTAAAGACCTATTTGTAAACAGTCTAAATTTGGTTTTTGAAATGGAAAGCTTTCAAATAAGGGTTTTTTTCTAACCCCTCCGGATCTTCTCATGAGTTTATTGAAAGAAAAACTTACCTGGTTATTTTTTCTGTTTATCTTTTCCAAGCATTTTCTTTACTTCCTTATCACCGGAAGAAGCTTTCTTCTGAAGTTTTTCCATATCTTTGCGAGCTCTGGAGTCAGAGATATGTTCCATATCTTTCTTAGCCATTGCCATATAACAAACCTTCAGCGAGATTGCTCATGCAACCTTATCGTAATGCTCCTGCAGTTTAAACTCTCTAACATATTGACATGAGTAGGTGCATTAAGTGTCATAAATATTTAATAGTTATGATCGAGAGGATAAAAATAAGGAGGTGCAAGGAAGAGGTGGAAAATATAGAAACATTTGAGCCTACTAATGTTTCCGGTTGAGAATAAATTTCCGGGACCGGGATTTTGAAGTTCCCGGACCCTCTCACGAATGTAAGAAAAAAAGGAGAAAGGTATCAAAGGATTATTTCTTCTTTTGCTTTGCAAGTTTCTTCTTTGCATCCTTGCTGCCTGCGGAAGCCAGTTTTTCCAGCTCTCCCATCTTTTCTTTCTTAGCGATCTTTCTCCGATCCATATCTTTTTTAGACATTGCCATTGTATATACCTTCATAAAGTGTGATGAAATCACAATACCTGTATATGCTACTGAAGTACAGTGCCGAAACAGATACCATTGTAATCTATTAGTCTCAGTTTTAGAAGTATTTATTATTTTCCCGCGAAAGGGGAACTCTTTGAATTTGGTAGGAGTTAATGAGTTAGAAACTGGCTTTTTAAATCCCATAAAGGATAAAAATCAGCCAAAAAGAGGATTAAAGAGATAAAAAATTCTCTTCAATCACTCTGGGGGGGTTACTGTCCTTCTCTTTCCTTCCTGTATTTGCACATTGCCCTGACGAGGCCCTTGAACGGGGGAGACGGCCTTCCCGGTCTTGACCTGAACTCCGGGTGGAACTGAGAAGCAAAGAAGAAACGCTTGTCAGGAATTTCGGCGATTTCCATCCTGTTTTTGTTTTTGCCGGAAAAGACTATGCCGAAGGATTCAAGCCTGTCCACGAAATCGGGGTTCACCTCATACCTATGGCGGTGGCGCTCGACAATGTAATTGGTGTCGTAGAGCTTTGTGGCAATGGACCCTTCCTTAAGGATGGCTTCGTAATCTCCAAGACGCATGGTGCCGCCCATATCCGCAACTCCGGTCTGCTCCGGGAGGATATCAATGACCGGATAAGGAGTATCTTCATCAAACTCCGTACTGTTTGCATTTTCCAGCTTCACCACATTTCGTGCAAATTCGATCACGGCAAGCTGCATACCAAGGCAGATCCCGAGGAAAGGAATATTGTTTTCTCTTGCAAATTTGATTGCAAGCATCTTTCCTTCAGTCCCACGTCCGCCAAAGCCACCGGGAATCAGGATTCCGTCGAACTGTATGAACTTTTCAACCTCTGCAGGATCTTCTTCCAGAGTCTCGGCCTCAACCATGGTGACCTCAACCCTGCACCCATTATCAATTCCGCCGTGCTTGACAGCCTCAAGTATACTGAGGTAAGAGTCCTCAAGGTTTGTGTATTTGCCTACAATTGCCAGCTTGACCTCGTCGGTTGTGGACTTCATCCTTGCAACCATCTCTCTCCACCCGCCGTCTTCAACACAGGACTCAAGTTTCAGATGCTTCATGAGCTGGGTGGTCAGTCCCTGCTCTTCAATGACAAGAGGCACGTCATAAATATCGTCTGCATCATAAGCGCTGATAACCAGTTCCTGTGGCACGTCGCAGAAAAGGGCAATCTTTTCCTTGGCGCTTTCCTGAAGAGGAATCTTTGACCTTGCAACGATTACTTCGGGGCTCAAACCAAGAGCTCGGAGTTCCTTCACCGAATGCTGGGAAGGCTTGGTTTTCTGTTCGCCCTGAAGGTCTTCCATGACAAGGGTAACATGAATAAATACAATATTTTCGGAAGGTTCTTCCCTGTGCATCTGGCGGACAGCCTCAAGAAAAGGCATGCTCTCAATGTCTCCGACAGTCCCTCCGATCTCAATAAGGCAAATATCAGCCCCGCTCCTGGCTGCAACCTTTCTTATTCTATTCTTGATCTCGTTTGTAATGTGGGGAATGATCTGGACGGTCTTTCCGAGGTAGTCTCCTCTTCTCTCCTTGGCGATTACTTCCTGGTAAACCTTGCCTGTGGTGAGATTGTGATCTCTGGTAAGTTCCGTGTCAAGGAACCTCTCATAGTTTCCGAGATCCAGGTCAACTTCGCCTCCGTCCCTGAGCACAAAAACTTCCCCGTGCTGGTAGGGGCTCATGGTACCTGCATCAATATTGATGTAAGGGTCAATCTTGATAGCCGTAACTTTATAACCTTTATTTTTAAGGTTTCTGCCGATGGACGCGATGGTGATACCCTTCCCAAGCCCGCTCATCACCCCACCGGTAACTACGATATATTTCATGGGTAAGCTTCCTCGATAATTTTTCCAATAAAAGGTTTTAGATCAAAAGATTCCTGTGAACTTTAGACTAAAAAGCAATCAGATGAATAAAACATACAAATTTTTTACGTCAATTCTTGCGTACGAACACAATACCAATATCTTCATGATATAAAAATTACTCTCTAATTCCAGAACGGAAAATCTCAAATAGCAAACGAAAAACAAAGTAAACTTGCGGCAAACGAAAACCAGAGCAAGCTTACAAAAAAAACTAAAAAAGAACTTAGAAAGCTTGATCCCTAATTAAAAAAAGAAGGAAATTCAGATAAGCTCGCTTATCTGAGATCTCAGTTAGCTGAAAATATTATTTTCCTGAAAGTCTCATTTTAGCCGGGAATATATTTCATCCGGACTGCAAAATTAGGTATGAGACCGGTTTTCCGGAATTGCTCAGCCTTCTTCCATAATTTTTAGCAGGATGTAGGTTGTACAGGTCACAAACAGGATTGAGAATAAGAGGGCCTGAGTAAAGCTGACACTGAACTGGAGTCCAGCTGGCAGAATGAAGTAAAGGAAGAAGAAGAATACAAGCAGTAAAAAACCTCCAAAAGCCAGGGCAAGAGGGAGCCTTTCGTTCTGCCCCATACCTTTTCGGGCTCTTTTTCCCGAAGTGGATGAAACCCCTCCCTTAAAATTTTTCAGGACGGATGATGAAATCCCACCAAATCCGCTTCCTGTCCTTGGGCGAGAAGCTTTTTTTACAGGCTCTGCTATTGAAGGCCTTGAGGGCTTAAACTCTTCCGTGTCTTCTCTCCATTTTGCAGGCTCGTCCTTTGAAGGCTCCTGCGGCTTTGCCTCCACCTTTCCAAGCTGGACTGGAAAACCTTTCTTTTTTGAGCCGTAACCTGCAGTGATAAAGATCTGACCCTTTGTAAGCATCCTGCCTTCCTGTGGGATTCTTGCAACTGCAGAAACGTATTCCTTCTGGAGAACATAGGGATTATCCCGCAAAAAAGTGATCTGGCCTTTTAGTTCTTCACTCACGGAAAGGTGAATGTGGGTTGGAGACCCGTAATTTGTAACCAGGATTTCGAAAGTCTGCTCTCCACCTGGATAAAGAGCAATCTCAATGCTCTCTTTTTCAAACTCAATAGAGTTTATTTCCTGCCGGTTAATGATAACATTCTGGAATATCTGCTCCAAGTTAAACCCTCACATCAGTTCCTGAGGTCTGGAGGAAGCAAATTCGGAATTCCCTCATCTATGGGATAATGCTCTTTACAAACAGGGCAGTAGAGAGTTCCGGATATGACCTCTTCTTCATTTTCTTCAACAACGTTCAAAATCAGGTCGCCCTTACATATAGGGCAAGCCAGAATATCCATAAGATCTTTTTTCACAAAAATTCACCATCAAAGCCACTTTTGCGATAGGGAAGACAAAATTTTACATTTCGCAGGGATAATTATAATTTTTCCTGATTCCAGTTGACTTCTTTGTCCTTTACTTCTTTGTCCTTTACTTCTTTGTCCTTTACTTCTTTTTCCTTTAAGATGTGTACCTTACACAATATTTACCTTTAATCTTACCTTTAACCCTCGTATTGTTCACTCAGGGTATTTATCTTATTCTCTGATTCCGGATCCTTGATTTTATTTTGTCCCGGGTAATTCTTATCCCATGATTTGATTCTGTCCCTCATATCCCTTCATTGGATTTTATTTTATCCCCGGATTCCTAAATCCTTTGATTGGATTTATTTCCGGTATCCCTTATTTATCAGATTTTACATTTTCCAGGGTGTCCCTTATAATCGTATTTTATCTTATCCTGAGCTTTACTTTTGCCTGTGTACTTACAAATTATTTATGATTTGAGTTTTCATCCATTATCTCCAGAAAAAACAACTTTAAACAACTTAAAAAATATATTAACAGGAACTATTTTTTCGGAAAGTTTATAAAAAATAACATTTATGGATTTAAATATTTTACTTTAAAAGTTTTAGGTTTAGAATAGAATATCCAAAATAAAAGAGAAAACTGATTCTATTTTTTTCAGTACAATGGTTCTTAGAACTCAACTTTTCAACCTGGGAACCGAAACTCTATGAAAAAATCCAAGAACTTAAAGAAAAAAGTGTGGGATATGAAATGAAATCTAAAGCATATGAGAGAAGCATAGACCCTGCCAGCAGTACCATGCTACGGAAAGCCGAAAATGAAGGGATAGAAACAGCGTGGGACCGCTATGAGAAACAACTGCCTCAGTGTAGTTTCGGGCAGCTTGGAATCTGCTGCCGGAACTGCAATATGGGCCCCTGCAGGATAGACCCCTTTGGAGAAGGGGCGGATAAGGGAATATGTGGGGCAACGGCAGACATCATTGTCGCTAGAAACCTCCTAAGGATGATTGCCGCAGGGGCAGCAGCTCACTCCGACCACGCACGGGATGCCGTACTGACCTTCAAGAAAATGACCGTCGGAGAAGCCGGAAGTTACAGCATAAAGGACGAGGCAAAACTGACAGCCCTTGCAGCCGAATACGGAATTCAGGTTGAAGAAAGAAGCAAGGAAGAAATAGCAGCCGAACTGGCAGACGCCCTTATTGCCGAGTTCGGAAAGCAGGAAGGACCGATCCAGTTTACCCGCCGGGCTCCCGTAGAAAGAGTTAAGCTCTGGACGAAAGTCGGGATTGACCCGAGAGGCGTTGACCGGGAAATAGTGGAATGCATGCACAGGACCCATATCGGCGTGGACAACGACCCGACCCATATCCTCCTGCACGGGCTCAGGACCAGCCTTTCGGACGGCTGGGGCGGATCCATGATCGCAACGGACGTCCAGGACGTGCTTTTCGGGACCCCGACTCCGATCAAATCCACCGTAAACCTCGGGGTGCTTGCCGAAGACAAGGTTAACCTTGTAATGCACGGACACGAATCCATCCTCTCGGAAATGATTCTGGAAGCTTCCGATGACCCCGAAATTCTGAAGCTTGCAAAGGAAAAAGGAGCAAAAGGAATTAACATTGTAGGCATGTGCTGCACCGGAAACGAGACCCTCATGCGCCATGGGATTCCCACAGCAGGAAACTTCCTCCAGCAGGAACTTGCCGTCATAACCGGAGCCGTGGAGGCCATGGTCGTGGACGTGCAGTGCATCATGCCGGCCCTCGGGACACTTACTAGCTGCTACCACACGAAATTCATCTCAACCTCCCCGAAAGCCGATTTCCCAGGAACCGTGAGAATGGAGTTCCACGAAGAAACCGCTTATGAGATCGCAAAAGAGATCGTAAGGACCGCGGTCGAAAACTACCCTAACAGGAACCCTGCAAGAGTCAACATCCCGGACGAGAAGCAGGAATGCATGGTCGGTTTCAGCGCCGAAGCCATCCTCGCTGCCCTCGGAGGGACCCCTGCCCCCCTCATCAACGCCATAACAGGGGGAGCCGTAAAGGGTATCGGAGCAGTCGTGGGCTGCAACAATGTCAAGGTAAAGCACAACTACGGGCACGTCAACCTTGTGAAAGAACTGATTAAAAACAATGTTCTGGTAGTAACCACAGGCTGCAATGCCATAGCTTGCGCCGAAGCCGGACTTCTGATGCCGGAAGCAGCTGCCATGGCAGGGGATGGATTAAAAGGAGTCTGTGAGGCCCTGGGCATTCCCCCGGTCCTGCACATGGGTTCCTGTGTGGACATAAGCCGCATCCTGCTGCTCGCCTCAGCTGTTGCAAAGGCCCTCGGAGTGGACATAAGTGACCTGCCCGCTGCCGGAGCAGCCCCTGAATGGATGAGTGAAAAAGCTGTGAGTATAGGAGTATACGTGGTCGCCTCCGGGGTCTATACCGTACTCGGGACAGTCCCTCCTGTGCTTGGAAGCTCCGAGGTTACAAAGCTTCTCACAGAGGGACTGGACAAAGTTGTGGGAGCCACTTTTGCCGTTGAACCGGACCCCTTCAAGGCAGCAAACCTGATGCTCAAACATATCGAAGGAAAAAGAAGGGATCTTGGCCTTAAACCCTGAGAGGTGAAGCCGTATGAAAGAAGTATTGATCCGACCGGAACTCTGCATGGGCTGCCGTTCCTGCGAAATCGCCTGTGCTGTTGAACACTCCGAAAGTAAGAACCTTTTTGCAGCCATCATGGAAAAACCGACACCTCAGAAACGGATATATGTTGAATATGTCCCCGAATATAATGCAGCCATTCCCATGACCTGCAGGCACTGTGAGGATGCCCCTTGCACAACCGTCTGCCCCACAAAAGCCCTGAAACAGGATGAAATCACAAGGGTGGTTACCCATAGCACGGACCTCTGCATAGGTTGCTGGGCCTGTTCTATGGTCTGCAACTACGGTGTGATCGGCCGACAGAAAGAAGCAAGAGTAGCCGTGAAATGCAACCTCTGTCCGGGTAGGGAAATCCCCGCCTGCGTGGAGGCCTGCCCCACAAATGCCCTTGTCTTTTTAGAGGTCAAGAAGCTCTCGGGGGTAAAACGCACAGAAGCTGCCCTGAAACTGGCAAGGGGAATGCAGGGAAAAGCCCTCTGAAAAACCCCAACCTTTTCCTAAGAGCACCGGGAGCCAGAAGATATGGAAGAGAAAAACCTGTATCCTACCATCTGCCCTTACTGTAGCCTGGGCTGTGGATTTTTTCTTGAGGTAAAGGAGGGAAAAGTTGCAGGGCTCAGTTATATGCCCGGACATCCGGTAAATGAAGGGAGCCTCTGCCCCAAAGGCAATGCGTCTACGGAGGTCCTGACCCACCCTGACCGGTTGCTGCACCCCCTCCTGAAGACTGAAAACGGCTGGAAAGAAATCAGCTGGGAAGAAGCCCTGAGCCTGGCGGCGGCAAAAATGGGTTCCGTCCTGCAGGAATACGGTCCTGATGCCCTTGCATTTCTGGGCTCTGCCAAGTGCAGCAATGAAGAAAATTACCTGTTCCAGAAAATTGCCAGGCTGCTCGGGACAAATAATGTGGATAATTGTGCAAGACTCTGCCATGCTTCGACCCTGACAGGACTCGGAAAGAGCCTAGGGGCAGGAGCCATGACAAACCCGCTCTCAGACCTTGAGAACTCCGATTGCATCTTCGTGGTGGGGTCGAATTTTGCAGAAAACCATCCTGTCATATCCCGCTGGATTCTGCGGGCAAAGGAACGCGGAGCATTTGTGATTGTGGCTGATCCCCGCCGGACCCCCAGCACCTGGCTTTCGGACCTGTTCCTCAGGCTCAAGCCGGGCACGGACATTGCCCTATTAAACGGGATGATGCATGTGATAGTGTCCGAAGGGCTCCTGGACAGGGAGTTTATCCGGAAAAGGACCAGGGATTTTGAAGGGTTTGAAAGAATCCTGTCCGAATATTCCCCTGAAGCCGCATCCGCAATCACAGGCGTTCCTGCCGGAGACATAATTAAGGCAGCCCGGGAGTATGCAAAGGCAGATGCTGCAGCAATCCTCTATTCCATGGGGATCACCCAGCACATATCGGGCACTGACAACGTTATCGCCTGTTCGGATCTTGCCCTTATCTGCGGGCAGGTGGGGAAAAAGGGAGCAGGTATTTTTCCCCTGAGGGGACAGAACAATGTGCAGGGAGCCTGCGATATGGGATCCCTTGCCGAATACTTCCCGGGGTACGGAAAAGTTGGGGATAAGGAAGCAGCTGCAAGGCTGAAGAAAATCTGGGCAGCTGAAAAACTTTCGGAAAAACCCGGCCTTACGACCGCGAAAATGAGTGAGGCTGCTCGTGCAGGAAAGCTTAAAGCCCTCTACCTGCTCGGAGAAGACCCGGTAAACTCGCATCCAGATTCTCTCAATGTAAGAAAAGCCCTGGAAAAACTGGACTTTCTGGTAGTACAGGACATTTTCATGACAGATACAGCTGAATATGCCGACCTGATATTGCCAGCTGCCGCCTGGGCGGAAAAAGAAGGAAGCTTTACATCTACCGAACGACGGGTCCAGTGGATTTCAAGGGCTATTGCCCCACCGGGAGAAGCAAAAGCCGACCTTGACATCCTTTTGGGGTTTGCAGAAAAGCTAGGGTTGGGTCTTGAATACAGGGATGCCGGAGAGGTGCTTGCCGAAATTTCCCGGGTAGTCCCAATGTACGGAGGCATAACAAAAGAGAGGCTGCTGCAAGCGTACAGAGTAAGCTGGCCCTGTCCCGAGACCGGGCATCCAGGGACCCCGATCCTGCACACGGAAAGGTTCAACACCCCAGATGGGTTAGCCAGGCTGATTCCGGTGGAATACAGAAGTCCTGCCGAGAGCCCCGATCCAGCCTACCCTTTTTTGCTTACAACAGGCAGGACCGGGCTTCACTATAACGGAGGTTCCATGAGCAAGCGGAGCAGTTTCCTGCTGGAAAAAGAACCTGAACTCTTTGTGGAAATCAACCCTTCGGACGCACAGACCATGGAAATCGAAGAAGGAAACAACATTATACTGGAAACCCGACGTGGAAGCACACAGGCAAAAGCCAGGCTGACTGAAAGGGTAAGCAGGGGAGTACTTTTCATGCCTTTCCATTTTTCGGGGACAAACATGCTGACAGGAGACGCCCTTGACAGGGAAGCCGGAATTCCCGAATTCAAAGTCTCAGCCTGTCGGGTAAGGAGGGTATGAGAAATGCCAACCGCAGTATACTGTGACCTTTCCCGCTGTATTGGCTGCAGGGCCTGTGAACTTGCCTGCCAGAGAGAAAACAAAACCTCACGCATATCCTTAGAAGTCGTGGAAGGACTTGCTCCGGTTCCGGTTTCCTGTCGCCAGTGCGAAACCCCGCTCTGCACGGCTCCCTGCCCCGGGGGAGCTCTAAGGTACGAAAACGGCAGACTCGAATATGATGCCGAAAAATGTACGGGATGCGGGCTATGCATCCTTGCCTGTCCTTTCGGAGCTGCAGTCCTGAAGGGAGGAGTTATTGAACGCTGCGATTTCTGTCCGGAAAAAGAAATTCCTGTCTGTGTAGCCACCTGCCCTACAGCAGCCCTTTTCTGCGCAGAAGCCGAAAGTTTTGGAAAAAATATAAGGCATAGAAATGTGGAGAAAATGAAAAAAATCCTTGATCCTTCGATTGCCGCTGGCAGGGAGGGACGGAGATGAACGAAAGAATAAGGTTGATTATAGCGGATGAGAAAAAGTGTATAGGGTGCAGGGCCTGTACATCGGTTTGTCCTGAGGGAATAATTCATTTTTCAGAAGAAGGAGGCATGAGGAACATACAGTTCCCTGGAAGCTGTACCCTGAACTGTGAACTCTGCGCCCTGAACTGTCCTGAAAACGCAATAATGTTTCTTTTAAGAGAAGAAAGCAATATAGAAGAAAATATAGAAGGAAAATTGGGAGGAAAATTGGAAGGGGAAAAAAAGGCAGGTGAAAACCGGGTTCTTCTACCGGACAGGATTATTTCCCTCAAACTCATGCCCTGCAGAAAGTGCGGAGCCACATTTGCAACTCTCAAGGAAATTGAAAAGGTAAGGAAAGCCATTTCCGAAAAAGTTCCCCTTCCTTCCGGAGGAGATTTCTGGATGGAACTCTGCCCTGGATGCAGGAGGGGTACTTTCAGGGAAAAAGAGGCAAAAACATTGCTCATGACAAGAAAGTTCTGAACCCCCACCCTGAAAGTAAAAACCGGACTACCGGTGGAAAAAGCGCGCTTTTTGAGCCCGAGCGTGCAGCACAAAAAAACATAAGCATTAGCCAAACATAAGCATTAGACGTGCTGGAAACTCCAATACCAGAATATCGACCTTTAGCCGAAGACCAGTAAATTTATACTAGAAATAATATAGATTAATAATGGGAGTAATGGGAGTAATTGGAGCCAGGGACACCTGTAGGAATACTCTATTTGCAGATAGGACATTCCTTGCAGGCAGAAATATATGAAAAACGAAAGCATGGGAGCGGGACTGGAAAAGAAAAAAGGGGAGTCAGGTATGAAAAGTAGTATTTACAGGAAGATAATGGTTGCAACCGATGGTTCGGAACTCGTCAAAAAAGCGGTTGATACTGCTGTTGAGGTCGCAAAACTAAGCGAGGCAAAGCTCTATGCCGTTTACGTGATAACTTCCGGAGGGGGGGCCTTAAGGCATCCAAAGGATGTAGGCTGGGAAAAGTCAATGGGAGAGCAACTCAGAAAAGAAGGGGGGGAAGCTACAGCCTTTGTGCAGGACTCAGGAAAAGCTGCAGGCGTAGAGGTGGAATCGGTTATTCTTGAAGGAAATGCCGGGCATGAAATCGTCGAGTTTGCAGAAAAAAATGATATTGACCTTATCGTAATGGGTACCCTTGGAAAGACCGGAATCCAGAGGTTCCTGCTCGGAAGCGTGGCCGAAAACGTGGTGAGACATTCCAGAAAGGCGGTGGTCGTGGCAAGGGGAGAAAAAGCCGAATAAAGCTGAACACAGTAGATAATACCTTAATACCTTTCAAACCGTTCAGGGCAGGAATTCCGGACTTCCCGGGATAAATTGATTTACCTGCCCAAACCTAATAATTGCCGATGATAGGACTTTTCCTCAGAGTACTGGATTTTGCGCTTCCGATACTTGTAATGATTTTTGTGGGGCTTGTGGGCACCGGCGTGCTTGTGGAACTCGGCCTGATGCAGAAATTCTCAAAACTTGTAAGCCCTATTTTTGCCTATACGAACCTGCCAGAAACCTGTGCTTCAGCCTTCGTTGTGGCAATAGGATCTTCTGTTGCTGCAAACAGTATGCTTTTTCAGGCAAAAAAAGATAACTGCATTAATGACAGGGAGGTCGTGCTCTGTTCAATGATGAACGCAACCCCTGCTTATTTTCGGGAACTCTTCACCTACCAGATCCCTATCGTGGTGCCTGCACTCGGTCTTGCAGTAGGAGGTTTTTACTCTCTTGTATTTGTAGTCACTGCATTGTTCAAGATCCTGGTAATTGCGGTTGCAAGCAAGCTTTTTCTTAAAGGCAATTCCTGCAAAGCCCCTGAGACCCGGAGTACGGAAAAAGTGTCTCTGAAGACCGCGTTTAATCGTGCATTCAAGAAAGAGTTCAGGATTTTTCTGAAGATTGCAGGAGTTTACCTTATAGCAACCACCATCATCTTCGTCCTTCAGGATAAGGGCGCTTTCGAGATTTTCAGTGTGCTTCCCCTTGCCGAGCTTTTTAAAATCCCCCCGGAAACAATTGTCCCCCTGACAAGTTACGTTGCAAGCCCTATACTCGGAATTTCCCTTCTCGGTCCCATGATCCATTCGGGAGAGATAACAAATATGCAGGCAATGATCGTGCTTATGCTTGGCAGTATGTTCATGCTCCCGATTTTTGCCATCCGCAGCCAGCTCCCAAGAAAAATAGCTATTTTCGGGACACGCCTTGGAGTCCAGATTGTTGCGTATTCTACTGCACTAAGTATAATTGTAAGGCTTGTAGTTTTGTTATTACTGCTTGGTATGGTTTCTTGAAGCACCGTGAACTACCCGCTAAATCTAAAGATTTAACGGGCTTCCGGTGTCATCCTTCGGACTATTGTCCACAAGTCAAGCAGGCTCTACCCCATGTCCGGTGAAAATATGTACTTGAGCTTCCCTTTCGGATTCCAGTTTTCGCTGGCACGGTCTCTAGCCCTTAGAGAGTGAGTATGATCGTGAAGTTTACCCTGTTAACCAACTTGCCAAAGCATTGTGGTGACAGCAAAATACCTATATCCCGTGCCTGGGTATCACTTTGGGATTTCAGCACAGGGTAATAGACTTCAAAATCGAATTTTCCAGGACAGTGAAGAGGACAGTGAAGGTTACCTATAGCAGGGAAGTATTTCCTGAGAAAGACTTCTTCATGTGGAACTGTATAAAAAATAGTATTAGAGATCTTCAAAGGAAAGAAAAATGGATAAAATCGAACTCAAGTTTACTTGTATACACATGATAAAGATATAAAAGAGTAAATCAGTGAACGGGGGTTTTTGGAGGAGGTTAAAATATGTTGGATTTGATTATGAGCAATAATCTTTGATTTTGAGCTTTACCCGTTCACCAGGAACCCCAGATGATTATGCCATATATAATCTTTTTGGCACATAAAATGGATGATACCTTTTTGTACCATAATAAAGAAAAAAAGATTAATTTTTGAGAGCTTTTTTCCCGAAATGGCGAGTTAAAATAATTATTAGCGTATAATTAGAGGAAGCCTGCTACCTGTTTAAGAATAAAACGGTGTAAGGTAGAAACAAAAAGAGTAAGAAATCTCTGCAAAAAATATTTTCTAAACTGTATTTCAGTTATAATACCAAAAGACGGTATAAATCACTAAAGATTATATGGATAAGAGACCTATAATAATTGGAATAGTATATTAGTATAGCATATAATGTGGAGCAGGAATACACTTACATGCACATATGCACCGATAATAAGGGATATGTACCGGATAATGCTTCAGAAAGCTGGAGCCGATCACAGGCTACAAGAAGAATAATTGATAGGAGAATAAAAGAGAGGGATTTGGTATGAGAGAAGGAACTTATAAAAAAATAATGGTTGCAACCGACGGTTCACAACTTGCTAAAAAAGCGGTTGATACGGCGATTGAAATTTCCAGGCTCAGCGGAGCTAAACTTTACGCTGTATATGTGGTAGTCCCGACGACCCATTCTGCCAGGGACTTTGGCTGGGAAAAGGCTGCAATGGAGCACTTCAGGAATGAAGGAAAGTCAGCTACGCTTTTTGTGGAGGATGCCGCAAAATCTACAGGAGTTGAGGTGGAATCTGTACTTCTCGAAGGACACCCCGCAGATAAAATTGTAGAATTTGCGGAACAGAACGGCATTGAAATGATTGTGATAGGAACACTCGGGAAAACCGGACTCGACAGGTTCCTGCTCGGAAGTGTAGCTGAAAACGTGGTGAGGCATTCAAAGACACCTGTACTCGTGGTCAGAGGGGAAGTCCCGGAATAAAGTAAAGTAGACGTCAACTACCCCATGCTAAAGCATTGTGGCTTGCAAAAGCCCTGGTTGACCAGCCTGAGTCTTAATTGACTACGTTGGAAATGTCATGATACCTACGAATGCTTCCTCAGTTTGTAGCTCTATCGTGTAGCATTAAAAGTCCTGAGAGGTAGGGGCGGTGTGCTACACCTAACAAGCATATCCAACATTGGCGAGGGGAGACGGTTTTCCAAAACCGTGTTACCTGCTATGGAAATTCGTTTCCAAAGCAGAGTGGAGAAATCCAAACGTGGAACGGAATGCCAGAAAGTTGACGGCATTCCTCCCTGCGCTAAAGCAACAGGGCTTCCTGCCTGTTACATGTGAAAAATGCCCTTTTCATTTTTACTCAAATCTTTTTTAAATCGTTCTCTTTTTTCGACGAGCCGCCTGAAAAGCTGGCGAAGGTACTATATTTATTTTGGATTCAAAAATGGCTTCCGGGTTCAGGCTAGATATTTCACGAGTAATGAAAAGGCGTTTTCTAGAAATTCTCTATAGAACCCAGGCAATTGAAACAAATGGAAAAAAGTTGACCAGAAATTAACCAGAAATTAACCAGAAATTAACCAGAAATTAACCAGAAATTGACCAGAAATTAACCAGAAATTAACCAGAAATTGACCAGAAATTAACCAGAAATTAACCAGAAATTGACCAGAATACATAGAATACGAATCAAAAGAATACGAATCAAATTTTCAAAAAAAAAAGTTGACCTCAGGAGCTTACTCCGAGGGAAAGTTCTTAACAACAGAGCCTTTGAGGTCAAAAAACTTAGCAGTGATTTCAGATATTAACTCTTATCCTATTACACTTATCTCTTATCCTATTACACTCATGCCGGAAACCCGGATTGAAGGCGTGATTATGCCTCCGACTTTCCTGACGTCAAAGCCTGCCCCTGTGATGTTCTTCAGGAGTTCGAAGGCGTTGCCCGAAATCAGGAGGGATTTTACAGGCTTATCCAGGGCTCCGTCCTTGATTGTGAAGGCATTCCTGGCTTCTACAGAAAAATCTCCGGAGATTGAGTTTGCAGTATGGGCACCGATAATCGTGTTTACGAAAACTCCCGAGGTAGTATTTGCAATAATATCTTCCTGAGGGTAGTCGATAACGAAGTTCCTGAGCCCTACTGAAGGAGAGCTTGTATAGGAGGACCTTGAGCCGTTTCCTGTGCTTTTCACACCGGCTTTTCCTGCGGTATAGCTGTCATAGAGATAGGTTTCAAGCACGCCGTTTTCAAGAACTGTGGTATGCTGTGAAGGGACACCTTCATCGTCCGAAGCCGAGGTATCTATGCCTGCTTCAACCAGCCCGTCATCATAAATGCACAGTTCAGGGACAGCTATTTCTTCCCCGATTTTATCTATCAGGCCTGACCTTCCTTTCTGCACATTGTCCGCATCAATTGAAGGAGCAAGGGCTTCTTCGAGGATGTCCGAAAAGGCAAATGGATGAAAGATAACATCGGTTTTCTGCTGCTCTATTTTTATTCCTCCCCTGGATTTCAGGGCAAGTTCGGAAGCATTTTTCCCGAGAGCAAAGAAATCAATATCAAGGGAACGGGAAACAGCAAAATCATAAGCTGTAGAGGTGTCCCCATTTACGGTTATCACATCGACGAAACCGGAAACTCCTGTGGATTCTTCTTCAATTTCGATCCCATTTGTGTTCAGGATAAGCCGCCTGCTATTTGAGCGGGTAAAGCCGCCTGAAGTCGGGAGCGTACCTGGCACCTCTTTTGTCCCTTCAACGAGTTCTACGGCATAGCCAATGCATTCTTCAAGTTCAAGAGCCTCAACCTTTTTATCGAAAATGCCTGAAACCTGAGGGTATTTTCCGTTGGAGGGGAGGGCTACCCAGTCAGGATCATTTTCTCGAACCCTGGCTTCTGCAACCGCAATCTTTACGGCATTCTCGAGTTCTCCTGCAAAGTTGGTGCTGGCAAAACCCACTGCGCCATTTACAATGGCACGGATTCCCAGACCTTCCGAGAAACGGTCTTTAGCGTTTTCAAG
Source organism: Methanosarcina sp. (assembly GCF_028693135.1). GTDB lineage: Archaea > Halobacteriota > Methanosarcinia > Methanosarcinales > Methanosarcinaceae > Methanosarcina. Next base: position 88,987 of record NZ_JAQUVZ010000002.1, read on the forward strand.
TGCATCTTTTTTGAAATTGACGCCTGTTGAATGGTTTGCGGCGTAATAAATTTCAGCTTCTTCAGCCCCTGCTTCCTCTGCCAGTTTCAGGGCTTTTCTTGCAAGCTCGTACACTTTCAGGCACCTCCTATAAGGGCTTTTGAGATTGAAATATGAGGAGAACCATCAGACACAGGTACAAGCTGTCCGGCTTTTCCACATCTTCCGGCAGTCATTTTCAGGTCATTTCCCACATGGGTTACATGGTTCAGGATCTCAAGAGTATTCCCTGAGAGGGAGACATCCCTTAAGAGTCCGGAAAGTTCTCCGTTCTTTATAAGGTACCCTTTTTCGGCATTGAACTGGAATATGCCTTCTCCGGTGTTTACCTGTCCGCCTCTTGACCCTACAAGGTACATACCGTTCTTTACTTCTTCCAGCATCTCTTCAAATTTAGAGTCACCGTTGTCAATGAAGGTATTGCTCATCCTGACAACAGGCATGGAATAGCCCTGAGCCCTGCAGTTTCCGGGAGTTCCCCCGAGTTTGGCTGCGGTTTCCCGGGAGTGGAGATAGGAATTGAAAACCCCGTCCCTGATTATTTCGGTCCTTTTTGATTCGGAACCTTCGGCATCAAAGGGATAATACCCGAATTCATGCAGAGTAGGGTCATCGATGATCGTAATAAGCGGAGATGCAATCTGTTCTCCTATCCTGTTTTCAAGAATTGAATCCCCTTCAAGCACAAGGTCGGCTTCCGAAGCATGCCCTACAGCTTCATGGGCAAATACTCCTGCCAGTTCCTGGTCAAGCACTACAGGCATTTCTCCGCCTTTAGGGGTTTTAGCCTTCAAGAGCTCAATTGCGGTCTTTCCTGCATTTCCGGCAAGCTCGAGGACGTTTTCGTTCTCAAAAAGCTCATAACCGTATCCAAAACGGCTTTCTCTACCTGCCTGGTATACGCCGTTTTCCGAAGCAACGGCAGAGACCGCAAAACCGACATTCAAAAGTTCATATTCACATTCCAGACATTCGGAACTTCTGTACTGAACTTTAAATTCGGACTCGAGATACATTACCTGTGTACTGTTGACGCCTGCAATTTTTGCATGCTCTTCCATACTCTTCAAAAGGTCTACCTTTTCCTCAATTGCAATGTCTCTCGGGTCGATCCTGATTTCAGGAAGGTCCTTTACATCAGGAGAATTTACAGCTGCAAGTTCTACTTCTTCTTTAGGAGTGCTCGCATTCATAGAAAAAGCAAGTTTTGAGGCAGCATCGACCCCTAGTTTAAGGTCAATATCTCCTTCAACAGCCGTATAGCCCCAGGAACCTCCGCAGAGAGCCCTTATTCCGGCCCCCCTTGTAAAGTTTCTGGATATTTCTTCAATCTTTCCGTTATCCAGGACGATAGAAGTGGAACTGCCTTCTATCACCCTGCAGTCATAAAATTTTATGTCCTGCATAATGCTTTTCATAAACCCTCAGCAGGAAACCCCTGAGTTTAGCTCAGGGGAGGAATGCGTAAACTTCCACATCCTGCTCTGTTGAATTAGTTTTTTATTAATATAATGAGGGCGAATAAATCACCCTCCACCTACATACGTAGGGATAATGTGTATCCGAATTGTGGACTCCAACTTCGTGAAGTTGGAGTGTTACAGCGTAGCTGGAAGGTCTTCAACTTCGTGAAGTTGGAGTGTTACAGCGTAGCTGGAAGGTCTTCAACTTCGTGAAGTTGGAGTGTTGCAGCAAAGCTGGAAGGTCTTCAACTTCGTGAAGTTGGAGTATTACAGCGTAGCTGGAACCAGTCAATTCCGGAATCCGTCCTCCTCTCGATCTGATATGGAAAGGCTTAACGATGCAAGCACTGTCCCTACCTCTCAGGACTGTTTAACCGGCATCCTTAGAGCCTTAAACTGAGGCGACATTCAAGGGTAACTATGTATTCTTTCCTATCGTTTACCGATATTCTTAACTCCAATCGGTGATCTGGTCAACCAGAACTTGTTAGAAAAGCCCCTGAGGCTTTAGCTCAGGGGTAATTGACAATTAGTTCCTGCACCCGAAGAGATTCAGGGACTGTACGGAAGCTGGAGTTACTTCCGGAATATCAAAACTTAGTTTTGTAATATTTTTGAGTTTTTCGATAATTGAATTCTTTCTCGGTCCCACAAGGCTGTGTTCCATTACTTCCGCAATAGTGGAAACAGGAATGATCTGAATCTTATCCCTGTATGCCTTTTCAATAAGAACGTCTGCCTCATTGGCTTTTGGGATAATAACTTTCTTCATGCCGGCCCGGGCTGCAGCTTCAATCTTGTAGGTGACCCCGCCAACAGGCAGGACATCTCCCCTGACAGAAAGAGAACCCGTCATTGCGACAGTCTGGTCCACAGGGATCTTTTCAATAGCAGAGATTACGGCAGTTGCTATGGAAACCGATGCACTGTCCCCTTCCACGCCTTCATATGTCCCTACGAACTGGATGTGGACATCGTGCCGGGAAACGTCTGTTCCGGTCATGTTCTTGATCACGGCAGATACATTCAGCACTGCTTCCTTTGCGATGGTCTTGAGCTTGCCTGTTGCAATAATTCGCCCTTCGCCCCCGGAAAGAGCAGGGGTGACTTCGGATACAATGGGGAGTACAATTCCTGAATCTCCACCCATAACCGCAAGCCCGTTGACTCTACCTATAGCAGAACCTTTCCTCATGAAAGACTCGTATTCCTTGCGCTGATCGAGGTAGCTGTCTGCAAGCTGCTGTTCGATGGACCTTGCGATCCTCTTTGCCGCAATCACATGCTCGGAAGTTGTGATTGGAGCCCCTTCAGAGTGGGCAATGTCTCCTGCAACACGCACAAGCCCGCCGAGGTCACGGAGCTTCAGAGTAAGGTGGCCTTTCCTGCCTGCACGCCTTCTGGCTTCTCTTATAATATCTTCTACCGCACCTTCGTCAAAGTGAGGAATGTGCCCGTCCCTGACGACTTCCTGGGCAACGAAGCGAACAAGTTTCTTCCGGTTTTCGGGACTGTCTTCCATGGAATCTCTCATGTAGACCTCGTACCCGTAGCCTTTTATCCTTGACCTGAGCGCTGGGTGCATTTTCTGTACTGCATCCAGGTTCCCTGCAGAAACCATAATGAAGTCGCAGGGTACAGGCTCGGTCTTAACAAGAGCTCCAGAACTCCTTTCGGACTGCCCGGTAATCGGGTATTCCTTTTCCTGAAGCGCAGTCAGGAGGCTCTGCTGGGATTCAAGCCTGAGAGTATTGATTTCATCAATGAAAAGCACCCCTTTGTGGGCTTTGTGGATATCTCCGGCTTCTACCCTGTCGTGTGCAGGGGTTTCAAGCCCTCCGGACTGGAACGGGTCGTGCCTTACATCTCCAAGCAGAGCTCCTGCGTGGGCTCCGGTTGCGTCGATGTAAGGTGCCTGCTCCTTATCATAATTTGAAACCGCCATTTTCGGAATCATCATTTCCTCTTTAGGAAGGAACTGGCGGGTTAACATTAGAATCATAATGCCTGCAATGATACCCCAGAGCAGCTGGGCGACGAAGTAAGAATAGATGATAATACCCAAAACAAAGAGCATCATGAGCATGTTCCGAGCCTGGGCTTTCTTTCTTGCCTCCATCTTGTGAGCCATGACAATTTCTCTGCCCTTCCCGGCGGGAACCTCCCTTATCTTGGGGTTGTTAAGATCCTCCAGGTTAGGATACACAAGGATATCTTTGAGCTCTTCTTTAGGAAGAAGTTCTGCCATTGCCTTTGCAAGCAGGGACTTTCCTGTTCCCGGAGTCCCGATCATCATGATGTGCCGTCTCTGGCTGGCGGCTTTCCTAACTACTTCTACTGCATGTTCCTGTCCCAAGACCTGGTCAATAAGGAGTTTTGGGACCTCTATGTTCGAAGTGTCTTCAAACTTGAAGCCGATGTCATCTTCGTCTATTTCTTCATGTAACTCAGACTCGACCGTAACCTGAGTAGGCTCATCCTTCTTCGGATCGGCCGCAGACGTATCTACTTGTGGAACAAACTCACCCACTTCAGGGATTTGTCTGATCATATTCTCCGAAGACCCGTCTATGTTCTGATTATTATTATACTCCATGGTTAGCTCACATATTAGAACGTTATTTGATAGACGTTATCTGATCGAGATTATATACTTGACGCTTTTTAAAAAATAACAAACTTAATGGTAGAATAATAGGCAAAAACGGTTGCCACAATAACAGATTCCTGAAGTTACTGTAACCCCATCCATACTTCGGCTAATTATATAAACTTGCGGTATATAAAATTAACCTGCCAGATATATACTATAATACTATATAGAAACCTTTTATTATATACCATTTGCTGGCTGGACATTTTAGTCGAAAACTTGATCAGAAAATAAATTACCAAATTAATCTACAAGAGAATTTGAAGATATTTTTACATATCTATGCTAGATCCCCTATATATAATTAAGATATTTTTACATATCTATGCTAGATCTCTTATATATAATTAAGATATTTTTACATATCTATGCTAGATCCCCTATATATAATTAAACGTTGTCCTTACATGAACTTTGTGCTAAGAGAGTCATCCAGTGCCTGCAAACCGATATCGACAGCTATTTAAAAAAACAAAGGGGATTTTGATCTTATGTCCAGAAGCAAGGTAAAAAATCTACTCCTCCTGAAACAGATTCACAGTGCTGTAACCCAGATAAAGAAAGGCAAACTGGATAAAGCCCTCGAAACCCTGGATAAAGCCGAAAAGTCTGCAAGGCAAGCGAAATCCACAGATGCCCTTTATTATATTCTCTTTACTCGCGGAGGTATCCTCTACTCGGCAAAAGAGTATGACCAGGCTCTTGAAACGTATGAAAGGTCCCTTGAAGTAGGTTCCGAACTCCTGAAAACCAACCCGGAAAATGCCGATTACCAGCATTACATGGGCACAACCCTGAGCAATACGGGAAACCTCCTTAGAAAGAAAGGAGAAAGAGACAGGGCTGCTGAATCCTATTCCTGCGCCCGAAAAATCTATTCGGACCTCATAACAAAGAACCCTGAAAATGCTGTTTTCCGCTCTTATGCCGGAGAAAACCTGAATAACTACGGCGCTCTTCTCACAGAGTCCGGTTCCCTGGACACAGCCTGTGAAATCCTTAAAGAAGCAATCGAAACCTACGAACACCTATATAAAGAAAATCCCGGAAACCTTGGGTATCAGGCAGAACTCTCAGTTGCGCTCAGCCAGTTAGGAAGTTGCCTCATCCAGCAGGGACCCGAAGAAATCGAAACTGCAAAACAGAACCTTGAAAAAGCCCTTGAAATGCAGGAAAATCTGTTAGCCCAGCAGTCTGAAAACGAAAAAATAAAAGAAGCCATCAACCTGACAAAGGAAAGGCTGAAAGGGATTTAAAGGCTGAAAGGGACTGAAAAGCTGAAAGAGATTTTAAAGCTGAAAGGGATTTGATAGTACTGTTACAGGTTTTAAGGGTTTTTCTTACAGGTATTTCTTAGAGGTTTTTCTCTGAAAACAGCAGCATGTGGACGTATAGCAGGATCATCAGTCCAACTACAATCCCCCAGATAAACTGCAAAGTGAAATATGAGTAAACAACAATCCCGAGCACAAATAAAGTGACAAGGACATTTACCAGCCTGACCTTTCGCTTCATCCGGGGGTCATGCGGAGTTCCGGCTGCCTCTTCGTTCAGGTCGCACTCCCGGAAGTAACTCCTTTCCTGTTTCATGAGGAAGTAAAGCCTCAGGACCAGGATATCGATAACTATACCCCAGAAAGGCTGGCCTATGTAAAAGGTATAGAAAAAGACAGCTGCAAGGAAGATACCAACGAGTATTATGAACAGTTGTTCATATTTGCTTTTTCCAGCAGCTTTGCTCCTACCCCTCTCTGAACTCTTATTCCTTTTTTTGTTCTCTTCTTCCCTGTCCATACTGACCCCCCTACCTGCAAAGATCCTTTTCTAATGTCGATAAGCAGCAAAATATCCAGAAAACGTGGGTTAAAGAAAGATATGGAACTTCGAACATCTATAATTAAGCTTTTAATAATATATAAAGGAGTTGGGAAAAAGGCAGGGATGTGGAGGAAAAACACAGCCTACAGTATGATCTATGCTACAACAGAATCCATGCTACAACAGAATCCATGCCACAACAGAATCCATGCTACAACAGAATCCATACTACAACAGAATCCATACTAAAACAGAATCATACTAAAACAGAATCTATAAAACATTAAAAGCCTTTTTTTTAATATGCCCGAATCGCCCGAGATGCCCGCAAAATTAAGAGAGGAAGCAGTAACATATTTTAATGAAACCCTGGACTTGATGCAGAAAGGAAAGTCCGAAGAAGCCCTCGAGTCCCTCCGGAAAGCCGAAAAAGCCGCACATGAAGTAAAAGACGGAGCTATCCTATTCCACACTTTAAAAGTAAGAGGACAGCTGCTTCAGTCCCTGGGCAGGCTTGAAGAAGCAAAGGAGACCTACACCTTCTCCTTAACAACCAGCGTAAAACTCCTCGCAGAAGAACCGGAAAACAAACTCTACATTGATACCCTCCACATGAACCTCAATAACCTTGGAAACCTCGGCAACATATTCCAGAGAGCCGGCGACTTCCCCTCCTCCCAGCAGTGCTATGAAATTGGCCTTGAAATCTCCCGGCAACAACTTGATTTCCATCCCGAACACGAATTCTACCGGATGTACACCGGAAACACTCAGAACAATATCGGAGAACTGCTTTTCATAATGGGCAATTTGGAAGAAGCAAAAGAAAAATACGAAGAAGCTCTCAAAACCTATGCTCTCCTCCTCAAAAATTTCCCGAAAAACCCGGAATACCTCTCAGATACAGCAATGACCCTCAACAACCTCGGAACCCTTTTTTCAGAAAAAGGGCAAAAAGCAGAGGCAAAAGAGAACTTCGAAAAAGCGCTTGAGATCCTGAAAAAACTGAGCAAAAAAGACCCTGGAAATGAAAAGCTCAGGGAAGAAATCAGCCTCACCCGGAAAAGGCTCAAAGCACTCTGAGATCTAGAACCACGCAACCTGAATAGCTGTCTGTGCCCGAATTTGTCCACGCGCCTACGGCGCGGCTTTTTCCTGTGCTAAAAGAGATGAATAACTGTTTTTTTATATTTCGCCCGCGTGAGACTCGATAATCCCAACATTCCACGACGCGCACACACATCTAAAAGCCTCTTCATTATTTACCCTGCTCTCGTTCACACTTTTTGTTACGATTGCAGCGTAAAAAAACACAATCTTTAAGCCACCATTAATTCATTTTGTTATCATGTCCGGGAGTTTGAGAGATTTAGCGGAAAGACATTTTCAAAAGGTCTTATCCCTAATGCAAAAAGGCAAACATGAGGAAGCATTAAAAGAGCTTGAAAAGACAGAAGAAGCCGCAAAGAGGGCGAAAACAAACGACATTTCACTCAATGTTCAGACCTTAAAAGGACTTATAATGCAGACAATAGGGGCATATGAAGAAGCCCTGGAGATCCATTCTCTTGCCCTAAAAACTACTGAAGAACTCCTCTCAAAAGATCCTGATAACAAGCCTTACCAGTCAAGTCTTCAGATGAACCTTGACGAAATTTTCAAGATTGGAAACCGTTTCTATAAAATGGGACGTTTTCTTCAAGCAAAAAATTGCTATGAGCTACACCTCTTAATCTCTCAAAAACTACTTGAAACCGACAACGAAAATGTAACGTACCAATCATCTGTAGCAATGACTCTCAACAATCTAGCTTCCTTGCTTTCTGATATGGGTCGCATCGAAGATGCGAAAGCAAAATACGAAAAAGCCCTAGAAATTTACGAAAAACTACTACAAAATGACCCCGAAAACGTAGCATACCAATCATACGTAGGAGGGACACTCAACAATCTAGGAAACTTGCTTAAAAATATGGGGCGCATCGAAGACGCGAAAGCAAAATACGAAAAGGCACTCGAAATCTATACTGAACCTATGCAGTACCTGACCATAGGTAGAAAGTCAGAGTCAATAATCAGGCTTATCCAACTGAATTCAGAACAGGCGGATAAGGAAACGAACCCCTTTAATCAGATGAATTACCTGAGAGAAGCATTTCAAATATGCAAAGAACATCAGGAATTTTTTATCAAATATGAACTAAAGCACGAAAGAAAGCTGGTTACTGAAGCAGGGCTGAGTGCATATATCGATTTTTTGATGAAGAATGTGAGTCTTGAAGGTAATTTCGAGAAGAGGGCGAAAGAATATGAAAAAGCCCTTCAGGCGGTTGAAAAGCTGGAGGAAATAGAAGATGATGAAACGGTTTTAAAATTGTGTTCTTCTGCCGCCTGCTATCTTCGGGGAAGAAAACTTGTAAATGAAGCGCTTGCTTCCAGACAACCTGAACTAGAACTTCTCAGGCAGGCTGTGGAGCAGTTCAAGAGCGCAAAAGAGACCTATGACAAAGCAAATGTGTGCTTCTGCGTATATACCGGACTGCTTAAGATTCTGGAAGGTATTGAGGAACTTGAAGAAGTGGATGTTCCGAAACTGAAAGAACTGATTCAGAAGGTTGTTGAAAATCTCCCCGAGGATGTTAACCCAAGTATAAGGGTTTCTTTTGAGAATATCCCGCAGATTTTTGAAGAAAAAGACAAAATGACGCGCAAAGAGCTACTGAAGGAACTTGATGACAGGGTCAGTGCAATAGAGTACAAGGCGCTGGAAAATTTCTTCGGGCATGTTAATGCGAAGATAAAGGATTATTTTGAAGAGCCTTTCAGCCCAAACTTAATTTACGAAAACTGGAAGCTGAAGGTCATATTTGATGACCCTGAGAAAGTGAAAGGGAAACTTACTATCAAAGTTGGAGATAAAACTCTCCTGAATAGAACTTTGACTCCTGAAGAAGTAAAAAACAACCTGCTAGAAATCGATTACCTAAAGATTGGCTACTTCCCACAGGGTGAGGATGAAATCTATTTCACAACTCTGGGACAGAAGAAGCCGGTTATAAGGTCAAGTGACTATTTTGAAAGTGTTGGAAGAGACAACAAAACCAGAATATTCCAGTATGACTGCTGCAATGGCGTTTGCGTTGATCGGGATTTGCAAATTGCGGCTGTCCAGTTGAAGTATCATGTTTACGGCGAAAACTCTGTTGTGAAACTCACGGTTGATGACGCCTATCATCGGAAAGTTATGGCAGTTCTGGATGCTGTGAAGGGTGAAGAGGATATTGTGGTTTTCCCGGAGTTTTCTATTCCTTTTGATTACCTGGGAGAAATTCAGGAATATGCGGATGAAAACGGGATTATTGTGGTTGCAGGCAGCCATTATGTAACTGAAGGGAAGCTTGGAGAGTATGGAAAACAGTTCTGCCGGGAATTTGAGGAGGGGGATTTAAGGAAGAATATCTCTCCTGTTGTCATTCAATCTTCAAAGATTGTACATAATGAGAAACTGCTGGGAGCCAAGGAAGAAAGGGAACTCTATTTCGATGAAGGCATGAAAGCTGGCAAGGTGAACCACATCTTCAGGCTTCGGGACAACCTCAATGTCGGGGTCATGATCTGCTATGAGTATCTGAATTCCGATCTGAGGCAGCGCTTGATCCCCGCCTGCGATATAATGCTTGTACCGCAGACAAACCCGAAGCCAGAAAGGTTCTATGAAACGGCAAAAGGAGACCTTAACAACCCTCTATGCTCTGGCAACAAAGCATACGTAATGGCAAACGGAATTTTCACCCTTGGAGATGATAAAAAAATTCTTGGAGGTTCTACAGGGATTGTTTCAACACTTGACAAATACTCCTATAAAAGACAGGACGAGGGGATTATAACACCCGTTGACAAAGTAATGGAGCAGTTTATCCTGATGACGTCAATAAATACAGGTTTCAGTTCTGCAAGAGATACACAATTGGGGCAGGTCCCGTTAAAAACAAAAATTGTCCACATCTTTGAGGAAAATGAAATTCTCAGCAGTTCAGAAAATGAAGGAAGAAGATTCATTCAATTGCTTGAGACTATAGAAAACTGCAAAAACAAGGAAGAGCTCAGAGAAATACTCAATCGCGAGGAAAACAAAGCAACAATAAAGACATTCTCGCCTCTCATGCACAAACACATTCAGGATTTGAAAGAGCTTACTCTCGACGAAATGAAGAAAAAGTGCTGTTGTATCCTGATTCCTGCAGAATAAATCTATATCAGTACAAAGAAAAATCGGGCTGGAAAAATCACATAACTGGCTGGAAACGCTAAAGACGTTGAAACTGATGCTTCTTTTATTTCATTTTCATGGGAAGGCCGCTCTCCTTCGTCGAGCGTGAAAAATCTCCGTTAAAGACAGCTACTGCCCAGCCCCGGCTAATTAGCCTTCAAACAAATTAAAAAAAGGTAGCGGAAAAGATTCCGCAGAAAATTCCCTGATTCTCAGATTTTACGTGAAAAGGTCGAAGATGTTCCCGAGCATGCTGCTGTCGGCCTGATATAATTCGGTGTATTTGCAGCGTTTGCAGGTGACATGAGTGAATTTTTTGTTCTGGATGTCGAGGACTTTGCTGATGAAGCCGCCGGTTGTACGGATCTCGCCGAGATCATAAGTGGTGTTCCCGCATTTAGGGCAGACGAAATTAATATTTTTGCTCATTTTTTGGCCTCTCTGTATTTCAGTAGTCTGAAGGATGGAATAGCTTTATTCTTGCACTATTTAATATTATTGCAGAAATTGGGATCGAAAAGAAAAAACCTATTGGTTGTGCCGGGGAGATAGAAAAGAAAAGATTTTCGGATAAGACCATATCCGGGAAAAACAAAGAAGATGTAAGAATGAGAGAGATGATTATTATATATTCAGATAAAAAATTGACCGGACATACGGCAGATCAACCGGATTTTTTCCTGAAGGGAGCAAATCTTTGCAGGAAATAAATATATTAGAAAAGAATACCTATACAGCATTAGACACATGAAAATAAAAGCTATAATTACAATCGCCCTGATCATCTCGGCTGCTTTAATGGCTGCAAAAGTATCGCCAGGAGTTAATACGGAGCAGTTCAGGGAAGGGAAATATATCCATATTGACAGCATGGTGATCGAATTTAATAAGATGGATGCTGATGTCCAGATACAATATAACCTCAGTCCCTTCGCCCAGGTTTACATGTTCCTGTTCGGGAGTAAGCATCTTGAGCCTAAAATAGAGGAGATCTTTTTTGATTTTGACAACATAGAGATCCAGAAGATAGGGAGAACCAGTGCCGTAATCCACATAAAGGATATTTCCAGGCAAAATGATGAATATTATCTGCACGACTCCAGAATGTTAGGGATGCAGCCTGATGTACTTACCCTTGTTTACCCTGACAAGACCAGGCAAAATATCGAACGTGCCAAAGCCACACCATATCTTTTTTATAGCTGAAGAGTTTGATCACAAACTTTCAGCGGCTTTCCAAATTTTCAACGACTTTATTAACTACTGTCCTGCATGTTCTTCTGCACCCACTTCTCGCCATCTAATAGCGTCATCTAATTGCATTATCTAATTTATCCCTTTAGTCTATTTACCAGGGTCTTCTTCCATTTTTTACAACTCAGTGTCCAGATTGGACTATTTATTAAAAGCAATGACACACATGGGAAATTATGATCGGGTTTCAGGAACATATATTTAGCAAAAGAAGCCCAATTTTCTTTGATAGCAATGGGAAGATTTATATTAAAATGTCTGAAATGCGGAAGAGAATACGGTCAGGAATACAGGTTAACCTGTGAGGATGACAACTCTCTTTTGCGGGCGGAATACTTTGAAAAAAGGCTTGAGCTCAGAGACCAGCCTGGAATAGGAAGATTTCATTCCTGGCTTCCGGTTCAGGAGGAGCTTACCACCGAAGCCGGGCCCATCACGTATAAAAGTGAAGCTCTTGCAAAGGAACTCGGGCTTTCGAACCTTTACATAGGATTCAGCGGATACTGGCCTGAGAAAGGGGCTTTTATCAAAACCTGCAGTTTCAAAGAACTCGAAGCCCATCCTACGATGCAGCTTCTCAAGGAATCCAGGGGAAAAGCCATTGTCCTAGCCTCTGCAGGGAATACGGGGAGGGCATTTGCACACACATCGGCTCTTACAGGAATAGATGTTTATATAGTGGTTCCTGATTCGGGCATTCCAAAGCTCTGGCTGCCTGAAGAACCGACTGATTCCATTCACCTTATCAGTATGACTCCGGGGAACGATTATACCGATGCTATCAACCTTGCAGGAAGAATTGCAAAACTCCCAGGTATGGTCCCTGAAGGGGGAGCCAGAAATGTTGCCAGAAGGGAAGGAATGGGCACTGTAATGCTGGACGCAGCCGTAACCATAGGAAAGATGCCTGACCACTACTTCCAGGCTGTAGGAAGCGGTACAGGAGGGATTTCAGCCTGGGAAGCTGCGCTGAGACTCAGGGATGACGGACGTTTTGGCTCCGGGCTTCCAAAGCTCCAACTTGCCCAGAACCTGCCTTTCGTCCCCATGTACAGTGCATGGCAGGCAGGAAGAAGAGAGATCATTCCCGAAATTGACATGAAAGATGCAAAGAAACAGATAGAAGAGACATACGCTACTGTGCTTACCAACCGGGCACCTCCCTATTCCGTAATCGGTGGGCTCTATGACGCACTTGTCGATACGGACGGGATAATGTATGCAGTTACTAAAGAGGAAGCCCTTGAAGCAAAAGCGCTTTTTGAGTCCCTTGAAGGAATAGATATCCTGCCCCCATCTGCAGTTGCAGTTGCCTCCCTGTTGAAAGCCGTAGAAGCCGGAAATGTCGGAAAAGACGACACCATTCTCCTGAATATTGCAGGCGGAGGTTTCAAGCGGCTGAAGGAAGACATCACACTTTTCCAGGTTGAACCTGAAGTTACTGTCCGGGACTCTGACGTTCCGCTTGAAGATCTGAAGATCTGAAGATCTGAGTCCCTCCGGGCTTTTATCGAAGTTCTGAAAACCTGTAAGAAAAAAGAGAAAATAAGCTCAAGAAAGAGAGAATAAGCTCAAGAAAGAGAAAATAAGCTCAAGATATATTCATGGTAAGAGGTATGTACGTGGTAAACCCGGAAGAAAAAGTAATAACAATTATGAAAAAAACAGGTATTGACCTTGCTGCAACGCTTCCCTGTGACAGGATCAAGAACCTGCTCCCCCTCGTTTCGGAAAACTTTCCCGAGATCAAATTGACCAGGGAAGAAAGTGGGGTTGGGATCTGTGCCGGGGCCTACCTTGCAGGTGGAAAACCCATGATGCTTATTCAGAGCACGGGGCTCGGGAATATGATCAATGTCCTTGAGTCCCTGAACGTAACATGCAAAATCCCCCTGCCTGTGCTGGCAAGCTGGCGCGGTGTTTACAAAGAAGCCATAGAAGCACAGGTCCCCCTGGGAGTCCATCTCCCTGCCATTCTGGAAGGAGCCGGGCTCGCGTATACAATAATTGACGAAGCTGAAAAGCTCCCTCTCCTTGAAAATGTGATCAACGACGCCTTTGAAAATTCCAGGCCCCACATAGCTCTGGTTTCTCCTAAAGTGTGGGAAGGTTCGGACTGCTGTGCCTGGGAAACTCAGAAGGCCCCGGAGCTACCGAAGAAAGAAAAGATCTGCAAATTCCGCCTGACACAGAAGGTTCTCGAACCCCGGATGATCCGGAACGATGCAATCTCCGCCGTAGCAGCCGAACTGGATGAAGAAATCACCGTAACAAACCTCGGCGTCCCCTGCAAGGAACTCTACGCTGCCAGAGACCGGGACCTTAACTTTTACATGTTCGGGTCCATGGGGCTTGTCTCCTCCATTGGGCTTGGTCTTGCCCTGCACACGGACAGGCAGGTTGTGGTCTTCGACGGGGACGGAAGCCTCCTCATGAACCCTAACACCCTCCTGGAAGTCGGAAAGGAAGCCCCGAAAAACCTGGTTATCGTAGCCTTGGACAACGGCGCCTATGGCTCTACAGGCTCTCAGGAGACCTGTGCGCTGCGCTACATTGACCTGGAAATCCTGGCAAACTCCTGCGGGATCCAGAACACGTATAAGGTCAACACGGAAGAGGAACTCGTATACGTGTACAAGGATTCCCTTTATGCCAGGCAAACATCCTTTATCCATGTGATCCTGAAGCCAGGAAACACAAATGCCCCCAATATCCCCATGAGTCCGGAAGAAACCACGAAACGCTTCAAAGAAGCGCTGGATACAAAAAAGCTTTAAAAATCGACCTGAAAAATACTTTTTTTGAGTATATTTTTCATTCGGGTTTCTTTTTCATTTATTTTTTGACGAGCTGCCAGACAAGCTGGCGGGGGCATTTATATGTACCTGTGAATTGAAAATCGGTTTTCGAGGTTAAGGAAAATATCCTCTTGAACCGGAGGATATTTCTTAAATATATTTTGTCTCACTCAATTGCGGTGCCACTTTATATGTCGCTTTTATCCGACTGGCGGCTTGCCTCAGCCCCGCGTGGCACGGGGAGAAAGAACTAAAGATTTTCTCCTGGGATTCCGGAATAGAGCCTAAAATTAATCCGGACCCAACACTCTCCACTTTTAAGCATTAATTTTGATTTATTTCCTCAAGTTTTATTTTCTCAAGTTTTATTTCCTCAAGTTTTATTTTCTCCAGCTTATTTTCTCAAGTGTTATTTTATTAAGCCTTATTCTCTCCAGCTTATTTTCTCCACAGGTTCCTTGATCCTGAATTTTCCTGAAAGGACCTGCTCTTTAAGTTCTTCTGCGGCTTTTACCGCTCTTGCGCGGTCCGACTGGCGCAGGGTTACTTTGATATCTCTGAGGCAGCCTCCGGTTGTACAGCTGACAGTACCGAGGTTTGCGCTGAAAGCTTCTCCTTTGCACCTTGAGATACAGAGCCCGCAGTTAAAGCAAAGTTTGGGGTCGTGTACAGCTCCAGTTTCTCCCTTGCTAACTGCCCCCATAGGGCATGCTTCAGCCACACAGCACACCTTGCAGTCAATACATTTTTCGGGATTGTATTTTACACTCAGGTCTGTGTTATCCCAGACATCCCCATAGGTTATCTCACAGAGAGGGATTCTTCCTGCAAGATCTACAAGCTTGAGTGGGATCTGGCTGTCCGGCTTAAGGATATTTTCGAGCATTTCCCGGGAAAGGACAGGGATGGGAACTGCCCATGTGTTGATGATTTCGGGGCCTGCTGAGGTTACAAACCCTCCCATATATTCAGGGGTCATGTCATGAAGATCTGCAAAACCCGTCAGGTTGGGATTATCCGGAGCACTGCGGGTACCCTGACCCGTAACGAACCCTTCGGCTCCATTTATAAGTACTCTTGTCCCGATTCCTATTGTCTCGAGTTTGGGGTCGTTTTGAATTGGGTTTAACTCGCCGCAGCCGCAGAAGGTAATTTCCCTGAACTCGCCTTCAAAGGGCAGGGCATGGAAAATGGTTTTAATAGCCTCTTTTCCCGGGTTTACGAATGCCCGGTAGTTTTTAAAGGCATTCCTTGTCGCATGAAGCCGCGCAAAAGGTATCTTGGAAAGGCTGGTTTCTACTGAAAAAAGGTCTCCCCCAATTGTGGTTACATCCACAGTAATACTCTTTCCTTCCACCATTTCCCTGAAAAGATGTCCGCCTCCGTAGCGGGGATCTGATTCACTGTGAGCTGTCCCAAGTACGATGAGGTCCAGGACTCCAAGCCTTTCGTTCGGGCAGGGACCAACGACTGCCGGCACTCCATTCAGCAGAACTTTAGAAGCTTTTACAAAAGAATCGGGATCGGAAACTTTGAAAGAGAGAATTGCATACGTTCCGCTCATAATGCCGCGGGTTGCGGTAGTTACGACATCAATATCTTCTAGCCTGATTTCTTCCCCTGCCCTGACCCTTGCACTAATTTCCTCAGCCGTAAGGACCACAGCTTCTCCAGAGTCGATTTTTGCCTGGATCTCGAGGATTGTCCTACATTTTTCTGTGTTGTCCGATGCTCCGTTCATGTTACCCTCAGCGGAAATATTGTATTCATTCTATTTTAGAAGGCAGGTTCATTCTATTTTAGAGGCGTATTCAGTCTATTTAAGAAGGCAGGTTCTCCAGAGCCAATATCACAAAAAAATATCATAAAAACTTATGGAAATTTCGTGGAAGCAATAAATTGAGGACGAAAAAGGAATATTTTGAGATGCTCGGGATGGAAAACAGGAGCTCTGAGTTGGTAAATGGTAAATTGGAGTTAAGACTACAAATTTTTTACAAAATCTGTAAAATTTTTGTTTTTATGAGGCTGATTCGAATAGAAAATGCCCGAACCACCCAAAACTTATATAAATGATGGTGCGTACTATGGTGTTGCACTTCGGTACAAGAAACAGAAGCAATACGCATCTTAGAGGGCTCGTGGTCTAGCCGGTTATGACGTCGCCTTGACATGGCGGAGGTCCTGAGTTCGAATCTCAGCGGGCCCACTAAAAGATAATCAAAAATTTCAGGAGATATTTCCTGAAAGGTAAAAAATAAAAAGCACTGAATCCCTTTTAAAGATATATTCTTAAAAAGAAATTCAGTAGTAAATAAGATCTACCTGCCCAGGTAGCTCAGTGGGAGAGCGCTGCCCTGAAGAGGCAGTTGTCCCCGGTTCGAATCCGGGTCTGGGCACCATAAAAACAGAGAACATCAGTAGTGTAGCGGTTATCACCGGGCGTTGCCAACGCTCGAACTCGGGTTCGAGTCCCGACTGGTGTATAACTATTTTAGAGTCCTTGTTTCAAGCACATTTGTTATAAGGAATAAAAACAACACGCATCTTAGAGGGCTCGTGGTCTAGCCGGTTATGACGTCGCCTTGACATGGCGGAGGTCCTGAGTTCGAATCTCAGCGGGCCCACTAAAAGATAATCAAAAATTTCAGGAGATATTTCCTGAAAGGTAAAAAATAAAAAGCACTGAATCCCTTTTAAAGATATATTCTTAAAAAGAAATTCAGTAGTAAATAAGATCTACCTGCCCAGGTAGCTCAGTGGGAGAGCGCTGCCCTGAAGAGGCAGTTGTCCCCGGTTCGAATCCGGGTCTGGGCACCATAAAAACAGAGAACATCAGTAGTGTAGCGGTTATCACCGGGCGTTGCCAACGCTCGAACTCGGGTTCGAGTCCCGACTGGTGTATATTTAATTAGTTTTTCAGCTCATTTTCGACTTATTATTTAACTTTTTTCTTGATTAATGTGCTCTGTATCAGGCTTATCTTTTCAAACCTTTAATTAGAATCAACTAGCTTACATCATTTGAAAATATCAGCATAAATGTGAGCCCTTTTCATAAGATCAATAGTTCCTGATCAAATATTCATAAAATCTAGTTTAAAATCGAAGAATGGAGCTTATTAAGTAAACTTTTCAAACGACATCAGTTTCAATGTTAACACCTACGTTTCAAAAATAATAATAATGAACTGCTGCTCCAACGCCAGAAAATAAAAAATGTTAACCAAAGGATCGTTAACCAAAAAGTTAATTAAAACAGAAAATCATTATACTTATTGGATATAAATCTCGAAAAGACAACAGAATTTGCTTGTAGAGATTATACCCAGTATGTTGCAAACCTGAAAAATCGTAATTTCAAACCTGAAAAATCGTAAGGAGATTTTGAACATGACAGGAAAGTTCCAGAAAAGAAATGCAGAACAAAAAGGCGTCAGAAAAGAATATGAACTGGAGCAGAAATTAATAAAGGGAATCGTAGACGAAATTCAGGTAAGCGGCGGTGGACCATTAGAGTGAGTAAAAAGGTGCACATAACAATTCAAGCCGGAAAGATTTCCGAGCAAACCGTAGAAGTAGCTGAGAATGCTACCTACGAAGACCTGCTTGATACACTGGAAATAAATCAGGAAACAGTACTTGTATTAAATGGAGGTAATGCTGTTCCTCTTGACGGAGCGATAAGTTTCGACAGACTAACAATCCTGAAAGTTGTTACAGGTGGCTGACCTGCCCTTAAAGGGCAGGGTCCCTTCTTTATTACAATTTATTTAGTTTTGTCCCACTTTTTAGCTAATTTTTAAAGATCATTTTTCTATTATATAGATCATTTTTCTATTATATCATTCATATCATTCTTTAATAACCAGGACATCTTATAAGGGCTTTTTCTCATTCAGACTTCTTATCCGGAGCTTTTCTCATTCAGACTTCTTATCCGGAGCTTTTCTTATTCAGACTTCTTACCCAGAGCTTTTCTCATTCAAATATTCCTGTTCATATACATTTTAAACGACCTGAAGGTTTGAACAAAAGACAGAGCAAAGAAGTAAAATGGTAAAAATCAGCAAAGAGGCTGAAGATGAGTCATGCACCAAATAACGAAGTTGCCTGAAAACCCAGAAAAACGTTGAAGAAAAGCCAGAAAGGAGGGGAAACAGAAAGGAAAACCTGGAAAATGAAGGGAGAAAAACAGAAGAACCACAAAAAGAGGAAAAGAACCTGAAAGATCTAAAATTAGATGAATTAATCAGGAAGGATTTGATTTCCATAATGGTGATTTCCAGGAAGGACTGTCAGCCATTATGGAGCTAACCCTTTTTAGATCCTTTACTTCGAAGGAGTAAGAGGCACCTTTTTGCTCATAACCTTCAGTTTTTTAATTGCTGAGATCGTTGCCTGAGATTCCTTATAGATTTTATCTTCATAATAGCTTATGATCTCATCAACAGGAGCCGCAAGAGAATAGATTTTTATCGGGCGCCCTTTACCAGGTTTCTTTTCCGAACGTACGTTGACCCAAGACTGATTCTTCATTAGCCTCATTGCAAGGCTGACTTCAGGCTGCCGTAGTCCGGTACTGATTTCAATTTCGCGGGATGAAGCTTCGTCAACATTCATAAGATATGCCATAGTAGTGGCAACATTCCTTGACATCCCGAGGTTCCTTAACGTTTCAATAAAAATGTGGTCATTTTCGTCCAGCACTTTTACTTCAAAATCTTTCATGATAACCCCTTCATATTCCAATTTTTATAAATTAAATCTGTCAGTAATTTTTATAATTAAATCTGTCAGCTAAAGAATATATCACGATGATTATTATTCAGACCTTAAAAGGTAGCTTTCATAACCACCTGTTAAAACTGACACCAACTTCCAAAGTATTACACCACATGTATATTTATATGGTGCCCTATCCCGTTTTAAAATATTAAATTCAATAAAAAGCGTTTTTTCACAATCTAGCGGATTGTTTACGTTTTAAACCCAACAATCGATTATCAAAAACAAACATAATATATTTTAATAACCGATCACTAGAGAATCGTTTTGTGAACTTGATGGGAAGAGACGTATTGGTTCAGCAATTAAACCTGTATACGTATATAATTAGAAGGTTATTCATCTCCAACAATTAATAATGTACTCATACTATTTAAAGTTGTATATATTAAAAGGGAATTGAAAAACTTTCAATCACACCTGACATTAGCAGATCTAAAAAAATAATCAAACATAAGAGGCATAATAATCCCATTATCCAGATAAAAACCTGCGGGAATCACAACAAAAATATTATAATTGTACTGAACAACAAAATTTTAGGGGGATTACCTGACAATAAAACGTCAAGGATAATTTAGAAATGTTTATATTCTCACTTTGGCGCAAATCAAACAATTATGCTGAAGAGCCACATAAAATTGCAGTATTCTTCCCGACTTCTGAGAGATCTATCCTGGAAGTGTTCAATCGGAGCAAAAATGAAAAAAAAATAGAAAAAAATAGAAAAACTGGAGAAAAAAAAACTAAAAAATAGTAAAAGCTGAAAAGCTGAAATTTCATGTAGTGATTTTCTCCCAGGCTCACTTTTCAGAGCTGATTTCGTTCACGAAATTTGCCTTTATCAATTCTCTTTTAGCTAACCTTATTCCCCCAAACTGTTTCAAAACCATTTTGAATTCTACAATTGAGTAATACCCCATTTTAATTTTATTTGTATTTTATCTAAAAAACAGTTCATGATAAAAAAACTCTACAAACGAATTCAAGCATTCAAAATGCTCCACAAAGGTTAACTTAAATAAATAAGTTGCAGAATACTATTCAATCGATATAAAAACTATGCCAAATTGGATAAAGATTTTTTGAGAAAGAGGTATTGAAGCCCTGCTACCTCTTGAATTGGCTAATGGGATGTGTTTTTTAGTGGCGAGAGAAGTATGGAACAACAGAGTTGGATTTATTCTTGCAGCAATAGGTTCTTCAGTCGGCCTTGGAAACATCTGGCGGTTCAGCTACGTAGCATATGAAAACGGAGGAGGAGCTTTTCTGATCCCGTATTTTGTCGCCCTTCTGACTGCAGGCATCCCTCTTATGATACTTGAGTTCGGAATTGGAAGCAAATTTCTCGGCTCAGCTCCACTTTCACTTAAAAGAGCAAATAAAAGTTTCGAATGGATAGGTTGGTGGGGTGTAATTGCCAGCTTTATAATTACGACTTATTACTCCGTAATAGTGGGCTGGAGTCTTGTCTATCTTTTAAAAGCGTTTACTCTCGGCTGGGGTGCGGACACGGGAGCATTTTTCAATAACGAACTGTTACATGTTTCCGATTCTCCCTGGAATTTGGGGAACTTTTCCTATCCAGTCCTTATAGGGCTGCTGGCTACCTGGTTGATTATCTGGGTTATCGAAAAAAAAGGTGTGCAGGCGGGAATTGAGAGGTCAAGTAAAATCTTTATTCCTCTTCTCTGGGTTCTTTTAATCGTACTCGTGCTCAGAGCAATAACCCTTGAAGGCTCAATCAATGGAATAGAGTGGTACCTGAAGCCGGACTTCAGCAAACTTACGGACATAAAGGTCTGGCAGGCAGCCTATGGACAGGCGTTTTACAGCCTGAGTCTTGGCATGGCAATAATGATTACTTATTCAAGCTATCTTCCAAAAAAGAGCGATATCGTAAATAACGCTTTCATTGTCAGCCTTGCAGACGGAGCTTTCAGTTTCACAATGGGCTTTGCGATTTTCGGGACTCTCGGTTACATGGCATACGCCAAAGGGGTAGGAATTGAAGAAGTAGTAGCCCAGAGCATAGGTCTTGCCTTTGTGGTACTGCCAGAAGCCCTCAACATGCTCCCCGGATTAAAAGCCCTTACTGCAGTTGCTTTTTTCCTGTGCATCGTTATTGCAGCCCTTTCTTCCCTCGTCTCCCTTGTAGAAGCATTTGCCTCATCAATAATGGACAAGTTTGAGATGAAAAGGGGAAGGGCAGTTGACCTCACTATCGGTTTTGGACTGCTCTTCAGCCTGATATATGCCACCAGGGCAGGGATTTACTGGCTTGATATCATAGACCACTTTATCAATACCTATGGACTAATTATAGTGGGAATCCTCGAAACCGTTGCAATCGGCTGGATCTATGGCGCAGATAAGATAAGGGAATGGATAAATAATTATTCGGATATAATGGCCGGAACCTGGTGGAATGCCTGCATAAAAGTGGTAATTCCGGTTATCCTTCTGTATATTGTTTACATAGAGACCCGGTCAAACCTGGCTACACCCTATGAAGGTTATGATCCTGCAGCCCTGATGATCGGAGCCGGAGTAATTGTCCTTGGAATTCTCATCTCTTTCCTTACGCCTTTTATCAATAAGGAGGTGGAGTAAAATGGTGCTCTCAACAGGCAGCTTTCTGATGGCTGTTTTCGGGTTCACAATCCTTTACGGAGGGCTGGGGTTCTGCCTGAGTATAGCCCTGAGAAAAAAGATACCCTGAAGAGAAAGGTGAAGAAATTGAATTAAAAATAAGGCGGGAAGTCCCCTTCCTCAACAGGTCGGGTTTATCCGATCTGGCAGGTGGGGGATGAAAGCCGTCAACTTTCCAACCTGATTCATATCCTGTATCTCTAACCTTATAATGCTTACATGTTCTATTATTATTGTCAATTATCATTATTGTCAATTATCTCCCTTACACTCCGGAGGTTACAAAGATAAGGTAGACCGACAAATTCTGTGATTTGACGAGAAACTGTTTTGTTTCTCTATCACAAAATGCCTTTTGTACGGGCTTTCAGTAGCGATACTGGAAATATAAGATAAACAGGCTTCTTGAGGAATTAAGGTTCTCTGAGAACCGAAGCCAGATGATAGAATGTACTCGTAGGAAACCACTTCCTCAAAACTAAGCCGAAAGGCTAAGAATTTAGGGAGGAGTAATTCACATGAAGTAATAGTTTCGAAATAAGAAAATAGAGAACGAAAAAGTGTAAATCTCTCAAACCTTCTCAACCCAGAAAACAAGGGACCCTTTTTTCATCCCGGTTTCGGAATAATTTGCCGGAACATTAAGTACGATTTCAACATCTTTACCGGTACTGTTTGCAATTACTTCAGAGAAATCAGGCCAGAAAAGAGAGGACAGATAGACCCCTTCGGAAAAAACCGAATCCGAAGAGCCCCCAATCTCAGCCGTAACCTTCACATCACTTTTTCCTGTGTTTCTTATGTTCAAAACCTGCGGGTTGCTTGCCTGTCCGGGGAGCAGGGGCCCGAAATCAAGGCTGCTTCGGTCAATCTCTATGGAAACATCAGATGTCTTATTTACTTCAGATGTGCCGATTATTACTGTAAGGTCCACCCCGGGCACATAAGGAGGTACGGCAAGCGGGAGATAGTCAAAATCACTTCCGTTGACGTTGTAAGGCAGATCGCAGATCCCATCAGAATCCGAATCCTCAGCGGTCTGCGAAAACCCGGTTCCGTTAAGGTCAGCCCAGAAATTGCCGCCCAGGTATGGGCCTCCCATAATGTTTGCTCCCTTCATTTTTGTAGTGTTCCAGGCGTTTCCGTCGCTGTTCTCAGCCTTCACATTTACAGTGTTGTTAAAGTAGTTGTTATAGATACGGTTGTCCGCACTGCAGTCCAGCAGGATACCTGATTCGTTACTGGAATTTACCGTATTGTTGAACAGTTCGTTGCTGTGGCAGTCCTCTCTCAGAAAGATGCCTGTGCTGCTGTTTGAAATTGTGTTATTATACACTCTGGAGTCAAAGACAAAAATCAGGTAGATCCCTTTCTCGCAGTCCGTAATCCGGTTGTCACGAAGGACAGTCCTTGCCTGGGTGTCATACATATCAATTCCGGTACGGCAATTTATTATATCATTCTTTGAAACGAGATTGCCCCCTCCACAGCAAGCAATGCCTATCCCTCCACCATTTGAGAGCCTGTTCTGGAACATTATATTATCCCGGCAGTGCGCACCAATAATGATGTAACCCTTATCAATGGTATTGTTCATCAGCATGTTCCGGCTGCAACTTTCATCAATCCAGATGCCGTTTCGGGAAAATGTATTCTCCGAGACTGTATTGTTCATGGAACCCTGCAGATAAACTCCATACCGGTTATCAAAAATATTGTTTCCTTCTATCGTACAGTTTTCAACCTGATCAAGGCAAATCCCTGCCGGAGGACAGCTAAATTCATTCCATCTGGAGACAAAGATGTCTCCTGATCCGGAACCATAAGCCTGTCTTGTTACCGCCCCCGAAGTCCCATTCAACTTGCTTGAGCTTCCATAACTGAAAGAATTAGTGATGCCTGCAGCTTCGTAGGTACTGAAAATCTCTCCTGACCCGGTTATGTTAAAGCCGCTGATTGTTACGTTATCTGCTTTAACCTGAAACACGCTGGAATTCTCATCCTTTGACCTAATAAGTACGCCGTCAGGGTTCTCAGGTTCCGAAGTGACCGTTATCCCCGAAACATTGACAATGATATTTTCCTCATAGTCCCCGGCTTTCACAATAACAAAATCCCCGGTCGTTGAGTTATTTACCGCAGCCTGAATTGAAGCTCCAGGCTCCACATAAATGACCTCCGCACTCCCAACGCCTGCAGAAACCAGAAGCAAAGCAATAACCAGCGTTGCACTCATTAGCCTGGTAAAACAATCTCCGATAACTGTGATCTTCAGAACTACCCCCTCCCAGATACTTTACACAGCCTCGCCGGCTCAGGATAGGATAAATTTTGAACCGACACTTCCCGTGCATAATAACGATTATTTATTAATAATACTATCAAATTCATTACTATATATATCAACTGTTACTTTGTTTTTACACGAAAAAACCGGCTGCCAATAGTGAGATTTTCCGACCGAGAAGAAAACGAATTGCTCAGATCTCCAGAGATGAGTGCACAAATCTATTTGAAAGAATACCGCGTAGAAAAGAATGAAAATGGGAACTGAAATTCTGGAACTGGAAGGAAGAGAACTGACCACAAAGCTAAATGAGTTTTTCCAAAAAGTAGACTATGTGGAGCTTGCATACCTTTTCGGTTCCCACGCAAAAGGAAAACAGGGCCCACTCAGTGATATAGATATCGGAGTATATCTCTCCGGAAATCTCAGCAAAAAAGAACGTTTCGAAAAAAGGCTCGAACTGATTGCTTCTCTTTGTACCCTGCTGCAGACCAATAAAGTGGACCTGGTGGTCATGAACGACGCCTCACCAGTCCTTAATTTTGAAATCATTGAACCTAACTGCCTTGTTTTTGAAAAGGATCACTCAATCAAGCTCAAAGTTGAGCCGTATATTATGTCAGGGTACTGCGACCGGAAGTACCATGAAGACTTTTTGAACAGGGAATTTGTAAAGCGATTTAAAGAAAAGGGATTTGCCTGAAATGAAATGCTCAGACACGATTCTCAGAAAATTAAGTTCCATGAAAAGGTGCGTGGATTACCTCAAATCCCTGGACCCCGAAACCCTTGACATGGAATACGACTACGAGAAACGAAGTGCAGTCGAGAGAAACTTTCAGCTTGCCATAGAAAGTGCCATAGATATCGGGGAAATCATCATCTCAGAAGAAGGATTCGAAAGACCTCAAGACTACAAAAGTGTCTTCCTTATCCTGGGAAAACATTCGATCCTCCCGAAAGGTTTTGCAGAAAAATTCGCACCTTCCGCCGGGTTCAGGAATGTGCTTGTCCACATGTATGATGAAGTGGATCTGGAAGTTCTGAAAGAATACCTGACCGAGAAACTGGGGGATTTTGAGGAATTTGCGGGGTATGTGCTGGAGTATACTGAGAAGAAAGAGACTGAGTAAAAACTATTTTACAATTTTCTTTCATGTCTTCAAAAATAATAGTCTTCTCGTTACGTCTTTCTGCAACGATAGCCAGATCGTGGAGATCCTCTTTCATTTTTTCATATTCCTCTATAGGAAGAATAATCGCCACTTTTTCCCCATTTTCATTAACCACGTATTGTCTATTCGCATCGGTCACATAACCACCTTTTTCAGGAAAAAACCAAAATCTGTTTTTATACGCATTTATCTTCCTTTCAGGGATAACCTTTTTTTCGCACATTAATTAACTGCAAGGCGCATGTTCTTGATAAATGAGTAATTAAGGATATGATCAAGACTTACTTATAAGTACTGAACATAAAAGTATATTAGGAATATTTTTGCTAATAACAATTAAAAGCCAGAACCTGAGAGGCCACATGACAGTCAAAACCACTCCAGTACCAACGGGCGAAAAAACGAAAGATGCAGCATATTTCACAAAAATTCTACGGCAATACCTTCCGGAGCTTTCAAAAAAATATAGCATCAGCTATCTGGGAATCTTCGGATCTTACGCCCGCGGGGAACAGAAAGAAGATAGCGACCTTGATGTTCTGGTAGAATTTTCTAAAACACCTGATCTCTTTGAATTCATAGGGCTCAAACAGGACCTTTCGGATATGCTGGGAGTGAAAGTAGACCTTGTCATGAAAAGTTCACTGAAGCCAACAATTGGAGAAAGAATTCTTGAAGAGGTTGTGCAGTTATAAGAGGGCTTTATCAAGCACAAAAGGCATTTAATCTATTCTAAGCAAATCACTTGCATAGCCAAGGCAAGCCTGAATATCTTCATGTGTAAGGCCTGGATAATTCCGCAGGATCTCAGATTCAGGCCAGTCCTTAGCCAGTAAGTCGATAACGAACTCAACTGCCAGGCGTGTGCCTTTGATTACAGGTTTGCCCGCAAGAACTGCAGGGTCAATAATGATACGTTCTCTCCAGGTCATAAGATTGCACCTGATTAGAATATGAGCCTGTCAGGTATTTAGGTTTAAGGTGGGATATCATCCGGTCCAGGAGAGAAAGTGCCATGAAGTAAAAAATACCCAAAATATAAAATCAACTGTAAAAACCACTTTTATCTCCGCAGCCGAATCCACCAAAAATAGTCAGTACCTGCTTGGAACTGCATCTGGACTTTACAAATAGCTTTTTAAACTACACATCAATAACCTATAACTTCAAGTTCTGGCACTTCTTTGAAATGGTTATCTCTGGTAACTATTTTCTCATCATAACACAGTACTATAGCAGCTATGAGTTCATCGAATGCCCCAATGACTCTTCCTTTTGAGAGCAAACTTGCAGAAAGGGAAGCAAAGACTTCATAGACCGATTCTTCAAGCTCCAGAACCTGAAAACATTCCAGAAGCTTCCTGATTTCTTCCAGATTCTGGTGCGTCTTTCCGGACAGGTATGCTCCCCTGTACAGTTCAAGTACATTAATCTCGGTCGTGCTGAAAGAAACTCCTTCGGCTTCCATTTCAGCCAGTTTTTGATGGGCTTCCGTCTTTCCCCTTAAGAGGTCCACAATAAAAGAGGTATCAAGCACCGGCATCAAAATCAACTTCCCTCATCTTTGCCGCTCTCATGTCCCTTGAAGCTTTTTCGATTGCATCGGCGAGTTCGGGGTTGGAGCCTATTTCTGCGAGCACTTCCGAGAGCTTTCTTTTTTTAGGATAGTACTTAATGATCACGTCTGAGAAGCTATCTTTTTCTGAAATTTTGAGGCTTTTTAGCTTCTCATAAGCCTCATCACTTATGCTGATCGTTCTGGTTGGCATGATAATATCTGTGTATGTATGTGTATTTAAGATTTTCAATAGGAAATGTGTGACCTGAAAAGAAGCTGAACAAAAAAAGAAGGAGCGGGTTGCTTGAACCCGCATTTTATACCAAAAAGAGCTGTGCATCAAAAAGATGCGTTTAAACTAACGCTCATTTTTTCGGTTTATCCTTTTTGCTGTCCTTTTCAATCACCTTTATTAAATCACTCCCTTCAAAACTTGCCATATCTGAAGAAATTCCATTATCATACTCTACTTTGCCCGTGAAGGTGACTTTTACCTGATCTCCGGCTTTAAGGATGCCTTCAACTGTTTTCCGGTCAAATTTGAGCATTCTCTCGGGAATCCCGTCGCCATCCCGATCCATCAGATATTCGCTTTTATCCTTGACAAAGCCGTACTTCGGATCCGTAACTGCCGAAACTTCACCATTCAGGGACACGCTGGATGCATTGATTCCGGCGACATCATACCCATCAGGAAGTTCGATGTAAGCAGTGACCCATTCCCCGCCGCTTCCCAGGTTCAGGGTATCGGGGTCGAAATCAACTGTTGCCACAATCGGAAGAACCGTGACTGTTAGCTGGTCCTCCCCGATTCCACCGTCATCTTCTGTGATATTGAGGAATACGGTATACTCCCCGGCATCGAAATAATTGAAATTCCCTGAAACCGTACCTGTAGAATCAGGATACTCGTTTTCTTCAGAGACAGAACCAGCTTTGACAGTTCCTTCCCCGAAGTTCCATTCGGCGGTGTGTGTGTCCAGCCAACCGGGGTCTGAGAAAGTGCCTGTAAAGGGGACAAGATCGCCGGCTGTAACTGTAATATCAGAGCCTGAGTCCACAACTGGTATAGCATTATTTACAGTAACCAACAGTGTGTCGTTTCCTAAATCCCCTTCTTCGTCAGTTACAGTTAAGTTGACTGTATAGATTCCATCATCGGCGTAGGCATGGGAAGTTGTAAGGGAACTATCTTCTACAGACCCGTCACCAAAGTCCCAGTGGTAAGAATAGGTATGCGACCCTGAAGCTGTAAAGCTCCCTTCAAAGTTTACAGTGGTTCCTTCCTCGACAGTCTGGTTAGATCCTGCTTTAACCATTATAGGTGCTTTTTTGGTTGTCGCAGTTAAGTTGACCCACGTCTCATTCACGTTCCCGTTGATATCCACCGTGCGCGTACCGATAGTGTAATCCGTTTCGGGCTCTAGGCCGGTGGCGTTGAAGTATTCGGCAGAGGTGTTGGTCCGGAAGGTGCCGTTCAGGTAGATCTCGGTGTGGTTGAAATCGGCATCTGTGGGGTTTATCCATGTCCAGTTGACCCATGTAGTACCGTTGGTGGATTGGAGATCGGTAATGCTCGAAGGCGGTAAATTATCGGGCGTTAGAGCAGTATATGAAGTAGAATTATCCCAGGCAACATTACCTGCTTCATCAACAGCGGATACATTTACAAAATGAGTACCTTCAATCGCTGTAATACTTCCTTTCCATAGACTTCCATCCTGATTGAGGAGTGGAATATCATTTGCTTTTACACCGCTGACTCCAACATTATCCGTAACATTGACTGTAACGTTAATCGTAGAGCCGGTTGTGGTACTGGTCGGCAATAATATTACAGATTCAATTACAGGAGAATCAGTGTCTGGCAAAGATCCTGTTTTTGCACTGTCATTAACCCACGTCTCATTCACATTCCCGTGAATATCCACCGTGCGCGTACCGATGGTGTAATCTGTTTCGGGTTGGAGGCCGGTGGTGTTGAAGTATTCTGTAGAGGTGTTGGTCTGGAAGATGTTATTGAGGTAGATTTCAGTGTGGTTAAAATCGGGATCAGTGGGGTTCTGCCATGTCCAATTGACCCAGCTAGAGTCTGCTGTTGATTGGAGATACATAACAGTTGACGGAGGCGTAGTATCTTTCTGTCTAATAGTTTCTGTGGAATCAACGCTTCCGTCACTTCCCAAATCGTGATCAATTACGACCTCTGTATTAGAAATATCATTCCAGCTTGAAGGCTTTATGAATACAGTAGAGTCTCCTTCAACGACAATATTTTTTAGACTATCATCTGAATTCTGACTGACTCCTGCCTGTTCAAGATATAAACTGCATGTTCTTGGCAGACCATGATTTTGCACAATAATGATTCCATCAACGTTTGATAAGTTAATAGCACCATTTACCTCAATATTTGAAAGATTGAGACGCGCTATTTGTGCAACCCCCGTTTCTTGTTTTTCCAGCATGAGGCTAAGTGTGGACGTTCCACTGCCGGAAACGAATTCAACGCTTGAACCACCTTCAGGAATATTCAGTTCATCAATAGAACCCGGAGAAACTTGGGCATCTGCAATTACCAAGCTATTTGTCTTAAAGACAGTTACAGTAACAATACCATCGTCTAACCCAATAATTTCTCTTTTGAGGTTCATATCCGGTATCAGATACATTTCTGATGAATCTAACGATTCATCCTGCCAAGGGACTGGCCAAACTTTATATGCACCTTCGATGTCATTAATATATTCTTTACCAGCATATCCGAGACGATTACCGAATACATTAGTATATAGCAAATGTGCATAAGAAGATACCTCTTCTATTTCCAGAAATTTATCCGGTTTTTGTTCAATCGAGGACAAGCTCACAGCGGTCATTGCATTGATTCTAAAATAGTTATCATATTCCCCGTCTACATATTCCCCCTTAGCTTGATCCCGTAATGGAAACACAGTGTGTTGTTTTAAGTTAAAAATAAAACACAAGTTGTTATTATCAGGATTATTGCAATCGTACACAAATACTTTAGCGGTATTATGACTCTGAGATTCTTCTATCCTATAGGGAACAACTGCGTGCGATTTCATAACCATTTTCGTTTCTTTACCTTGATATGGTTCCCCTTCATCGTATTTACCGTTTCCGTCTGTGTCTGTATATGGATAACTACACCAGTTAAACACTAAAACCATTGGATCATTTATCCAATTCCCACTAGACATACGGTTTTTTATGGTATTGTAAACATCGTTTTGATCCTCATAACTATCTGCCTCCTTAATGATATCTGGGCAATACCATGTCCCCTGATAATAAGTAGTCCAATCAGTTGGAGTCGAGAAGATAGATGGAAATACTTCCCATGTTCTTGGTGAAGGATCCCATTCGCCGTTACCATTATAATCAATTGTAACTAATTCATTGAATACGTCCGCGCCATCTAAATCACGGTACCTCCCGAAGGATGGCAAGGTACTTTTTCCGCAAAGATCCCAACTTCTTAAATTATTTTTGTATAACATCAGACTACTTGCAGACATGCCGAAACAGCACCCCCCCCATATCGTAGTGGCGTAGTTCTGATCGTAAAATTTATTTGCTATATCACCACTTGCCAAGTCCCCGTACCTATAATGAAACATTTCCCATGATAACACAGAGGGCCATGAATCAAAATTCTCAAACTGATACCCATTAGGGTTAGGTCTGAATGTCGTATTTATAATGGTAGGTAAAGCATTTTTATACTCCACTTGATAAGAATTTCCATCCCAATAAATATTCCCGCCTTCAAACTCACAGTAATCATGTCCATCTGTGTTTGTGATCTGATCCTTAATCGGGAAACCTAAATCGCTATATGTTCCTTTCATCTCAGTATATAATTCATCTAATTCTCCATAAGTGACAAATGATTCTCCCCTTTGCAAGTGACCTACATTTTCTCCATCTTTATCGCTAATCCAGTGTATAGTGCCTGTTTCAAACTTTGTATATCTTCCTGTTGTTTTCCCAGGCTGTATCGCTGCTTCTCCCTCATCGCTTGCAACAGATCCTAATTTATCTTTATCCTCAGCCTCCAAATAACGATACTTCTGCCAGATTGCCCCATGAATATAAAATGCAGAATTTTTAATGGGATTGTACATGATTACGCCACCTGGAACTCCAGGTAAATCAGGAAAGTCCTGTACTTGAAATCCGAATGCATAATGAACTTCAGTAGTTGGATCTCCCAATGCGCTTGGACCAATTTCACCAGGGAGTATTCCACCATTATTTTTGTAGGCTTCAATAAACTTCTGTGTAATATCTGGTGTAGTGGCATTTTGACCTACTGTTATGGTAGATAGTTCTAGTGCTGGGCCCACTGCAATTCCAGTAGGAGCATCTACAGGCACCGTGGCTGTAACATTGTTGGTTGTTGTGTTAATCACAGAGACACTGTTGCTGCCCCAGTTCGCTACATATACCTTTGTTCCATCCGGGTTGACTGCAACTCCAGAAGGATAGCTTCCTACAGGCACCGTGGCTGTAACATTGTTGGTTGTTGTGTTAATTACAGAGACAGTGGAGCTACCTGCATTCACCACATATACCTTTGTTCCATCTGGAGTGACTGAAACCCCCACGGGATTATTTCCTACAGGCGTTGTGGCTGTAACAGTGTTTGTGGCTGTGTCAATTACAGAGACAGTTTTGCTGCCTGAGTTCGTCACATATACCTTTGTTCCATCCGGGCTGACTGCAACTCCAATTGGACCGCTTCCTACAAGCACCTCGGCGACAGCGTTTGTGGCTGTATCAATTACAGAGACGATGTTGGTGTACCAGTTCGCTACATATACCTTTGATCCATCGGGAACAACTGCAACCCCCTGAGGATTGTCTCCTACGTTCACTGTGGCTGTGACAGTATTAGTTGCTGTGTCAATTATAGAGACATTGTCGTCAAAATCGTTCGTTACATATACCTTTGTTCCATCCGGGCTGACTGCAACTCCAGCTGGACCGTTTCCTACATCCACTGTGGCTGTAACATTGTTCGTGGATGTGCTAATTACAGAGACAGTGTTGCTGACTGAATTCGCCACATATACCTTTGATCCATCGGTAGCAACTGCAACTCCGGTAGAATTCATTCCTACAGGCACCGTGGCTGTAACATTGTTTGTGGCTGTGTCAATTACAAAGACAATGTTGTTCCAGTTCGTCACATATGCATATTGCACCGTGGGAGAAGCACTTTGTACAGGAGCTGCCGATGCCGTAGATGAAATGAGAATTAAAAATAAAATCATGGCTGTTGAAACTAAAGCCAGTGAATACAATTTTTCCTTAAATTTCATTTATTCTTCTCCTATTCTCAAATTTTGAATATTTTTTCAAATATATACTTTACAAAAATTAAATAATATGAAGCGATTTATCCAAAGACATAGGTCTGATCGAAACAAATCTACATAGA
The DNA here is from genome assembly GCF_028693135.1 of Methanosarcina sp. Classification (GTDB taxonomy): domain Archaea; phylum Halobacteriota; class Methanosarcinia; order Methanosarcinales; family Methanosarcinaceae; genus Methanosarcina. Next base: position 121,211 of record NZ_JAQUVZ010000002.1, read on the forward strand.
AATAGCCTAGGTTTTTCGTTACAAAAACCGTAAAATGGAGACCTTGAATCTATATTCCGCAGTATTTTTTCCAAAAATTAAGAGAATCTTAAGTCCTCTTACCACTAAGATTTCCAATCCTCATCCTCGCATTTTTAAAACTAATCAAACCCATAACTCACTGAAACTTTCTTATTCGAGATTCATCCCGAAAAACCGTACCTGTTTTTCCCACTGAACCGTGAACTCTATAGAATCAGATTTCTTTCCCGACCTCGCCTTTATATTATGATACTTTTGCGAACCCCGCTTACAGTAGACATATAATAAATATGTGAATAAAATATATATACTAAGTAAAATATTAGTCAAAGTTAAAAAGAAAGAACAATAGATAAACATTTCTTTTTGTAATTAAGATATGATAAAATATGAGGGCATGTTTGAAAAAAACATATAAATTATGCGGGGAAAAAACTAGCTTATCGAGATATGAACACATAGAAATCTGGAAGAGCTATTTATGAAAAAATTTAATTTATGAAGAGGTACCAAATATTGAATATAAAAAGCAGTTGAAAAAAAGAAGCAAAAAATCAATCCGCAGGCACCTCCAGAAGAAAGCACCCGCCAAAAATAGAAAAGAAATAAAGCCGCCTTTAAAAAGCAGCTTCAATTTACTTAATGATGTGCGTGTTTCTGCTCGATCTGCTCTCTCTTGTATCCTATATAAGCCTCATCGACCGCCTTCAGGCACTTTTTGCAGACGTATACATCTTTTTTTACGACCCCTTTTGAGAAATCAGGGATCTGCAGTTTCACAGGGAAAACCCCGGTTTTATCTCCGCAGAGGGCGCATCTGTTTTTTCTGCATGAATTCTGGTTTTTGTCTACAGTTAAGTGGGTTTTCTGGGCGGAATCGAGACAGGTCTCACAGAGCCCTTTCCAGACCCCGTTGGGGTAAGCGAATTTGAGGAGGGGGCGGATAGCCCGGACCGGGATGACGGTCGGGATTGCACGCCCGCAAAGATCACAATCTGTCATTTCTCATACCTCCTTATAATGGCATTAGTACCATTGCTGCTTTCATAGCCATCTCCACGAAGGGTTCGGGCCAGAGGCCCATTGCCAGCACGCCGGCCACTGCAACCAGAAGGGCTGCTGCGTATGGGAGAGGAATGCTGACCTTTTTACCCTCGGGGGGCATGAAGTACATGTATTTCACAAGCCGTGCGTAGTAGAACAGTGAAAGGGCACTGTTCAGGATTGCAATCACTGCAAGCCAGGTCATGCCTGCCTGAATGGTTGAGGAGAAGAGCACGAACTTGGCCATGAAACCTGCAGTCGGGGGGATGCCTGCAAGGGCAAAGACGAAAATCGTCATGGAAAGGGCTGCCAGAGGCATTCTCTTCCCAAGGCCCCTGAAGCTGTCAAGATGATCGGGAATATCGAGGTTGCCCGTCTTTTCCGAGGTAACCATCCAGACAACTACTCCGGCTGCGATAAAAGCTCCTGCTTTCATAAAGGCATGGGCAAGGGCGTACATGATACCGCCGGTAAGAGCTACCGGGGTCATGACGGCAAAAGCCATTGCAATGTATCCTGCCTGTGCCAGGGAGGAGTAGGCAAGCATCCTTTTTACGCTGGTCTGAGCAACTGCGACCACGTTTCCGAAGGTCATGGTGACCACTGCAAGGATGGTGAAAGCAAGCTGCCAGTCAGGCTGAAGGGCTGCAAGAGCCACAATGAAAATCCTGAAGGCTGCCACGAATCCCATCTTCTTGGACCCGGCTGCAAGCAGGGCGGAAACAACTGAAGGGGACCCCTGATAGGTATCCGGAGCCCACATATGGAAGGGCACAAGCGCCATCTTGAAGCCGAAACCTGCAAGCAGCAGCACGACTGCGACAAGCCCTATAGGGTTTTGTGTAAGGAGGCCGGAGTTTGCAGCAATCATGGGGATGCTGGTAGTGCCGGTTGCCCCGTAGACAAAGGAAATCCCGAAGAGCATGAGCGCTGCGGAAACCGAGCCGATCACGAAGTATTTCATGGCTCCTTCGAGAGACCTTGCGTTCTGCTTTTCAAAGCCTGCAAGAGCGTAGGTTGCAAGACTTGCCAGCTCAAAGGCACAGAAGAGCACGATAAGGTCGTTTGCCGATGCCACAACCATCATTCCGAAGGTTGCAAAGAGCATCAGGGTGTAGAACTCTTCTGTGTGCTCACTGTTTTCAGTATACTTGATTGCAGCAAGAGAAACGATCAGAGCAACTACCAGGAAGACCAGTTTGAAAAACTGGGAGAGGGCATCGATACTCAGGGTGTCTGAGAAAATAGCATATTCAACCTGGAAGCCTTCCATCGTCAGAAGCCCGAAGCTTTTAACCGTCAGAGCAAGAGCTGCAAGGATTCCCAGGGTTGCCAGGTAACCCAGTACATTCTTAGACTTGGGGGACAGGAAGACTCCAGTCAGAAGTACGACCAGTCCAGTTGCAACTAATACAATTTCAGGTGCAAGATACATTAATTCATTCATATCTCACACCCCCAGGACAGCCGCAAGGCTGACTATTGCTTCCGAATTCGTAATCATCATATCAAGCACCGGGCTCGGGTTCAGGCCGAAATAGAGCACAAGAAGGGCAATAGCTGCCATTGAAAAGACCTGCAGGGAATTTATGTCCCTGACATCTCCGAGCTTCTCATTGTACACTCCGAACATTGCCCTCTGCATTGCCCAGAGGTGATAACCTGCAGTAATCACTATTGCCAGCAGGGCAATTAAGACAAAGACAGGCAGGTTCGCGAAGGTGAAGGTCAGGACCAGGAACTCGGCAATAAAACCTGTCAACCCCGGAAGGCCAAGAGATGCCATAAACCCGACCATCATAACCACAGTGAGCATTGGCATCTTCTTTGCAAGCCCACCGAGATTGTTAATGATTCTGGTGCCTGTGCCGGTCTGGATTGCGCCGGCGGACATGAACAGGATGCTCATGATAAGCCCGTGGGAAAACTGCTGGAACATTGCGCCTGCAACCGAAAGGGTAACAAGGCCGGCTGCCCCCAGGGTAACATATCCCATATGGCTCAAACTGGAGTAAGCGATCATGCGCTTGAGGTCTTTTTGCCGCAGAGCCAGAAGAGCCCCATAAAGTATGCTGACAGAGCCAAGCAGGCCCAGCATCATGATCATCAGATGGGGGTTCCCGGTGTTAGGGAGCATCGGGAGTGAGATCCTGAAAAGCCCGTACCCTCCGATTTTGAGCAGGATAAAGAGTACACTGCCTGCAGTAGGAGCCTCGGAATATGCATCCGGAAGCCACGAGTGGAAGGGGAAAGTCGGCATCTTTGCCAGGAACCCGAAGAGGATTGCAAGGAATATTCCATCTTTCATCAGGCCGGATTCGAAGAACTGGAACTGTGTGACCAGTTCTCTGATGTCAAATGTAGCAACGCCGGTCTGATTCAGGGCTGCGTAGAAGAGCCCGAAGATCCCGAGCAGCATCACGAGAGATGCAACATGCGTGTAGATAAAGAACTTGTAGGACGCATGAGCCCGCTTTTCTCCACCCCAGATATTTACGATGAAGAAGAGAGGGACAAGAGTCAGCTCCCAGAATATATAGAAGACAACAAAGTCAAGGGATACAAAAACCCCTATGACTGCGGCCTGCATGGTAAGGATCAGCCCGTAAAACCTGTTTGGGGCTTCCCTGTCCTCTTTCCAGCTGAAGAGGATCAGAAGTGGGATAACAATCGTATTCAGGAGGATAAGGGGCATGGAAATGCCGTCAATTCCAACTGAATAGTTGACCCCGAGGAAGGGGATCCACTTCACAGATTCATAGAACTGCATTGCAGCAGTACTGCTATCAAAGTTCAAATAGGCGTAAAGGGTAAGGCCCAGAGTCACAAGAGACCCTAGAAAGCCCAATCCTGCAGCCTGGTCTTTTGTTTTTGTGAAAAAGGTCACGACTGCGAAAATCAGCGGCACCAGAATCAACAATGATGCGACCGGCAGCATCAGAGTACCTCCATCATTAATTTAATTAATATAATTAGCAGGCTCACACCTACAATTATGACAGTTGCATAGGTCTGGACAACCCCTGTCTGGATCTTCCTGAGTTCTTCGCCTGCACCAACTGTGATAATTCCGATTCCTTCCACAATGCTGTCAACGATCACATCAACTACCTGCGTGAGGAAAGCAATAACTCCGTAAACTATTCCGATAGAGAAAAACTCGGTATAGATTTCGTGCTGGTAGTAACGCTTGTAGAGCAGTTTGTAAATAGGATTCTTCATGGAAGCAAGCGGCCCGAGTTTCACTGCTCTGAGGTAATAGATCACGAAAGCAATTGCAAAGCCCGCAAGGGCGACTATTAACGGGAGCCATAGAATAAAGAAAGGCTCGGGACCGGCTGCCTCTACAAGTTCGTTTCCACCTATGTTGGCAAGGCTTCCTATGTCAAGGCTCACGAAACTGTTGGTAAAGGTCTCTTCAAGGAATTTCATGAATCCTGTATGGGTCAGCGCTCCGAAAACAAGGGCAAGGAATGCCAGAATGGAGAGGGGTATGGTCATAATTGCAGAGGACTCATGCCCGTGATAATCGCTTCTCGGCTTCCCTGTAAAGGTCATGAAGATAAGCCTGAAGATGTAGAGGGATGTCAGGAAGGCGGCTGCAATTGAGAATATGTACGGGATCCAGTTGTTGCTGTGTTCTCCGAAGAGGTATGCAGCTTCAATAATTGCATCCTTTGAAATGAAGCCGCTTGTCCCTATTGAGGTCCCAGGGATACCGAAACCTGCCAGGGCCAGAGCTGCAATAGTCATAGTGGCAGCAGTAATTGGCATTACCTTTCCTACGCCTCCGAGTTCCCTCATATCCTGGGTGCCGACTGCATGGATTACACTGCCTGCACAGAGGAAAAGGAGAGCCTTGAAGAAAGCATGGTTAATCAGGTGGAAAAGGGAAATCCCAACTGCTTCAAGCCCTATTGCCGAACCGAGACCCAGACCCAGCATCATGTATCCGAGCTGGCTGATGGTTGAGAACGCAAGCACACGCTTGAGATCGTTCATTACAATGCCCATTGTGCCTGCAAAGAGAGCAGTAAAGCCTCCGAAGTAAGCGACTACCATAAGGGAGTCAGGGGCTGCAATAAACATCGGGAAGGTCCTTGCGACCAGGTAAACACCGGCAGTAACCATTGTTGCTGCATGGATGAGAGCTGAGACGGTTGTTGGACCTTCCATTGCGTCAGGCAGCCACACATGTAGCGGGAACTGCCCGGACTTTCCTACTGCTCCTCCGAAGAAAAGCAGGGTGATAATAGTAAGGTGGCTTATTTCAAAGCCGAAGACATTTAACTGCAGAGCAGAAAGCTGGGGGATATAACTGAAGATTTCGTCAAAACGAAGCAGGTATACTCCTTCCTGGAATCCGCCTGCAACCTTAAGAAGATCGGAAGTGAGCACGATAATTCCTGTAAGGAACATTACGTCTCCGATCCTGGTTGTGAGGAAAGCTTTCTTGGCTGCGGCTGCAGCTGAGGGTTTTTCGAACCAGAAACCGATCAGGAGATAAGAACAAAGCCCGACAAGTTCCCAGGAAACAAAGAACTGCAGAATATTGTCCGAGAGGACCAGAGAAAGCATTGCCGCGGTGAAAAGTGCGGTTTCTGCAAAATACCTGGCCTTCCCGGTATCATGAGACATGTAGCTAACTGCGTAGATGTGGATCAGCAGGCTCACGAAGGAAACCATTGACAGCATGACTGCAGCCAGAGGGTCAATTAACACTCCGAGATTGAGCACTGCAAACCAGGAATAGGACTGGCTTACGACCTCTTCGGGATTTGCCAGCAGCCCAAGAGTAATCGCAAAAGAGATTACAAAGGAGGCGGCAATGGCAAGGATGGGGACGATTGCCCCTCCTGATGGCATTTTCCTGCCAAAGAAGAAGGTGATCGCAAAAGCCAGTGCCGGAAGCAGGGGGATCAAAAATGCAAATTCTTCCAGAGCCGTTTTTACCACCTCAGGATGTTAAGCTCATCAAGGTTAATTTTGTCGTGCATTCTGTAGATTGCCATGAAAATTGCAAACCCGACTGCTGCTTCAGCAGCTGCAAGGGCAATCGAGAAAATGGCAAAAACCTGCCCGTTCAGGGTGTCCGTATAGCTTGAAAAAGCCACAAGGTTCAGGTTTGCGGAGTTCAGCATGAGCTCGATACACATGATCATCCTGATACCGCTTTTATGGGTCATTACGCCATAAAGCCCGATTGAAAAGAGCAGGGCTGCAAGGCCGAGATAAAACGTTAATGGAATAGCAGTCATCTGTTGCCCTCTCCTTTTGCCATGTAAATTGCTCCTATAAGGGATGCGAGCAGGACAATTGATAGGACCTCGAAAGGCACCACGTACTGGGTGAAGATCAACATACCTATGCCCTCAATATTGCTCGGGTCAGCCAGGTTCTCAGGGAGTTCTGAAACCGTATTCCAGGAAGTCCCAAAAATCCCTGTAACAACAACAGCAACAAAGAGCAGGGCTACGAGAAGAGCCGGGAGTCTGTTAATTCGCACCGGACCCACCCCCCAGTTCGCGCTTTGTCAGCATAACTGCAAAGAGGATCAGTACTCCGATTGCCCCGATATAGACCAGCACCTGGACGACTCCCAGGAACTGAGCGTTTAAGAGGATGTAGAGAGCTGCAACGCCGAACATGCACATGATCAGGGAAAGCCCGGCTCTTACAACGTCCTTTGCAATAACTACAAAGATTGCAAAGAAGACTGTGACAACCGCAAGGAGTCCGAAGACAGCTATTTCCAGAGCTGCTCCAATAGTTTCAATTCCGATCATTTTTCATCACCTTCATCGATATCTACTTCCCTTGCAAGTTTGTCAGGAGTCATGAGCATGTCTTTATGAGCCCATTTAACCACGCCTCTGGTGTATTCTTTTCCGCTTGAAAGAGCACCTTTGGGGCACTGGTCAATGCAGAGCCCGCAGAAGAGGCAGTGGCCTATATCGATTTCTGGGAACCACCTCTGTTTGCTGCTTCCGGGAGCAATCGGGGCTTTAATGATCTTAATCGTGCTGTTAGGGCAGGTGTTGGCACAGATCCCACAGCCTATGCATTTGCTTTTGTCGAGGATCTGAAGCCCTCTGAACCTGTCGGAAAGCGGGGTTTCCACTTCCGGGCACAGCCTGGTCACGCGTTTTTTAGGGATGTTTTTAAGCGCATATCTGATGTTTTTAAGAACCATACTTTTAAGCCCCCAGATAGAGCCCAAGGCCCACTGCCCAGACAAGGTTCAAAAGAGATAGGGGCAAAAGTTTCTTCCAGCTCAGGTCTACAACCTGGTCGATCCTGAACCTTGGGACAGCCCATCTCATTCCGATGATCGTCATCAGCACAAGCACGGTTTTAAGAAGCAAGAAACCTGTGGGGACAATAAAGCCAAGCACCGGGTTGTTTGAGACAAAAACCGGCACGTTCCAGCCACCAAGGAAAAGGAGTGCAACAAGGAAGGAACCAAGGATCATGTGGATATACTCGGCAAAGAAACCGAGACCGAAACGCATTCCACTGTATTCGGTAATCCATCCTGCGACCAGTTCTTCTTCAGACTCATTCTGGTCGAAAGGAAGCCTCCCCATATCAGCCATAAGTGCAATAAAGAAGACAATGAATCCAATAGGCTGCATGAATATGTTCCAGTGAAGCCCCTGGGCGCTGGCAATTTCCACTATATTCAGGGAACCTGTCATTATGCCAACACTGACAACAGTGATCCCGAGGGGCACTTCATACCCGACCATCCGGGCAAAGTTCCTGAAAGCTCCAAGAAGAGAATACTTGTTGTTAGAACCGTAGGCAATCATAAAAATTCCGAAAATAGTAAGCGCAGACATTGCCTCGATATAAAGAACACTGATATCCATCTCGGTTACAGCCAGAGGGTACTCGACCCCGTTGATGAAGACTGCACCTACAGGAATTGCGACAAGCATCAGGAAAACCGAGCTCATCATAAAGATCGTAGCGTTGTCAAAGAGCATGCGATCAGCATTCTTCGGCCTCAGGTCTTCTTTCGTAAAAAGCTTAATAGCGTCAGCCACCAGCTGCAGAAGCCCGAACTTGCCTACCCTTGAAGGCCCGTACCTGAACTGGATGGCGGCTGAGAGTTTACGCTCAATCCAGACCGCACCCATTGCTCCAAGGAAGATGACCCCTACAAGAGACAGGCCCACAAGTCCGCGGATCCAGGGGATAAAGGGAATTATTAATTCAGGGATTTCTATCATTATACTCACCTGTCCGCTTCACTGGTGCAGCCGTCCATACTGCCTGAAATCGCTGCAACATCTGCAACTGTCGTGCCTATAATGAGAGGGGGCAGGGCCTGAAGAGTCGGGAAGTAGGGTCCTCTGACTTTTACCCTGTAAGGTTTGTCAGTGCCATCGGAGATCATGTACATTCCCATCTCCCCTCTTGGGTCTTCGACCCTGTGGAATACCTCACCTGCAGGAACTCTCATTACAGGAGTCCTTCTACCGTAAGGGGTTCCTTCGGGAAATAGAGGTCCGTTCGGGATCTGGTCAAAGCACTGTTCGAGGATGTAGATACTTTCCCGCATCTCGTTAAGCCTGACCTGCACCCTCGCAGCACAGTCTCCTGCAGTTTCCGTGCAGACCTTAAAGTCCAGGTCTTTATACACAAGGTAGGGCTCGTTCTTCCGGATATCGAAGGGAACACCCGTTGCCCGCAGAGCAGGCCCGGAAACCCCGAGGCTCTTTGCAACGTCTGCAGTCAGGATTCCGACTCCTGCGGTCCGTTCCCTGTAAATTCGGTCCGACTGGAACATTTCCTCGTAATCGCTAATAACTTTCTTGAGGTTGTTCAGGACCGGGAGAGTTTTTTCCTTAAACCCGGCTGGCAGGTCGTCGCGCACCCCTCCGAACCTCAGGTAGCTGTGGGTAACCCTTGCCCCTGTGACCATATCGATAAGGCCGACAATTTCTTCCCTTTCCTTAATAGTATACATGAACATGGACACGAAGCCGATGAACTCCCCGAACTCTCCCAGACCTAGCAGGTGGCTCTGGAGCCTGGAGAGTTCTTCTAAAATAACCCTGATATACTGAGACCTCGCAGGGGGTTCGATGCCTAACAGCTTTTCGGCGCAGCCAACAAAACATTCTTCGTTTGTCAGGGCTACAAGGTAACAGATCCTGTCAACTATCGTGATTCCCTGAAGGTAAGTCTTGTTCTCCAGGATCTTTTCAATGCCTTTGTGGATATAACCCAGTTCCACTTCAGCATCCATCACAGTTTCCCCTTTCAACCTCAGGTTTAACCTGAAAGGTCCGGGCTGCATGGGATGCTGGGGGCCCAGGTGTATGATCATTTCATTTGATTCAAGCATTTCTTCCATTTTTCACCCCTCACACCAGGTTTCTTGCGGTCTTGTTCGGGAAACCCTCGTAGTCTTTTCGAAGAGGCCACTCCCCCAGCATTTCTTCAGGAAGCACCAGAGGTTTCAGATTCGGGTGGTTTTTAAACACAATCCCGTAGAGTTCGTAGGTCTCTCTTTCATACCAGTTTGCATTCCAGTATACCGGTACAATAGACTCTATTTCCGGAGAATCCCTGGGCAACCTTGCTTTCAGTGTCAGAACTACAGCATGGTCATATGAAGCTATATGATACACCGCTTCCAGCTCGTTCCTCTGAGGATAGTCCACTCCGCAAACGGAACAGAGGTGGTCGAACTGAAGGGAGTCTTTAAGGTACTGGCAGACCTCTTTTGCTTTATCCTTATCCACATATGCCTGGATACGGATCGGGGATTCAATCCCGGCTTCGGAAATTGCCTCCGGAAATTTGCCGGTTAATGATTCTATAATTGTTCTGGCATCCATTGTATTCCCTCAAATAAGCCTGATATCTCCTCAGTAGTCCGTTCCCCGGTCTTTTTTGGCTGTTATCTTTTCCTGCAGTTCCACAAACCCCTGGATCAGGGCTTCGGGCCTGGGGGGACATCCGGGAATGAAGACATCGATAGGAAAGACCTCATCGATATTCTGCACCGTGCTGTAGGACTCATAGAAGGGACCGCCGCTGATCGAACAGTCTCCCATAGCGAGAACCCATTTCGGAGCAGGCATCTGTTCCCATAGCCTCTTCAGGGCTGGCAGGTATTTTTTTGTCACATAACCACTGATGATCATGACATCCGCATGCCTTGGGGAGTTTCGGGGAATGATCCCGAAGCGGTCAGTATCATAGTGGGCACAGCCCGTAGCGATCATTTCCACGCCGCAGCAGCCCATTGGCTGGGTCATGAACCAGAGCGAGTTTTTCCGCCCCCAGTTGATAAGATCCTGAGCCTTGGTTTTCTTAAGGAAATTGTGGATTGCACTGGTGGTTGTTGTGATAACGCCGGGGATTTCTTCCGGAGTTTCTGTTGAGTAATTCGTTTTTTTCTCCTTCACTTCACCCATGTAAGGGCCTCCTTCTTCCAGAGGTAAACATATCCGAAGAGCAGTATGAAGATAAATGCAAACATCTCAATTACTGCAATTGAGGTAATTCCATGCCCCTTATAGACTGTAGCCCAGGGGTAAAGGAAAAGCACTTCAATATCAAAGAGAACAAAAGCAATCGCATAGAGATAATACTCAACATTGAACTGGATCCTGGCAGTTCCTATAGGAACAGAACCCGATTCGTATGTCGTGTATTTGCTGGCTGCCTTGCTCCTCGGACTCAGTTGCTTTACGATGAACATTGTCATGGGAGGCATAACCAGTCCCACGGCAAGAAATATTGCAACCGGTATATAATTATCAATTATTCCAGACATTGTATCACCTATCAGAGTGCAGCAATCTGAAACTGCAGCGTCGCATGATCCTGATTTTATGTTTTTTAAGATAAGCAGACAAAAAACTGCATCCGGATTCCCCGGTTCTTTAGAAAAACCACTATGGCCCGAACACAGGTCCTGTAAAGAATGCCTGTACCCGGGTACCTCTCTTCCTATGAATAGAGCTCTCTGAATACAGACATCTGACTGCCGGGCTCTGAAAAATTTACTTTTTCGTTGCCCAGGTTATGCAATAAATTGCCGAAAGTCAGGGAAAAGCCCTTCTTCCGGAGATGTGGATTCAATTACTGTGAAAGTAGTATAATTAATAATTAAGATTCCAGGTAGCTATGCTAGTTCTGCAAATGAATCAGGGGTTATTTATAGCTATTTGCTAGATAATTAATATTATATAAATATTAAGTCTAAATAATTAAAGGTCTGTTTTTAGAATATATATATGTTGAAATAAATTATGGGAAAAGCCTTGACCTGCTTACGAAATTATATATACACCATAAATATGTTATTATCTTTGAACAGCCAAAAAATCCTGGAAATTGATTTTCTACGATCATAAAGTTTTCTCCGGGAATGGCAAGGAATTATATATATCAATTAATTATTTTAGTTCCCATAAAAAACCTTTGAATACAACATAATTAATAATGATGAATCTGAGGGGCAAAGAGCTCTTGAGGCAACCTTTAAAATAAAAATAATAAGGAACTGAAAGTGCTGAAAATTTCCTGCGTAAGCGCGGAAACGGCAGCACCTCATTTCATTCAAATATGCGGTAAGGGGTATCACATAAAGAATGACTATCAGATACCTGGCTATAAGAAATATAATTGCTATCAGAAATACATGTGGCAGATCAAAAATATCATAGTAGCTTATAGGCAATGGTGTACTGTTGAAGTTTTCAGAGAACCCTTGATAATCTATATATTCATGAGGAAACCGGGTATTCCTGTCCATTTGACAGCTTTCTTTGAAGCCATATTATATTCAGAGAGGAATATATCAATCATATGCTACCCATTATATATTAAAACCGATGCATTATCATCAGGGAATCCCGTTTTCCCATTGACCTGAGAAAATAATATGAGCGACATGCTATACCAACACATTATAATAAGTCCTTTCACGATAGAAAAGCGGTGGATCGCATGAAGATAAACGATAACTGTGTAGGATGCGGCCAGTGCGCTTCTTTTTGCAAAAAGGGAGCAATAGAAGTAAGGGGAAGAGCGCGGGCTACCGATGCCTGCGTGGAATGTGGGATGTGCGCCCCTTACTGCCCTGTAAAAGCCATCGAGGTATCAGCATGAAAACGATTGTAATCGGTGCAGGCCTTGGAGGGCTCTTAAGCGCTGCCAGGCTCTCGAAAGCAGGGCATGAGGTTGAAGTTTTCGAAAGGCTTCCTATTACAGGAGGCAGGTTTACAAATCTCAACTATAAAGGGTTCCAGCTCTCGAGCGGAGCTTTCCACATGCTGCCTCACGGACCTGGAGGCCCACTTGCCCGGCTTCTCGGAGAGATCGGAGCTGAAGTGAGGATCGTACGGTCAGAACAGACCATTATACGCGTGCCTCTGATAAAAGGAAACCCCGATTATGCTAAAGGCTTCAAAGATATCCCTTTTATCGAATTTCCATCATTACTTTCGCATATGGACCGCCTTAAAATTGCTTTTTTGATCGTGAGCACAAGGAAAAATCACCCTTCAGGGGTTACTCTTGAGGCCTGGATAAAAGCTCAGGTTAAGGACGAATGGCTGGTAAGGTTTGCCGACTCTTTCTGCGGCTGGGCGCTCAGCCTGAAAAGTGATGAAGTCCCGGTAGAAGAGGTTTTTGAGATAATTGAAAACATGTACCGGTTCGGAGGCACAGGCATCCCGATCGGAGGATGTAAAGGAGTTATTGACGCCCTTGAAGCCGTGATTCGGAAAAACGGGGGGAAAATATATACCGGAAAGGAAGTTTCAAAAATCCTGGTTGAAAATGGAAAAGCTGCAGGGGTAATTGTTGAAAGCGAGAAACATGAAGCTGACATTGTTATCAGCAATCTCGGGCATGCTGCAACTGCTTTGCTCTGCAGTGAAGCCCTCTCAGGAGAAGGGCATGCAGGTTACCTTAAAATGCTTGAGACCCTTCAGCCGTCTGCAGGCATAAAGATTTGCCTTGCTGCAGATGAGCCTCTGGTAGGGCACTCAGGAGTCCTGCTAACCCCCTATACCAGGCGCATAAATGGGGTCAACGAGGTAACTCAGGTTGACCCGAAACTGGCACCTCCGGGGAAGCATCTTACCATGTGCCACCAGTATGTGTCCCCTGAGAACGTAAAGAACCTCGAATCTGAAATTGAGATGGGCCTTGCAGACCTCAAAGAGGTTTTTCCTGGAAAAAAATATGAAGTTCTTCTTATCCAGTCCTACCACGACGACTGGCCCGTAAACAGGGCAGCCTCAGGTATGGATCCTGGCAACGAGACCCCGATCCCAGGGCTCTACGTCGTAGGGGACGGAGCCAAGGGAAAAGGAGGCGTAGAAGTAGAAGGAGTAGCCCTCGGTGTGGCTGCAACCATGAAAAAAATCCTCGGCTAAACCCGGGAGAAAAAAACAAAACTCAGCAGGTGTTTTACCATTCCACAGGAAAACCCTTCTTTCGTAACCTACTCGAAAAACGTCTTCATCCCGGTAACCAATATATGCAGGAACCACTGCGGCTACTGCGGTTTCAAACGGGAGCCCGGACAACCCGGAGCCCGGCTAATGAAGCCCGAAGAAGTAGTTTATATCCTTGAAAAAGGAGCAAGGGCAGGGTGCACTGAAGCCCTCTTCACCTTTGGGGAGTATGCAGAAGAGGTACCGGAGTACAGGGAATGGCTTAAAGAGCTTGGATATTCTTCAACCCTGGAATACCTTATTTTTCTATGTGAAACCGCAATCGACATAGGGATTCTCCCTCACACGAACGCGGGGATTATGACACGTTCCGAATTGAAAGTCCTCAAACCCTTAAACGCGAGCATGGGGCTGATGCTTGAGACCACAGCGATTCTGGAAGCCCATAAAGACTGCCCCGGCAAAGTTCCGGAACGCAGGCTTGAGACTATCCGGGAAGCCGGGAAACTTGAGATTCCCTATACAACCGGTATCCTTGTAGGGATCGGAGAGAGCCTGGAGGACAGGGGGGAGTCCCTTGAAGCCATTGCAGGCCTGCACAGGGAGTACGGGCACATTCAGGAAGTCATTATCCAGAACTTTTCCCCAAAAGCCGGGACCCCAATGGAAAAATTCCCTGAACCTTCAGTAGAAGAGATGATGGATACCGTAGCCCTTGCCAGGCAGGTCCTGCCGCATGATGTGGCAATACAGGTTGCTCCAAACCTCATTGATCCAAAAGCCTTGATAGTAAAAGGGGTAACGGACCTGGGAGGAATATCCCCCCTGACCATTGACTGGATCAACCCTGAAGCCGAATGGCCGGACGTAAAGGACCTGCAGGAAAAGCTCGGGGCAGTCCCGCTCAGAGAACGCCTTCCAATCTACCCGCAGTACGTGAAAAAAAGGTGGTACTCGGACAGGATAGGAGAGCTTATAGAGCAGCTCTCTGAAGGAGAAGGTTACAGGAAACTACCCTAAACAGAGCACGCGAAGGAGTCTGAAAAATGAACAGTAAAATTCCCAAAGACCTCATAGAACGCGCATACCAGGGGAAGAGTACAAAAGAAGATGCTCTCCTGCTCCTGGAGATACCCCCTTTCGAACTCTTCAAGTTTGCGGACGAACTCCGCTCTCTTGCCGTAGGGGACACAGTAACTTACGTCGTGAACAGGAACATAAATTTCACAAGCCGCTGTGTTGGTACCTGTGGATTTTGTGCATTTCGGACTAACAACGGCAAAGTCCTGAGCATCGAAGAAATTATGGAAAAGGTAAGAGAGGCAGAAAAGGCCAATGCCACTGAAGTTTGCATCCAGGGAGGACTGCTTCCCGATGTGGGCCTGGAATTTTACCAGGGGATTGTCGAAGCCATAAAAGCCGAATTTCCGGAAATGCATATTCACTCTTTTTCGCCAATGGAAGTCTACCATGCCGCCCACATCAGCGGAATTCCGGTAAGTGAAGCCTTAAGAAGGCTCAAAAGGAGCGGGCTTGACACCATGCCGGGGACTGCAGCCGAAATCCTCTCTGACAGGGTGAGAGAAATAATCTGCCCCTTAAAAATCAAGACTGGAGAATGGATAGAAGTTGTCAGGCAGGCGCATGCAGCGGGAATCCCAACCACTGCAACCATGATGTACGGACACGTTGAAACTCCGGAGGAAAGGATAGATCACATGCTGATCATAAGGGATATCCAGAAAGAAACCGGAGGGATTACCGAATTTGTGCCCCTGCCTTTTATGCCCTACAACAACCCTGTAGGGGAAAAAATGATCAAAGAAGGCAGATATGCCACTCCGGGTCTGGAAGACCTGAAAATCTATGCAATCTCACGCATCCTCTTCCACGGGCACGTGGACAATATCCAGGCAAGCTGGGTGAAACTCGGGAAAAAACTTGCCCAGTTTGCCCTCCACTGCGGAGTCAATGACCTTGGCGGAACCCTTATGGAAGAAAGCATCTCCAGATCGGCAGGAGCCTGTCACGGGGAAATGATCACGGCCGAAGAACTGGAATGGATGATTCACGGAGCCGGCAGGGTCCCTAAAGAGAGGACTACCCTGTACAGGGGAGCGAATGGGCTGGCTTCCGGAAACTCCCGAAGAATGTCCGGGTGCGGAGTTTCCGAATAAACCGAGCCAGTAAGGGAATAGGCAAAAAAATGTGTGAAAATTAAAAGGAATGATTGGGATGTACACGAAAAAACCGGCAATCTCCGACGCTGTCATTGAGAGAGCACATCAGGGAAAATGCACTAAAGAAGACGCCATTCTCCTGCTTGATGGAAACCCGTTTGAGCTTTTTGAGCTTGCAAATGAACTTCGAGCCAATGCTGTAGGTGACATTGTAAGTTACGTTGTAAACAGGAATATCTACATCACAAACAAATGCATCGGAAACTGTGGGTTCTGCGCCTACAAAACCGATACCGGGTATATACTGAGTGTGGAAGAAATCCTGAAAAAAACAGAAGATGCAAGAGAAGCCGGAGCCGTGGAGGTCTGCGTCCAGGGAGGGTACACCCCGGAAGCTGATATGGAGTTCTACCTGGAAATTATAGAGTCCATAAAATCCAGTTTCCCCGATATCTGCATCCACGCCCTGTCCCCGATGGAAGTAAACTACGCAGCAGGAATTTCCGGCATGTCCGTAGAAGAAGCAATGCGCAAACTTAAAAAAAGCGGGCTTGATTCTCTTACCGGGACCTCGGCTGAAATTCTTTCCGACAGGGTAAGAAAAATTATCTGCCCTAGAAAAATCAATACACAGCAGTGGATCGATATAGTAACTGCGGCACACAGGGCAGGGATTTCTACCAATGCAACCATCATGTACGGACATGTGGAAACTCTGGAAGAGCGCCTTGACCATGTCTTTACCATTCGCAAAATCCAGCAGGAAACCGGCGGGTTTTCGGAACTCATCCCAATGTCATTTTTGCCCTACAACAACCCTGTAGGGGAAAAGATGCTCGCATCTGGAAAATTCTCAAGTACAGGGCTTGAAGACCTGCAATTGATTGCAATTTCTCGCGTGATCCTGCACACCCATGTAAACAACATCCAGTCCACCTGGGTAAAGCTTGGGAAAAAACTTGCCCAATTTGCCCTGCAGTGCGGTGCAAACGACCTTGGAGGCACACTTATGGAAGACCAGATCTCAACAGCTTCAGGGGGCAACTATGGAGAATACGTATCTCCTGCGGAGTTTGAATGGATGATAAAAGGTGCCGGAAGAATCCCCATGCAGAGGGACACCCTGTACCGGAAGGCAGAACCCAGGTTTCCTGACCGGGAAGGCTCACTGCCGAATTGCAGAAGAACTCGAATAGGCAGCAAGGAATAAGGAAAAAAGAGTTTCAGGAAAAAAATAAAAAGAGTACTATTTTCAGGAGTCCAGATGAGAGCCGTCATCCCCTACAAGAAAACCGGTGCAAAATCCCGATTATCCCCTGTCCTGAGCCTGGAAGAAAGGGAAGAGTTTGTAGAACTGATGTTAAACCAGGTAATCGAGTCCCTTGAGGAAGCCGGAATTGAAAAAATCGACATTCTCAGCCCTTCGGGCTACGGGCTTGAGGGCATGACAAAAGCGAGAGTTCTGCTGGACGAAAAAGACCTGAATGAAGCCCTTAACAGGTACCTCGAAGAGGCAGAAGAGCCTGTCCTGATTGTTATGGCTGACCTGCCTTTACTCTCCCCGGACCATATAAAAGGGATAACTTCAACTAAAAAGGATATATGCATCGTCCCCGGGAAAGGCGGGGGTACGAATGCCCTTTTTATAAAGAACCCTTCCAGCTACAGGGTAAGATATTACGGATCAAGTTTTCTAACCCACTGTTCGATTGCAACAGATGCGGGACAGACTTTTGAAATCTATGACTCCTTCTTTGCAGGCACGGATATAGATGAACCCGAAGACCTGGTGGAACTTCTTATCCATGGGAAAGGAACTGCAAGAGATTACATTAAACAAAAATTCAGGCTGGGAGTCAGCAGAGGAAGGGTTGGACTGGTCCCTCTTTGAAGCCCTGTAAGGTTAAATGGAAGGACAGGGAAAAGTTGTGCATCTGTCTCTAACTCCAGTTCTTCCTTGTTTTCTCTTTCATTCTTCCTTGTTTTCTCTTTCATTCTTCCTTGTTTTCTCTTTCATTCTTCCTTGTTTTCTCTTTCTTTCGTCCTCGTTTTCTCATTCATTGTTCACCTCTTCGTTCGGAATTTGTGAAGGAATTTTTAGACATGACTGCGTAATATCCAAAAATTATAAATATGTGGAGTATACATTTAGCTATGAATAAAAAACCGAATTATTCATTGAGATTTTCATTTTTGGTCCTTGAACAGATAAGCTCAAGTTTGTATAAAGTCTACAAAATTCGGAAAGAGCATTTCCAAAAGAGGTAAGCTGTGAGGTCTTTTACAGATGAAGAAAGAGAGGTCATAAAACGAAAAATAATTGACCGAGGAAAGGAGTGTTTTGCCAGATATGGGATTAAGAAAACCGGTATTGAGGACCTTACCGAGGATCTGGGAATTGCAAAGAGTTCTTTTTATTCCTTTTTTAACAGCAAAGAAGATCTCTTTCTGCAGATCTTTAAGGAAGAGAAGGAAGCTCTAAAGAACAGCATACTTGAAAATTCCTTCCTGAAGTATAGAACAGAACCCGATAAAGCTATCAAGGCTTATCTCAGGCATGTATTGAAGATAGTAGATAACAACCCGATCTGGAGAAAATTTGTCATTGAAAACGAGAGCCTTGAACTGACAATTTCCCGGTTCTCCGAGGAAGAAATAAAAAATATTCATGAAGATTCCGTGGCAATAATTCTGCCTTTTTTTGAAGAGTGGTCGAAAAAGGGGCTTCTTATCGATAAACCTGCTAAAATTCTTGCAGAAACTACCCAGGCTGTCATTTTCCTGATACACTTCAAAGACAAAATTGTAGATGATGATTTTTCAGAGATTATGAATATCTTAATTGACATGCTGGCAAACAACATCGTAAAAAAAAAGATATGATATCCCAGGCAGGAGTTTGATGGGATAAAAGGCTCCGATTTAAAAGTAAATTAATAAAAATTTTTGTGAAAGGCCAAAAACCAAATGTGTGGATATTCTCTAAATAATTTTATACTAGAACGATCACATCAAATGGTACTTTCTGGAAAGAGTTCACAT
Organism: Methanosarcina sp.; assembly: GCF_028693135.1. Taxonomy (GTDB): domain Archaea; phylum Halobacteriota; class Methanosarcinia; order Methanosarcinales; family Methanosarcinaceae; genus Methanosarcina. Next base: position 139,929 of record NZ_JAQUVZ010000002.1, read on the forward strand.
ACTAAGAAGTGTACCATAAGCAATATAAGAAAAACACCTGAAAAAGGGCCTGTAATAAAATTCATACTGATTAAATAGGCATGGTAGCCAATAACTTTAAAGTAGATAAATACAATTATGTGGAAACTGATTAGAAAAATTATATTAAACGGATAAATCTGAATTTGAACATTACCTTTCTCAAAAAGAAACTCAAATAATAAAATATAGACCTTAAGAGCCGAAAAAGATTCATTAACAGAATATAATTTCCGAAAACATTGTCATCAAAAAAGAGACGTGTCAGGAAATTATATAAAAGTCATTGGATTAAATAATATGGCATTACATTGGCGAGCCTTTATATTCATGCCATATTATTTGCAAAAGACTATCTCTGCTGGTTAAAGATCATGATTTACCTTTAAAACTGACAGGTGAGCTGGTGAGCATCAACATAAATAGATACAAATGTGGATACTGTGGTGCCTGTGTGGGAGTCTGCCCTAAGGGAGCACTCGAACTTGTGGAAACCTGGATTGAAGTAGATGAAAGTATGTGCATACAATGCGGGATATGTGATCGCATCTGCCCTGTGGGAGCAATTGAGGTAATGAAATGAAGGATATGTATGATGTTCTGGTGATAGGAGCAGGGCCCGGAGGTTCCATTGCAGCAAAAACAGCAGCTGAAAAGGGACTTGATGTGCTTTTAATTGAAAAGCGCCAGGAAATAGGGGATCCTGTACGCTGCGCCGAAGGTGTGAATAAAGAATATCTTAAAAAACACATTGAAATTGACAACAGCTGGATCTGCGCCGACCTTAAAGGTTCCCGTATTTTCTCCCCTAATGGCACGAAGATCGAAATGGCACAGGAAATCTCCGGTGGAGAGGTTGGGTATGTCCTTGAAAGAAAAATATTTGACCGCGCTCTCGCTGAACATGCTGCAAAAGCCGGAGCAGAGGTCAGGGTAAAGACAAGGGCAACAGGCCTGATCATTGAAGATGACTTTGTGAAGGGAGCCAGGCTAATGCACCTGGGAAAAGAGTATGAGGTACGGGCCAAAATAGTCATAGGTGCAGACGGAGTCGAGTCCAAGGTAGGCAGGTGGGCAGGGATAGATACCGCCCTGAAACCTGTAGATATTGAAACCTGCGCCCAGTACCTGATATCAGGCGTGGACATAGACCAGGAATACTGTGAATTTTATATAGGAAGTGAGCTAGCTCCTGGAGGCTACATCTGGATCTTCCCGAAGGGCGAAGGCAAAGCCAACGTAGGAGTCGGACTTCTCGGAAGCAAGACAGGAAAATTCAAGCCCAGACCTATCGATTACCTCAATAGATTTATGGAGAAAAACTTCCCCAACGCCAGTATCGTAGAAATGGTATTCGGAGGAGTCCCGGTCTCGGGAAGCATTGAAAAAACCTCTACAAACGGGTTAATGCTTGTTGGAGATGCTGCACGTCAGTCCGACCCGATCACAGGTGGCGGGATCCTTAATGCGATGGATGCAGGAAAGCTTGCCGGAGAGGCTGCTTACGAAGCTATATCCGCAGAGGACGTATCTTTTGGAAAGCTTGAAGAAGTCTATGAAAAACGCTGGAGAGAAACCACAGGTTATGCCATAGACATGAGCCTCATAGTAAAGAACTGTTTTATCAACCTGGGGGACGAGGACCTGGACGCCCTTGCCTATTCCCTCAAGGAAGTAAAGTTTGAGAGAATGAGACTTTTTGACCTCCTGCAGGCACTCTTCAAAGCCAATAAAAAACTGCTCTGGGACCTTCGCATACTTTTCAAGGACGCAGCAAAAGAAGTGGTAAAGAACAGAACATAATGCCTGAAAAACAGGTCTTTTTCTTTTTATTGTTCTTTTTTTAGACTTTTTGCCCGAGTTGCGATTCGGGATCTCAGGAAATCGGAGATTTTCTGGGAGTTGCACTGCAAGTGCAACAGCCCGCGGTCCTTTTCGCTGCGCTCAAGAGGACTACTGAGAAATATTTATGACCAGTACAACCTCATTCACTTTATCGTGTCGTTTTTGTCACACTCGACGCAGGAGAGCGGTATTACGAAGGACAAAATAACCGAAAATAAAAGCCATAAAGTAAAAGTGACATAAACAGAGCAAATACTAAAAAAGATAGAAAAACCGGTACTAATGAGAACAAAATAGAATTAAATGGATATTTAACTCATTCTTTTTCAAGTCTCTTTTTCACTTCTTTTTTTGCCGGGCCGCGAGATAAGCTGGCGGAAGCGCCTGTATTACCTGTGAATTAAAAACCAACCCCGAGGTAAAGGAAAGTGCTCTCTCGGCCCGTGGGCATTTCTTCAGCTTATTGTCTCTCTTAATGAGATGTCGTTTTGTTGGTCGCTTTTTATCTGGTTGGTGGCTGGTCCAGGCCCATTGGCAGCGCAGGGAGTGAAAAATGAAAGATCCTCTCCCCCGGGGCTCTGGAATAGATCAACAGTTAATCAGACCCCACCCATGTTTTGCTTAAAGCTGAAAAGGATGGTACTCAAAAAATCACTTGTTCCAGAACTCCGGCGTAAAGAGCACGATAACGGTGTAGACTTCAAGCCTTCCAATCCACATATTTGAAATCATTATTAATTTTCCGAGAGGAGGGATGGGGTCAAAAGTACCCATAGGGCCTACCACATTCAGGCCTGGACCTATGTTCCCGAGAGTGGCTATGGAAGCAGTAATTGAAGTTATGATGTCCATACCCAATACCGAGAGGAGAAGGGCGCTTGAGATAAAAATAAGGAGATAGATCACTACAAAAGAGAAAATAGAGTTTATAACCTCATCTGGCACGGTTTTATTGTTGAATTTTACACTTCTTATGGCTCTCGGATGAAGGGACTTGAAAAGTTCTACTCTTCCGTGCCTGAGGAGCATAAGGATGCGCACAACCTTAATGCCTCCACCTGTAGAACCGGCACACCCGCCAATAAACATAACGAGAAGAAGAACCATCTTTCCCGATTCGGACCAGAGGTTAAAGTCCGTTGTGGCAAACCCCGTCGTGGTCATGATGGAAACTACCTGAAAGATGGAAAGCCTGAAAGAATCAAAAAGACCTGTACCAAGGTCGCGATAGAGCAGAAGGGTCAAAAGTCCGGTTGCTGCTAGGGTGAGGGCTGTATAGAAGCGGAATTCATCGTCTTTTAGAAGGAAGTCCTTGTCAACATAAATCGCTCTGTAATGAAGGGCAAAGTTTGCGCCTGCGACGAACATAAAGAAAGTTATTATGAATTCGACCAGAGGGCTGTGAAAAGCTTCAATGCTCGCCCCATAAGGCGAGAAACCTCCACAGGCCATTGTGGTAAAAGTATGAGTGATTGCATCATATAGCGAAAGACCTGCAAGCATGAGAGCGACAACCTGCGCAAATGAGATGACAAAATAGACCATCCACAGGATCTTTGCAGTTTCCCTTATTCTTGGTTTTAGCTTATCTTCCGTGGGCCCCGGGGCTTCAGCCCGGAAAAGCTGGCGGCCGGCAACTCCGAGTTTTGGCAGGATAGCAATGAAGAGCACAATAATGCCCATACCGCCCAGCCACTGCATCATACACCGCCAGAAGAGAATGCCTTTAGGATGGCTTCCGATATCAGTAAGGATTGTCGAACCTGTGGTGGTAAAGGCCGACATGGATTCAAAAAGAGAATTGAGGGGAGAAATCCCGTCCAGCATGAAAGGAATTGCCCCGAAAACAGCAGCAGCAAGCCAACCCAGAGCAACGATTGCAAAGCCTTCTTTGCGCATCCAGTCTTCATCGGTTTTGTAGGAAAGCAGGATTAAGCCGGTAAGGACGGTTATTACTATAGAAACAAGAAAAGGCGTCAGGCTTTCTCCGTAATAGTAAGCGACTCCAAGAGGAATAACCATAAGCATTCCAAGAAGCCTGAGTAAACCGCCAAGCACATAAAAAACAATCTTAAAATTCATGCATATCCTCTGTTTTTGCAGCTTATGATCCTTTTAATGTATTCAGCTTATGATCCATTTAAAGTATTCATATTTATTGCTTACCTGAACAATTTATCAACATGTGGGACAGCGGAAGAAAGAGCAAAAACGATGACTTTGTCTCCTTCCCGGATGATAAACTCCCCTCTGGGAACAACAACATCACCATTATGAACCACCATGGTAATGATTGCACCTTTTGGAAATTTGACCTTGTTGAGCGGTTTTCCTACGATTTTTGACTGCAATGATGCCGTATATTCGATAATTTCTGCTTTTTCACCCTCAAGAGTTGCAAGAGTTTCTATGCCTTTCCCCATAGTAAGTTTGAGGACTTCGTTTACGGTTGCTGCTCTCGGGCTTACTGCAATATCGATTCCCACCATCTCGAAAAGAGGCACATAGTCCGAGCGGTCAGCTCTTGCAATCACTTTTTTGGCGCCCATTTGCTTTGCAAGCAGGGCACAGAGAAGGTTCTTTTCGTCGCTGTCCGTAACTGCAATAACAACATCCATGTCCTCGATATTTTCTTCCCTGAGAAGGCTGACATCAGTGCCGTCCCCATTGAGTATAAGAGCATTTTCCAGCACCTCGGCCACTTCTATGCAGCGGCTTTTCCGGTACTCAATAATTTTGAGGTCGGCGTTCTCATCCTTATCGATAATTTTGGCAAGGTAAAAACCCACAATTCCGCAGCCAATAAGGAGAATTCTGTTTCTGTGGGATTCTTCGTCTCCGAAAATGCTCTTGAGACCTTCCATGGACCTGGGCTTGCCAATGATCACCATGTGATCATTTTTTTTGATTATATCGTCCCCACGAGGGATGAGTATTTCGTTTTCCCGAAAGATAGCACTGACAATACAGCAGTCTTCAAGCTTGAGGTCCTGCAAATGCTTCCCTACATACCTGTTGTTAGGGCGGATGGCAAATTCCATCATCTGAACTTTACCCCCGGCAAACATTTCCGCATCTATTGCAGAAGGGTTTGAAAGCACCTCGGCAACCTCTGAAGCGAGCGCGAGTTCAGGGCAGATCATAACGTCTACCCCCACCTGTGCTCTGGAAGTAACGGGTACATCTATATAATCAGGATTGCTCACCCGGGCAATGGTTTTTGTTTCTCCCCAGCCGACATGAGATTTTATGATCAGCTTTGCGGTCATACAGGCAACGATATTAACTTCATCGACCCCGGTAACAGCAACGAGAATATCCGCATCAGGAAGAATGCTTGCAAGAACATCGGCGTTTGCGCCGTTCCCTTCCACAACCTGAACATCCAGTTCATCGGCCCGTCTAAGAGCGTCCTCATCGTTATCGATAACAACCACATCGTGTGTGAGGGAAAGAAACTTTGCGATATGATATCCAACTTCGCCTGCTCCGATAACCACTGCTTTCATAAGATTCCCTCAAAGAAAAGACTGTTTCCAAATAGATTATCCTGCTTGCTTAAGTAGTCTTTGGAAATAAGAAAACGTAAACGGGCAGATATTTAAGAAATATACTCTCCACCTTATGAAATTTGGAATTTATTGGCTCAAAATTCACTGAGATAACTGAAAATAATATATAAAACAAAATGAAGACAAAGATATCAAAGACACATATGTAGATCAAATCAAAAAAAGAGATATTCCTGCAAAAAAGAATCCTGGTGGTGCATTTAAGCACCAGTTATGTGTATGAAAACAAAATAATGAATGAATTAAAAGATGTTTTATTATTCAGAGGAAAAACATCTTAGCTCGTAAAACTTACCTGAAAATTTTTTCCACTTCAGAAACAGCAGAAGCCATGGAAAAAATAACTACACGGTCCCCTTTGTTGATTACGAAATCCCCTCTTGGAATTATAGTATCTTTTCCGCGTACTACCATGTTGATAAGGGCTCCTTTAGGGAACTTTACTTTGTTTAAAGGCTTGCCGACAATCCTGCACTTCTCAGAAGCCGTATATTCTATGATTTCAGCTTTTTCACCTTCGATAGTCGTGAGCGTCTGTATTCCTTTGCCCATGGTAAGTTTTAGGACCTCATTTACGGTTGCTTCCCTGGGACTTACTGCCATGTCTATTCCGACCATCTCAAAAAGAGGCAGGTAGTCCGAGCGGTCAGCTCTTGCAATTACCTTCTTTGCCCCGAGCTGCTTTGCGAGCAGGGCACAGAGAAGGTTCTTTTCATCACTGTTCGTAACCGCAACAACAACATCCATATCCTCAATATTCTCTTCCCTGAGAAGGCTAACATCAGTCCCGTCCCCGTTGAGCACAAGGGCGTTTTCAAGCATCTCAACCACTTCTATGCAACGGCTCTTCCTATTCTCAATAATCTTCAGGTCAACGTTTTCTTCTTTGTCTATCAGTTTTGCCAGATAGATACCTACAATTCCGCAGCCAATAAGGAGAATTCTGGTTCTGTGAGGCACCTGACTTCCGAAAACAGCTTCAAGGTTTTCCATAGCTTCTGGCTTTCCCACAACTACCATGTGGTCGTTTACCTTGATTAAATCGTCTCCGTGAGGAATTATTATTTCGTTTTCCCGGAAAACCGCACTGACGATGCAGCAGTCAGCAAGCTGAAGGTCCTGTATCTTCTTTCCCACAAGTCTGCTTTCCGAACTTATTGCAAACTCAGTCATCTTTACTTTCCCCTCGGCAAACATCTCCGCATCTATGGCAGAAGGGCTTGAGAGTACATCAGCAATTTCCGATGCGAGAGCAAGTTCAGGGCAGATCATAAGGTCAACGCCAACCTGAGCCCTTGAAGTAACTGGAGAATCTATGTAATCGGGATTGCTAACCCTTGCTATGGTCTTTGTGGCCTTCCAGCCGGGTTTGCTCTTTGTAATCAGCTTGGTGGTCATGCAGGCAACGATGTTGATTTCATCAACGCCTGTAACAGCCACGAGAAGGTCAGCATTCTGCAAGACTTTTGAAAGAATATCCGCGTTTGCGCCGTTTCCTTCAATTACGAGCACATCAAGTTCATCTACTCTTCTTGCTGCTTCCTCGTCTTTCTCTATAATTACCACATCATTTTTAGGAGAGAGGGCTTTTGCAATATGATAGCCTACTTCCCCTGCACCAATAATTACAGCCTTCATAGAACACCTTCAAAATAAACTGTTTTTAATGAATCTACCACTTCAGGAATTATTGAACCAGATGCAATGAGCATAGGGCGGATTAAAATAAAAGTAATTAAAGCGAAAATAATCAAAGTAAAAATAACCAAAGTTAAAGTAGTCAAAGTAAAAGGGATCAAAGCTAAAATAAACATAAAAAAGATACCAGGCATAATGTTGAAGCGTAAAAGGCTGCTCGATACATGATCAGTTGTAGTAAAATAAATCAGCGTGTTTACCATCTCTGGAAATTAAACGTTTTGCAAACCAGAATTTCTCAAACCTATACTTTTGCGGATTAAATATGATTCCTAGCCATAGAATTAAACAGGTATATATAAATGTTTTCAAGCTTCCTGTATAGAAAAGATCTAAATAAAAAAAGAATTATATAAAGAAAATTATTAATTAAAATAGAGATAAAAAGGAAAAGAAAAAGGAAATTAGAAAAATACTTGAAAAAAAGTGAAAATTGAGCCAGAAACTCTATTTTCAACCCTCTAAGGCATCTTTTACCTTGTCAAAAAATCCCTTACTCTTGCTGGACTTATCACCTTTTTGCTTTTCAGCGTTACTCTTTCCCCCTCCTTCGGGCTTCTTTCCATTACTCAGGTATTCGAACTGGCGAAGAAGTTCTTTCTGTTCCTGAGTAAGTTTTGTGGGAGTCTTGATTATTAATCTTATGAGCTGGTCTCCTTTGCCGTGACTTTGCAGGTGCTGTATGCCCTTGTCCTTGAGCCTGAAGACGGAATGGGTCTGGGTCCCAGCCGGGATGTTCATTTTGACCTTGCCGTAGAGGGTATCAACCATAACGTCTGCTCCGAGTGCAGCCTGGGTGAAAGGTATTGACAGTTCGGAGATTACATCGTAATCGACCCTCTTGAAATGCTTGTGTTCCATCACATGGGTGATTATATAAAGGTCTCCGGAAGGCGCTCCCGGTTCTCCTGCATCTCCTTCTCCACTGAGCCTGAGGGTCATGCCTGAGTCTGCCCCTGCAGGTACGTTGACTGATATTGTTTTTCTGCTCCGGACTCTACCTGCGCCGCCGCAGACCTGACATGGTGACTCAATTATCTGGCCTCTGCCGTGACAGGTACTGCAGGAAGTGGTGCTCACGAACTGCATCCCTAAAGTTGAACGAGTGGTACGGACCTGCCCTGTGCCGCCACAGGTAGGGCAGCGCTTTGGGCTTGTGCCCACTTTTGCTCCTGTTCCCGAGCAGGCAGAACACCTTTCTGTCCTTGGAATATCAATGTCTTTACGGACTCCAAAAGCAGCTTCCTCGAAGGTTATATAGAGGTCGTACTGGAGGTCTCCACCTCTCCTTGGTCCCATAGGGCCACCTCTTCTGCCACCCCCGAAAAACATTTCAAAAATGTCTCCGAACCCGCTGAAGTCCGCGCCCCGGAAGATGTCCTCTGCACTGTACTGCCCATCAATTCCGGCATGCCCAAAGCGGTCGTACTGAGCTCGTTTTTCAGTGTCTGAAAGAATAGCGTAAGCCTCAGAGATCTCCTTGAACTTTTCCTCAGCCCCTGCTTCCTTGTTCTTGTCAGGATGGTATTGCAGTGCAAGCTTTCGATACGTCTTCTTTATATCTTCGACTGAGGCGTCTTTAGATACTCCGAGAATTTCGTAATAATCACGTGTTGTAGCCATCAGGATTCCCTGTTATTTTAAAAAAGGATAAAAATCCGGAACCTGCAGACAGGTTACCGGTCATGCCTGCAAATTATCAGGCGCCTGTTGTTAGATATTAATTCTTCTTTAATTACTTACGCTTTTCGTCGTCAACTACCTCGTAGTCTGCATCAACGACCGTTTCATCAGGGTCTCTGGCATCCGTGCTTCCTTCTCCGCCTGCAGCCTGCTGTGCCTCCTGAGCTTTCTGATACATGGCTGTCGATATCGGATATACGGCTTCCTGAAGAGCCTCTGTCTTTGCCTTGACGTCTTCAATGTCCTTGCCTTCAAGGGCTTTCTTCAGGTCTTCGATTGCAGCATTGACCTTTGACTTCTGGTCTTCGGTTGCTACATCTCCAGCTTCCTTGATAGTCTTTTCTGAGGCATTGATTAGGGCTTCGGCGTTATTTCTTGTCTCGACTTCTTCCTTGCGCTTCTTGTCCTCTTCAGCATGAAGTTCCGCATCCTTTACCATGCGCTCGATTTCGTCGTCAGAAAGTCCGCCAGGTTTCTGGATGGAAATGGACTGCTTCTTGCCTGTCCCCAGGTCCTTTGCACTGACGTGCAGAATCCCGTTTGCATCAATGTCAAAGGTAACCTCAATCTGAGGGATGCCTCTCGGAGCCGGAGGTATACCGTCAAGGGTGAATCTCCCAAGGGTCTTGTTTTCGGAAGCTATCCCGCGCTCTCCCTGCAGGACATGGATCTCGACTGAGGGCTGGTTATTAGCAGCAGTTGAGAAGATCTGGCTCTTTTTAGTAGGAATGGTGGTGTTCCTCTGGATGAGCGGGGTTGCAATGCCTCCAAGGGTCTCGATACCCAGGGTAAGGGGGTTAACGTCGAGCAGAAGGATATCTTTTACCTCTCCGCCCAGGACTCCTGCCTGGATAGCTGCACCGATTGCAACTGCCTCATCAGGGTTGATGTTCTTGTAGGGCTTCTTGCCGGTGAAATTTTCCACAAGTTCAACCACGGCAGGCATCCTTGTTGCGCCTCCGACAAGGATCACTTTTTCAAGGTCCTTTGATGTAAGCTTTGAATCGCTGAGTGCACGGCGCATGGATACAAGAGTCTTTTCCAGGAGGTCTTCAGTCATCTTCTGGAACTGGGCTCTGGTCAGGTCAACATCCATGTGCTTTGGTTCCCCATCAGAACTGACTGTCAGGAAGGGAAGGTTGACGTTGGTGCTGGCAACTCCTGAAAGCTCTATCTTGGCTTTTTCAGCAGCATCTTTCAGGCGCTGGAGTACGGCCCTGTCTTTGGAAAGGTCAATTCCTTCTGTTTTCTTAAATTCTGCGAGCAGGTAATCGATAATGCGCTGGTCGAAGTCGTCGCCTCCAAGGTGAGTGTCTCCACTTGTGGACTTTACCTCAAAGACTCCGCCTCCAAGTTCCAGAATGGATACGTCAAAGGTTCCGCCTCCAAGGTCGTAGACAAGGATCTTGTGCTCTACATCCCCTTTGTCAAGCCCGTAAGCCAGGGATGCAGCAGTCGGCTCGTTGATAATCCTCAGGACTTCAAGCCCTGCAACTGAACCTGCATCTTTTGTAGCCTGCCTCTGTGAATCGTTGAAATAAGCGGGAACTGTGATAACCGCCTGCGTTATTGACTCTCCAAGATAAGCCTCTGCATCGGATTTGAGCTTCTGGAGAATCATTGCAGAAATTTCCTGCGGAGCGTATGCCTTCCCATTAAGTGTGACTTTGTAGCTGGCTTCTCCCATGTGTCTTTTAATGGAGTATACGGTGTTATCCGGGTTTGAAATGGCCTGCCGCTTTGCGACCTGACCCACAAGTTTCTCCCCTTTCTTAGAGAATCCAACGACTGAAGGAGTTGTTCTAGCACCTTCTGCATTCGGGATCACGACAGCTTCCCCGCCTTCCATCACTGCCATACATGAGTTAGTAGTACCAAGGTCAATACCCAGTATTTTTGCCATGTTATATCCTCACAGTAAATTATCAATTAAATTATTTAGTTAGATTAACTGGTTAAGTTGTTTGTTAGATTAGTCAGTTAAATTCCTGGTTAAGTTACCTGGAAGATACTTAACAAGCTTATTCAATCTGACCAATCGGCTCTATTATTTAGTTAAATTCTATTATTTAGTGAAATTACTTAGTCAAAGGGTTAGTCAAGTTACTTATCAATTAAGCCTACTTAGACAAGTTATTTAATAAAGTTGTCATGTTACTGACAGGATTTCAATATTTTTGATTCACGTTTAGTAAATTGACATATTTTGAATTTAATATTTAGGTAGTTATTTAATATTGATTTATTCAATATTGATTTAAACGTAAATTCAGTTTAAACATAAGTTTGATTTTGAATTATTCAGTCTTTATTTCTTTATCTCTTCAGGGGTTTTAGACACCGAAACCATGGCAGGCCTGACAACTTTTTCTTTCAAAACATATCCATGTTTGTAAACCTCAACTATGGAATTATCCGGAACTTCGGAGGTTTCGATATGCTGGACAGCCTCATGCCTGTGAGGGTCAAACTCGCCTGCCTTTTCGCATTTAATCCTTTCAAGCCCGTACTTTTCCAGGATGGAAAAAAACTGCTTTGAAAGCTGCTCAATTCCACTTACAATCGACCCCATATCTTCTGCAGTTCTTGCAGATTTTATGGCACGATCGAAGTTATCTGTCACTTCAACAAAGTCCAGAAGCACTTGCTCAAGCACAGCTGTTCGATTTTCTTCCATCTGACGAGAGGTCCGTTTCCTGAAATTATCAAAATCAGCTGCAAGCCGGAAAAGCTGGTCCTTAAGAAGTTTGTTTTCCTCCCTGCAGGTAACTTCCTGACTTTTTTCATCTTTGGAACTTACAGGTTCATTTTCAGGACTTAATGTTGTTTCCTCGGAATTTTCAGCCTGTTCCTGGCTATCTTCGTTAGAGTGCATGTTTTCCTTTTTACTGGACTTCTTCATTTATCGATCCCCATTAGATTATTGCAACTGTTACACTCATATTGATCTGTGATTGTTTGTAATTCTATAAATAGTTTTCGGAGATGTATATGGCATATATTCCTGCAAAAGTAAAAAAAAGAAAAATCAGTAAAAGTGGTTCTGAAGTTTATAAGATAGTGCTTTGAGCATTACAACACCTGCAATCATGCAAGCCGCAACTGCTGAAATTACCTGTTCCCATCCAAGGACGGAAATTCCCCCTCCTAACGCAAACTGCACGCCTCCTACAAGAGAAACAAATACGAAGGAAAGCCCAAAACCTGCAAGTGTTCCTCCCATAAGGGAACTCATAGTGTCCAGACCCTGTTTCTCGTAGAAGACCATTCCCCCGATAAACATCACTGCAAAGATCATGAATACAAATGCAGAAGGCAAAGGACTTGATTTAGAAGAAAATATCTCAAATAGCCCGAGCCCCATATCAACCAGGAATATACCCATGAGAACCGAAATAGAGAGGGTTTTGACAAAAGGATTTTCAAACAAAGACTGAGAATTTGGGTTTTTGCTGTTGATTTTACCAGCCACCATCAAGTATTATAATATTTACCATAATGCTTACCTTTTAATCTATAAACTATATAAATTATATAAATCTTTACTTACGTAATCGGATTAATTTCCTACTTTCCATTTTTCCTTCAGATTTCTTTATTAACTTATTGACAGTGTGCCAATTTTTCTGTAAAACTACATATTTTAAAAAGTTATCGAATCGGAAACTCGATATTAGTAGACCAGTTTCATGTACCGTCTACAAAAACTTGACTCCGAATTTACAGCAGATTCGGGAAACTGCCAACTTATTTACCTAACTTTAGAACCCTATTTTCCCGCTGACTGTTCAGAAACAGTGGAAAATGAGGAACGGCATTTTTCAGGGATATTTGTCATTCCGTGCAAGACAAAAAGTAATATAAAATGACCGGGTTTTTCTTCTCCGATGAAAATCCTGGTTGCAGAATTCGCTGTCGGCACGGATATTGAAAAGTCCCTGATCCCGGAAGGGGCAGCTATGTTAAAAACACTCGCAGAAAGCTTTATCCGGGTGGGGCATGAGGTGTACTACCCGGCTGCAAGTACAGAAATAGGTGCAGGTACACCATTGGAATCCACGGCTGAAAGCTTCAGGCAGGTAGTTGAAAAGGAGGCAAAGAAGTGTGATGCCGGACTGCTTATTGCTCCAGACGGAATGCTTCCCGAACTGAACCGGATCCTTGAAGAAAACACCGTAAACCTGGGGTGTTCACCGGAATCGGCAGCCTGCTGTGCGGATAAAGTCCTGTGCACAGAAGTCCTGAAAAAAGCCGGAATTAAGGCTCCTGAGATTGCGGAAAGAGCTGAAAAGGGCAAAAGGTATGTTATAAAACCAAGATTCGGATGTGGGGCAGAGGCAACATCTCTTGTTACGGAATTCAAAAAGACAGAAGATTTCATTGCAAGGGAGTACATCGCAAGTGAATATATTGAAGGAAAACATTTGAGCGTAAGCCTTATTGCAGGAAAAAAACCGCTACCACTGACGGTAAACCGCCAGTTCATCGAGTTTGAAGAAAACAAGGACAGGGAAGGAGAAACCTCTCCGAAAACCGGAGTTTCGGGCATAAAATATAACGGCAGCCTTACTCCTTACCAGACTCCCAGAGAAGAGGAACTCTATGAGACTGCGATCTCTGCAGTAAAATGTCTGGGTTGTTTTGGGTATGTGGGTGTGGATATCGTACTATCGGATTTTCCTTATGTCGTGGATGTAAATCCAAGACCTACAGCCTCATTATTCGGGATTAGCAGAGTCATGAAGGAGGAAATAGGCGAACTTCTTCTCAAAAATAGATTCGGAGAACTCCCTGATTCAGTGCGAATCGAAGGGGAATATCACTTCTCAAAAGATATGCTTGGCGAGCTTTTCGGAAGGAAGTCAACTACCTGCCACTGAAGTGACGGGAATCCTGCTTAATGTCTTGAAACCAAAGAAAATGTGAATAAATGTGAATAATTACAGACCTGGAAAAACACGGAAAGGAATCGAAATGTATTCAAAAATTATAGGGCTTGACATTGGAGGAGCAAACACAAAGCTTGCTTCCTCGGACGGGACTCTTGTGGAACTTCACTACCTGCCTCTCTGGAAAAACACAAGGCTTCCGGAAATATTAAAAGAGATTGCGCAAAGGCTAAACCCTGAAAGAGTTGCTGTTGTGATGACCGGAGAGCTTGCGGACTGTTTTGAAGACAAAGAGCAGGGCATCCGGTTCATAAAAGAAACAGTTGATTCTGCTTTCGGCTCTGAAAGAGTTTCGTATATAAACAGCCAGGGAAGGTTCCAGAGTGAAGCTAATTCCCTGAGGGAGCTTGCTGCAGCAAACTGGGCAGCTTCCGCCAGGCTGATAGGAGAAGAGGTAGGAGACTGCATTTTTGTTGATGTTGGCAGTACCACAAGTGATATTATTCCGATCATATCAGGGGAGCACAGGGCAGGACTTACAGACTTTGAACGTCTGCTCAGGAGCGAACTTGTATACGCAGGCACCCTAAGAACAAACCTCGCCGTACTTCTTGAAAAGGTAAAGCTTGAGAAAGGCATGTGCAGGACATCCTCGGAACTCTTTGCAACGACAGCAGATGCGTATCTTATACTGGGGAAAATCGATGAAGATGCGTACACATGTGAGACTGCCGACGGAGCAGGCAGGAGCAAAATAGATGCCATGCGCAGAATTGCAAGGCTTGTCTGTGCAGACCTTTCAGAGGTGGAGGATAGGGAAATATACGAGATCACAGAGCAGGTGAAAGAAAAACAGATCTCTGTCCTGGCTGAAGCGATCTTCGAAGTTGCGGAAAGAAATGGACTTAAGAAGATTGCATCAGCGGGCCTGGGAGAATTTATGATTAAGGAAGCTGCAGAAAGGCTCGGATTTGAATGCATTTCTGTATCAGGGCGATGGGGAGAAGAGATCTCAAAGGTCTTTCCGGCATATGCTGCCGCCCGCTTGCTGGACACCGAAAAATAAGGAAACTAAAACTCCAAAAGATCTGTTTCCCTGAAGAAAAACAGCAACTGAAAAACCATTAATTGAGAAAAACCTTAACTGATGAGATATATCAATGAAAACCATGCGGGTAGTTATTAAAGTAGGAGGAAGCCTTATCAGCGAAGCTCCGGAACTTATTGACAGGCTCGTAAAAGAATTTGGCTCAGGACATTCGGGGGCTGATTCTGATAAGCAGGTTCCCGAAAAAAGTCTTTATTCCATCCTTATCGTGTCCGGGGGAGGAGTATTTGCAGATGCCGTAAGGAGAGCTGACGAGAGGTTCGGAATTGGAGATGATGCAGCTCACTGGATGGCTGTACTTGGTATGGAGCAGTACGCCTGTTACCTTCAGGACAAAAGCGATGCAATGGGCACGGATTCAATAACAGAACTGCCTCCAGGCGTTTCGATTCTTTTTCCCTACAGGCTGCTGAAGGCAGAAGATCCTCTACCCCATTCCTGGAACGTAACTTCGGACACGATCGCTGCCTGGGTTGCGAAGCAGACTGGAGCCCTGTTCATTAAGGCTACGGATGTTGACGGGATTTTCAGGGAAGGAAAACTGGTCAGGGAAATTTTTACCTCCGACTTTTCAGAAAACTTTGAAAGCTGTATCGACCCTTTCCTGCCCGGATTCCTTCAAAGAAACAGAATGGGATGCAGAATTATAAATGGGAAATATCCGGAAAGAGTGATTCAGGCAGTGTACGGAAAGCCTGTGCCCTGTACGGCGGTAAAGGGGAATATTTAAATTGTATATCGTATATGACTAGGGAGAGAAGCAAACCGTGTCCAAAAAGCATCATTATATTCAGTTCATCAGACTTGTTGATGTTAATACAGGTGCAGAAAAAAGCAGGATACTGAAGCTTAAGGAAAGTGCCTGATTCACCGGTTAATTCATTGTAAAATTCATTAGTTCACTATAAGGAAGAAGGAATATTAAGGAGAAGTAAAATGTCGTCACATAAAATAGAATACTGTACCTCATGCGGAATCCGTCTTGTGGAAAAAGGCTATGTGAAGTTTCCCTGCCCCCAGTGCGGAGAAGAGATCGGAAGATGTACAAGCTGCAGGCAGCAGGGTAACGTATATACCTGTCCTAAATGTGGATTCAAAGCTCCTTGATTTTTGGGCAAAGTTCCGAAAGATCCAGAAGAGTATTATGAAAACAGCTTGAAATTAGTCAATAGAATCATATAAATTACAAGAGAGATTGAAATGGGTGATGTTGCAGCAAAAATAAAAATAATGCCAGAAAGCGTTGAAACCGACCTTTTAGGGCTGAAAGAGAAGCTCATAACCGTAATTCCGGCAGGAGCCCAGCTTCACGGGGACATAGTGGAAGAGCCAATAGCCTTTGGATTAAAGGCCCTGATTGTTACGCTGATCGTTAATGACGAAGAAGGCGGAACTGAACCTGCAGAAGAAGCCTTTGCAAAAGTTTCCGGCGTCGAGAATGTTCAGGTTCTGGAAGCCTACCGTATCTGAGAAGGAAAAAAGAACCGGACACATGTGTTCGGAAAATCTTTTTTCACTATTCTCTTTTTCGTAAAAGGGCTCGTAGATCAGGGGTAGATCGTTACGTTCGCAACGTAAAGGCCGCGGGTTCAAATCCCGCCGAGTCCACTAAAATCTTTAAAAATACCCGCACTTTTTGATTCTGCCTTTCAAGAAGGGAATTTATTTTTAATTTTCTTTTATAAGTATATTGATTATAATTATATTGATCCCTTAAGAGATATGATCGATATTTCACCTTGTTTGCTATTCACTGTGGGCTCAAATTGATAAAAATGGTAATTAATATAACCCGATTACATTACTAATTATTTTAGGTAAATGATAAAATAGTCCTCCGATTATGAAGAAACAATGACCCTTTATATTGCCGAAAATGACAACGATACACCGGATGACAGTATAAAAAATGCAAAGAATTAAATACAAATAACTCTTTTTAAATATTCGTGGGGTAATCCCACGCTAGAATAACCCCCTCAGATGGCCGGGGGAAGTTAAAACTCTCCTGGCCAACTATAAAATACAAAATTTATTTAAAGGGAGAATCTCTTAGTTAAACTTCTTTTTTGATGTAGTATTTTACACCTATGTTTATTTCCTACTATTTCCTGTGCTCTCCTACTATTTCCTGTGCTCTCCTACTATTTCCTGTGCTCTCCTACTATTTCCTGTGCTTTTGCTTTCCTGAAGTTTACCTTTAGCAGAAGAAGTGACATACGGAAAATCAATAATTCTCCGAAAAGTTCGTTGAAGTTTTGCCTGGAAAACGATGTCTACAAAGCATCTGGTTTCATAAGATCCCGATCTAACTTCATAAAATCCGGGAACATATCATATACTTTTTAAATAATGGATACCTAACAGCCACGTATATTTTTTACAATAAAACCCCGATACGTCGGATTAAAGGGGACAAATAGCGGAAAAATGGGGAAATCCGCAAAAGGCTATTTTTAACCCTGTTTTTAAGCGAAAATACGATTATAGCTACGAGATTAAAGAGACTAAGGCAAAAAGTAAAAAATGGGGGACTGGAAGTTATTAAAAGTAACACCTTGCCCGAGAAAAAAGAAGAGGCTGGGGAATTAGACCTTGAAAACTCAATAGAATTGCGCGAAAAAATAATAGAGCCTTTTCCTTCGGAGAACCCTAACCCGGTTCTCAGAGTAGAAAAGAATGGAAAGGTTCTTTATGCCAACAGAGCAGCCTGCTGTCTTCTTGAACACTGGGGTATAAAAGAAGGAGAAGAGCTTCCTCAATCACTGAGGCACAGTATAATAAGGATATTTTCACATAAAACACCCGAGACCCTTGAAATCAACATAGGGAATGCTACGTATGCCCTCAAACTTTGTCCTCATTCGAAAGATGAGTGCACAGACATCTATGGGTTTGACATAAGTTACAGAGTACGGGCTGAAGAGAAATTCAGGTCAAGTCATGAGAGACTGGAAAAACTTGTTGAGCTAAAGACCTTTGAGTATATGGAAGCAAACAAAAAACTTGATCAGGAAGCAACCAAGAGAACAAGGATTGAAAAAACCCTTCAGAACAATGTACAGTTTCTTGAGACCCTTCTTGACAGCATTCCAAGCCCTGTATTCCAGAGAGACCTGAATGAAACTTATGCGAACTGTAACGAGAGTTTTGCCCGGCAAATCATGGGGCTTCCAAAAGAGATGGTTATAGGGGAATCATTCTCTGAGTTTCAGAAGAGAATTCCAAAAGAACTGGTTGAGATATATTACAATCATGACAGGAAGCTTCTCAATAAAGGGGGAAACCATTACTACGAAACCAGGGTTATCTGTGCTGATGGTGTAATTAGAGACTTCCTGTTCCATAAAGCCATTTATGCAGATAGTTCCGGAGAAGTTGCCGGAATTGTGGGTGTAATGCTGGATATTACCTCGCGCAAAGAAGCTGAAAAAATTTTCAGAAAAAGTAAGGAGAGATACAGGATTGCTGTCGAGCAGACAGGGCAGTTAATTTATGATTATGAGATAGGATCAAAACAAACTGACTGGGCTGGAGCAATCCCACAGCTTACAGGCTACAGCCCTGAAGAATTCAGGCAGGTAAACCTGGAAGGCTGGAGGAAACATATACATCCCGAAGACAGCAAAAAGGCCTGGGAAACACATAAAAAGGGTATGAAAAACGGAGGGAAATACCTTGAAGAATACAGGTTCAGAAGGAAAAACGGAAGCTACTTCCATGTAGAAGATAGCGGCGTGTACCTTAAGGACGACCTTTCCCAGGTTTACCGGATTGTCGGAGTAATAAAGGATATTACAGAAAGAAAACTTGCTCGGGAAATCCTTGAAAGAAGCGAGGAAAGGTTCCGCATAATAGCCGAACAGACCGGGCAACTCGTTTATGATTATGACATTAAAAATAATCACAGTTACTGGGCAGGAGCAGTTGAAGAACTTACAGGATATAGCTTTGAAAAGTTTCAGGGCTTCACTCCCGAAGTGTGGGCTCAGCACGTCCATCCGGAAGACCGCGAAAAAGCGGTAAAAG
This sequence comes from Methanosarcina sp., assembly GCF_028693135.1. Classification (GTDB taxonomy): domain Archaea; phylum Halobacteriota; class Methanosarcinia; order Methanosarcinales; family Methanosarcinaceae; genus Methanosarcina. The sequence goes on from NZ_JAQUVZ010000002.1 coordinate 158,771, forward strand.
CCCATGAAAAGTGCATAAAAAATGGGGGGAAATACTCTGAAGAGTACAGGTTCAGAAGAAAAGATGGAAGCTACATCTTCGTTGAAGACGGAGGTGTTTACCTGCAAGCCGAAAACAGAGATATATGCAGGGTTCTTGGGGTAATAAAAGATATCACTGATCGAAAACTTGCCCACGAGGAACTGGCAGAGAGTGAGAGACGCTATCGTATGATCGCAGAAAAAACTAAAATGCTTTTATATTACGATAATTTTACAGAAGGCAAAATTGACTGGGCAGGAGCAATTCCTCAGATTACAGGGTATAGTTATGAGGAGTTCCAGAAAATTAGGGTTAATGAATGGATTAACCTGATCCACCCGGAAGATCTCCAGAAGGTAAGGTATGCTCATGAATATTGTTTGCATCAGGGGGGGGATTTCCATCAGAACTACAGGCTCAGGAGAAAGGACGGAAGTTACTTCTATGTAGAGGATGAGGGAGTTTACCTGAAAGATGAAAAAGGCTGTGTGTATATGGCAGTCGGAGTAGTAAAAGATATCACAGAGAAGAGATCTGCCCAGGAAAAATTCCTTGAAAATGAAGAGAGGTTCAGAATAGCTGCCGAACAGACAGGACAGATAGTGTTTGAACATGACATCAGAGAGAATATTGTCAATTGGGCAGGAGCTATTCAGGATGTCACGGGATATACAGTAGAAGAATTTAACAAATTCGAGAATGTTTTATGGACAAACCATATTCATCCTGAAGATAGGAAAAGAGCCCTGGAAAAACTCAGGACATTTCAAGAAAAGGAAAATAAGTTCCATGTTGAGTACAGGTTCAGGAAGAAGGATGGAAATTATATTTATCTGGAAGACAGTGGAGTCTATCTGAAAGATGAAAACGGGAACATTCGAAAAGCTTTCGGGGTAATGAAAGATATAACAGGTATTAAACTGGCTTCGGAAAAACTGCAAGAAAGCGAAGCGCGCTACAGGTCCTTCATGAAAAACTTCAGAGGAATTGCTTTTCAGATGGGACTTGACTTCACCCTGATTCTCATAGACGGTAATATAGAAGAAACTACAGGATACAGAAAAGAGGACTTCATCTCCGGAAAAGTTGACTGGTATCAGCTTGTTTATCCTGCAGACAGGGAAAAGCTTTTTGAGAATAGGGAGAGGTTGGCAAACGACCCCTTACTCTTTATAGAACACGAGTACCGGATAAGGCACAGGGATGAAAAACTAAGGTGGGTCCGTGAGATTCTCCAGAATGTTTCTGATCCTGCGAACAAAAAGAGAATTATGCAGGGGACAGTCTATGATATTAGCAAACAAAAAGAAGCTGAAGAATCTCTTGCAAAAGTGGAAGAAATCCGTAAAAAGGAAATACATCACCGGATAAAGAATAACCTGCAGGTAATCTCAAGCCTCCTTGAACTTCAGGCAGAGAAATTTAGCGACATGGAAGTTCTCGAAGCTTTCCGTGAGAGTCAGAACCGTGTTGCTACAATGGCAATAATTCATGAGGAGCTTTACAGGTCAAAAAATAACGAGACCATGGATTTTTCAGCTTACCTTCAAAAACTGACAACGGACCTGTTCCACTCATACACTGTAAGAAAAGGAGATGTCAATATGCAGCTTGACATCGAAGAGGTTTTTCTGGGAATGGATACTGCAATTCCTCTCGGGATAATTATCAATGAGCTTGTATCCAATTCTCTAAAACACGCATTTCCATCAGGCTGGAAAGGTGAAGTTTGCATCAAACTCTGCAGAACAGAAGGAAATAATGAGAATAAAAGTATAAGTAATATCATTAGTAATAGTAGTTCTAAGAGTTCAGTTGATAAAAATATCCAGTACACACTGGTAGTTTCGGACAATGGATTGGGTTTTCCGGAAAATGTTGATTTCAGGAACACGAGCTCTCTGGGTCTACAGCTGGTAAATATACTTGTAGAGCAACTGGACGGCACGATTGAACTTGAGAAAAGTTCGGGGACTAAGTTCAAGATCTGGTTTAAGGAGTCCTGCCAGTAATCTGAAAAAGTATCCAGTATCAAAGGGGAGATACAATGAAAAAGGCAAAAATTCTGGTTGTTGAAGACCAGAACATCGTCGCTCTAAACATAAGAAACAAGCTCAAAAACCTGGGTTATACTGTACCAGGTACTGCGTCCACAGGAGAGGAAGCAATAAGAAAAGCAGAGCTGACGAATGCGGATCTTGTTTTGATGGATATCATGTTGAAAGGGGATATGGATGGAATTGAAGCTGCCCGTGAAATAAAAACTCGCCTTCGAATTCCTGTACTATACCTGACAGCTTATACTGACGATGAAACCCTTGAAAGGGCTAAAATGACAGAACCAGCAGGATATATTTCTAAGCCTTTCAAAGAAGAAGACTTGCACAGCAATATTGAGATGGCACTCCATAAACACAGAGCCAAAAAAAAAGAGATTGAAAGTTCCGGTAATGACGAATAAAATTCGTCAATCCATCTTAAATAATGCCTGTATCCGGGGAACTCCAGCTCCCTGAATTCTTCGCCTTAAGGTCAGTTTAGAGGAAAGAAACTTCCCTCCTTATTGTTAAAACGGATACATTTTCCCCATAAATGGGATCGGCTTTCTTAGAAGTTATACGATTCGTTTTTTAACTGGATTTTTCTGCTCTTATACCTTCAGGGCTGAGAATTTTTCACGAATAGTTGTTCAGGAAATACAGGTTGGACATATTTTCAGGCAACCCTGAATATTATACAACCTGCGCATGATCTAAGAAACATTTTCCCCTTCTCCGGAAACCGCTTTTCAACCTAACAAATAAGGTGGCTCTGCCAACTTACCTGGAGCAACCTGTTTAAATAGTTCTAGAGATTTCTAGCGCCTGGAGTTAAGGATAGTAACTACATTAAAAAGGATCCAGATTCCGCAGAAAAACCAGAATACAGGCCCTGCGGTGTTTACGAGAAACTCACCTGTTTCCGGATTATCAGGGTACATATCGATATACAGCGAACCTACAGTCAGAAGTAGGAAACTTGTGATAGTAAATAAAAGTAAGATGGCTCTTATTATGGGGGGTTTTGGATCAGAGCGAGAAAAACCGTTCATATAATAGATTAGCAGGAGAAGAAATAAATAATTTTTTAAATTAGTTCGTTTTAGAAGAAGTCCCGCTTCTGTATACAAAATATACACATGTATGGTTTGAATAATGATTTAAATAATGCCTGGATGAAGAAAAGGGAATTAACTAAATCATAAAAATTGTGACTGTGGATTGGGGCGTTAACTGCATTATAAAAGCTGTGATTTTAGATTGAACCTGTGGATTGAACTGGAGGTTGGATTATGAACTCCATTAGAAGTATAACGCCCGGAATATTAAAAGTAAGAAATCTTATATAAACCATTTCAATTTTATATAATTTTCAAAGTATATATCGAAATAATATATTATTTGTAAGATAACTGACTTAAAAATAGAGAGGAGAATTAAAGCTATGCTCAATGCCAAAATTCTCGATTCTAAATACTGGGGCTCTAATCAGAGCTTGAGGACCTTTACAGCTTTTAACGCATCGTTAACCATAGTCTCAATACCAAGCTTTTTTTCCTCAAGAACTATGAGGTCATAGTTTGCCTTGACTTCGGGACGCTCCGGAACTGCAGTACAACCTCCGGCAGGCCTTATAGAGATATCATAAGTTCCAATTCTGCGGGCAAGATCCACGATCTCGCTTTTGTCAAAGGCAATTAAAGGATGATAAATCGGGATAGCAAGCTGGTAGATTTCGGCATGCATGTTGGCAGCAGTCTGGGAGGCTACCTGCCCGAGAGAAGAGCCAGTAATAATCCCACTTGCACCTTCTTTTTTCATAACTTCGTAGGCTTCCCTGTACATCATGCGTTTGCAGAGGAGGCATGTGTTTTTTCGGTCGCAAGTTTCGATAAAAGCCTGTAGATTTAGACCATGAGGGAGCTCATAAGTTGTGAACTGATACCCTGGAGCCCAGGCCTGGAGCTGGCGGATGCAGTCAAAAGCACGTTCCTTTGCAGTATCCCCTGCGTAAGGAGAGGTATTGCAATAAACAGGGATAATCATTACACCACGCTTCATCATTAGCCATGCCGCAACAGGAGAATCGATGCCTCCTGACATCAGCACTACCATACTGCCCTGTGTACCGAGAGGAAGCCCCCCCACCCCTTTAACCGTCTCCAGATAAACATAAGCCAGATTCTGCCGCATCTCAACAAAAATTTCCTTATCAGGAGAACTCAGGTCAACCTTTGGATTTATTCCTTCTTTTTCAAGTGCATTCCAGACAGCATCTCCGCAGTTTCGCCCTAAATCCGCTGAAGTGAAAGAATGATTTCCACTTCTTCTGGCCCGGATAGCAAAAGACTCCCCTTCCCGAATGAGGCGTGTTCCAAGAAGAGCACAGGTCCTGGCTGCACTCTCAAGGTCCGGTTCTGTTATTAATGCAGACGAGGTTGAGACAACCCCAAAAACGTCTGCTGCCGCTCCAGCCGCACGCGAGTCTGTTGTCTCAATAAATATCCTGCCCCATTCTCTCCGTATAAGGGAATATGGAATGCTCCTTGAGTCCAGCATTGCGGCAATGTTCTTCATGAGAATTTTCTCATACCAGTTCCGAACGCCTGTGCTTTTAAGAGCAAGCTCCCCATATCTAACTATAACAACGTTTGCCTGGCTTTCAAAGCCCTGGTGAGAAGGAACAGAGTCCTGGTTATCCATATTATTGGTAAAAGTATCTGGCATGGTCTTGATGTCTCTTTTAGTCTTTCTATCAATATCAGATGCATTTTTTGCTTCGATCTCATCAGAATTGCCTGTCATGTGTACTTAACGGTTAGGGCGACATGGCGTTTAAAGTTTTCAGGAAAAAGAATTTTTTTCAGGAAAAAAGGAACCTTTGCAACAACTTATTGGAGATCAATGAAAGTCCTTTAAATATACTATGTTTTGCTTATATAGTAATTGCAGAGAGATATATGAAAGAATATTAAAAAACATGAAAAATTGTCCCGTTAGTCTATCATTATTAATAAGCAGAAATATATACATACAGTAATATTATTTTTGGAAAATCTATATAAATCAGGAATTGTATATTATTATATGCTATTGTGTACTATGCACAATATAGAAGACATTGGGTAAGACTGGATAAAAATAATACTGGATAAAAATTACCCATCTATCGAAACGAAAAAAACAAAAAAAAGACAACCACGCCAGGGGTGGATTACCAATGGATGCTCTGAAAAAGCTTGTAGGAAAATCAATAGTAACAGCAATTGCTGCATATAGCCTTCTGCTTCTGCTATTTCCTGTAGGTTGGATCGTTTTGCTCGGGACCACAATAGGTAAACCGAACGCTGAGAAGGGATCTGTAGAAGCGAGAATCCTTGGGGCAGACCTCGAAGTCTGAAACCCCGAGAAAGAAGGCATGGGTGTCAGAAACAAACAAGGAAGCCCACCAGGGGTTTCTGGAGAACATTCTAGCCGCCCAACAAGGTGTCGAAACAAACAAGGGAGCTCTCAAGGCTTCTTGCCAACATTCGCACCACCCTCTTGCAATCTGAAAACTGGTTTCAAGCGGGTGTCGGAAACAAACAAAGAACTAGCAGTTTCAGGAAAGCTCTCCGGCTACATTTCAGATCGAGAGGCGGATCTGTAAGAAACCGGAAGGTTAAGAGGAAACAGCAGTTTCTGGCAACATTCAGGCAACCCACTTTTTTTTATTACACTATTGTTTTGTTCTGTTTTTATTAGTTTTCAGGAGTTTTTATTAGTTTTCAGGAGTTTTAATCAGTTATTAGTATTTATTATAGACGTCTAATAGATTCATTACAAATATATATTCGTGGTTATGGGCATTAGAGACTATATCGTTTTTAAGGATTAGAAATATAAATTGAAGAGGGATAATTTCGTTTATTTATGCCTTTATCCCGAAATCAAACGTTCTTCCCTCTCCATAAATGATGGTCTTTTTTCCATCCACATAGATGTATCTTATTGAGATATTCCCGTCCTCCCCGTACTTTGTCCAGATGGTGGTGTTTTTGTCCTGTGACCACATGTACTCGTATCTGGTGGTGTTCTCTTCGGTCCCGGTTTCGATCATGGCTCTGCAAAGAGTTTTGTTTTCGAACTCTTCGGTGCCGGTAATTTTCATATTAAGGGTTTTTCCGGTGGTGGGGGTTTTAACCTGGGCCTGAGAACCTACAGGGCACCAGTTGCCTTCGGATTGCTCAGGGAGGCTGATATTTATTTCGGTATCATTGCCTGAAATTGATAGTTTTGTTCCGTCTTCACCCATACAGCCTGAAGCAAGAAGGGCGGCTGTGAGAAGTAATAGTATCAGTACCTGTTTTTTTGACAAATTATACCACCTGAATTTTATCAAAATCTTATTTTTATCAAAACTTTTCTAAGAATTCTAAACAATAAAGGACTCTAAAATATAAGACTTTTAAATGTGGTGAAATTTTAAATTAGAATAGAGTTTTCGTTTTCTATAAGAGTTTTATCTCGCAAGTTTTCATTTCCAAGTTAATATTAGATGCGACCCATAAAAATTATTCTATTATCCATTTAATATCAGGCTATTTGCAGGGAAAAGAGAAATTCTCAGCAATTAACCTGTAAATTCAGGGACAAAATCAGGAAAACAACCAGAAATGATTCTCACCCCTGGATTATTTCCTTTTTACTAACCTGTTCCATTCAGGTCACTTCCATTCAAGATGAAATTTTAATAGTATACCTGCATACTTTAGATTATAATATTAAAGGGGGCAAATTAAATGAATGAAAATCTTTTCAAAAAAATCTTGATCCCAACGGATGGTTCAGAAAACGCCAAAAAAGCAGTTGCTTATGGAATAAACATTGCTAGGGCAACAGGAGCTGAAGTATGTGCCCTGTATGTTGTTTCTACCGAGAACGCCGGAACCGCACGAACAGTTATGGGCTGGGCCGGGGCATTTGAAGAATATCTTGCAAATCAGGGAGGAGTTGCAACTGCCTATGTAGAAAAGCTTGGAAAAGAAGCCGGAGTTAAAGTGGAGCCTATGTATCTGAAAGGCAGCCCGGCTGAAAAAATCCTTGAATATGCAGAGGAAAGCAATATTGACCTGATAGTAATGGGTACACAGGGTCTAACAGGAATCCAGAGATTCCTTATCGGCAGTGTGGCAGAAAATGTGCTCAGGCACTCAAAAATCCCTGTAATGATTATCAGGTAATACAGGTCCAAAAAAATTGCCAGTTACCTTTTGCCATTCGGATTACTAATTTTCCAGAGCAGAATCCAGCATTATCTGAAAACTGCTCATTGTATCCAGTCAACTACTTTTTTGAAGGGGCAGGGATGGGGTACCTCAGGTAAAGAAAGGTACCCGACCAAAATCAGGTTTTTGATTGAACAGAGACTCCAGATCCATTTTTTAATGGAAAATCGAAGCCTTAATCCTCAAAAATCCCTTCCCCTGTAAATATGGCTTTTGCTTCCTCAAAGCTCAGATCTTCCGGGGGTACAATGATGTCGGATTCCAGAAATTCCTCCGCGCCAAGTGCTTCCCCTTTTCCCTTAATATCGGAAATCAGCTTCATAAATTCGGTTCTGAATTCCCTGGTTTTTCCTTCCGCAACAAGGGTTACAATTCTGTTATCTATCCTGTTTAATTCATCGCAGAGGGCTTCAGGCACCCGGTACTGGCCCTCTCCCATGATCCTGATTATCATTTTCAGACCTCCTTTCTTTCATCCGGACCTTTGCTTTCTCCCCCTGTTTTCACTTGTTCAGGCCCCTTTCCAGCTTCGGCTTTAAGCTTTGCAAGTTCGGATTCGACACTGCTCTGGGTACTAATTTTTGCAAGTTCACGCTCTATGTCGTCCCTGCTACCTGTGAGGTCGTCGAGTGCGCCGACTTCCATAAGCTCGTCAATTGCCTCGGCGCGGGCTTTCATTTCGTCGGTTTTATTTTCAGCCCTCTCAAGTGCAAGCCCCACATCTGCCATTTCTTCACTGATCCCGGTAACGGACTCGTTTATCTTAACCTGAGCTTCAGCTGCGGAGTACTGGGCTTTAATGGATTCTTTCTTTGTCCTGAAGATCTCGACCTTTGTAGAAAGTCGCTTTTCCGAGGCAATGAGCTTTTCTTCCTGTTTTTCAAGCTCCAAAATTTCCCTGTCAATACCATCTACCTGCTGCTGGATGGCGGCTTTTCTCTCAAGAGCCATCCTTGCGAGGTCTTCCCGATCAGCGGCAACTGCCTCTTTTGCCTGCTGACCAAGCTTCTCATTACTCTGAGTCAGTTTTGCCCGCTGGAGCTGAAGACGTTTTTTAGAGGTTGTCACTTCTGCAACGCCCCTCTTTACGTTCTGCAGCAGTTCCAGCTGCTTTTCATAGGAATAATCAAGCGTTTCTCTGGGGTCTTCCATTCTGTTAAGCACTTTGCTCATCTTTGATTTGAATACTGTTTCCATCCTTGCGAATAATCCCATGTGTTTTCCCCGTTGCTTTTTCAAAAATTGTTCTGTAAACAGGCTGGCATTTTTTGCCTTATTTTTCTGGAGTACTGTTTTTTGGAAAATCCTGGCACTTTTTTCGCAGTGCCCTTTTTTTCCTATGTCTTTTGGCGGGAGTTATATTTTTAGTTTTACTTTGCCTTACTCTTCTTCTGTCTTTACGTTCTTTATTCTTTATAATATATTATATATGCATTTTTATATATAAAGTTTAATTATTCGTAGTCTCGCGAACGTTTTATATATTCAAAATACAACTTACCTAAAGATATTATGGCAAAACCTGAGACTAAAACTGAATTTTTTTATACTGAACGAGGGCTCATAACCGTAGACAGCCCTGTTAAACTCCAGATCTTGAATTTACTCAGGGAAGGCCCAAAATCGTTTGACGAAATCGTAAAATATACGGCAAAAGCCAAATCAACCATTTCAGTCCATCTTAATAACCTTAGATCATGCGAGCTTGTTGAAGAAAATTCTGACCCTCAAGACCGGCGCAAGAAGATTTATTCCCTGACCTCTCATTACATGGGTTGCTCTCAGGAGCCATTTATCGGCCATTACAGTAGCCTGCTGGAAACAGTCGCTGCAAATGGAAATGACAGGTTCCACTTTATGGAAGCCCTTTTTCATGTGATGCGATTTGGTTTTGAAGCATACGGGCTTGATAATGCCCCAGTTGTAAGGATGATTGGAATCGACATTGGGAAACATCTCTCGGCTAATTTTGTATCAATTGCTCCTGAAGACCTGTTTAATGAGATTGCAGATTTTATGGAATTTCATGGAGATTGCCGGGTCTCAGTATTCATGGGAAGTTCTCCTGCTCTTCAGATCGAAGATGACTTCAAGGCCAGGGTCATACCGGCAATAGGAAAACCCTTCTGTGCCCTCAGAGAAGGCATCCTTGAAGGAATCCTTAAAGAAAAACTGGGAAAAGAGTGCGGCGTCCTGGAAACCGAATGTTATGGGACCGGACACACACGCTGTATTTTTGAGATTACAATTTGATTTATTTATTTATTTATTTATTTATTTAATTATTTAATTATTTAATTATTTAATTATTTAATTATTTATTTACCGGAATCTCCTATTACGACCCCGATTTCGGATTTAAGTCGAGGTCCTATTGCTGCCACGATTCCGGGTCCGTCTGTTTTTTCGCGGCACACAACTGCATGCTCAAGCAGCCCCAGGCGCTCGATTTCGTAAATATCCCTGCCGTGCCCTGTCCTTTTTATTGCGCTTTTTATTTCCGAACGGGTAGCACCATTAATGACAACTCTGTCAGTACTTGCTTTTTTCCAGCCCCACCAGATGTCAAGCTGTTTTTTGGTGAAGCGGGCTTTTGCTTTTTTGTTCCCCTCAAATACCTCAACTTCAACCGGCATGTGAGGGACCAGGCCGAATCTCGATGCAAGCTGTTTAGGCTTTCCACTGCCCAGTGCTTTGAGTTCCTCAGCTTCAACGCGCAAAGGGACACCTATGTTAACCACAAAAGCGTCTTCCGGAAAAGCCTGAAGGAAACCCAGGTACACCTTTCCAGTTTCGGCTTTTGTTGCAGGACTTCCGTACCTGGATGTCAGAAGATTTGCTGACACGATGTCATCTTCGCCCTCAAGGGAGAACTCTGCCCAGTTTTCCGGGGTAATAGAAACCTCAACCTTTACCTCGAGGTCTTTCAATTCATTCTCAACCAGGTTTTTCAGGAGTTCAGCCATTCTTTCCCGGTTTTTTCCATAAATATGCTGGAGGGTTACAACTTTTTTCATATTTTTCCTGCCACTTTATTTTTTATCTCCCTGTGTCTACCGTATTAAGTATTTTCCGGTATAGAGCTCTTCAGGTAAGATTCAAGGAGCCTTTCAGTCTCTTCCAGGGTTGAATCTACTGTTTCATCAACAGGTGTTTCCGCCGTTTCAATCTGGCTATGCAGTTTTTTGACGTCCCGGCTGTAAGGGCCAAGTTTTCTTGAAACCATTTCCTTACTCTGCCCTTTCTCAACTGCTTCCCTGTGGATGCTCTCTATTTTAGTTCTGAGGTTCCTTACTTTTCCAAGGATTTCAACACTTAGAGGATCAAGCTCTTTTTCGAGCTCAATTTCGGTTTCTTCATCCCATTCATCTATCTCTTTACCTTTCGTTTCTTCGCCTTGTCGGCCTTTTCCCTCGGGCCCCTGTCCCCCTGCATTCAGGCTTTCTTCTCTTGAAGGATAGCCCTCTGCAATTATATTCCGGAACTCTTTAAGGGCAATTTCGACTTTCTTTCCGTACTCCGTAAGTTCGACAAACTTTATCCGTCCTTCAAATGTGAATCTTATAAGTCCGGAATGTTCCATTTTCGAAAGGATTCTCGTAGTATGGGCAAATGTCGAATCTATCTCCTTTGAAATAACTGAGGCATAAGTTTTCCCCATAGAACCTATAAACAGCATTGCAAGCGTGGGTTTTTCCTGCAAAAACAACTTTTCTGCGTCTTCGTCGGACATGATATCACATTGAGTTTTTTAGCGGATTATTTCCGGGTCTGAGCTCAGGCGTTTATTGTTCTTTAATAGTTTATATAATAATTGAACATTTTTCTACCTCTGGTTTTCAAAGGAATGTTCTTTCATCCTGAAAGTGCCAGGATTATTTTCTTTATTTCAGCTATGGGAGCATCTGTTCTGAAAGAGGTCCCGCTGAAATGAGTCCTTGAGCCTTCAAACCCGCTGGCTTTAAGGGCCTCTACCAGAATCTCGATCCCTGTTGCAGAAACTCCAAGTTCCTTGCAGATCACGTGCTGATCATAGAACATGGGAATGTCGAGTTCGTCCCTGCAGAATGTAATTATTTTTTTTGCTTTATCTTTCGTGTTAAGAGGGTGAGCTTCAAGCTCAGAAATCACTTCATTGCAGAACTCCGGCTCTTTGAAGGGTCCAAGCCACAGAGGTCCTGCAATCTTTGTCAGTGCCCCGCAAGCAGGGCATCCCCGGTCAATATGAACGGCAAGCCCATAGACAGACCCTCTGAACCCACATTTAGGGCAATGAATACTGAATCCCACGGACTTCAGAGTCCTGTCAACCTTTTTAGTCCCGTGGAGCACCTCAAGGTAACCACGGACATAATGGCGAGTGACATGGGAAAGTAAGGGCTGCATCCCTTTTTCGTGTTTTGCAAGCTCTCTGGCACAGGCTCCGAGCAGGACCCTTAAGCCCATCTCGCTATGATATTCCGTGTTCAGAGGTACGGCTGCATACTTTCGGATCCCAGAGTTCAGGTGGGCTCCACAGAGAGGAGCAGTATCTGTTGCAGTAACTGAGAGCATACTCTGTGCCGACGTTGCGGCTGCATCAAGGTAAGGCGCAGGAGACCCAAACGGGTCAACATCCACGATATGGAATTTCTGTTCATGAAGCAGAACATTTGCATTCTTACGTGTAACCTGAGTTTTTTCCTCAAGCCCATTAATTTTTATATTTTCCTTTATCAGTTCAAAGGCTTCAGGGCTCCAGTCATTCATAGTCGCATGTATTCCGACTTCCCCTGCGATCCTGAGCCCCCGGATTCCCGATGCTGAAAAGGCATCAACGTAGCGGATCTCCTCTCTCTGTATGTCTTTTCTTGAGAGAAGCCTCTCCACAAATGCTGCAGTTGCTGCAACATTGATATCACGGTTAAGTTCCATCTCCGGGTTATAGAACACCGGCGCTGCCGAGGGAGGGAAATTTGCGTCCGGAGGCGGAACCGGAACCGAAATTTTTGTTGTCCCTTCCACTATAGTTCTACATATCATCTTAAAGCTGCTATACTTTGGGATATTATTTTACAGTGATGGTCATCTGCATGTTCGAATACCCACGTACATTGAAATTGTAGCTTCCGGTTTCGCTGAATGTATAGTTCAGGGTGTTTCCGTACCCAAGCCTTTGATCCTCAAAAAGCCCTTCCTCGCTGCTCAGAGTAAAAACACTGGATTCTTCAAAATTTCTCCACACAACTATATCCCCTGTATTGACCTCCAGCTCGGAGGGAATAAATAGATAATTCCTTAGCCTTACGAGGTACGTTTCTGGCTCGGTTCCAGCAGGCTGCACAGTCCCGGCTTCTTCTTCATCGGTCACATTTTCGGTTTGCTCTTCTTCAATTTCATCCCCCATACCCGGAGTTAACGTTTCTAGAGGTGTTTCTCCCTCTACGGCTGTTTCTGTTTCTTGCGGCGTCCCCGCTTCCTCAAATGGTTCCGTTTCCACCGGCGTTTCCATATCTTCTGACGTTATTGCCTCTTCTGGGGTCTGCACTTCTTCAGGTATCTGCGTCCCTCCTGAACCACCTGAACCACCTGAACTGCCGGAATCCCTCAGGCCGTCCTCTTCTTGCCCCTGATCCCCTCCCCAATTCAGGAAACCAAACACTAACACTGCCAGGACTACGAGGAGCAGAATGAGCTTTTTTATCACTATTACTTCCCCCTGCGAAACTTTACTTTTTTACTCCCAATTCAATATAAGCCATATTAAATAATAACACTTTATTATAATAAGCTTTATTTTAAAAAATAGTTTGTTTGTAATCGATTTTACTGTTTTTTCCCTAAAAAACGAATTTCCGGAAGTACGGCTAATTGGCATTATGAATTGGATTTTGGCATTATTAATTGGGTTTTTGCCTCTAAGCCCTGTTTATTCAGGATACGGGTGTAGAAAGTTATCAGAAATAGACACGAGTGGCAAAGATTTAGAATCCAAAAAAAGTAAGTTTACTGGAAAGTTTTGCCACCTTTCCAGATGAAGCCTTTGTAAGCTTTTTGAGGTATTTTATCCATGAGTACCTTCAAAAAACTTATTAAGGAAACTTATTCAGGGCTTGTTAACAGTTATATTGACATTCATTCTGGGCTGCCCGATGATGGTGAAGTTGTAAGCCCCGGTTTCATTGAATGTATAGGCAAAGGAACGCCTGTACACAAGACCCTGATCCTCAAAGAGGTCTTCTTCACTTGTAAGGGTAAAGACTCTCCTCGGACTGTCCTGATAGTTTATCCAGGCAACTGTTTCTCCTTGTTTGATATCAAGGCTTGAAGGATACGCTCTATAGTTGTCCAGTCTTATAGTATAGGGAGTTTTCCTTATACTGGAGGTATTAACTACTGGTCCTTCTTCGGTTTCATTTTCTTCCGGAGTTACATCTTCTTCCTCTGTCTCCGTTACTACAGGGGTTTCAGTCTCTGCCAGGGTTTCCGTTTCTTCCGGAGTTGCAATTTCCTCTGGAGTTACTGTTTCTCCAGGTGTCATGTTTTCTTCCGGGGAGGGCTGTTCATTTTCAGTGCATCCCGAGAACAAAACTACGCCTAAGACTAGAAGTAGAACAATGATTTTTGTTTTCATCTTATTCCCCACAATATCTTTTGGTTATGAAATTAGGAAATCTGCGAAAATAATTCTAATTTAGATCGAGTTTTATTTTTGATGCTGTGGTCGTAAAATAACCAAATGTTTGGAATATTAGTTAGATATTCTTGTTTATGTAATAACTAATTTTATTTAATCTTAATCGATTGCTTTAATAGAAATTTCTCTTTTTTCAAACTTTTAGCTTTTTATGTACCATTTAAGTACATATAAATATATTTTTGCAATATTCTTTTTATATCTATCTATTTTTCAAAGCAAACTTCTTAATGAACTTAAGTGCTTTGCTTGCATATAAAGATATTTTAGATTTCTGCAAACACACTTTCAGCTAGAATAAAAAAATTCCTACCTTAAAATCTTCCTTATGGCTCTAAACAACCCGCACAATACCTTTGAGAGATATTTTTTGAATGCAGATTAATGAAAAAAAGTAAAATTATCAAAAAATGGTTCCCTTCTGGAAAGGCTGATCTCCATTTTTACCTGAATTAGCTTCAGTTTGAGCTAGCTTACCAGTCAGGGATCCATATTTGCTATTCGTTCTTCTCTTACTTCACAGAACGATTTATCTTATTTCACTGTTAGAATGAACTCTGAGTCAGGAATCTCCTCCAGCTTAAAGGTATATTCTCCGGATTCATTAAAGGTATATGTAAAGATTCTTCCATAGCCAACGGCCTGGTTCTCGAAAAGACCCTCTTCACTTATTAGCGTGAATGTGCGTTTGGGCCTGTTCAGGTTATTCCAGACTACGGCTTCCCCCGTGTTGAGCTCAAGAGTCTCCGGGTAAAAGACAGATCCACGTATCAATACTGTGGAACTCTGTATATCTTCTACCCTTTGCGCAGGAGTTACTCCCTCAGTAGGTGTGGGAGTCGCCCCTTCTTCCTCCTGTTGTATAGTTTCTCTTTCCGATAGCGGAGTTTCTCCTGCAGTTACCCTGGATTTAACTAGAACGGTACCTTCCAGGCCTCTTTCACCTTTAATGCTAAAGTCAAAGGTTCCGGTTTCATTAAAGGTATACTTATAAGATCGGCCATAACCAAGGCTAAAATCTTCCCAGAGCCTGTCCTTGCTTACCAGGACAAAGGTCCTTTTTGGCTTGTTAAGGTTGCGCCATACAACTGTATCATACTGGTGTATTTCGGTAATATCAGGACTGAAGGCATTATTGATTAAGACAAAAGTATGTGTCTGAGAAACAGACTTGTTTTCTTCAGAGGTGTTGCCCGGATCCATTTCACTGGTTTCGGTAGTTTCCTCTTGCTGTATCTGACTAGTTTCTCTTTCCGATAATGGAGCTCCGGTAGTTTCCCCGGATTCACTCACCACAACTGAACCTTGCAGGCCTTTTTCACCTTTAATACTGAAGTCAAAGGTTCCGGTTTCATTAAAGGTATACTTAAAAGATCGGCCATAACCAAGGCTAAAATCTTCCCAGAGATCGTCCTCTCCTACAAGAACAAAGGTCCTTTTTGGCTTGTTAAGGTTACGCCATACAACAGTATCATACTGGTTTATTTCTGTTATTTCAGGACTGAAGGAATTATTGATTAAGACAATAGTATGCGTCTGAGAAACATATTTATTTTCGTCAGAGTTGCTGATCTGATTCATTTCACTGGTTTCGGTAGTTTCCCCTTGAGATAGGGCCACAGCTGTCGAGCCCGTAAGCAGGATCAAAACAAAAACTGCCAGTACCCTGAGTGTAAAACATTTATAGGCTACCATCTCTCCCCTCCAAATCTTTCATGAAAAAATAAGCAGGATACCCGTTGCTTTAGCTGCGGGAGGAATGCGTAATCTTCCCCATCCTGCTCTGTTGAATTCATTTTTTATTAATGTAATGGGAGTGAGAAAAACACTCCCCACCTACATACGTAGGGTAATGCGTATCCGAATTGTGGAGTCAATTCCGGAATCCGACCTCCTCTCGATCTGATATGGAAAGGTTTAACGATGCAAGCACTGTCCCTACCTCTCAGGACTGTTTAACCGGCATCCTTAGAGCCTTAAACTGAGGCGGCATTCAAGGGTAACTATTTCTTTCCTATCGTTTACCGATTTTGTTAACTCCAATCGGTGATCTGGTCAACCAGGGCACATTACATGCCTGCCACTTTAGTGGCGGGTAGTTGACACTAACGGATAGATATCCGTTTAAAGATTAATATGGGTAGCTGTTTATAAATATCCTATTACTGGATACTCTTTCTTTTACAAAGAGACAACATCAGATCCGTATATTATATGACTGTGCTATGACTGTGCTTTCATGCCCGAGGAATTCCCCCATATTGCTTTGTCTCACATGATGTTCCATAAAAGCAAAGCCACGGACCCTGCGACTGCAATGATCCCGAATGTGTTTTTAGCAAGGGGAAAAAGACTTGCAGAACCTGAAATCTTTGAAAGCAGAATTTTATTTACAGTACTTACAAGGCTTGCAAGCACTGCAGTATTTGCTGCGACTTCATAAGAGATATTTCCGCTTACGGCAAGGAGGGTTACAGAGACTATCACTCCGGAGCTGCTAACAAGAGCCCCCAGGGCTGTTATGTATATTCCGGCAGTCCCTGCAATGTCATAGGCAAAGTTTCCTATGACGAGAATCAGGGTAAAAGCAATGCCAAATTTAAATGCCTGACTGAGCGAGAAAGGAGACTGAATCTTAAGCTCGCCCCCGCTTATCGAGCAGAATTTCTTACTATGCCTGATAACTATTACTATGGAAACGGTAATAAGTACAAGCTGAGAAGGAAGCATAAACAGAGTTGTCTGGCCTGTCGGATCAACTATAAAGGCTAATACAAGGTTTCGAATGAGCATGGAAATATTGCAGAGCAGAATTCCTGAAAGTACGGGATCTTCCATCGCCTCTGCTTTTTTTGAGAGCCCTGCAAGTGCTCCTGTGGTAGCTTCACTGTTTATAAAGCCTCCAAGAAAGCCTGAATAGCACACGCCGCGTTTTGTCCCGAACTTTCTCAGGAGAACATAGCTTAAAAAACTGATAAGGGAAACCAGGATAACAATAAGAATTGCCGACCTGAGGTTTACAAGCCCGAAGAACTGTTTTTCCGGCATCACCGGATAAAGTATGAAAGCAACAGCCAGAAACTGTATGGCATTATAAAGCTCTTCTTTTGTCAGGTTTCCTGCAAACTGGTGAAGGGGCTGCTTCTGAATAAGGAGGAAAGATACAACTATTGAAGAAACAATAGCAAACAGGCCGTAGTCATAGCCAACAAGGACACCCATCACGAAAATAAAGAAGAGAGTAATAGGACTTGTAATTCCTATCCGCTTGAAGAGAAATATTTTGGAATAGGTAATTATGGAGCATATAGCTGCGAAAAAAAGCGTGGCTACGTAAACGAAGCCTGTTCCCGCGGATTCGCTCACAAGAGCAACGAGCATGCCTGTTATACAGGTTATGCTGTAACTCCTGACACCCGCAAAGATCTCATGCTCAAGGCCTCTGTGTTCCCTTTCCACCCCTACCATGATCCCTATCAAAAAGGCAATGGCAAGTTTTGTCAGGAAATCCACAAAAACCGGATCGAAACCGAAATCGCTAATTATGTCCGTAGCTTAACCTCTCAGATTTTTCGGGCTGTAATTCCATACACAAGTAAAATCATACTCTTAAAGAAATTTATATAACATATAAGAAACGACATAAATAAAATGGGGTAAAACAAAATATTATTCTATAGTTAGGGATGTTCTTGCTAATGAATATAGCCCCTGGAAGGAGAAAAAGGTTCAGATTATGGAGGACCTGTAATTATTTTTACAGGCGGCTCTGGAAACCTGATAAAAACCAGAT
Organism: Methanosarcina sp.; assembly: GCF_028693135.1. Lineage (GTDB taxonomy): Archaea > Halobacteriota > Methanosarcinia > Methanosarcinales > Methanosarcinaceae > Methanosarcina. Next base: position 176,567 of record NZ_JAQUVZ010000002.1, read on the forward strand.
ATAAAAAATCAGACTGATTAAATTCTGGCTGATTAAAATCTGGCGAAAACTTGCTTCACACTTCCACGAATTCAACCTCAATGGGTTTGTTTTCGGTTTCTTCAATAGTTATAAGAGCGCAGGAACCCTTGCAGGCTTCTCCGGGATTTACAATAATTGTTTTTCCGACCTTTTCAGTGCCTTTTGCTTCATGGATATGCCCGCAGACAATCAGGTCAACCCTGTCCAGGAACTTCTGGATGGCTTTACTGCCCACATGTCCGAAGGGTAGCTCGTCCCTTGCTCCGTGGGGAGGAGCGTGAGTCAGGAGCACTATTGTCCCGCATTCGCCTGAATTTTCGGCTGAGCAGACCATTCCTTCAAGGGCATTTTCGATTTCTTCTTCGGAAAGCTCAAAAGGGGTGTTAAATGGAGTGGGGTTTGAGCCTCCAAGCCCGATAAACCGGATTTTCCCTATCTGCTCGGCTTTTCCATGAAGGTTTACTGCTTTTGAATTATCAAGGGCTTTGAGGATACTCCTCTGGTCGCAGTTCCCGGGAATTGCAAGCACGGGCTTATCAAACATTTCGGTCAGCTCTTCAACTTTTTCATCAGGTCCGAAATTTGTAATATCTCCGGCTACCACAACAAGATCGAAGTCCCCAGCCCTTTCTATGATCTTTTTAATCTTCGAATAGTCCCCATGGGGGTCGGAAATAGCGAGTATCTTCATCTGTATCCCGTCCTTATCATGACATGTTAATTATGATTTTTAATTCTATGACATGTTAATTATGATTTTTAATTCTATGACATGTTAATTATGATTTTTATTTCTAGTTTGAATTATTATATACAATCTCTTTTACACTTTACTTTACTTTATTTTACGTTATTTTACACTTTACGTTATGTGGTTTTCTGTGAACATGCACACATCTTTTATATCCCTTATGTAATATACTGCCCCATGCGTGATATCATTATCATAGGGCATAAAGCAATGACGAGCGGCGATTTTTCTTTAAACGACCTTCCCGGGTCTGCAGGAAGAATGGATATACTCTGCCGCTGCGTAAGCTCTGCCCTTTTTCTCTCTTTCGGAATGCGCAGGGATGTGAATGTTCACCTGCTTCTTCTGGGGGAGCCTGAGCCCGGAAAAATTATCAGGTTTGAAGGACTCCACCTGAGATACCTGAACCCGGACGAAAGAAGCAGTGGTTCGCTTATCAGTAAAGCCCTCCTGAAAAATGCAACCGAGCTGGATACCCGGTCCACGCCTGGCGTCTGGATTCGTAATGGAGACTTAAAGTCCCTGCTGGCTTCTTTTGAAGGTAGAAACTTGTTCTATCTTAGAGAAGACGGCAAGGATATCCGAGAACTTGCCGGTGAAATCCAGGACCCTGTTTTTATTCTGGGAGACCATACCGGTGTTACCGAAGAAGAGGAAAAACAGCTTTTTGACGCAGGAGCACAGATTATCTCGGTTGGTCCCATTTCCCTTCACTCTAACCACTGCATAACCCTTATCCACAACGAACTGGATAGAGTTGAAGCGGAAAGAGGAGAAATTCCAGGAGGAGCAAACTCCGGGGCAGATAATTGAGTTGCGGTTTTTGTATCAGGTTTTTATCCAAAAAGTTATATCACATTTCCCTGTATCAGAATAGAAACTTATCCGGATGCACCTTCTCGGGAACATGCATTAAATTTGCGCCTCATCTTCATTGCGCATCACCTTCAATATCATATCTCAATCTCATCTGTCAATAATATCTTTCAATATAATCTTTTAATTATCCACTCCTCATGTCTATTTCCCGAACAAAGAGCTTAGAGAAAGTGAAACAAAATGGATGTACTTGAAATTTCAAAAAAGATTCTGCACGAAGGTCCTATCTGTGACCACTGCATGGGCCGCCAGTTTGCAAAATTATCAACAGGCCTCAGCAACAGAGAGCGCGGAGAGGCAATGAAACTCGCCCTCGTTCTTGAAGGGGACCGCATTTACAAAAATGAAAATGATGATTCTCTCTTAAAGGAACTTGTTCCCTGCAGTGCCCGTGCAAGGAAAACTCTCAAAATTGAGGGAGAAGATGAGCAGTGCTGGGTCTGCCTTGACCAGTTCAAAAAACTGGATGAGTGGGCAGACAAAGCTGTAAAGGCTCTCGAAGGTCTTGAGTACTCTACTTTCCTCGTGGGGACAAAGGTCAGCGGGCTTCTCAGTGAAAACGAAGAGATCCTATGGGCTGAGGCAGGGACTGCCTATGCAGAGCAGTTGAAATCCGAGCTTAACCGGGAAGTAGGCAAGCGGATTGCAGAACTGGTTGAAAAAGAAGTGGATTTTGAGAACCCGGATATTGTGATCACCCTTGACCTTGCAACAACCAGCTTCGAGCTTCAGGTCCGTTCAGTATATATATACGGGCGTTACCTCAAAAAAGTCCGTGGAATCCCACAGACCCGCTGGCCCTGCAGGGCATGTAAGGGCAGAGGCTGCGAAAGGTGCGGGTTTACCGGCAAACAATATCCAGAGTCCGTAGACGAGCTTATCAAGGGCCCTGTTGTCGAAGCATTTGAGGCTGTTGATACGGCTTTTCATGGTTCTGGCAGGGAAGACATAGATGCCCTGATGCTCGGAAGCGGCAGGCCTTTTGTGGTGGAAGCAAAGTCTCCTGTAAGGCGCATGACCGACCTTGAAGCGCTTACTGCCAGAATTAACGAGAATGCTGCAGGAAAAGTTGAAGTGAGGGATCTTCGTTTTGTCGAAAAAAGTATGATTGAGATCCTGAAGAGCTCAAAGGCGGATAAAACTTATAAGCTTAAAGTTACATTTAAAGAGCCTGTTTCAGAGGAAAAGCTTAAATCCTGCCTTGAGTCTTTGAATGGCACAGAGATTGCCCAGCAAACTCCAATGCGGGTGGTTCACAGACGGGCAGATCTTGTCCGGAAAAGGTACGTGCACAGCATCACGCTTGACGAGCTAACAGATGACGGTCGTGCTAGCATAACCGTAAACTGTGAAGGCGGGCTGTACGTCAAAGAACTCGTTTCCGGGGATGAGGGCAGGACAAACCCGAGCCTGACAGGGCTGTTGGGATTCCAAGCGCTTGTGGAAGATCTTGATGTAGTTAACGTCGAAATTTAAGCCCCAGGCATCTGAATCTGCTTTAAATAATTTGAATTAATCGAAACAATTTGAATCAAGCTAATCTAAACCAATCTGGATTTCGATCTGAATCAGTTTCATTAGCCAGTCGGGCCAAAGGGAAAGAGTGGCTTAGTCAACTACTCGTTAAATTTAAAGATATAACGGGTTTTCTGCTGAGATTTTATGAACGGTTCATTTAAATAATATCCATATTATTTAGAGGAAAATCAATTATTAGACAGAAACTTTATTAAATAAAATCTAATCGAGTATTCTAACGGAGGAACATGCGATGTCAAATTCTCACGGTGAAAGACGCTGCACAAGGTACAAATTACAGAAGACGGTTCGTGAAAGAGGGATTTCCCCTGTAAGCAAGGCAATCCAGGAATTCGAAGAAGGACAGATGGTCCACATTGACATTGACCCAAGCGTCCAGAAAGGTATGCCAAATCCAAAGTTCCAGGGATCCACTGGAAAGGTTATCGGGCAGCGCGGCCGCTCATATATGCTGGCAGTCCGCAACGGAAATGCAATAAAGAATGTCATTTCTCTTCCCCAGCACCTGAAACCTCAGAAGTACTGATTCCGGGCAAGGCAGTTAGGTTTTTACAACCTAATCTCCCCTTTAGTCCGGAATTTAAGGTATGCAAGCCTCCAACCGGAGGTTTGAAATCCTGCCCGAAATTTTGGCAAATAACAGCTTGAGTAACGGCCTGCTAAAGGATTGAATATAACGTAGCTAATGCCCCTTCAAAACCTGCTAAAAGGGCACGCTTAGAGGGGATCTGGAATAACTGCTTTTTAAAAATTAATTTCTTATCCTGGCAAAAGAACATCTATAATTATATATCATTTGTATAACATATAGCTGAGATAGTTCAGGATAACGTTATTCAATAACAGTTCCGGCTTATCGGGCGCATGCCGGATACTGAAAGGCATAAAATGCCAGCAGCAGGAATCAGAGCTCACAATAAAGCAGTAGAAAAGATTGCTCTGTAAGAAGTACAACTACCTGAAATTTTAATTCAAAAGAGTGTATTCCAATGATAGTTAAGGAAGTCATCAACGAAGAGTTATTGACATTGGCCGAGGTCAAGGATATACTTTCCGGGATCGCTGACGAGCGTAGAGAACAGGGGCTTGAGGTTGCATACAGTTTCAGAAAAGCTCTGCATCATGCGGAACAGTTCTCTAAAACTAGCGGAGAGAAGGCAAGAGAACTTGTTAATAAGTTACTTGAGCTTGAAAAAATGAAGCCCGTTATAGCGATCAGGATAGCGGACATCCTGCCTCAATCCAGAGACGAACTCAGGTCAATCTATGCGAAAGAAAAGTACACCCTGAGCAATGAAGAGCTGGATCAAATTCTGGACTATGTCTTCACGGCTATGGAATAATTAAAAAGTAAAGAGAATAAGCTATATAGCAGTTTATCTTGTTATTCATGAAGGAAGTATCCGAAATCTGGTTAAAGTACTTTAAAGTATAGGGAGTGCCTTGACCTGAAGAATTTAGCAGCAGAGGATCCTCCGGTTCTCTAGATCGCCGAACCTGAGAATGCTGAGATACGGGTCAACATCCAGTATCTGGAAGCTGGTGTTAGGGGAACGGTTCAAAAGGTCTGGTAGCTGGGTAAGATCCTGAACCAGATATAAAGAGTTAAAAGAAGCTGGGAAGATTCAGGATGAACATACCCTGGACATAGATCAGATCTTAATGGGGTTTCATATTTATCGATAGGATGGGTGCTGATGGTAGTAGAAAAGTCGCAATCAGGTAGACCGTACACTGGCAGAGCATCTGCCGAAAGACCTTCTTCCGGCGGCAGGAGGCCGGCAGGCAAACCGCAATCAGAAAGGCAGTCAGAAAGAGCTCCGCGCTCATCCGGGAAGGCCATGGAGAGTTCACAGGACAGAGAGGAATATGTATGGGTTCTCGATTATCTTCCCTATGGAAAATCTGTTGACGGCACGTCAACGTTCCAGAAAAAACCTCTTGTGCAGGCTGTAGGGGATAAAAAGTTCACTCTTATGGAACTGGTTCCTAAAGCCGGTGTAGTTCCTGAAATCCAGTCAAGAGTCTATATAGGGCCTGGAGACCGGAATGAAATAGATCACGTAAAGCAAAGGATAGGATATGAAGACCTTACTAACGGAGCAAACCTGGAATTGCCCTTTATCCTTGAAGCCTGCGTCAGGCACAAAGAAGAAAGGTTCGTAAAGTTCTTCAACGATGCCCATTCCATCACAACCCGCCTGCATATGCTTGAACTCCTTCCCGGGATAGGGAAAAAACTCATGTGGTCTATTATTGATGAACACAAGAAAGGGGACTTTAAGAGCTTTCAGGATATCCGCGAGAGAATCCCGAGCCTTCATGATCCTGCTAAAGTGATTTCCCACAGGATTACGGAAGAACTCAAGGATGATTTCATCAAGTACAGGCTGTTCACAGCCCCTCCTCGCCACCAGGGTCCGAATGATAGGTGAATCTTTTCCTTCTATTTTTTTTCAATAAGGGTTCTGCCCACCTGGCTTCTACACATTCGGTTTTTGAAATTAATCTACAGGGTTCTATTAACGGTTTACTAGCTTTAACTAAATCGATTTATTAACTTTAACTCGTCTGCTTTAATTTACTTCAAAATAAACAATTACGAAAGAGTTACGAAGTATTTTCCAAAATACTACAAACAATACAAAATGCTACAAACAATACAAAATACTACAAACAATACAAAATACTTCCAAATGCTTAATATATTCAGGAGGTTTCAGCCCTGGTTCGTTCTATTCTTAAAAAGTACAATATAAAGGGAGGCATCTTTGATCAGCACTTCCTCATTGATACAGGCTATCTGGACCGGATAGTTGCTGCTGCTGAACTAAGTCCGCAGGACACGGTTCTTGAGATTGGTGCAGGAATCGGAAACCTTACCGAAAGGCTTGCAAGGAAAGCAAAAAAGGTAATTGCAGTCGAACTTGACCATGCCCTTGTTTCAGTCCTGCACGACCGCTTCGATACTGTAGAAAATGTAGAGATTATTGCAGGCGACGCCCTTAAAATCGAGTTCCCCGAGTTTGACAAAGTTGTTTCAAACCTCCCCTATTCCATCTCCTCGGAAATCACCTTCAAACTCCTGCGCTATAAATTCAAACTTGGAATTCTGATGTACCAGTACGAGTTTGCAGTCCGCATGGTCTCTCCCCCTGACTGCAAGGACTACTCCCGCCTTACGGTCGATACATATTACTTTGCCGATGCATCCATCCTCATGAAAGTCCCAAAAGACGTCTTCCAGCCAGCCCCTGAAGTCGATTCTGCTGTGGTCAAACTAATTCCCCGCCCAGCCCCATTCGAGGTCCGCGACGAAGCCTTCTTTCTCGAATTTGTTACTGCAGTCTTCGGCCAGCGCCGAAAAAAGTTGAGAAATTCGATCCTGAACACAAATCATATTCTCAAAATCCCGGAAATCAAAGAGGTCGTAAACCAGCTCCCTGAAGATCTCATGAACAAAAGAGCTGAGAACCTGACTCCAGAAGAGCTTGCCCTCGTTGCAAACATGATTTTTGACCTCAAATCCCGATAATACATGGTTGAAATAGAATACAAAAACACCCGGATCAAACTCGGAGCCTCAGACCTTGTCTACGAGCCTGCAGAAGACTCCTTTTTGCTTGCCGACGCAGCCCTTGAAGAAGCAGAACCAGGCATGCATATCCTTGAAATAGGGGCAGGCTCGGGTTTTGTATCTACAGTGCTCAAGGCAAATGTTAAGGGCATCCGGGTGCTTGCAACAGAAATCAATCCGCATGCTGCCCGCTGTGCAAAAGCAAACGGGGTTGAGGTAATCCGCACAGACCTTTTCAGGGGTCTGAAGCCGGAAAAACAGAAAGCCTTTTTTGACCTGATACTCTTCAACCCCCCCTACCTCCCTACTTCCGAAGAAGAAAAAGTCCCAGGCTGGTTAAATTATGCTTTTGACGGCGGAGCCAGCGGCCGGGAAACCCTTGACCGGTTTTTAAGTGAAGTCAGGAACTACCTGAAACCCGGAGGAAAAATTCTGGTGCTGATCTCTTCGATTACCGGGCTGGAAGCTGTAACGGCAAAAATGGAGAAACTGGGATTTGAAGTCGATGTTGTGGGGAGAAAAAAAGTTTCTTTTGAGGAGTTAATGGTGGTAAGGGGAAAACTCCTGTAACACTTCCCCCCCCAACATCTTAAACTTTTTTACACATAGTATTGATGGAATATCTCCGTAACCTGTCTGGCGGCTTATTGAAAGTATAAGATAAGAAGAATAAAAAAGGGGAGTTTTTACTTGTTGTTTTTTGGTTTCTTACTTACAAGCGTCCTCAGCATCTTTCACTTTTTTATCTGAAAAGCCTCTCTCCTGCGCCTAACGTGATAGTAACGATAAGGCATAGTGAATATAGTTTTACGAATCAAAGATTGTAATTGAGTCCTCCTGAGCAAAGCTCACTACTAAAAACTAAAAAGTAGTCCTCCTAAGCGCAGCGAAAAGGATCACGTACTCAAAAACCAAAAAGTAGTCCTCTTGAGCGCAGCGAAAAGGACCGCGTACTCCCGAGGCGCAATTCGGGTGGCGAAACTCGGGTGATACTCCTGTAATCATATATAGAACAAAATCCAATAGATGAGCATTATGACCCCCATAGACAGGGAAAATCCCACGCATCCTAAATTCATCATAGGCATAGAACCGCCAGCCGGAAGGACCGAAAAGGCTCTATGGTTCATATTCCGGGGCCGTGATATTCTTCTCAAAGTCAGGAAAAACCCCGGAGCTATTCCGAAGTTTCAGGACTTTGGGGATTTCGGGCTTCCTGCGGTAAGGGAACAGTACCTTGGTATGCTTGAGGGGACACACTGCTACTCTGTGGAGCTTCCTGCAGATACGAAGGCTCCGGAGGGGATGGAGTTTATGGATCTCAGGCAGGCGCATTCGGAAATCAGTGAGGGATGCTTTGAGCTTGTAAATAAGGCAGTGCAGGTAATGGAGTGGGACAGGACAAACCAGTTCTGCAGCAGGTGCGGAACAAAGACCCTGCAAAAGCCAGGCGAAAGGGGAAAAGAGTGCCCTGCCTGCGGGGAACTTTTTTATCCAAGAATCTCGCCTGCTGTCATCGTGCTTATAAAAAAAGGACATGAGATTTTGCTTGCAAGGTCCCCAAATTTTCCTCCAGGCATGTACAGTCTGGTAGCCGGTTTTGTCGAACCCGGGGAATCGGCGGAGGCGGCGGTTGCCAGAGAGGTCTGGGAGGAAGTAGGGATCAAAATAAAGAATATCAGATATTTCGGAACACAGGCCTGGCCCTTTCCAAACTCCCTCATGATCGGCTTTACCGCAGAATATGATTCAGAAGACATTCGACCTGACGGGTTTGAAATCGAGGATGCAAAATGGTTTTCGGTAGAAGAGTTACCTGCCCTGCCCGGAAAGATCAGCATTTCAAGGAAACTGATTGACCATTTCCTTAAAGAAAAAGGGCTGGAAGTTTAAGAGCCCGAGTTGGAAAGTGTCTGATCAAGAAAGTTTCGGATCCGGAGTGAGTCTGGTTTGAGAAGTATTTGATTTGAATCAGATTTGTGCCGATATAACCTTTTTTCATTCACTTTTTTCATTCACTTTTTTCATTCACTTTTTTCATTCACTTTATTTTTCCCGGAAGCTACACACCGGACGAACCTGCACAACCGGCCTTTTCCAAAAATAAAATGAGTGATAGATGAGTAATAGTATAATATCCGGACTAAAAGCAGCAGCCTAAATAAATTCCCTGAGATTTCCCTGTCAAGGAAACTGTATCAAAAAATTCATGTGCAATAAAGTACTTCATTATAAATTATATGAATTATTCAGCGGGAATAAGGGTATTTTTGGCAGTGGGCCTGTTTTTCTGTCTTCTTTCAGGAGCAGAAGCTGCAGATCCTCTTGATCAGGATGGCGGAGATGTGAACCTTTCGGAAGTCAAGGCTTTTGACCTGTTGTGCAGATGTGAAACCGGGTGCATAGTAAATGCCGTATCAATATCTTCAACCGGGGACTATCTTGCAGCCGGAGGGTTTGATCAAAACGTTTCTTTTTTTAATTCCAAAGGGACACAACTTTGGAATTATAAGACTGGAGATATTGTTTATACAGTATCGATTTCTTCAGATGGGTCTAGAGTTGCGGCAGGAAGCAACGATAAAAAAGTTTACCTTTTTAACCGGGAAGGAGACCTGTTATGGAGCCGAAGAACCGGAGGCAATATCAACAGTGTAGCGGTTTCTTCCGACGGTATGTACATTGCGGCAGGCAGCGAAGACGGTAAGATTTATTTCTTAAACAGGGAAGGAAAACTTTTATGGAGTTTTGATTCCGAGGGCGCTATCCGCAGTGTTGCCATTTCCAAAGATGGGGGCTACGTAGCTGCCGGAAATGCAAACAATTACGTCTGCCTCATGGACGGGGAGGGAAAAACAATATGGAGACGAAAAACCGGAAGTTTGATCAATAGCGTAAGCATGACTCCGTATGCTCACTATGTGGCTGCCGGGGGATCTAATTATAATGTTTATCTTTTTGACCGTAAAGGGGAGTTTTCATGGATAAAAAACCCGGGTTACTGGGTCAGCAGTGTCTCTTTAACGACAAATGGCTCGCATCTTGCAGCAGGAAGTTTTGACAACAAGATTTACCTGTTTAACCTCACTGGGGCAAAACTATGGGATTACCAGGTAAAAGACGACGTCTATACTGTAGAGATATCCCCAGACTCGTCATTCATTGCAGCCGGAAGCTGGGACGATAACCTCTATGTCCTTAATATGGCAGGGGAAGAACTATGGAACTACAACTGCGGGGGAAATATCAATAGCCTGGATGTTTCTCGCGACAGCTCAACCATTGCTGTCGGAAGTGATGCAGGAGCAGTATATCTTTTTGAACGAAATTCCACTGCCTTTGCAATACTGCTAGGGGACGAAAGCTTCCTGCCAAAAGAAACTACCCGGGAGACAGATACCGCTACTGCAGTAAAAGTCATCCTGCCCATAGAAGATACTGCCGTTACGGGGGGAGTTGAAAATCGGGTGGAAGACGCCCCAGCTACCTCAAGCAGCGTGGATGGGAATACAAAAACCGGAGAAAAATCTTCAAAGCTTTTGGAAATTTTTGATTCGGTAAAGTTTCCTATGGCTCTTCTAATTGGAGCTCTGGCATGTACAGTCTTCTTCTTGAGAAGGAGAATCCTCAAACAAAAGGAAATGAATGAGATCCTTGAGGAATTTGAAAACCTTGAAGAAAACGATACATCAGGGAATAATTGAGTAAATCCGTAACCAGGGGATAACTCCGGAAAGAGGAGTTTCCCCAAAAACAGAATCTATCCGGAGATAAAGATGACTGAAAAAATAGACTGGGCAAATACAATTCTTATGATAAAGAACAGGATTTTCTTCCGGACTTATTAATTTTAGTCCCCTATTTCTTTACTTGCAGCCTCGGACAGTGTCCTGAGATGGAATTCCGAACCAAGTTCCTCTGAAAGCTTTCTGCATTTTTCCACATCTATCTCAGGTATCTTAACCACTGTAACCCTGGTAGAGATTCCGGCTTCTTTTGCTCCCTTTACAAAATCGAGCATCGATCTGTAAGCGTTTTTGTGGGTAGGCCTGCAGAGTTTGTTATATTTATCTTCGGATTCTGCGTTCAGGCTGACTGAAACAGAATCCATGCCTGCCTTTTTCAATTCAGAAACTACGTCCATTTCAGGATTAATCAATGCGGCATGCCCATTGGTATCAAGCCTTACCCTGATACCCCGGTTTTTAAGCCAGCGTGTGACTGCCAGCACGACATCGAACCTGAGGGTTGGCTCTCCAAGACCTGTAAACACAATTTCCCTGTAGTTTGAAAGGTCCAGCCCTTCAAGGGCTTCGATTAGCTCTTCTGTTGAGGGTTCTTTTGAAAGTCTCAGGTCGTACCCATAAACACCGTCTGCAAAGTTACGGATACAGAAGACGCAGTCCGCACTGCATCGGTTTGTAAGGTTAAGGTAAAGATTATTATGGGCTTCATAGTAAATTGTGTTCATACGAATCAAAGTCCTTACATTGCTTATAACCATGACGCATTTGTTAATTTTCGACTTATGGGTTGAGGCTTTCCTTATATATTTCGTTTTTTGTTGATTTATCCCTGTACCTGTTTATTGCCTCCTTATCAAGCAGAAAGTTTATAGGTGATTATGTACTTGTAAGGTTCGATCTGCAGCATTTAGCTAGCAGTATCTATGTTTCAACTCATTTACTCTCCGCATTGAAGTATTTCAGGTTCTTTTTTAGGGATTTGAATCATCAATGTTGACAGATGTGTGTTAAAAACCTATGATTGATGAAAAATTGCGAGATCCGCAATTTCGAAGGAGAAATTTAAATGGCACGATTCGCTAAATTCGATGTTCCTGAAGAACTCACAAACAAAGCACTTGAAGCTCTGGAGCTTGCCAGAGACACTGGAAAGATTAAAAAAGGTACAAATGAAGCTACCAAAGCAATCGAAAGAGGCAATGCAAAGCTTGTCCTGATTGCCGAAGATATCGAGCCTGCAGAGATTATCGCTCATATCGGCCCTCTTTCCGAGGAGAAGAATGCTCCCTATATCTTCATAAAGAACCAGAAAGAACTTGGCGCAGCCAGCGGACTTGGTGTCTCCTGTGCGACCGTGGCAATTGTAGATGCAGGGAAAGCAGCTGAAATGATTCAGGACATTGCTCAGAAACTTGAAGCTCTTAAATAATTCTGATAACATGGGGTGCTGAATATGGCTGAAGAAAGCACAATCGGCGGCTTTGCTGCCGAAGTTATTGACGTTATCGGAAACACAGGTATGCATGGTGAAGCCAGCCAGATCCAGTGCAGGGTACTGGAAGGCAGAGACAAGGGTCGCGTAATCACAAGGAACTGTGTGGGCCCTATCCGTATCGGCGACATTATGATGCTTCTGGAAACGTCAAGAGAAGCAAAGAAATTGACTACCAGGTAAAAAGATACGCGGTGAAAATAAATGGAACAGAGAAAATGCTATTTTTGCGGGCAGATGCTGGAGCCTGGTACCGGTAAGCTCTACGTCAAAAAAGATGGATCCACCTATTTCCTGTGCTCTTCCAAGTGCGTGAGCAACTTCGCCCTTGGCAGGCTTCCGCGCCGCACCGAATGGACTGAGAAAGGCAAACTCCAGTTGAAAAAAACAATCCAGTTGAAAAAAGCATAATTGCCTTTATTAGTTCAAATATAGTTAAGGTGTGCATATGGAACAGACATACGTTATGGTGAAACCTGACGGAGTCCAGCGCGGGCTAGTCGGAGATGTTATTTCCAGAATTGAAAAGAGAGGCTTAAAGATTGTCGCTCTCAGAATGAACGTTATTGCCGAAGCCACTGCAAAAGAACACTACGGTGAACACGCAGCAAGGCCCTTTTTCCCATCCCTTATCGAGTTCATTACCTCCGGCCCCTCCGTATCGATGGTAGTTGCCGGAAAGGATGCCGTTAAGGTTATGAGAGCAGTAAACGGGGCTACAAACCCTGTTGAAGCAGCTCCGGGAACTATCCGTGGGGACTTTGCTCTGGATGTAGGCAGAAACATTGTTCATGCCTCCGATTCTCCCGAAGCTGCAGCAAGGGAAATCGCAATTCACTTCAAGGACTCCGAAATCGGGAAGTATTCCAGAGTCGATGAGGTCTGTCTGTACGAGTAATGCAGGTGCATCAAAGCCTTTTCGTGTCCATGAATTTTTTTAGGGGGCACGATTCCAAGCCTTTGTTTATCAGGTACCTGCAAAATGGGTCCTTCCGGGGAAACCCGGACCCTTCTGGACCTGCAGCAAATAAGACGCGGGAATGAGAGAGGTTTTGTTATGACCGACAAGAAAAATCTTAGGACTCCTATAGTCTGCGTGATGGGGCACGTCGACCACGGGAAAACTACTCTGCTCGACAAGATCAGAGGTACTGCAATTGTCAGTGGAGAAGCCGGGGCTATCACCCAGCATATCGGAGCAACCGAAGTCCCTATAGACGTGATTGTCGACAAGCTCGGAGACCCCAGGCTAAAGGACCGCTTCATGGTTCCAGGACTGCTTTTTATTGATACTCCGGGACACCATGCCTTTACAACCCTCAGGAGCAGAGGAGGCGCCCTTGCCGACCTTGCTATTGTTGTTGTTGACATAAACGAAGGCTTTAAACCCCAGACCTTTGAAAGCCTGCAGATCTTAAAAAGGTTCAAAACTCCTTTTGTTGTCGTTGCCAACAAGATCGACAGGATCGGAAACTGGGTTCCACAGAAGAATATGCCTTTTGCAGCTACCTTCAAAAAGCAGTCCGGCGATGTCCAGGCACGGCTTGAAACAAAGCTCTACGAGGTAATAGGTGAACTCTATAATCAGGGCTTTGCCGCAGAAAGGTACGACCGGGTCACTAACTTCCAGAACACTCTGGGCGTAGTCCCTGTAAGTGCTTTTACAGGCGAAGGTATCCCTGACGTTCTCATGGTACTTTTAGGTCTTGCTCAGAGGTTCCTGGAGGCAAATCTGCAGTACAGCGCCACAGGTCCGGGAGTAGGGACCGTCCTTGAGGTAAAAGAAGAAAAAGGCCTCGGAGCAACCCTTGACGTTATTCTCTACGACGGCACATTAAAGAAAGGAGATACGGTTGTTATCGGAAGCCTGGGCGAGCCGATCCAGACAAAGGTAAGGGCTCTTTTAAAGCCAAGGGAACTTTCTGAAATCCGTTACGAGAGCAAGTTCCAGCAGGTGAATAAAATCACTGCAGCAGCCGGGGTGAAGATTTCTGCTCCCGGCCTGGAAGGTGCACTTGCGGGTGCTCCCATAAGGGTTGCAACGGAAGAAACCCTTGAGGAAATCGTAGCCCAGGTAAAGTCCGAGATCGATGAGGTCAGGATTGATACGGATTCCGTTGGAATTCTGATTAAAGCAGATACCCTCGGTTCCCTTGAAGCCCTTGTCCACGAGTTCAAGAAAGATGAAGTCCCTATAAGGAAAGCTGAAGTAGGAGACATCTCTCACAGGGACGCGATTGAGGCTTCAACAGTTGAAGACCCTCTATATTCTGTGCTTATAGGTTTCAATGTTAAGGTTCACCCTGATGCCAGAGAGTTCCTGCAGGAAAGCACTGTAAAGGTACTCACAAGTGACGTGATCTACCGCCTGGTTGAAGATTACCAGAAATACGTAAAGGAACAGAAGGAACTGGCTGAAAAGAAGATTTTCGAAACGATAATTCGTCCCGGCAAGTTCAAGATCCTTCCCGGATGCGTGTTCCGCCAGAGCAAACCTGCAGTCGTCGGGGTAAGGGTTCTTGGTGGAGTCGTGCGGACAAATGCAGATGTCATGCTTGAAAACGGAAACGTCGTGGGCAAGATCAAGGGTCTGCAGTCCGATGGAGAAAATATTCCTTCTGCAAGGGTAGGCAAAGAAGTTGCAATGGCTATTGACGGTGCAACCGTAGGCAGGCAGATAAAAGAAGGAGACGTGCTCTATATGAACGTGCCTGAGAGGCATGCCAAAGTCCTTGAGCACGAAATCTACGACTCCCTTTCAACTGATGAAAAGGAAACTTTTGATATTTTCCTTGAACTCAAAAGAAAAGATAATCCTTTCTGGGCAAAGTAACGGCTGATATGCAGGGCAGCAGCATATTCCGGATTCAGCAAGGATTCACTTAACTTAAAGAGTCAGGTAAAAAAGTCAGGTAAAAATTCAGATAACAAAGGCAAGGTAAGGCAAAGGAATTATTACAGATAAATCTGATTGGAGGATTTCACATGGCAAATTTCAAAGTTGTAGTTTCTGACCCAAAAGAAGCGCGTGCTTACCAGAGAGATATTAAAGACGCTGAAGCAAACGCATTAATTGGGAAATCGATTGGTGACGTTGTTGACGGTGCAATTTTCGGGCTCGCCGGCTACAAGGTAAAGATCACTGGCGGCTGCGATGGCAGTGGTTTTGTTATGAAACCGGACCTTCCAGGCCCCAGAAGACAGAGGATCCTGACAGCAACAGGTGTTGGCTACGTCCCCAAACATCCGGGACAGCGCAGGAGAAAGATGATGCGCGGCAAGGAAATTGCCCACGACATCGTCCAGATCAATGCCAAGATCGTTGAATATGGAGAAAAGTCCATAAAAGCCCTTCTCGGCCTCGAAACCGCAGAAGAAGCTCCAGCAGAGTGATTTCAAGTTCCGCCTTCGGGCGGGATTTAAAATACTCTTTATTTTCCTTTTGATTTTTGCTGTTTTTTGATTTTCTTTTGTTTACGACCTTATAGCTATTTTTCAGGAATATTAGAGCTATTTATCAGGAATGGAGTTTAACTCAGGCAACAGGTTAAATTTTTAAGAACATAGTTTCGCTTCTCAGGGAAATAACTTTAAAAAGAGTTAATGAGGCTTTTTTGCTAGCCCCTGGGTTGGAAAAATATAATTTTATTGCTCAAAAAGGTCAGAGAAGCTGCTTTCCGGCTCCTGCTCCGGATTTGCACTCATAAACTTCTGTGATCTTCATGACGGCAAGGGCTTTTGCAGGGAACCTGTCTCCCATGCTCTTGACCATCTTATACATTTTCTCATAGTCTTCCCCTTCGGTCTTGATCTCAAAGTCCCCTTTTATCTGGTAACAGCCCTTGACCTCAGGACCCCAGACATAGATAGCACCTCTCGGGTTTTCTTCAAGGTTCTGGTGGGTCTTATGGAAATAATTGTCTGCAATCCAGATAGTCTCTCTATCTTCCTGGAGCTTGCAAAAACCGATTGGTATTACATTCGGATCTCCACTTCCGGAGGCAGTTGCAAAAGGAAAAATCTTCATTTTTGCAAAATCTTCTGTCATTTCGTTGTTCAATTTGACCATTAACTTCACTCCTTCATTGAATCTTTTTTATTAATATGGCTGCAATCAATATATAACTTTGAAGGCATCAAAAACAAAGAAAGTTCAAAAATTTCGATTTTGCGTTTTACCTTCAGGAAAAGGGATAAAAGAAAAAAGATAGGGGTCAGCTACCGGAAACAAAACCTTGAACCTGACCCATGTGCCTATCAACAGTTTAAAATCTTATCCAGGAAATACTGGTGGATTCGCAAATCATCAGTTAATTCAGGATGGAACGCCAATGCCAGCACATTTCCCTGCTCTGCAGCAATAATCATGTCTTCAAGCCTGGAAAGTACGCGCACACCAGGCCCGCAGCTTACGATTCCAGGAGCCCGGATAAACACCCCGGTAAAAGGAGAATCAAGAATATCAACTTCAAGTTCCGCCTCAAAAGAATCTCTCTGTCTCCCAAAAGCGTTCCTGTTAACTTTCGTATCCATGATGCCGAGCAGTTCCTGGCTGGTCTTTGCCACCTGCTCATCCCCTTCTTTTGCAAGCACAATCAGCCCTGCACAGGTCCCGAGAATCGGAATTCCCCTTGCAGCCGCCTCCTTAATCTCCTCTGCAATCCCCTCACGAGCGAGCAACCTGCAAAGCGTCGTACTCTCCCCGCCAGGAATCACAATTCCGCTGCACTCCGGCACAATCCCTTTGTGCTTAATCGCAACTACCTCAGCCTCAACCCCTTTCTCTGTAAGGGCTCTCTTCAAAGCATCAACATGCTCAGAAACCGCTCCCTGAATAGCGATTACACCTATCTTCATGAAAAACACCATTTTCCAGAAATTAATCCTTTATTTCTTGAATCAAAAACCCTAAAAAAATAAATTGATTTAATTCTTACAAAACTGCAAGAATAAATCTGTTTTTAAAAAATTGAATTATAAGTCCGCTTGAGCGGAGTTCACGGCTAGAACCCACAAATTAGTCCTCTTGAGCGCAGCGAAAAGGACCGCGGGCTCCCGAGTCGCAATTCGGGCAGCGAAACTCGTGTATTTCCGCTCGGGATTATGGATTTTACCAGCCGCGTTCCTGAAGGGCTTCCTCGATAGGGATCATGTCTGTGCTGATGCCTTTCATTCCGGCGCCTATGCCTTTTGAAATCTCGGCAAGTTTTGCAGGGTTGTCGTAATTGTTGACGGCTTCAACGATTGCTTTTGCCATCTTTTCAGGGTTTTCGGCTTTGAAAATACCTGAGCCTACAAAAACCCCATCTGCACCAAGGCGCATCATAAGAGCTGCATCTGCAGGGGTTGCAATTCCGCCAGCTGCAAAGTTTACTACAATCAGGCGCTGCATTTTAGCGGTTTCCATTACAAGTTCGATAGGAGCTTCGATTTCCCTGGCAACCATTATAAGTTCTTCTTTTGTCTTGCCTGCAAGGGCACGGATTTCGCCCTGTATCTGTTTCATGTGCTTTACTGCCTGGCTGACGTCTCCGGTTCCGGCTTCTCCTTTCGTCCGGATCATGGCCGCCCCTTCATTTATCCTGCGAAGAGCTTCACCGAGGTTCCTGGCGCCACAGACAAAGGGCACTGTAAACTGTGTCTTGTCTATGTGATAGAAAGGATCGGCAGGAGTAAGGACTTCGGATTCATCTACCATGTCAACGCCGAGTGCCTCCATGATTTCGGCTTCGACGAAGTGCCCGATCCTTGCTTTTGCCATTACAGGTATAGTGACCGTATCAATGATCTGCTGGACGATTTCGGGATCTGCCATACGGGCAACTCCGCCCTCTTTTCTAATATCTGCAGGGACAGCCTGAAGGGCCATAACAGCAACTGCTCCGGCTTCTTCTGCGATCCTGGCCTGTTCCGGAGTTGTCACATCCATGATCACACCCCCCTTCTGCATACTTGCAAAGCCCCTCTTGATAAGTTCGGTCCCGTGTCTCAATTTTTCAAAGTCCATGAATGTCATCCTCTTTATATCAATCAGATTTCTAAGATATATTGCCGTGGGAAATCTTTTCCACAGGTGAAATGGACATCAAGTCCTTTCCACCAGTTACAACCAACAGGTTGCGGTTTTCAGTATGCTGTTTCTCTAGTGAATTGAGAATACGCTCAATAGTTAAAAGCATTATTTAAGCTATTCCTTAATTCCAGATTACAGATTAAATTAAATTATAATGATTTAAAATCTTTTATATTTTATAAAGATCGTTAATATTTTTAAGAACTGTTCGGTTTCTCCGGTTATTCATCCCAAATATACTCTGGAGCCTTAATGAAATTCTTTACAGTACTTTCAAAACGCACTTTTGTAAGTTAACTTTTCGGTATGATATAACTATCTCAGTCTTCACATAATTTCAATTTTTATAAAATGTCCGGTAATGTATGATCTTATATCCGGTAATGTATGATCTGATTCCTGAGATCAGACACAGGAAGTAAGATAAAATAGAAACGGTTCCAGAAACTGGAAGCCTAAAGCTCAGAGCGAAGAATGTAAGACAGAATCGTCTCCAGCTTTTGAGTTCGGGTTTGCAGTTGCAGGCCTGGCGGCAGCATATGGACTGAGGCACAGGAAATAAAAACTCAGAACCATGAGCTCTGCATCAGGAGTCGAGAAATCCGATCCCTCAAAAATATCCAGCCTGCCTGATTCTTTTGTTTTTATCTACTTTATCTACTGCTCGCAGGCGGACTCAAGCAGGGCGCAGCGCGTGGAAAGAAGTAACCGGAGATACAACAAGAGGCTATCTCGAAATAATACCAACCAATTAACCAGTGAACACAAAAGTTTTCAATTGCAGATCTTTCTGACCCGTGCAACCATATTCACTATATTGGGTCTTTTTTGTCCCGGCAGAGTTGCACTGCAAGTGCAACAGCACGAGGTCCTTTTCGCTGCGCTCAAGAGGACTACTTGATGGGTTTTAGCTGAGATGCGCTCAAGAGGACTACTTATGGAGTTTAGCAGTGAACTTTGCTCAGGGGACTAATTATGGATGTTTATGGATGTTAATACTGAAGACTGCGCTCAAGAGGACGAAATTATATATTTCTGATCCGTACAACGTCATTCACTTTATCATGTCGTTTTTGTCACGCTCGACGCAGGAGAGCGGCTTTCAAACAAAAAAGAGGTCGAAAAAGACCATAAATAAAAGCCAGAAAGTAAAATTGAAGTAAAAAACCTGTGAGAATGCAATCAAACAGATTAAATTGTACCTGAAAATACTCCTTTAAACGTCTGTTTTTATTGATTTTTACTACTTCCTCAAACATCTTCTTTCTCTCCTACGTCTTTCTGCTTTTTTTGCAGGGCCGCCAGACAAGCTGGCGGAGGCTCCCTATGAAAGTTGGATTAAAAAGAGGTTTCCGGGATCAAGGGAAGTATTATTTGGAGAAGGAAGACATATCTAAAAAATATCAACCGATTCAGCAGGGACCACCTAATTTACAGTTTTTCAATTTACAGGTTTTTAGTGTTCCTCAGGATGTTTATCTACCCCGGGGCTTTCTATTACTTCGTCTATTCCGTACAGATCAAGCTTCGTACAGATACTTACAGAAACCCATATGGTAAGCGCAGGGATGAAGGCTTTTAAAAATTCTATGAGGGTAACTCCAAAGTAACTGGCAGTGCCCACTGTGGCAAATCCTGCATCAAGAAAAAGGGCGGACACTCCAAAAAATATGAGGGCGATAAATACCCGTGTAGCTCGCTGTCCTGCACCTCCAGTATCTTCAGGGAGTCCTTTTCGGATTATGAGGAGATATGCCGTGTTCGTGCCAAGGAAAAAACCTGCTACATCGGCACTTACAAGGGACAGGGCTGTAAGCAGGACCGGGACGACAAACATAATGGAGTAAAAAAAGAGATTCCTCGGCCTGAAAACAAGCTCAAAGCTCTCCTTTTTGAAAAGATCATCTTTCAACGGGCTTTTAAGGAAGCGCGTAAAGACAATCAGGATAATTAAGCCCAGGGTTGCTCCTCCCAGTACATCTCCTAAAAAATGCCTTCCCAGGTACATTCTTGAAAAAGCTATCAATAAAATCGCTGCAGGAGCCAGGCATTTTATTGCCCTGTTCTCGAAGATCCGGGCAGTCCCTCCCCATAAAGCAATTGCTGTCGAGACATGCCCTGATGGGAATCCGAACATGGAATGGGGAATTATTCCCTGAAGCCTGAATGCCTCAAGCGCCTCTCCACCTGGAAACCCGAAAAACCTGTCTGCCCCCATCCCGGAAAAGGGAGACGTATTCGGAAACCCATATTCAAGGTTCAGAACCCTGGAATCCACAAAGTCGGGCCTGGGAAAGGCAAAAATTCCCTTAAGCACTTCCGTGACTGCACCGGTCCAGAGCAGCAGCTGGAATAGTAGAAAGCCTTTACGAAAGTCAATTCCAAACGTAATCACAATTATCACTGAAGCAAAAAAGGCGGAAGACCCCATGGAAGTTATCAAAACCATGAGGAAAGTAAACCACTCGGTTCCGAGGGATTGAAGGTAAAGTATAGGTTCTGTCTGGAACAAGGGATTTGACTCCAAATATGCATAACTATAAAATGTGAACACTTACGGCACCAGGAAATCGTTCACAGTACTCAGAAAAATCTTCACCGTACCCAGGAAAATCTTCACTGTACTCAGAACCCCTTTAGCCGTAAAAAGCCTGCGTTGATTTTTCAGATTGAGTTATTTAAATGTTACTTTTCAAAACGGTGGAAGCCGGAGCTCAAGCTTGAAGCTGTAGATTGAAAACTTCCCCTAAAGTTATCTTTGTATTTTCTGCAGGCTGTCCCGAGGCTCCTGCTTGATTGGTTATGCAGTGTTTTTACTCTGCATTAAACGATTTTTCTATTTAGCAATGTCTCTGTTTTGTCAAACTTTTAAAACTTAAAAAGGTATTTATTATTGTGGCAGCAAATTATCGATCGCTTTAATTTCATTGTCTCTGAATCTGTCTCTGAATCTGTCTCTGAATCTAAAAGAAACCTTCTTCCTGAAAAGGTCCATTCCACAAGAACCGAGGTAAATTGCTTGAAGCTGAACCAGATAGACGACACCCGAAGGAAAAGAGCAATTATCATTTTCCTTGCCGCCATTATTTTCATCTCGGTCAAAGGGTTTTTGTCCCCTGTAGTAGGTGTTGGTTTTGTTCTCCAGAAAGAAGTGGTCGGAGTTGAAGGGGAAGAAAGGACTATCATATTCCAGAGCAGCCCTGAAGGGATCTCGGTTCAGGATGCAGCCTGTGGACAATTGCTTCCGGAAGGCACCGAAAACCTCCAGATCAACGAGTCCGTGGAAGCCGAACTTAAAACAATGTATCCGGAAATCGAGTACGTTATCCAAATGCGGCTCTGCGTTGAAGACGAAGTCCGGGAATACAGAGCTAACAGAGAGGACTTCAACATACTGGAAATAGGCAGGGTTGCCAAATTCAGAGTTTACCGCTCGGAAAGGGACGTTATCGAGAAGATCGTTGAGATGTAAAAACCGTATCATGCCCCTAGATTTTAAATAACTCTTCTGCTTTTAATCAATTATGATTATCCTGCATGCCGGAAGGGATGAAAAACAGTTTTTTGTATGGGGCGAAGGCCCTGCTGAAGAGGAGAATTTAGCAGTTAAACGGGGAAGGCCCCCAAAAAATCCTGTGGAAAAACCCTATCTTTTCGATGCAGGTGTTGAAGGTCTTTCCTCTGCCTTTGAGGTACTTTCAGTCGACATCGGCCGGAGAAAGGCAAAAAATATTACTGTCTGGATGCCAACCCGCGCCGGAAGTCCCATCCCTTCAAGCCCTCTAATTGCCGACACTCCGGATTCGAAGGCAAAGTTAACCCTGTCTCCCTGGAATGTTTCTGCATACCTTCTGGAAGCCGGCGAGCTTACGGACTTTCTCTGCACCTGTATGGGAAAAAAGGTCCTGGCCCCCGGCATAATTCCTGGGAATGACCTCATCTGGTGGGCGGAAGCCCTTAAATTTGCAGGTTCTCTGGCAACCGGACAGAAATACCTGCCAGGCGTCAGGGTTGAGGACGGAAAATACGTGGCTATCTGGGAACCTGTATTTGCCGGAGAGGATGCGGAAAGGCTGGTAAAACTTGCAAAGCAAATGCCCCCTGTCGCCAGGGCTCTTACTCAAAATCCCACTCCTGAGCTTTTAGCCCAACCTCCTGAGCTTCCAGCCCAACCTCCTGAGCTTCCAGCCCAACCTCCTGAGCTTCCAGCCCAACCTCCGGAAATGCCTGCAGTTTCTGTGCTCCGGGAGTTTATTGCCGGGTCTCTTGACAACATTGTCCGCTCTGCGTTTGAGAAAAAAGAGCTCCCTGAAAAGAAGCACAAAAAGCCTTCATCTCCTTCTTTTGACAGCATCCATGATGCCTGGGTCTACGCCCTGCAAAACCAGGACAGGCTAATCCACGGAGACGAAAATGAGATTATTCAACTTGCAGCCCGGACCCTGGAGTGGCAGCGCCCCCTCGCCATCCTGACCACTTCTCCTTTCAGGCTCTGCTTCCGCCTGGAAGAACCTGAAGAAGGGGAGGAAGGGGAAGAAGAGGAAGTACCTGAAGGAGGGGAAGAAACCGAAGTAGCTGCGGGCATAGAAGTCCCGGAGAGTCTGTGGTACATCCGCTATCTACTCCAGCCATATGAAGACCCAAGCCTCTTGATCCCCGTAAAAGAAGCATGGAAGCCAAAAAAGGGAAGCCCATTGAAAAGGTATGACGTGAAAAACATTCGCCAGTTCCTTCTCTCATCTCTAGGGCAGGCAGCCTGCATCAGTACAGGAATTGCTGCCAGCCTTGAGGTTCCCAACCCTTCCGGCTATGCCCTGGACAGCCGGGGAGCGTATGAGTTCCTGACCGAAAAAGCAGCGGCTTTGAGCCAGGCTGGTTTCGGAATGCTGCTTCCGGGCTGGTGGACCCGTAAAGGTACAAAAGCCTATTTAAGAGCCCAGGCAAAGGTCCAGGGCAAGCAGCAGCAGCCCGGAAGTGGGCTGACCCTTGACAAAATAATCGACTTTGATTGGGAAATTGCCCTCGGGGACAGGGCGCTGACCATTGAAGAACTGCTGGCCCTGGCAGAGCTCAAGTCTCCGCTTGTGAAGATCCGCGGGCAGTGGGTCGAGGTAAACGATAAGGAAATCCGGGCTGCCCTTGAGTTCTGGAAAAAGAACCCACATGGGGAAGCAAGCCTGCGGGATGTTGTAAAGATGGCGCTTGGAGCTTCCGAAAAAGCCGAAGGTTTTGACTTTGAAGGGCTCAACGCGACAGGCTGGATCGAAGAACTTATCCATCAGCTGAAGGACAGGGCAGGGTTTGAAGAACTCAAAGCTCCGGAAGCCTTTTCCGGGACGCTTCGCCCTTACCAGGTCCGCGGGTATTCCTGGCTTGCTTTCCTGCGGCAGTGGGGGCTTGGCGCCTGCCTTGCAGATGACATGGGGCTTGGGAAAACCATCCAGACCCTTGCCCTTATCCAGCGGGACTGGGAACAAGTTGAAGCCCGGGACCGGAAACCTGTCCTGCTTGTCTGTCCGACTTCAGTGATCAATAACTGGAGAAAAGAGGCGACGAAGTTTACTCCGGGACTTCCTGTAATGGTTCACCACGGCGTCAGCCGAAAAAAGGAAATGGAGTTTATGGAGGAGGCACAGAAACACGCTATTGTTGTCTCAAGTTACGGGCTCCTTCAGAGGGATATCAAGTTCTTAAAAGATGTCCCCTGGGCAGGAGTTGTGCTTGATGAAGCCCAGAACATCAAGAACCCGGAGACTAAACAGGCAAAAGCGACCCGGGCCCTGGAGGTGGATTACCGGATAGCCCTTACAGGGACCCCGGTCGAGAACAATGTGGGAGACCTCTGGTCCATCATGGAGTTTTTAAACCCGGGCTTCCTTGGAAACCGTGCAAGTTTTAAAAGAAACTTCTTTATCCCTATCCAGGCTGAACACGACCAGGATGCTACCCAGCGGCTAAAAGATATAACAGGCCCCTTCATCCTCCGCCGCCTGAAAACCGACCAGTCGATCATCTCCGACCTGCCGGAGAAAATGGAGATGAAGACCTACTGCACGCTTACAAAGGAGCAGGCTTCCCTTTACGCCGCAGTCCTCAAGGATGTGGAAGAAGCAATAGATGAAGCCGAGGGTATCCAGAGAAGAGACATCATCCTCTCTACGCTTATGAGACTCAAACAAGTCTGCAACCACCCTGCCCAGTTCCTTAAGGACAACTCCAGCATCCCGGATAGGTCCGGAAAGCTTGCAAGGCTTTCGGAAATGCTTGAAACCATCCTTGAAAACGGGGAAAAAGCCCTTGTATTCACCCAGTTTGCGGAGATGGGCAGGATGTTAAAAGAGCACCTGCAGGAACGTTTCGGCTGTGAAGTAATCTTCCTGTACGGAGAAGTTTCCAGAAAGCAGCGGGACCGGATGGTCGAGCGCTTCCAGGAAGGAAAAGAGTATCTCCCGATCTTCATCCTCTCCCTCAAAGCCGGAGGTACGGGGCTTAACCTGACCGGAGCCAACCATGTCTTCCACTTTGACCGCTGGTGGAACCCGGCTGTGGAAAACCAGGCTACTGATAGGGCGTTCCGTATCGGGCAGACGAAAAACGTTGAGGTGCACAAGTTCATCTGTGCAGGCACCCTTGAAGAAAGAATCGACGAGATTATCGAGCGCAAAGTACAGGTTGCAGAAAACGTTGTCGGCACAGGTGAAGGCTGGCTGACGGAACTTTCCAATGAGGAATTGAAGGACCTGTTTGCCCTTAGAGAAGAAGCGGTAGGTGAATAAAAATGGCAGCTTATCGGGATGATTATGGTTATTACAAGCCCACAACACCCATTGAGGTAAAGGGTGGGATCAAGGCAAAATCGAAACGTGGAGGCTTTGCCCAGAGCTGGTGGGCTAAACGCTGGATTCAGACCCTTGAAAGCTTTAACATCGGGGCCAGGTTGACCCGCGGAAAAAGCTATGCCAGAAAAGGCCAGGTAACATCCATAAAGATAGAAACGGGGCTTGTGAAGGCAAAAGTCCAGGGCTCAAAGCCGAAACCTTATTCCGTTACAATTAAGGTCAGGACCCTGAACGGTTCCGAATGGGATCTCCTTGCCGAAAAACTTTCCCTGAAACCCATCTTTGCAGCAAAGCTCCTAGCAGGTGAGATGCCGGAAGACATTGAAGCTGTCTTTGAAGAATCCGGACTTTCCCTCTTTCCCGAAACGCTCGATGACCTTGAAACCGACTGTTCCTGCCCGGACTGGTCCAACCCGTGCAAGCACATCGCAGCCGTCTACTACCTGCTCGGGGAAGAGTTTGACAGGGACCCCTTCCTCATTTTCAAGCTAAGAGGAGTGGATATGGACGATTTCATGTCCCTTCTGGGAAGAGGCCCGGACCTGGAATCCGGGGAACAGGCATCGGAATCCGGAATATATATCAAAGAACCCGACAATGAAATTGAAACTGAAACTGGAGCCAAAGCTAGAACTGGAGCCAAAGCTAGAACTGGAGCCAAAACCAGAACCGGAGCCAGAACCGGAACCAGAACCGGAGTCGGAGCAGAAACTGGAACTGTAGCTGAAATCGGGGGTGGAATAAAAACTATAGCTGAGACCGGAACCAGAACCGAAGCAGAAACATCTCCTTTTTCCCCAGCGCCCCTGCCCCTTGAGCCGGAAGCCTTCTGGGGCAGATCTCCGGAAAGCCCTGAAGAGGAAAAGGGTCCCAGCCTCAAAGCCCACATCCCTCCGGTCCCGGCAGCCCTCCCGAAAAGGCTCGGGAAATTTCCTTTCTGGCGTGGGGAAGAGGATTTGCTTGAGGTTCTGGAAGAGATCTACAGTAAAGCTTCACCTGCGGGGATGAGGGTCTTTTTAGGGGAGAGGAAATGAATATCTCCTGCCCTTTTCCTAAGGGGTAAAGTTTTCTGCTAACGAATACAAATATACGGGTAAGGCAAATTGTCAGGATAAAATTTCCAGATCAGAATTAGATTGCCTTATAGGAAAGATACTTACGTGGGGGGTACAATTGAAAATAAAATATATATTACTGATGTTTTTGCTTATAGTATGCCTTATTGGCATTTCAGGCTGTACAGACTCGGGGAATTCCGAACCAGAGGTCCCTGACCCAGATTCTCCTGAACCCATTTCCGACGTCTCAACTATTCCCAAAGCTTCAGGGAGCACTTCAACTGAAATCCTAAATAAAACCGTCAACATCACAGGTGAAAGCCAGGCCTATCCTGCCTATACTGCTGCTCCGGCTGCAGAGGGAAAATACCCGGCTGTGGTGCTGATTCATTCCTTTAACGGGTTTGAAGCAGGATACCAGGAAATGGTGGACATGCTGGCAGCAGACGGGTTTGTGGTGGTCGCTCCTCAGTGGCAGACCTATTCCCGTTCTCCTCCTGATTCAGAAGTGGAAGCCCTTGTCAGAAACAGCGTAAGTTACCTTGAGGGCAGGGATGATGTTGATCCGGAGAAACTGGGCCTTACCGGCTTTTGTGCAGGCGGCAGATATACTATGCTCTTCCTGCCCCAGATCAAGGAGTTCAAGTCAGGAGTTGCCTGGTATGGTTTCCCTTACTCAGGCGGGTCTGAGATCCAGCCAAATGAGCCGGCAAGCCTGATAAACCAGCTTGATGTGCCTATGCTTATCATTCACGGAACCCGTGACGAACCAAGCAATATCACAGACATCTACAGATACGCCGGCGAACTGGATGCTGCTGACAAATACTTCGAACTGAAAGTTTACCAGGGGGAACCTCACGGCTTCATGATCAAAGACGGCAGGCTTTCAGAGAGTTTTGTCGCACAGGACGCATATGGGGAGATGACAGATTTCTTTAACAGGACGCTGAATTAAGAGACCCTGGATAATTCATCTCAGTGACCTGAGAGGGTAATCCCTCTCATCGATTTATTTTATCTGGCGAGCTTATTTTAAATAGGGTTACAGGTTTATCTCCCGAAGCGGGAAGACTCCTTCCTCGGACAATCCGGTAGATGAGAGCGTCAACTTCCCCACAATCCGAAGATAATAATTTCGTATATCTCCATATAGTTACAAAGAGTATATTATAAAGATGCTTCGAGGTAACAGATACCGAATTTACCCTAATAAGGAGCAAAAATCTCTTATGGAAAAACACTTCGGTAGCTGTCGTTTTGTCTATAATAAACTCCTTGAAATCAAATCGTTAATGTATAAAAAATTCAGAATAAGTCTCTCGGAATTTGACCTTAATAATTACCTCTTAGTTTTGAAAGAAGTGTATCCCTGGTTGAAAGAAGTTAATGCAGGAGCATTGCAACAAGCAAGTAGAAACCTTAATTCAGCGTTTAATCATTTTTTCAAAGATGAATTAAGGTATCCTCAAAAGAAACACAAGAAAGATCACCATTTTTCCTTTCAAATTCCTCAACACTATAGCATTAACTTTGCAACTTCCAAAATATTGTTACCGAAGTTGGGTTGGATAAAAGTTAAGATGCACAGACCGCTTTTTAAAGAAATGGAACTAGAAAGCGATATTATTAAACATGATAATAATGCTGAATTTCTGAGAACATTAACTGTTTCCAGAACTCCTACAGGGAAATATTATGTTAGTATTTTAACTGAGGATGGAGAAAAACTTCAAGAAAAACAAGAATATTCTCATGCTACAATGGTAGGGGTAGATGTAGGAATTAATACTTTTGCCGCCTGTTCTAATGGGGAAAAAATAGATAATCCTAGATTCTTGAAAGCTTCTTTGCAGAGGTTAAAATTCTTACAAAGGGAAGTATCAAGGAAAGTAATAGGATCAAATAACCGGAGAAAAGCAGTAAGAAAATTGGCGTTAATTCATGAGAAAATAAGTAACCAGAGACATGATTTTCAACATAAAGTTTCAACTAAGCTAATAAGCGAAAACCAAGCAATAGCTGTAGAAACTTTAAATATTAGTGGAATGAAAAAGAACCACAAATTAGCGCAAGCAATATCAGATTCAGCATGGTATAGTTTCGTACAGAAGTTAATGTATAAAGCTGAATGGGTTGGAAAAACAATAATAAAGATAGGTCAATGGGAACCTTCCTCTAAAAATTGTAATGTTTGTGGTTATCATAATTCCGAATTAAGTTTAGATATTAGAGAGTGGCAATGTCCTGAATGTGGAACTTTCCATGATAGAGACATTAATGCCGCTATCAATATTAAGAAAATTGCTGTAGGGACTACAGTTTGAGCCTGTGGACTTGGAAAAAACGGCAACCGTCAAGTATGAAGCAGGAAGCTCCTTCCTCAAAAACTTGAGCTATTAAGCGAAAGTTTTAGGGAGGGGTAGTTCACTTTCGAATAAATGTAATTTCCGATTACTTTTTAAAAAACTGTAATTAAAAAATGTAATCGGAATGGAATAAATATATTTAAAAAATAACTTTCCGATTATTATTTAATATTTTTAAAGTACTTGTCGAGTTCTTCCCAGTCGACAATGTTCCAGAATCCTTCTATGAATTTGCCCCTATCATTCTTGTAATCAATATAGTAGGCATGCTCCCACACATCAAGAGCCATGACTGTTTTATCGATTCAAATACATGTTAAATCGCCATACGGTAATTTTAAATGAAGAATATAGTTGTATGTCGCATCTGTCTAAATATAAAAGATCAAATATAAAATGTTAAAGATAACAGATCAAAGATAAAAGATTAAAGGTAAAAGATACAAACTATGAGATACTTTTGTAGAAATGTATTCGGGTTATTCACCAACTAATTGTGCTTTATAAAAAGTGAAAACGAAAATTCATTCAGGGATAAAAAATGGTAAACACATTCTCCCACCTGGGAGTCGGCTTTCTGATTGCTCTGGCTCTTGGCTTCAAAGGAAAAAAACGTAACGTTCTGGGATTCCTGTCAATCCTCCCTGACCTGGATTTCATCCCGTACATCCTGTTCACCCTCGTCAGCGACAGCGTAAGCCATGAGACCCGAAACCAGCTCTTTTACCTGCTGGGCCACAGGGAGTTCATGCATTCCATTCTTTTCATCCTGCTTGTCACGTCTCTTATCTGGCTTAAGACAAAAGACCACCTTTTTACGGCTGCCGGGTTTGCAGCCATCTTCTCCCACGTCTATCTGGATTACGCCACCAGCTGGAAAATGCGCCCCTTATACCCTTTCAGCACTGATACGTCCATCATGGGAGCAGTTTACTTCTTCGACCCACTGGCAAACCTCCTTCCTCTGCTGCCCCTTTTTGTCGTATTTGTGGGATATTTGAAAAGCCGGGGGAAATGGAACGGCAAATTCAAGAACTTCTGTACCTTTGTCACCGAAAACCGGCGCAGCTTCTATAAAACCCTTGCAGTTGTGCTGGTGGTCTGGCTTACAGTGCTGCCGGTGGCAAAAATATTTCTTGTGAATAATATTTCCGACGCAGAGGGTACAAAAATCAGCTATCAGGATACCTACCCTTCCTCGCCCGGAAAGTTCCTTACCGCATATTCCTATAACTCCACATACTACAAGATTATGGAAGTCAGCTACTGGTCAGGGATCGAAAGAAGCGATTATATTGAAAAAATCAACGTGACCGGCGATGTCCCCGGTGCCTCCGCTTACACCGAAAGATCCGAAAATCTGTACCTGACAGGTGTCCCTCAGGAAGTCGATTATCCTGTTTATTCGGTTTCGGAAGAAAACGGCTCGGTAACTGTCATGCTGAGTGATGCCAGGAATCCCTATGTTGGGATGTGGGCGTATTTTAGAACGGTTTACAGGTTTGTTTTTGATACGGAGAGCGGGGATTATGTGGCATATGCAAGTATGCAGGGGGAAAAGGAAGAGAAATTGGGGAATAACTGGTTTGGATAAATCAAGATTGGTTTATGTGTTTTCGATCTGAAATATTATATATTCTCAAAAAAGTTTCATTGATTTCAGATTAGTATATATATAAAGGATGTGGAGATAAAAAACGTTCCTGCCAAACCTAAAAATGTTTCTTTTTTTATAAAAATTATCTGATAATTTAATATATGATTCAGTCAATTATAAAATATGAATTAATATATTCGTGTGGGGAACATGTTTGAGGAACTACTGTTTTTTACAATTTCTGAGAACTCTATTTATGCTAACAGTTTTCTCGAATATCTGACTCGGTTATTTACTTTAGTATATTTTTCGAATGGATTATTCCTTCAAATTTCATTTCCGGTTAATATATCGTATATAAATGGAGTATTTACCTTTGTTACTTCTTTTCTATACACAGTAATCTTTCTAGTAATAATTTCCATAAAGTTTTGGATATTACACATAAATGGAATACTTATATCTTTTACTTTTTTTCTAGACAAAGTAATCTCTTTACTAGTATCTTTTATAGAGTTGTTTATAATTATTGTTGTTCTTATTTTTATACTTGGGCTAATCAGTTGGTTTTCAAAAGAAAGCGAAGGGATTGTAATTTATCCTTTTGAAGTTTGTGATGATCTGAAATCATATAATGGAAAGTTCTTATCTGAGTGCCTGATTGTTGAGTCGAACAGAATTCGGAAAATTCATCAAAAAGCTAATCAAACTTTCAAGTGTAGCAGTCATGAAAGAAGCGTTTTCACCAATAAGCTAGTGTCGAGTCAACAGCGAAATGTCGTGAAGAATATATTGTATACTGTTCATAATGAATCCAAGAGGATCAATCATGAATAGATACACTGTGACACTTACCGAAGATGAACGTGAAGCCCTTT
>NZ_JAQUVZ010000061.1 GCF_028693135.1 Methanosarcina sp.
CACGTCCACATTCCGGACCCTGACTTCAATTTAACAGGACAAAAATGCTATATTTGCTTCCAACATAATCATAAATTCAGAATGAGGGTCCGGAGTGCGAAATCAGAGGTACTTTCATGCCAAATAACGGGATACTACAAATTCCCTTTAACTGGAGGTTTCTTCTCTTTTTCTTCCAGTGCTAAGGCTTTCTATCCTGTTTATTTTGTGTCATTTCTTTCTGTTTTTACAAATACTTTTTCTTTTTATAATTCTTATCTCTAATTCTTATCTCCAATTCTTATCTCGTTCTTTTTACCTAGTTTTAAATACTCGCAGCAAATACATTATAATCGACATTAACTGCACTTTACTGTATCCGATCTGGATTTTTGAGGGCGTTAGATATGGGGTTTTCTGTTTTTTTCTGGAATCTGGAGTTGCTGGTAGGTTTTGAGTTTTTTCCTCCGGAGCCAGAGAGCCTGAAATGGAGGTCACAATGAGGGTAATGAGTATCATATCATGCAAAATGTTTGAGGATGAAATTGTTCATCTCGTGGAGCATGATGAAGAGGTGGATGAAGTTCTAATACTAAAAAATGGGAGTTCTGGAGACATTGTACGGAAGTTTGGTGAAATTGGTTGTCCCTGCCGGGAATTTTCTCTCAATAATGTCGAGGCATGCAGGTGCCTTAAGGATGTGAAGCAGGAGGACGGGGATGGCGTCATGCTTGTGCTCAACATCCTTGAAGTAGTTGGCATGGGAAAAAAGCGTACTATGCTGAAAACAAACGTGTATGATGCGATTCTGAGGATGTCGCTCTTCTCAGACGGGATGCTTTTGTTCTACGGGCTTTGTGGAAACGTGCTCAAAGATATTGAGGGAGATTTCAAGTACCTTGAATGTCCCCTCGCATTGCTCAGAGACTCCGAAGGAAACATCGTTGATGATTGCATCTGTGCGGTCCTGGGGGGTAAAAAAGCTTTTGTGGAAAAAATAAAGAGTTTCAGGGGCGAAAGGGTTTTCATGCTTACTCCCATGTGGGCTGCCAACTGGGAAAAAATGGTCGTAGCTAATGGGTTTGCCCGTAGCCTGGAAAATCTTGAAGAGTCAAAAATGGTATTTAGGGCTGCCAGATATACTCAGGTAGCAAAGATTAATACCGGCTTAAACTACCAGCATAATTTTGAGTCAAAGGTAAGGGAATTTGCAGCTTTTTATGGTTTTGGAATTACGGAAATCAAAACTAATCAGGCTATCTTCAAAATGTGTTACAGTGATCTGAAGCATTCACTTGCGGCTTCTGTCTGAATGTAAATCTTCTGGAAAAAGGTATTTCAGGTCAGATTTTGAGCTTTCAGTAAGTAACTTTTAGCTTCTCAGGTTAATTTTTGGGGGTATTTCCTCATTTCAAAGCTTTTTTATTTTCCGGCAGGGGTTTTCCGGAGCCTTCGGATACATTTATCAATACCTTTTGGCATTTTACGGGTTGATTCTGTCCATATTGATTTTATGTTTCCGAAAATCGAAATTAATCACAGTTTTCTAAAGGCATTAAAATGAGTCCAGAAATCACTTCCATCCAGATGTTCGGGATTAAGACCCCCATCATCAGAGCAGGGGACGACATCGTGCAGGCCCTTGAAGCTTCGCTGCAGGACGCAGGCATTATTCCAGTTGACGGGGATGTTTTTGTGCTGGCTGAATCTGCGGTTGCCACAGCGGAAAAAAGAATAGTTGAGCTTGCCAGTGTCAGTCCGGGGGAAAGGGCATTATCCCTCGGGGAAAAATACGGGATAGATCCGAGGGAAATGGAGCTTGTGCTTCAGGAATGTGATGAGCTTTTCGGAGGCGTCCCCGGAGCCGCACTTACTATCACAAAGGGTATCCTTTCTCCAAATGCTGGAATTGATGCTTCAAACGCCCCTGATGGCTCTGTAGTCCTGCTTCCGGAGGACCCGAGAAAAAGTTCCGAGAACATCCGGAAAAGGCTTGAACAGCGTTACTCCTGCAGGCTGGGAGTGATTATAGGGGACAGCAGGACTCAGCCTCTGCGGTTGGGCTGCACGGGGATTGCCCTCGGAGTTTCAGGCTTTGTGCCTGTGGAGGATGCGAGGGGTACTTTTGATATCTACGGAAAGCCCCTCCGCCTGACTTACAAAGCAGCGGCAGATAACCTGGTTTCAGCAGCTGAACTCCTTATGGGAGAAGCCGGAGAAAGAATTCCCTGTGTGCTTATCCGGGGCGCTCCGGTTAAAATGGTTGACGAATCTCCGGAGATGCCGACGATCTCAATGGAAGGGTGCATGTATTTCGGCAATATCATCAAAGGCCGAAAAGAATATCCGGAAAAAGAGGATCAGTAGAAAGCTTATCTGTACTCCCTTTTCGGAATACGTTTAAAGGGAAGCCCGCATGTCTGAGATAAGCATTATATATTCTCGGCGATAATATATACACTGAATCGAGTCCTGATCCTGTATCTGGTAATTCCATCTTCAGGTCATCTATCATTCAGGATTGGGTTTCTGGCAGCTGTGCCATGCGGAAGCATATGTACGATTCCTCTGCACGCTTACCGGAGTAGATAAACTAAGACAGAAAAAGTCTCATACGTTTCAAGTATTGCAGGTGATTTTATGAAACCGATATTATTGGACTTTTCCGCAACATGGTGTGGACCTTGTAGAATGCAAAAACCTATTCTTGAAGAGCTCGAAAAAAAATACGGAGACAAGGTTGAATTCAAGGTTGTCGATGTGGATGAAAACCAGGCGCTTGCCTCAAAGTACAGCATACACGCTGTCCCTACCCTGATCATTGAGAAGGACGGGACTGAAGTGAAGCGCTATATGGGTGTAACCCAGGGCAGTGTACTGGCATCTGAACTCGATAAAATTATTTGATCTCTGTATTATTCTGGAAAAAAATTCTGGAAAAAAGTCGCCCGGGTTCAGGGAACCTGTGGGCGCACAAATTTTTAACCGAGTTCTTTTTAGAAGACTTCTTTCACAGCCCCCTCAGCCGGAGGTTTTTATTCCTTATATATTTCTCCTGATATTTCTCCTGATATTTTTCCTGATATTTCTCCTGATATTTCTCCTGAAGTTTTTTCGATTTGATGCACTGAACCCAATAGATTTTTTACTAATCATGATTGGAGCTGAATTTTTTCCTTCTTTCAATAAAATCTCAATTAAACTTCAAGCGAAAATCAAAAATCAGGAACTCAAATCCGAATAATTTATATAGTATCTACAAAGATTTTTTGTATGAACCTCTATAAAAACTGACCTGATATCAAAAAATATACCTGTAAAAAGCGGCTTTAATCTTTTTTAAGGCTTTTTAAGGTTCTTTTATAGGGGCATAATAGAAGTAGCTAATTTACTATACTATCTAAACAATATTAGTTCAATAAGATAACTATTTATAATAAGTATTAGTACTTTCTAATATAACAAAAACATAAAATAACTTAAAACATAAACAACCTATAGTGGGGGAAAAACATGAGAATAAGAGTAGTTAGTTCAAGAGAAGAAATCTTTACACTTAATCCGAATGAGCGTATTGTTCACCTGGCTTTCAGGCCTTCTAACAAGGACATTTTTGGACTGGTTGAAACCTGCCCGAAGATTGAGGTAATTCAGTTACCTAAATCTTACATGCGTACAGTCTCAAAGTCCATAGAAATGTTCCTTCAGATGCAGAGAATCCAGCTCATCGAAGGAGATGTCTGGGGACACCGGAAAGACATTAACGAATACTACAGCATTCCAATCTCAGTGATTGAAAAGATTAAAGAAATGAAAACCGAAGGTAAAACCACTGAGGAGATTGAGAAAAAGATTTCAAGGGAAAGCAAACTGAACCCTGAAATGGTCGGTTATATTCTGGATAAGGAAACAACTGCCTGATTTTTTTTGGCATACCCTTAAGGTTTTGCTGGAGATTAGAGTGTACAGTTCATCGATTCCACATTTAATTTTTATATTTAATCTCCAGTTTAACTCTTCTTTTTAAGGCTAATTGGTAACTTTTTTGCAGATCTCGTTCCTGGCATTCAGGTAGGACTTCCTTGCAATTTCCATACTGCCTTCCCTTTCAACAATACTCATATCAAAAATCCGGGCAAAATTTGAGACATTTTTGTCGAATTCTTCTCCTCTGGAGATTTCATTACTGATTTTGACAATGTTTTTATACAAAGGATTTTTTAAAAAATGTTTATCTACGTCAGAAGTACCTAATGATTCCTTTTTCATTTCTGTCCAGCCGGAGGCCCACATAGGGGTCAGGTATATCATACCTGTGCCGTTTCCACTCTGCATAACCTCAGCATAATTATCGTTGCCCCCAAGAGCTACGCTGATACAGTCATCCACAATTTCTCCTTTTTCATCTTCGAGAAAATAGAGGGGGCATTTAATATCTTTGAACTCAGCTCCCAGGCCCCTTAACGGGCGTCCGCAGTTCCCATAAAATATAAGAATTCCATCTGAAAAGTCTGCCATTTCCTTCATATTTCGGTAGATTTCAGACTTTAAAATGTCACAGTCTGCATGCAGGCCAAGCTCCAGAATGTTTACCACTACGGTGATTGTTTCTCTGTTCTTTTCCTTCATATTCCCATATATTTTCCCAAAAAGTGGAAACTCCAATAGAAAATTCGGAATTTTCATGGATACGGGACGATTCATCTGTTTTGCAAAAAAAGATATCCTGTCCGGAGGAAAAAGCCTGGTCTGGCAATTTTCGGATTTAAGCTTTCTAACAAACCTGAAACATTGCCTGTTTTCAACTGTGATTAATCGTACTGCGTTCTGGTCTTTTGAGAGGACATAAACAAGTTCATCCTCAAGCATTTCACAGGCAATTATACTCAGTACAGGCATCGGTGAACCATCTCTCATGTTCCGTTATTTATTTTTGATTTCCACTTTCGTTACTCTCGATTTCCACTTTCATTTTCCCATAACAATCTTCAAAAATTTCCTGGTTGCCATTATTAAATTCCAGTATTTCAAAATCAAAAAGCTCTGCAAATTCTCGGATCGAATCATCGAAATTTTCAGTATACTCAAGCCCAGTATTAATTTTTGCAACCCTCTTATAGCCAATCATTTCATGGGTTTTTATCATCATTTTCAAGGCTTTAGCCGGATCTTTGTGCAGCTTATCCAGTTCAAAAAACTCTCTCCAGCCCTTACTGTACATGGGCGTAAAGAGATAAGTTCCAGCGTCACCAACACTTTTGAGTAAACTCAGGTAGTTATCCATTCCTCCCACAGTCGCTCCAATGCAGTCGTCTACTATTCTGTTCTTCCTGTCTTTAAGGATACGAACAGGGCATGGGAAGGAATTTCCTTCAAAGTCTGTTTCGATATCCCCAAGCACATTTCCACATAAGCCGTAAAAAACCAGAATCCCTGAAGAGAATGGGGCGAGGGTCTCTATGTTCTCATATACCTTGTTTTTCAAATCTTTTGGGTTTTTATGCAGGCCCAGTTCCATCAGGTAGACCAGAACCGTATATTTTTCACATTCACTTTTTTTTCCACATTCACTTTTTTTCTCACATTCACTGTTTATGTCAGAAAGTAAAGGGATATTCTCAATGGGGAGTATTTTGTGCTGAATGTTTACTTTATTTAGTTTTCCTGTGAATTCCCGGATGTTTTCATTTTCAACTACAATAACCTCATCAATCGCAGGATCATTTTCAAGAATCCAGACAATCTCGTCCTGCATTATTTTGCATGAAAGAATACTCATAACGGGCATCAAATTTCTCCTCTATAAAATCAGTATATTAAAAATCAGTATATTAAAAATCAGTATATAAAAACATTTTACTTACTTACATATAAGTAAGTGGTGGTTCGCAAAAAATCAACCCTACCGTAAATATCAATCCTTCCATCCAAGATCGGATTTTATTAGAGCAATTGATCTGACAAGCGTTTTTCTTCCCTTTATGCTGGACAGCTGTCTGGCACCCAGTAAGGTTTCAAATATCGCATCTGCACGTACCTCCACAGGGTCAGCGAAATTAAGCTCTCCCTGCTCCAGCCCGGTTTTCAGGACTCTGGAAAGCCAGGTCAGGATTTCATCCAGTAACAGTAGCTGCTGCTTTTTTACCTTTTCCGAAAGTTCTTCAAAATCAATCATTACCGAACCTGGTGGGCAGATACTTTTGCCTTCATCAAATTCTTTTAAGGCGTAATCAAAATAATATTGAAGCTGTTCACGGGCTGAACCTCCCGATTCCACAATTTGAGCAATATTTGCAGTAAATTTCTGCCTGCTGACCTCCAGAAAGGCTGCAACCAGATCTTCTTTCTGGGGATAGTAATGATGAATTGCGGCATTCTTTATGCCCAGTTTCCGGGAAATGTCTCTATAGCTGAATCCATTATAACCCCGACACTGCAAAAAGTTCCCTGCATAATGGAGTATCTGTTGATTGGTTTCGTTCATCTCTTTCATAATAAAACACTTACTTACCAGTAAGTAACTAAGGGGTGTCCACTCATATAAATGTTAGTTTCTTGATTTGCTGGATGAGCCTATCCCGAAATTAATATCAGGCTGAAATCTTGATCTATCAACTGCCCAACACCAGAAATTTGTATAGTTTAATATCCCTTCTTTTGTCATCGGTTTACGAATTTTATGCACAACTTCGAATACCAATTATAGTGATTTTCCAACATAATTCCTAGATATATAGCATAAAAAATAATACTTTTTGACGTTTTAAACCTTAACCGAATCCAAATGAATACCCCTTATAGGAGAAATGATAACCGGTACCGGACGATTTTCAATTTGGATTTCCTTCCTCTGTCGAGATGCCCTGCCCCAGCTGAAGGAGCTTATGGGCAATCAGGGCATACCATATCGTTAAAGGCACTATAGATGCAAGATATAGGAATGCTATAAAAGAGAGGTAGCTACCTATCACTGGTGTATGTTCCAGTGCTACTGCTCCCAGTGTGAATGCATTCGCCAGAATTCCTGCATAAGCAGTTGATTTGCTGAAGATGAGGCTCCGGAGCATAACAGTTGAGATTATCAGAAGGGCAACTGACACGATGACATAACTCTCCTGAAAAGCGGTGAAACTGAAGAAAGTAATCATCGCCTGCCCCGCTGCCAGAAATAGTGATTTTTGCGCGTCTGTTGTCGCAGCTGCGTACTGGTCGCTGAGGAAAAGCATAGAGAAAATCGTATTCGATGCGAAGTAGACAGTTATCCCTATGAAATAAAGGACCGCAGCGATTGCCATGAAAGATTCACTGGCTCTGCGGAGGGAAACATAGAGCGCGAGAATAGTCGGGACAAGAAGTGCATAGGCGAAGATCCCCAGGAGATCAAGGTCTAAGAGTCCAAGGAGCCTGTTGTTCTGAAGTAGCGTAAACCAGCCGATTACGGTGCTGGGCTGTGGCCAGACAGCGAAGATGACGATTTCGATTGGAAGCAACGCTGCTGTGATTAGGGCACCCGCGCCGCCGATTCTATAGAGGCCTTTCCAGCGGGAATCTGCCGTTTCGGCATCATTAACCGGATTCACATTTAAGTTCGACATTTAATTCCCCTCCTCATTATTTGGTTGTCTTTCAATAATAATAGGACTTACGCATTGAATTACAAAATCAAGAGCATTCAGCGTTGTGACTGGTTTAGTGTTTTATACAGTTGATGGTTCAATGCTATTGATTTCTCAGTCCAACCGCGTAAGTCCTAAATAAGTCGACGTTCTTCCAAAACGCTCACATGCCCCATTTTGCTCTTATTTTCCCTTTGTGTACACTTCAATTTCCTGTGCACACTTTAGCTGAGAAAACAGATGCATCTGAGCAAAAGTATCTCAAAACAAAATTTTGGCCAGTTTCACTACCTGAAGTAATGTATCGAAGGACAACGCTATCACTACTCTAACGCTCTTTACCTACTCTTAAATACCTTCAGTATTATCTCCTCAGAGATTGGCGTGATTTCTAAAAAACTAATTGACCTTGGAGTTCTCGCGCTCAGGCAGCGCAACTCCCGAGGAACCTTTAAACCCCATATTTCACTCCGTTTCAGAGGCAATGAGGGAGATTTACGTACCTTTTCCATTGATACTACCCGGACTCAGGGAAAGCACCCCCAGCCCGATGCCTACCTGATTACCCATGCCCATTCCGATCATCACGGAAAATCAGCTATGCTCTCTCCGCGGGCAGTCTGTACGGAAAAAACAGCAGCTGCTCTTGAAATCAGGCACGACAAAAAATATTCGGGCAGCATGTGCAGGCTCGGGGATGAAATTGACATTGAAGGGGTCAAGGTAAAGACTTGCCCTACGGAACACACTGTCGGCGCCGCGGCTTTTTACTGGGAAAACGATGTAGGGACAAGAATCCTGGTCACAGGAGATGTCAAGGATGCCAGCAAGCTTCCTCCCTGCGATGTTCTTATTACTGAAGCTAACTACGGGGACCCTGAAGACCCGTCCTGTCATTTTGCGGATGACCTTGACAGCATGAAATGCGCCCTTTTTGAGAACGGACCTGTTGCCTTCGGAGCATATGAGTTCGGAAAAACCCAGCGGGCTGTTGAACTAATAAGAGGCTTTGGGTACGACGGTGCAATCCGGATGGAAGCCCGGACCAGGGCGCTTACGCGGAGCATGCTTGAGGATGCAGGAGAACTTGCAGGGCTTGACTCCGGGGGCGAAGATGATGTTTTCGTGGTAACTCCCCGGGACCTTAACAAGCTTCCGTGGAATGTGAAAAAGTATGTGCTGAGCTGCCGTGCTGATTACCCATATCCTATTATTAAGATAAGTGACCACCTTGATGCGTGCGGGCTTGAGGATATGGTAAAAAAACTCAACCCGGAGGTTACTCTTGTTTACCATCCGGCAGGAAACAGACCTTCAAAATTTTCAAAACATTTAAATTCAATAGGGATCGATTCGATTTCCATAGATCAGATCGGTAATGTTTTAAGCAATGAATTTATTTAAATCCCTTAAATTCAGTCCTAATAATTTAATTCTAAAAATTTAAATATGATGATCTAAATCTGATACTTTAATTTGATAACTCCGGTCTGACAGGTTTCAATTCAAACTTCAGACACCAGGCTGATAATCTGGTCTAACAGTTTAAGTCACAGCCTGATAATTTCTTTTCAAGTCTATTATTTAAGTCTAGATCTAATTATTAGGTATACGGGGTCAAATGTAACTCTAATTTAATAAACCCTAATTGAACTAATTTAACTAATATCACCGAATCAAATTTGAACTAATTTAACTAATATCACCGAATCAAATTTGAACTAATTTAACTAATATCACCGAATCAAATATTATCATTGAAATCTATAATCCCATTTTTAATCATTTTAAGCTTTTAATTAATACTACATTCCCAGGAAAGATAATTGCTGTTCAGGAGAGAATGCAGGTTGAGTAAACAAACCCCAAAGTCAAAGTCCAGAAAGGAACTCGCAAAAGTTGCAGAGGCTTCCATAGAAAGTGTTCCAGAAATTGTTGAGGCTCCCGAAAAAAAGATCCTTATCAAGCAAAAGACCCCCGAAGAAAAGCAGAAAGCTCACAAGGAAGGCATTATAAAAACAATTGTTTCTTCAATACTTGGAATAATCTCCGGGGTTGTAATGTTCAGCCAGTATGGGGCAGGCGAAGACCGGATCTGGTATGCCATACTCGCGATCGTTATAGGAATCACATATTATGTCCAGAGGATTCTTTACCCCATGATTAAGATAGATGTCAAGGAATTCAAGGCTAAGGACTGGCTTTTTGTAGAGTTCATAGTTGTAGACTTCTTCCTTGTTACCTGGACACTGCTCCTGAATTGAAAAAACTCTTTTCCTGGGCTTCAAAAAAGGCTTTTCCTAAAAGATGGCCTTTTCATCCCGGCTCTTTTGCTATCGGTTTTTATCTTTATTTTTACTTATGTTCTTTGTCATACTAATATTTCTTATCAAGATGGTATTTCATACCTGCAACATTCCAACGGTTCATATACCAGGGCAGGCATTTCATAACCGAGAAATGCTGTAGATGCTTGACGGCTTTATATGTGGCATAACTTTGATACTTATTATCGTTACTGAAATCAGATAACTGCACAATATAAATCAGATAACTATACCACATTATTGAACTCATACAACTTACACAAATAACTTACACAAATGAATCCATATTGCCTAATTTATTTATACTTTAAACAATCAAAAAACGTAATTTCCGGGGACTATTATGAGATTAGCTATAATTAACAAAGACAGGTGCCAGCCCAGAAGGTGCAGCAAGGAGTGCGAAAAGTACTGTCCCAGAGTCAGGACAGGCGACGAAACCATTGTTTTTGAGGCCGATGGAAAGCCGGTCATCTCCGAGGAACTCTGTGTGGGCTGCGGAATATGCGTTAACAAATGCCCTTTCGATGCCATCATGATTATTGGGCTTCCTGAAGCCCTTACGGAACCCACTCACAGGTACGGGACAAACGGTTTTGCCCTTTTCGGGCTTCCTGTGCCGAGGATAGGAAAGGTAACCGGTATCCTGGGTCCGAACGGGATAGGGAAGAGTACATCTGTCCAGATCCTTTCCGGAGCCCTGATCCCCAATTTCGGGCAGGAGAAAGGAGATTGGGATATGGTACTCGAACACTATGCCGGCACGGCACTTCATGACTATTTCAAAGCCGTTGTGAACGGGAAAGTAAAGGTTTCCCAGAAGCCCCAGTACGTTGACCTGATCCCCAAAGCTTTCAAAGGCAAGACCTCAGAGCTGCTTGAAAAAACCGATGAAAGAGGGGTTATGGACGAGCTTGTTGATTATCTCGACCTCAGAGGCGTAGTCGGGCGAAAAATCTCGGAATTAAGCGGTGGGGAACTTCAGAGGGTTGCAATTGCAGCCTGTGCGGCAAAAGATGCCCAGTTTTATTTCTTTGACGAAATAAGTCCCTACCTGGATATCTACCAGAGGATTAACGTAGCCCGCCTCGTCCAGGAAATTTCAAAGGACAGGGCAGTGCTTGTGGTAGAGCACGACCTTGCAGTCCTGGATATGCTTACAGATGTAATTCACATAGCCTATGGTGAACCTGCAGGGTTTGGTGTGATAACTCTCCCAAAAAGTGTGCGTGTCGGGATCAACCAGTATCTTAAAGGTTATCTCCCTGAAGAAAACATCAGGATCCGGCCGGAAGCTATCAAATTCGAGGTCCACCCCCCAAGAGAGGATGCCCAATTTAAGTCTGCGATCTCTTTTAACAGCTTTTCAAAGAAGTACGGCGACGGCTTCTCTCTCAAAGCAACAGGTGGAAACCTGCGTGTCGGGGAAGTTCTCGGGATAGTTGGTCCCAACGGAATAGGAAAGTCAACTTTCGTAAAAGTCCTGGCAGGAGAAATCAAGCCAGAAGAAGGGGACCCGGGCATCGAAGTAAAAATCTCCTACAAACCCCAGTACATTAAAGCAGATACTCCTGTAAGTGTTCAGGACTTCCTTAGAGGCATTTCAAAGCGGTTCGGGACCAGCTACTATGAAGTTGAGATCTCAAACCCACTCCAGCTTGAAAGGATCTATGACAGCCTGCTTACCGACCTCAGTGGTGGAGAACTTCAGAGGGTAGCGATTGCCGCCTGCCTGTCCCAGGAAGCAGACCTCTATATTCTGGACGAGCCAAGTGCCCACCTTGATGTGGAGCAGCGTTCCATGGTCACAAGAGTCATCAACCGCTTTGCCGAAAACAACCAGAAAACGGCTATGGTCGTTGACCACGACATCTATATGATCGATCTGCTCAGCCAGCGCCTCCTTGTTTTTGAAGGCAAGCCTGCTATCTACGGTGAGGCTCACGGCCCATTCAGCATGGAAAACGGCATGAACAGGTTCCTGAAAAACCTCGGCATTACCTTCCGCAGGGATGAAGAGACGAGGCGCCCCCGCGTAAACAACCTTGACTCAAGGCTTGACCGGGAGCAGAAGGAAAGCGGAAACTACTATTATTCTGCAAAAGACTGATTCTGCAAAAGACTGAGTTTTTCCAGATTTTCCATAGAATATTCGGAAACGGATATTCTGAAAAACTCCGGGGTTCCCTTAAAAAGGGGACCTCAACCTTTTGCAGGAAAGCAGTTTTTTGGCACTGGTATCGTGGTTTCAAAATAGTTTTTTATCTAATGTGTGAGTCACTGGTTTTCAATGAAGATAGAAAGTCTCGACCTGCCCACTGAAGTAAAGCACTTTTATGAAAACTCCGGGATTCTTGAACTTTATCCTCCTCAGGCAGAGGCTGTTGAAAAGGGACTGCTTGAAGGGAAAAACCTGCTTGCTGCAATCCCTACGGCTTCGGGAAAGACTCTGCTTGCAGAGCTTGCAATGTTGAAGTCCGTGCTTGCCGGAGGAAAAGCCCTCTATATCGTGCCCCTGAGAGCTCTGGCTTCCGAGA
The DNA here is from genome assembly GCF_028693135.1 of Methanosarcina sp. GTDB lineage: Archaea > Halobacteriota > Methanosarcinia > Methanosarcinales > Methanosarcinaceae > Methanosarcina. The sequence continues at coordinate 12,460 of NZ_JAQUVZ010000061.1, forward strand.
AATTCAGGCGGTTTCAGGAATTCTCCGAACTGGGCATCAGGGTCGGGATCTCAACAGGGGACTATGACCGGCGGGATGAAGGAATCGGCATCAACGACATCATTGTAGCCACATCGGAAAAAACTGATTCCCTGCTCAGGAACGAGACTGCCTGGATGCAGGAGATCTCGGTTGTTGTGGCAGATGAAGTCCATCTTATCGATTCTGCGGACAGGGGGCCAACCCTTGAGGTCACTCTGGCAAAGCTCCGGAAAATGAACCCTTCCTGCCAGGTCCTTGCCCTTTCGGCAACAGTCGGAAACGCTGATGAGCTTGCAGCCTGGCTTGATGCCGAGCTTGTGGTAAGTGAATGGAGGCCTACCGACCTTATGGAAGGGGTACTGTTTAACGGGACTTTTTTCTGCAGGGACAGGGAAAAGCCTGTTGAACAGCCCACAAAAGATGAAGCCATAAACCTTGTGCTCGATACCCTCAAAGAAGGTGGGCAGTGCCTTGTTTTCGAAAGCAGCAGGAAAAACTGCATGGGATTTGCAAAGAAAGCGGCTTCTGCAGTTAAAAAGACTCTTTCCGCAGCAGACAGGGAAGCTCTTGCAGGGATTGCAGATGAGATCCTGGAAAACAGTGAAACCGATACCTCATCAGTTCTTGCGTCCTGCGTCCGTTCAGGGACGGCATTTCACCATGCAGGCCTGACTTCCCCTCTTAGGGAACTTGTAGAAACCGGCTTTCGGGAAGGGCGAATAAAGCTTATTTCAAGTACCCCAACCCTTGCAGCAGGACTGAACCTGCCTGCCAGGCGTGTAATTATAAGGAGTTATCGGCGTTATTCTTCTGACGCAGGCATGCAGCCTATCCCGGTGCTCGAATACAAGCAGATGGCAGGAAGAGCAGGAAGGCCGAGGCTTGACCCTTACGGAGAAGCTGTCTTGCTTGCAAAATCATCCGAGGAACTGGTCTTCCTTTTTGAGAAATATATTGAAGCCGGAGCCGAAGATATCTGGTCCAAGCTTGGGACGGAAAATGCTCTTCGAACGCACGTGCTTTCAACTATCTCGAACGGCTTTGCCCGGACAAGAGAAGAGCTTATGGATTTTCTGGAGGCGACCTTTTTCGCTTTCCAGTACTCAAATTTCGGGCTCTCCACGGTTGTGGAGGAATGCCTGAACTTTTTACGGCAGGAGGGAATGCTTGAGAAGGATCCAGATTCCCTTATTTCCACGAGTTTCGGAAAACTTGTTTCCAGGCTCTATATTGACCCTCTTTCTGCAGCCCTTATTGTTAAGGGCTTAAGAGGAGCCGGAACTCTTACCGAGCTTACTCTCCTGCACCTGGTCTGCAGTACGCCTGACATGCGTCTGATGTATATGCGGAGCCAGGACTACCAGGATATCAATGATTACGTAATGGCGCATGCAGAAGAGTTCTCAAAGGTGCCAAGCCCCTTCAATGTTGTCGAATATGAGTGGTTCCTGAGCGAGGTAAAGACCTCTCTCCTGCTGATGGACTGGATCCATGAAAAGCCTGAAAATGAGCTATGTTTAAAATTCAACATCGGGGAAGGGGACATCCATGCAAGTGCAGACATTGCCGAGTGGATCATGCACGTGACCACCCAGCTTGCCAGGCTCCTTGACCTTAAAGGGGCAAAAGAAGCTGCAGAACTTGAAAAGCGGATCCATTACGGTGCAGGCCCTGAACTGATGGACCTGTTAGACATCAGGAGCATCGGACGTGTAAGGGCAAGGAAACTTTATGAGGCAGGTTTAAGGTCCACAGCAGACCTTGCAGGGGCTTCTCCTGAACAGGTGGCTGCTCTTGTGGGGCCGAAGATTGCTGAAAGGATCTTTAAGCAGATCGGACGAAATGAAGCTGTGTCTGAGGTCTCTGGCGCTGAATCTCTTGATAATGGATCCCCCGACGGGCAGAGGACAATCAATGATTATTGATTTGTCTCGATGATCATTGATCTTTCTTCGTGTATATTTCAATTCCTGGTGTCCTTGAGTGAACTACCCCACGCTAAAGCTGTGAGGCTTCCTGCTTCATACCTCGAACTACCGTTCACAAGTCCACAGGCTCTATCCTCTGTTCCAGAGGTGAAGAAAGATCAAATTGGTTCTGGTTTCCCTGGCTTGGTTATCGCTTAGGAATTCAGTACATAGTATAGGACAGAATCGTATTTAGAGGTTAGAAGATAGCGAAAATATGGGACGTTGATGGCATTCATCCCGCCACTAAAGTAACAGGCATTCTGCCTTCGACTTTCGTAAGTGAAAATATTTACGTTCGGGACTATAATCTAAAAAAAGAGTGTAAAAAATGACCGATGAAGCAAAGTCTACAAAAATTTCAGTTTTCCGATGTGAAACCACTTTTGAATTTTGTTCCGAGACAGGATCTTCCTCTCCGGTACAGAGGTGAGATTTCTTGATGCAGATTGCCTTTTATGGGAAAGGTGGAATTGGCAAGTCCACGGTTTCTGCAAATCTTTCCGCCGCTCTTGCGGAATCCGGAAAACGCATTCTCCAGGTCGGCTGCGACCCGAAAAGTGATTCTACCCGGCTGCTCCTTGGAGGGAGGAAGATCCCCACGGTGCTGGACTATCTCAGGAAAACGTCTCCTGACAAACAAAGTCTTGAAGGTCTGCTCTTCAAAGGTTTCAAGGGGGCTGCCTGTGTGGAAACCGGGGGTCCGAAGCCAGGAGTCGGCTGTGCCGGTCGGGGAATCCTGAGCAGTTTTGAGGCGCTCGCGCGGCTTGGAATCCGGGACGTCCCCCTTGACATTGTCCTTTACGACGTACTCGGAGACGTTGTCTGTGGTGGTTTTGCAGTCCCTCTCCGGAGGGAATATGCAGACGCCGTTTTTCTTGTCACCTCCGGGGAATTCATGGCTATCTATGCGGCAAATAACATTCTCCGGGGCATAAAAAATTTTGAGGATTCCGCCCCCAGAGTTGCGGGGATTATCCTGAACAGTAGAGGCCTTGAAGCCGAGGACCAGCGGATTTTGGCTTTTTCAAAGGCTGTTGGGCTTCCGGTGGTTGCCTCGATTCCCCGCAGCGAAATTTTCTCCAGGGCCGAAAAAGCCGGCAAGACACTGATAGAAGCCTTCCCTGAATCCGAAAACGCTGAAATTTTCAGGGAACTTGCCCGGCATGTGGAAAAGATCGTAAAGGATAGGAGTTTGCTTTATCATGCAAGGCCTCTCGAAGATTGGGAACTTGAAGAGCTGGTGCTCGGAAGGAGTCCGGAAGACAATGCATCGATCTTCATGCAGAGGGAATTCGAAAAGGAAGCAGGGTGTGAAAGTGGGTTCGAGGAGGAGGCAGGACTTGAAGGTAGGACTATTAGGACTATTAATGAGCCTGAGGAATACCTTTGTGAGACCTGTGGGGCCTGCAAGGGGGAAGCTGGAGATGCCAGTGGTTCCGGAAATCTCTCCTGTTCTGACTCTCCCCGGGTAAAGCCTGCTTTGGGGAAAGAAAAAGTTTCTGTTTTGGCTCCTTCCGGGTCCGGGCCTGCTATACTAAAAGCTCCCCTTTACGGCTGCGCATTTGCAGGCGCGGTGACTGCCACTTTCCAGGTAAACGGGGCTCTTACGGTCCTCCACGGGCCGAGGAGCTGCGCCCATATCATCTCGGATGCGCTTGCCAGTTCCTTTTTGAGGAGCGGGAGCTTCAAAAAAACCGGAGTTAAGGGCCTTGAGGAGCAGGCTCTGCCGGGGCTTCTGTCTGTGGATATGGAAGAAGAGGATATCATCTTCGGAGGGCTTGAAAAGCTTTCCTGCAGGATGGAAGAAGCTCTTGCTTCAGGCCGGAAACTGCTTTTTGTTGTGAGTACCTGCCCATCAGGAATAATCGGGGACGATATCGAAAAAGCCGTTTTGAAGATGAAGCACCTTTATCCCAAAGCCCGGATATTTCCTATTCCCGTGGATGGAAACCTTACCGGGGATTTTTCTTACGGTTTTTTTGAAGGGTGTAAAAAAGTTGCCGAGCTTATCGACCCTGCAGTTGGGCAGGAAGAAGGCCTTGTCAACATTATCGGGGAACGGAATTTCTCCCCGAGGGACGAGGAAAACTTCCGGATAATAGAAAAGCTCCTTGAAGGACTGGGGCTCCGGGTAAACTGCCGTTTCCTGAGCAGGGCTGATCTTTCTTCTATCCGGGATTTTAAGAAAGCCAGATTCAACCTCCTTGCCTACAACAGCCTTGAAAACCGGATGCTCAGGGACTACCTGTCCGAACACTTCGGGCTCGACTTTTTCGAACATCCCTTCCCAGTGGGTTTTCGGGACAGCAGCCAGTGGGTAAAAGCGCTTGCAAAAAGCCTTACCCTGGGACACAACCCCGGGCCTTTCCTTGAAGCCCGGGAACAAATTTACAGGGCTGAAATCAGTAAATACTCTCCCTATCTTAAGGGAAAAAAAGTCCTTGTCGTAAGTTACAGCCAGGATATAGGCTGGGTCCTTGATACGGTCCGGGACCTTGGCATGGAACTCGTTAAAGTCGGTATCCGGGCTTCCTCTTTTGGAAAAGATAAACAGCTGGACCCACTTCCGGATGACATTCCGCTTGTGAATAACTATACGGACTTGCAGCGGGCCGAGGACATAAAATGCCTTAAACCCGACCTTGTGCTTTCTGGCTATGCCCCCCTTATCCCGGAAGAAGATGTACACTGCGACACTATCCCCTTCTCCCCGAAAGTGGGATTTATGAGTGGGCTCGAACTTGCGAAACGCTGGAGCACACTGCTTCGCCTGCCTGTGGTTGAAGGCTGGAAATACGATGGAGGTGAAGAGGAATGATATTTTCCCCGGATGCTTTTACAGCTTCCATTCTGACGGTTGAAGGAATTAAGGACGCATCAGTCCTTCTGAACGGGCCTACGGGCTGCAAGATCTATCACAGTTTTCTTTCGGACAGGCATTTCCCGAGGGGCGCTTCCCATGACCCCATGGCTTTCCAGGGGGAATTTTACTTCGGGCAATTGAGGGTGCCTTCAACCTACCTGGACTGGGAAGATTACGTTGAAGGGTCTCTTGAAAAGCTTGAGAAGCTCCTTTCCACGGTTGCGGAAAAGAACAATGACCTCCTTGCGGTTATTAATTCTCCCGGGGCAAGCCTTATCGGGGACGACCTGGAAACCGCCCTGAAAAAAAGCGGGGTGAGTGAACGCTGTTTTACGGTGGACTGTGCAGGTTTTTCCCTGCCCGCTCCGATAGGCTTTGAAAACACAGGGCTTGCTCTTCTTGAGCACCTGGACCTGAAGTCGCTTTCCAGAAAAGAGAACAGGGTGAACATCATTGGCCTTTCCATCCTGCATAAGCACTGGGAGGGTACGGTAGCCGAGCTGAAAAAGCTCCTGTCCCTCCTCGGGCTGGAGGTCGGAGCCGTGCTCTTTGCGGACACTTCCGTTGAAGAGCTGAAAAACTCAAGCAGTGCTGCCTGCAATATAGTGCTCTTCCCCGAGTACGGACAAAAAATTGCTGAATGGTACCGGGAACGCTTCGAGATCCCGTCTGTCCTTTCCCCTATGGGAGTCCCGGTGGGTTTTGATGCTACCGAGCAGCTGCTGAGGGAAGTTGCAAAATGCCTCGGGATTGACCCGTCCCCTGCCCTGAACTTTGTCCGGGCTGCCAGGAAAAGCAGCTATTCCAAACTCGCACGCTACCATTCCTTCTCCGGGCTCCCAAAAGGAACAAGTTTCTCAATAAGAGCCGAAGCCTCGTTTGCCTATCCGCTTGCTCTCTGGCTCTACTCCTACCTCGGGATGGTTCCCAGTGCGGTTAAGACCCTTCCGGGAGGCAGTCCGAAAATTGAAGCCTCCCTCCGGGCATTTTTAATAGAAAAAGGTTTTGAAAATGCTTATGACAGGGAGCCAGAGTATGAAAAAGTTGACATTGCCTTTGCCGACGGCTACACTCTCGGGCTTTTGAAAGGGCTGGGCTGCTGTAAAGCAGGTCTCGAAATATGCACACCTTCGGAAGGGTACATCGATTTCATCCCTAAAACATATATGGGCGTTGAGGGTACCCTCCTGCTTCTCGAAAAAATTATAAACGGAATACGTTCTTCCCTTTAAGGGGGTATTTGCCTACCTCCTTAACTTCCGGGCCATCTAACTTCTAAACTTTTATTATATCAATGGTCTCAACTTCCACTTTTACCCCAGCAGCTGCTGTCGCTCAGCCTGCCTTCGGCAGGTTAACGTAATTAGAGATAGATATTTTCATATTTTTCTCCCATGAGACTCAATATCTTCCAGTGAATATCCTCCATATTCAATATTTCGGACTCTATTTCTCCTTCTTTATGA
>NZ_JAQUVZ010000062.1 GCF_028693135.1 Methanosarcina sp.
AGGATGTCGTGCAGGAGCATATTCATCTTGCAGATGGCCCAGGTGTTGAGGTTTTTTTCCTGCCCGAAAAGGGAGATTTTGTCCTGGTTTTTGCCGTGTTCCTGCAAATAGTGGATGCATTCGATAAGCATGCCGCCTGAGCCGCATGTGGGGTCGCAGATGCGCATATCCTCGGCGGGCTTGACCAGCTTTACAAGGAGCCGGACCACTTCTTCAGGGGTGTAGAATTCCCCGCCTTTCTTTCCGGCATCGTCTGCGAAGTGTTTGATCAGATATTCGTAGGACCTGCCCAGCATGTCTTTATTTTCAAGGGAATGGTTTGCCAGGTTGTATTTCCCGAAATGAGTGATAAGCTTCTGGAGAACGGCATCGGATATGCGTCCCTTGTCGTTAAAATCAATCGCGATCAGCACGCCTTCAAGAGAAGAATTTTCGTGTTCCAGGGCTTCAAAGGCTTTGTTTATAGCCTCTCCTATGTCAGAAGACTTCTTTTCAAGTTCGGACCAGCGGGCACGGGGTGGGACGAAAAAACTACCTCCGTGCTCGTCCTTGTCAGTTAAAGCAATCTCTTTTGCTTTGGCATCAGGCATGCCTTCTTTTACGAGTTCTTCCGTAACCCGGATGATATTTTCATCAAACTGGTCAGAGAGCCTTTTCAGGAAAAGCATTCCAAAAATGTAGTGCTTGTATTCGGAACTGTCAATTGAGCCGCGTAGGATATCTGCGGCTTTGAAAAGGTGAGAGTTGAGTTCGTTGAGGGTTAAGGGCATGTTTTTTGGTCCTGTTCTGATGAGAATGAAAACTGTATGTGAAAATTCTGTATGTTAAATGAAGGGGTTAGAATCGAATAATATGACTATCTCTTATTAATAATCCAGTAAAAAGCTTGTGATTCTGATTTGTTCGTTGAGTGCCAGGGTCATGTTTTTGGGTCCCTTTCTGGTGAGAATGTAAACTGCATAAACTGTATACTAAAATTCTGCATGTGAAACGAAGGGATTAGAATCGAAAAATATGATAATCTCTAATAATCCAGTAAAAAAATTGTGATTTTGATTTATTCATTGAGGATCAGAGGCATGTTTTTGGGTCATTTACTGGTGATAATGACCAACTGTAAGTTAAAATTCTGCATGTGAAATAAAGGGGTTAGAATCGAGCAATATGACTATGTCTAATTAATAATGATGTTTTAAACCTTAATCTCTAGTGTATCGATTCCTAATTAATTCCATTTTATTACTACGGGAGCGCAGAGAGTCACGAATATCCAGACCTTTACAGGATGTCCGACAATTACTAACGGTAATATTGATATATTTAAATTCCTTTTTTTTCGATTTAAAGGGTTTAGATGCCTCATTTCTCACACGTTTTTGACCTGGAATTGAATTGTCGGACAGCCTGTTTAGGGTATGGTGGCCGCCCGCAAATTGATTGGAAAAAATGGAATGGAGAAAAGTGGGTAAAATGAAACAATTTACATCTTTTGAATTTAGATGACGATTTTTTACGGCGCGTTTCAGAAGTTCTTAGATGACGACAAGTTTACAGAACTTTCTTTACACCTATCAAAAAAAATTCTCAAAACCTATCACTTAACTACAAAGATAGCCAAATTTATAATCATACGGTATGCTATCCAGTCAACTACCCCTCCCTAAATTTTAAAGAATTTTGAGGAAGGGGCATGTAAATACCCTTGTTGACCAGCCTAAGTCTCAATTGACTACGTTGGAAATGTCATGATACCTACGAATGTTTCCTCAGTTTGTAGCTCTATCGTGTAGCATTAAAAGTCCTGAGAGGTAGGGGCGGTGTGCTACACCTGACAAGCATATCCAACATTGGCGAGGGGAGACGGTTTTCAAAACCCGTGTTACCTGATACGGAAATTCGATTCCAAAGCAGAGTGAAGAAATCCAAACGTGGAACGGAATGCCAGAAAGTTGACGGCAGTCCTCCCTGCGCTAAAGCAACAGGGCTTCCTGCCTGTCACATGTGATTACTGATCTCATTTGCTACATGTGAAGGGATGGTGAATGATGATCGGTGGTTCTATCAAATACAGATCCGCACTGCCTTCTTCCAGCGATGAAAAACTGTATACCAAATTTGAAAGGTGCATAGGCTCCCTTAATAACTGTATACCAAATTTGAAAGGTGCATAGGCTCCCTTAATAACGCGCAGGCGATGAATATTTTTTGTGTGATGTGTTACGCATTAAGCATTGTGATGAGGCAATATTGAAATCTGGAATGCAAAAACATGCTGCATACACACCAGTCCGAAGATTGTACAAGAACTTCGGAAGAAATGGATAGGAGCGAAAGTTGATGTAAATATGAGCTAGTTAGGTAGTTAATCCGCGAACAGATGCGGAGGTGTGAAGAATGTCAATTGGATACTTGATTTATCGCCCAGGCGATATGATTCCAGTCAGCGAGATACTGTTAAATAAATTTATTGGCTATCGAGGTAATCGATCTCAAGCTCAGACGATTCGGGATATTTTATGTTCGGAACTGGGTGTGCAGTTGAGCAAGACCGACCTCAGTTATGGGCACATTCAAAAAATAAATACACGAATAGAAATGGCACTCGAAAAGGAAAGAAGTAAACGCGGGATATCTAAAAGAGAAACGTTCAGGCAACTTGTCAGTGAACATTTGAGGGATAAGAGCATACAAACATCCAGACAAGCCATAAAAAAAGAAAGTGGATGTTAGAGCCTGTCTTAAAACTCAAACCATTTCCATTTGGATTCGGGAAAGGTTTAAAACATCAAAAAGTGTTATTTATTATGCTATTCTAGTGTCGCGTCATTCCTCAAGGATTTAAATATTCTGAATGGTTTTAATCGATTTTATAAGACATTTTACTGCTGAAGCGACACTAGTAAAAAGCTTACTATTCTGTTTCGTCTTTTCAAGATTAAAGCTATTCTTTGAATCTTTCATTTGAATCTTTTTCCTTGTGGGCGTTAAAACAATCTATATAAATTTTATATTTATTTTTATGGAAGTGAGGCTGAAGTTTTCATTTTCTTGCTAAACGCCGTCGAGTTCAAGCCGCACCGGATCACTTGAAAGAAAAAGAAGGTGGATACCATTCCATTGGTCATCGGTTAAGGAATTTTCTTGCCTGAGAGCTATCGATTTTATACCAGAAGGCTGCACCATATTTTGCCCTATTTTCCGAAAATCAACGCCTTGCTCAATCCCCGATTCTATTTAAATTTTGGAAATCTGTTGGGGGGATGGATGCAATTTATCATGATTCCTCACTTAACCGAAGACGCATGATAGTAAATCAGATGATTTTATAACTGTGTGACTTATGAATCTATGACTTCTTTATGCCTCTATGACCTTATGTTCAATTCTGAATAACTTTATATCAATTTGATCTGAAAAATTGAAAAGTAGAGAAAATGTAAAAAGAGTAGGAAAGAAATAAAGAGGTAAAATAAAGAGGTAAAATAAAGAGGTAAAATAAAGAGGTAAAATAAAGAGATAAAATAAAGAGGTAAAAAATGCCGGAACATTATAACCTTATTTCCTGGAACGTAAACGGTCTCCGGGCTGCAATGAAGAAGGGCTTTCTGAATTTGCTGCTGGAGCAGAAATTCGATGTCATCTGCATCCAGGAAACAAAAGCCTCCCTGGAAAAGCTTCCGAGGGAAGCAAAGAACATTCCCGGTTACTACAATTACTTCGTTTCTGCGGAACGAAGCGGCTACAGTGGGGTCGGGACGTTTTTAAAGGAGAAACCCCTTAAAGTCGAAACCGGAATGGGAATTGAAGAGTTTGACAGGGAAGGCCGTTTTCTCAGAATCGATTATGAAGATTTCACCCTGATGAACATCTATTTCCCAAACGGCAAAGCCTCCCGAGAACGCCTTGAATACAAAATGGCCTTTTATGACGCCTTTTTAGATTACGCAAACGCCCTTAAAGCCGAAGGCAAAAAGCTTGTCATCTGCGGGGATGTCAATACCGCCCACAGAGAAATCGACCTTGCCCGTCCCAGAGAAAACGAGACTATTTCCGGCTTCCTCCCTGAAGAAAGAGCCTGGATGGATAAATTCCTTGCAGCCGGATATCTTGATACCTTCCGTATGTTCAACAGTGAAGGCGGAAACTATTCCTGGTGGTCAATGAGAACCCGGGCTCGCGAAAGAAACGTTGGCTGGCGCCTGGATTACTTCTTCGTCAGTGAAAACCTTCAGGAAAATGTAAAAGCTGCCCCGATTTACCCTGAAATCATGGGTTCAGACCACTGCCCTGTGGGACTGGTGCTTGAGTTTCAGGTTTGAGTTTATTTCAGTCGAATACTTTATTCGTTCTTCTAATTTCAAATCCTTTTTATTGTGACAGAGAAGGCTGAAGCTGCGTGGCCAGGTTGCTCGCCCATGCGCGAATCGCGGTCCAATCCCGAGCGTCGCTTGCCGGCATATTGCGTAAAGGGCTTGCCGGCAGCTTAGCAATTAAGTTGTCAGGAAAACGCAGATTCTTCGGATCGAACTTGCCGCCAAATATTTCAATAGCGATGGGTGTAAGCCAGGGAAACTTCGCAAGCTCTTTATTGAGCTGTGCACGCACTTCCTTCCACTCCTTTTCCTCATCATTAAATGGGCCAAGTGCGAAAATAGCCACTGGCCGCTTCGTGAGGGTTTCACGGTGCCGGGATAGAAAACCGCGTGCTTCCTTGTGCCAATGGAGCATGTAGAGTGGTGCACCCAGCACGACTGCGGTGTATTCCTCAAGGGTTTTTACTTCTCGCATGGGTTCAAGATCTACAACAAGGCCACTTTCGCGCAAAACAGCCGCGACCGCCTCGGCAACTTCCTGCGTTGAACCATACTTCGAAGCATAAGCCACAAGAACTTTGACTTTCATCTGAATCAATCCCCCCATTACTTCTTATCTTCGCTCCTATTACTTGTTATCTTTGGAAACAGTTCCTGGTCGCGTTCACTCACCTCTGTTCCAGCACATTCAGATCCTCTTTTCATTAAAATGAGGTACGACATCTACTCAACGGACTGCAAGGAGTTAGACAGCCAACCTCTCCAAAGTTTTCCAGGAAGGCATTTATTTTTGACATTTTTCTGTGAGCCGGTACTCCTTATTTAAATGGTTGGTATTTATCCGAAATGCCCGTAAATGACGTATTAAGTTCCTTCTTTTCACTCGCCACGCACGGCTTGAGCCCGCCTGCGTACAGTAAATAAAAAAGAAAGTATTAGACGGGCTGGAAACATGATGCCAAATCTCAACCCGTGTACCTGGGGACAAACTGTGAGTCTCATATGAGCTTAATTCTTCAACTTTTGATTATTTATTTGAGCATTTGTTTCTGTAATTTGCTTTTAAATAGCGTGCTCTGCCGTGAAATAAACTTTTTAAGAACACCTATATAATAAATTTAAGTGCAGTTTTTCTCCATTTCAATTTTGAAGGTTTCCATTCCCTATCCTGGTCATTAAAACCCAAATAACTGATTTTCAGGGGAGCTGTAGTATAAAATCAGTCCGGAAGATAAGAAAAAAACAGACAAAGAATATATATGCAGGACAATATAATAATATTAATTAATATTCATTAAGATTAATTTTTGTAAATTAATATATTCAAGAGGTTTAAGGAGGACTATATTGGGCGTTTTAGACGAGTTTAAAGAGTTTCTTTATGAATACAAGGTAATTCCACTGGCAATTGCTTTGATCATGGGTATCGCATCCACGACCTTTATAAAATCTTTTGTAGATAACATCATCATGCCAATTATAACACCTTTTATCCCTGGTGGGGCCTGGAGAACGGCAACACTTGATATCGGGCCGATAGTCCTGGGATGGGGGGCCTTTCTGGGAGAATTGATAAACTTCGTTATTATTGCATTTGTGGTCTTTATCATCGCTAAAAAGGTATTAAAAGAGGAAAAAGTAACCAAAAGGTAATTGGGAAATAGTCATATTTTCTCTTTTACTTTTTCTCTTTTACTTTTTCTTTATCCCTAATACTACAACTTTACTTTTTTCGGTTTTGATCATGCTAAATAAACAAATTTTTAGTTTTGGGACCTGCTCAATCACAATTAACATTATTTCTGAGTGTTGGCAGTATATGTAAATCTATTTATAAGCAAAAGTTTATATTTATTCATTAATTTTTTGGGGTAGGTTATACTGAAGAAGCCAGTACGGTTATTGCTTAATTAATTTATCAATATGCCCCTATATAAAGAGGAGTGACATATATATGAGTGAAAAGAAGCCATCCAGGGTGTTAACTACCGGGTTTGGGATCCCGGTGGGGGATGATCAGAACAGCCTTACAGCAGGAGAACGCGGGCCTGTCCTTATGCAGGACGCCCATCTGCTGGACAAGCTCAGCCATTTCGACCGTGAACGAATTCCTGAACGTGTGGTACATGCGAAAGGTGCAGGTGCTGGTGGGTACTTCGAGGTAACTGCTGATGTGACAAAGTACACAAAGGCTAAGTTTCTTTCCGAAGTCGGCAAGCGTACCGAAGTATTTGTCCGCTTTTCCACTGTAGGGGGAGAGAAAGGTTCGGCTGATGCAGCCCGTGACCCTCGCGGATTTGCCATAAAGTTCTACACTGAAGACGGAAACCATGATTTGACAGGAAACAACACTCCTGTGTTTTTCATTCGTGACCCTCTGAAGTTTCCTGATTTTATCCACACACAGAAGCGTAATCCCGCTACAAACTGCAAAGATCCGGACATGTTCTGGGACTTCCTTTCCCTGACCCCTGAATCAATTCACCAGGTCACTATCCTTTTCTCTGACAGGGGCACTCCTGCTACCTTCAGAAACATGAACGGTTACTCAAGCCACACCTACAAATGGTACAATGATAAAGGCGAATACTTCTGGGTACAGTACCATTTCAAGACCGACCAGGGCATAAAGAACCTGACCCGGGAGGAAGCGGAAAAATTAAGCGGGACGGACCCGGACCACGCCACAAGGGACCTGTATGAAGCTATCGAGAAAGGTGACTATCCTTCCTGGACCCTTGAGATGCAGATAATGACCCCGGAGCAGGCTGAAAATTATCGATTTGATATCCGGGACATTACAAAGGTCTGGCCCCATGGCGATTTTCCGCCTATCAAGATCGGAAAACTGGTATTGAACCGGAATCCTACCAATTACTTTGCCGAAGTGGAACAGGCAGCCTTCAGTCCTGCAAACCTTGTGCCGGGAATTGGCATCTCTCCGGACAAGATGCTGCAGGCAAGGGTCTTTTCCTATCATGACACCCACATCCACAGGCTTGGTCCCAACTATCACCTGATTCCCGTGAATGCACCAAAGCACTCGCCTGAGACCAGCTATCAGCGGGACGGTTTCATGCGCGTTGATGGCAATCAAGGCGGCGGACCCAATTACTGGCCCAACAGTTTTGACGGGCCTGCCCCGAACCCTGCTTTCCTGGAACCGCCCTTCGAGGTCTCGGGACTGGCAGCCCGTACGCCTTATAACTACCCCAATGACGATTTTGTACAGCCCGGCAACCTGTACCGGGACGTCATGACCGAAGAGGACAAGGAGCACCTGGTAGGCAACATTGTATCCCATCTCTCAGGTGCCCAGAAACGCATCCAGCTCAGGCAGACAGCCATCTTCTTCAAAGCTGACCCCGACTATGGGGGCCGGGTGGCTAAGGGTCTAGGGCTTGACATAAAAGAAGTTGAACGCCTTGCTAATATGACCAAAGAAGAGCGTGCAAAGGCGACTGAAAAATAAATAACTTCGGATATAACTTCGGATTTTTGAATTAAACTTCCATTTCCCCGTTAAGACTTAAAAAAATCGTTTTACGGGGAAAAACTAATTTTTTGTGGGTTATGGAAACCTAAAACAAAAATAATGATGCCTGCAAACTACTTTTCTTCGGGGTAGCACACTTCTGAGAGGTTAAAATGGGAAAAGGCATGGTTTATCTTTATACGGGGGAAGGAGAAGGAAAGACCACAAACGCCTTTGGACTGGCTCTCAGGGCTGTAGGCCACGGGTACAGTGTAATAATTATCCAGTTTATGAAAGGTAGAAAGTATATAGGGGAGTACAAAATAAAGGACAGGCTGGCGCCGGAATATGAGATCCATCAGTTCGGAAGGGAGGAGTTCATAGACTTCGAAAGCCCCGAACCCCTGGATTATGAACTGGCATCAGAGGGCCTGGAATTCGCAAAAAAAGCCCTTGAGAGGAAGCCCAGGCTCTTGATCCTGGACGAGATAAATCTTGCAGCCCATTTCGGTATTGTGAAGACAGAAGACATCCTCAAACTGCTGGAGGAGATCCCGGAAGAGACAACAGTTGTCCTGACAGGGAGGAGGGCTCCCGGAGAACTGGTAGAAAGGGCAGACCTGGTGACGGAGATGAAGCTTGTGAAGCATCCCTTTGAAAAAAACGTCCCTGCAAGGGAAGGGGTTGAATATTAACCCCAAAATTATACGTTTTCTGCATGTGTATATTCAAGATTGATGTGGGATAATGGTTGTACGAGAGAACTTAGTGTTAGGCGCTAATGCTTCAAAGAATTCAACTCTTACTTTAGTTTTTCTTGCAGCTCTAAAAGGAGTTGTCGGTTTTTATTCAGGAAGTTCGGTCTTGATTGCCGATGCTGTTCACACGTCACTGGATATTTTCGCATCATTTGCCGTCTGGGTCGGGCTGAAGCTCAGCCTGAAAGACAGTGCAGAGAAATTCCCCTACGGTTACTACAAAGCAGATAACCTGGTTTCACTTTTTGTTTCGATTATAATCCTCTTTTCCGGAGTCGAACTTGTACGTGAGGCGCTGCTGAACATTACAAATCCTGTTGAGATGAAACTCCAGGGAATCGCACTTGGCGCAGCCGTGTTTTCGGTAATAACAATGTATGTTTTATCCAAATACAAAGCCAGAGTAGGCAGACTGATAGACTCCCAGGCTTTGATTGCTGATGCGATACATTCCTATACGGACGTTTTCAGTTCCCTGATAGTTGTCATTACAATTGCCGGTTCAATGTCAGGCATGCCGTGGCTTGATAGTGTAGGGGTACTGATTATCTCTCTTATGATATTCAAGCTTGGAACTGGTATTGCTCGAGACTCTGTACTAACACTGATGGATGCATGGCTGGATAAGGATTCGATTACAAGGATCAGGCAGAATGTGGGAAGTATTCAGGGCGTGAAAACTGTCGGGGAAATCAGACTTCGAAAGTCCGGTCTGGTAGTATTCGGGGAAATTGAAATTGAAATAGAGGGCGATGCTAATCTTAAAAGAGTGGATATGCTTTCCGAGGAAATAGAAAAGATTGTGAAAAATGAGGTAAAGAACCTGGAACATTTAGTCGTCAATGCAAAGCCTGGAAAGATGTCAGTAATGAAAATTGCAGTTCCTGTTCTGATGCAGGAAGGTTTACACTCAAAGGTTTCCGGGCATTTTGGCAGAGCCCCGTATTTTATTTTTATCGAACTGGAAGATGGTAAGATAAAAAGCTGGGATATCAGCGAAAACCCTGCCTCAGACCTGGAGAAAAAAAGAGGTCTGAAGACTACGGAGTTTCTGAAAAATCGAGGGATCAATGTTTTGATCGTGGGTGAAATCGGCGAAGGCCCGTTCCACATGCTTCGCGATAGTTTTGTGAAAATGCTCCAGATGCCGGAGGCGGCGGAAGATGTTGAAAAAGTTGTGGAGAAGGTTTCAGAGTTGAGCACGCTCACAGCACCTACAGAGTAAAATCAAACTGCGTGTCGCCACCTCAACCTGAAGAGGCTGTCCGACAATTTAATTTCAGGGCAAAAACACATAAAAAATAAGGCACCTAAAGCCTTTAAATCGAAAACAAAAGAATTAAAATATCATTGAAGGTAATTGTCGAACAGCCTGTAAAGGATATGGTATTTGTGACCCTCCGCACTCCCAAAGTAATAAAATCGGTTTTACGATGAAATAACCCGGAAAACATGGAAAAAATTACTTCAAATTATGTAATTCCAGGATTTCCGGGCATTTAAATAACAGTACCGCCAAAAAACAAGTTTCCGATCGCTGTTTACTTATACTTTCACCTACATAGTCACTATTGGTCCATAGGGTCAGTCCCTGATGTATGAAGAAGACGTACAAAGAAGAGATGTAACTTAAATAAGTAGTAACTTGACTAAGGTAACTTAAGTGAGTAATGACTTAAATAAGTAGTAAATTGACTGAGTACAGAACTAAATTACATAAAATTGGACCAGACCTTATGGATCACTTTAAAAGATTCTAAAAGGCTTTTTTAGTAAATTAATTCCTTATTTTAACTTAATTTTGGTTTTAGTAAATTAATTTCTTATTTTAACTTAATTTTGGTTTTGGATTCTAATTCTTCCGGTCCCTATTTCATGCTTGTTTTAGCCCGCAGATGCTATCAGTTACTTTTACCTGAGAGACTATTAAGTTCATCGTTTTTGCCGGGAACTTCTGGAAGAGACGCTTAATTCTAATTTACAAAACTTCAACCTGGGGAGTATATACCAAGTTGAAGTCGTCAACTTAATTAATTATTTGTTATACTGCAAATAATCATAGCCAAGAGCCTTTCTTTTTTAATATATTAGAAACTCCGATTTTATAGATATGATACGGACTTTAAGATTTGTCTTTTGATCGTCCAATTTTCGATTAAAAAGCATATTGGATTCTTTTCTACCTTTAACACTCTTAAGATTTATAACAATGGTACTTGCAGGCCCTAAAAAATCGTCTATTTGAATCAATAAGTACTTATATCCTTTTGCAATAATCGCTATCACGTATTATGCCTTTTTAGACCCCAATAGATTATTTGGAGATATAAAATTAGTTTAATTAAATATAATTCATTATATACCCCTTTAAATTAAAATTATAGCTTTTTAAATTGATATATTTGAAAAATAGATAATTTTAACACCCATTATTTCCAAAAGAAGGGACATTAACTAAAATGGCAAAATCTCATATAATTAACTTTCTGGGTTTATTATAAAACAACTGTAGGTATTGATATAGTGAAAAACAAAATAATTGCATTTGACTTTTTAAGAGCATTAGCAATAATTATGATTATTCCAGCTCATTTGAGCAATTTTTTGTATTCTTCTTATGGGAAGTTAGCACTCTATGCATTTGATCCTTACTTTGCAAACATGGGTTTGAGTCTCTTTATATTTATGAGTGGATACCTGCTATATTACAATAACCACTCGATAAACTCGCTTCAAAATGTATTTGATTTTTATAAAAAAAGGCTTTTGAGAATCTATCCCCTTTACTGGGTTGCACTTGCCACATTTGTACTGGTGTTTTTCGTATTTGCTCCGAGGTTAAATTCAGGCTTTGTTTTTCCCAATTCGGAGAATGTGTTTAGTTTTTATAATGTATTAGTACATGTACTGGGGCTGCAAATCCTGCTTGCTCCGGCTTATGTGTCTCCTATGTTAACACTATATTTTATAGGTTTAATTGTTATTTTCTATGCCATTTATCCATTAATTCTTATGTACTCAAAGACTACAAAAAGTATATTGCTTTCTTCCTTTATTGTCTACCTCTTATTCTTTTTAATCTCAAAAACTTTCAATATTATTGACTACCGTTTTTTCATGTTTTTCCTCATATTCGTTTTTGGAATCCTTACCTGCAAAGAAAGCCAGTTTGGAAAAGCCGTAAAGACACCCTTGAAAACCCCCCTTGCCCGGGTTCTGCTGGCAGTTCTTCCGGTAATCTTCGTACTGACAATTGTTACGGGATTAAGAGAGTCTCTGTTTCTGGACCCAAGAGTTTCCGTAACTGTTGATACCGGCAGCGCTATAATAGGTTCTTCCATGATAAGATCTATTCTGGACAGTATGGCAGGTTTACTGAATATTAACCCGCCTTTATTACAGTTCATCATTGACACACTGCTTCTAAATATTTTTGCAATATTGTTCTGTGTATTGGAGTATTCATTTGCAACGAAATTTATCAATGACAGATCATCAAGTTTTTTAAGCCCGGTCTTCACATACATCTCCACGTCTTCTTACTGCATTTATTTATTCCACAGACCATTTTTTACACTATGGAACTGGGGAACAAACTTCATAAGTTCTCCAATTTTACGAGATGTTATTATGGTGTTTATAGCCATTCCTCTGTTAATTTTCGTTTCATACCAGATCCAAACAATGGAGTTAAACTTAAAGAGTAGTGTATCACACCGAAAATTCTTGAAAAAACACTTGTTTAATACAAGATTTATTACCGGTTTTAATAAATAAAAAGGATGAATGAAAAGGATAGAAAATAAAAAAAGAGGATAAAAAAGAACATAACTCATAAGAGGGAAGCATTTCTCTGGTCTTATAAAAACAATTATAAATTGTAGAAGTCGAATATAATAAAAAGGTGAATAATTTGTTATCCACAATACCAATAGACCTTAAGAACATAGCAGAAGAAGATATTGATAAGGAAATCCTCAGAGCCGGAATCATTGCCGAGCTTGATGCCATAAACCTCTATGAACAAATGGCAAACCTGGCCAAAAATGAAGATATAAGAAAGATTCTTCTGGACATTGCCAAAGAAGAAAAAACGCATGTCGGAGAGTTTCAGGCACTTCTTCTCAGGTTCGACCCCCAGCAAAAAGATGAGCTGGAAGCCGGAGCCGAAGAAGTAGAAGAAGAGTTGTCCAAATAAATCAAGCTGGGCTTGGGCTTTCCAGAAAGCTTCTGGAAAACCCAACATTTAAACGTTTTAATTCTCTTATCTTTTTTACATTCTCCAGTTATTCAGGTCAGCAAAATAAAGCCTTTTTTCTATCCGACCAATATCTGTCTAAGAAACTCATGCATTCACTCCCTCAGAAAATTTTAAATATTATAAAAATAAATAAGATTTAACAAGTTATATAAAACTTGGAAAAACAGAAAAATGGAAAAACGGAAAAACGGAAAAACGGAAAAACGGAAAAACGGAAAAACGGAAAAACAGAAAAACGGAAAAACGGAAAAACAGAAAAACAGAAAAACAGAAAAACGGAAAAACGGAAAAACAGAAAAACAGAAAAACAGAAAAACGGAAAAACGGAAAACAGAAATAAATCTCCAGAGATTGGGAAAGAAACTGAACTCTTGATTTGTCTTCTTTTTTACTCCATATTATCAACGTTATTCGGTTTTCTTCCAATTTATTCCATTCTATTCTAAACCACGCTTTTTCCAAGAGTGGATAATACCTGATTTTCAGGTTATCTCACTTCTACAGCCAGGGTTGGGGAAAAGAAGTAAAGAAAGACGGGTGTGAGAAAAAAGACGAATAATCAGAGGATTTAATCCGAAAGACTGTGAGAAAAGACTGCAATTGAGAGAAAAGGTTCTAATTTCAAATTTTGTGGTTGTTGGGGGAACTGGATTGGATTCAATCTGTCCCCCATGTTCTCATCATATCAATCTATGCACACTTGTCAGATACTTCAAGATTTGTATAAGATATGAAATATATATATAAGTTTGGAGGGTTATACTTATTTATCTTTTCTTAAGAAGTCCCTTACGAATCAAGCGTTACTTATATATACTTTTAGGTAGGTAATAGGATACTGTGTTCCGATACATAAATAAATGAAAGTCCTGCAAACTTGTAATAGGAGACTCAGGAGGTGGAAGAAACAGAAGATGAGAAAAAGTAACAAGAAGCCATCTAACATGATTTTTTTTCACAATGGTATGTTTACCCTTGATGAAATAAGATCATGTAAAGCCTGGAGTCTTCTGTGCAACGAAACATGCCGCAAAAAGTCAAAAATCGTTTATACCTAACCATTGCGAACCTCCAAAAAGCCTACCATATAGGACTTACGCACCTGATAAACAGATGATTCAAAAGCTGAGATTCTGTGTTGCCTTTCTAGATTTGACTGCGCAAGTCCTATAAAATGAAATTAAATTACTGCTAAACTCTAAAGTGGGAAGTCTAAAAAAATGGGGAATCCAAAAATGGCATACTTAAAAACGAACCCACAACCCTATGAAAAATGGCAAATATATAACGGAACCATGTCCTGGATAAAAATGGCAAATTGAAAAACAAATCCAGGACCTGGTGAAAAGAACTTGCTACTAACTATTTTTTGATGGAAAAAAATTTAAAAAAAATTTATAATTCTCACATTAAGAAAAATATTTATTCTCGGTTACTAAGTTTCTGTTTCTCTTCATAACCTTATAAGTACTGAAGTTTTGATTGAAAATTTTCGTACGACATTATCTGGCTGGCATGACAATAAGAAGTTCTTTAGAATTTCCTTTGTGGGTCCGGAGGAATTAATTTTTATGGAATCAGGATACGCAGGTTTTCATGTAAAACCTATCATTTTCTTTGTTTTTTGCTTTTCCTGCTAATAGTGTGTTGCATAAAAGAAAATTGAAAAATGTTATATGAGGAATATTCTGCTTTTTTATGTTCTTTGCTGTGAAACTAAATTATTATTTCTATGTTTTGATTTTTACAATAGAACCGGAAAAACTATAGGTGTGGCCTACTAGTGTGTAAGTCCAATATAGTATAATCATTTGGAAACATCAGTATATGGAAATGGAAGCATGTTGGAAAGCAGAATTATAGCCGCACAATCTGATGACAATTATATAGAACGAATGCGCTTTGAAGGCGATATACTTTCGGACATCGATATTACAAGGATAGAATTTGAATCGGTACAGTTTATACAATGCCAGTTCAGCAAATGTAATTTTTCAAAAACCAGCTTTTACAATTCGGTGTTTGATAACTGCAATTTTGCGAATTGCAGTTTTATGGAAAGCTACTGGAAAGGTTCAAAAATATTAACATGCAAGGGCGATGGCAGTAACTTCAGCAAGAGCCACATGAAAGAAACCTCTTTGGCGGACGGTTCCTTTCGATATGCAGATTTTTCAAGTTCTGTATTGGAAAACTGCACCATTCGTGACTGCAATTTTACGGAAGCTTTCTTATCCGAGATTAGGTTAAAGAAGCCCACGCTGAAAACGGTTAATTTCACGGGAGTGGATTTTTATAAAGCCTTACTCAACGGCATCGACTTATCGGATTGTATCATTGATGGGATCACAGTATCCGATACACTCAATGAACTCAGAGGGGCTATAGTCAATGCCGGGCAAGCAATAGAACTTGCTGCGCGGATTCTGGGAATCAAAATTGTATAAGGCATTGACTCACCCACATAAATCAGAGGAGAAATGAATGAATCTGTCCTGTTTCTACCAGGGAAAAACCAGCTGACGATGCATCGATTATACAGATATCTGAAGACATAACTTTAAGAAAAGTAAAAATTAGTAAACTACTGATCTCCCATTATGCTTATAATCTACACTTCATCCAGATATCTTTGCAGCTTATCTGCAAGTTTGCCAATGTGAATACCATCAACAAATGCATGATGAACCTGGACTGCAAACGGCATCATAAATTTGCCTTCTCTTTCATGATATTTTCCCCAATCAAATATGGGTTGCGCTTTTTCCTTATTTCCAAAATCCGTGTGCGAAATATGCGTAAATGTTATCCACGGCAAGGCAGAGAATTGATATACATCATTTTCTACAGGACCTGTAATAACCTTACATTAGCTGGGTCAGTCAATGCCATGACGGTTTATTCATGAACTGATATGACGATTACACTTTAGTTGACCAAATAAACAGCCACGATAAATTTATTTTCCTATTTATCAATTTATTTTATAATCTCGAAGAGGTTCAGTTATAGATTAGGAAGATAAAATAAACGCTAATATTCGTTTTTAATTAACTACTTTGTAGATTTTTAGATATTAATTATTATTAAAAATAAATTATTCGGGCTTTTTTACCAATTTAGCATTCATTATCTCTATTTCATCCCAGGGTATAAGGCAGTGTGTCAAAAGTTCTGTAAATTTTAATTTACGATACTCATTCCATCCGGCGCAGGGGCTCGTCCTAGCACTGATCCTGCAGCAGACCAGAAGAAGCAACAGGTACCGTGCCCTATTACCATCTCCAGAAATACCTCGAAAAAAGCATGAGTCCTGAAAAGGGGTTTATGTTTTGGGCTATGGGCTGTCGGAATTGGACCTGTTCTTTATCCCTCTTACCCCAAAAAGAAAAAACGGAAAAGAAAGGCCAGAAAAAACATTTTTTGAAAGGTGTAATCAGCAAAATAGCCAGATAAAGGGCTTCCCACAGGTCAAACTCTAACGCCTTTTTCTCTGGAGCTCTTGAGCACGTCCGCGAGGTCTTGAGCCTAAAGCCGAAGGAAAAAGAAAAGCCTTCTCTAAGCTTCAGACGAGCTTCTGAGTTATTCATGCAGGGGTGAGGTTTGAAAATAGTAAAATTATTGTCTTGAGTTGTGAAAGTATTAAAAACTTGAACTGTTTTTACATTTCCTAAAAACATAGCATAGTTGGAAAAGTATAAAATTTGACGATAAATGGACTACGTAAAAATTGGTTGTGAAAGAAATCTGCAAACAGCGTTGAGCGTTGCGTTTTTTCAAGATACCTAGATCCCCGAGTCTATTTTTCTGGGATCTAGGTAACTTAAAATAAAGCCTTTTGTGTCCATATCCTGGCCTAGTCTCATAGATTATATTATCACAATTCTAAAACATGGGTATGTATGGACTCTATAAATGTTTTTACATTTGATTATTGGTATCAGATTAGAATTTTAAAATCCAAAGTCAGGCTCAAAAATCTAAATTCAACCAATTAGTGAATGACTATCAGAGTTTAATAAAAACGCTTACCTTCATAGCTTATTAATCAAATATTATAACACATTGGAGGTATAAGTTTGGATGATTGGGTTAATAAAGCTTTAATCACAAAAAGTCTTATTTATAATGCTTCTCTCATTGTTGAGGATAAAAAGTACTTTAAAAGTGACCGCTTTTTTGATTTCTCAGCTCTTTGTGAAGCTGTAATACTATTTGACGAATTAAAAGCACTAGACTCATCTAATGTACTCCCTGAATATTCTCTTCCTAAAAAATTAGTTGATAATGGAATATTGAATAATTTTAGTCCTATATTTAGTAGAGATGAAGTAAAAAGAATTATCGAAAACATGCCTGGTTTTTTAGTAGAATTTTCAACGGATACATTTTGGGAAATGGGTGTCGACCCTAAATTAAAAAATTTAGAGACAGATTACTATGATACAACTAATGATGATAGCAAAAAATATCATGGTATATCTCCTTATCAAATAGACGATGTACGTCCCAGATCTGAGGATAGTGGGTGTTGTTCTTATTACAGAGAATGTGGCTATTCTGTCGAACATCATGTATTTGTTACTAGTGATAACTTAAAAAATAATTCGCTTGATAAACTTATGGATTGGCTTCACACTTTAATATATTATCCTAGTTTACCAGATAACATCAGAGCTAGTCAAAGTTATATATACAGATCGGCAGGATACCTTTTGGTGTCTCATATAAACAATGTAGATTACTACCCAGACTTTTTAAGAGTACCTTATATTGCTTCATATATAGATCGGGCATATAAATCAGTACCAAGAGAATTATATCAAAGAATTTCTGAGCTATTAGAGTTTGATATCAAAGAGATTGATGATCATATAAAATCAACAACATTCCCTATTCCACCATTCACAGCGTTAGCATTGGATGAGGCTAAATCGTGTAAACAATTACCCTCTGTCTTGTTAGACATGAGATCTGATTTCAAATCTTTCCGAGATAAACTCTCTAAAATTGATAGAGACATAAAAAACTCTGAGTCTATCGAAGACAAGAAAAAAGCGATAAATAAAAAGAAAGAATTATTAGAAGATGTATCAAGTAATTATAAAAATTCGGAGATTATATCATTTAAAGAAGGTTTAAATTACTCAATGGAACTTGTAGCACCAGCGATAAAACCTACAGACCCAACATCGTATTCTACTGCCATATTATGTCAACCAATCGAATGGATAAAGAAATGGTGGCTAAGGAGACCTATTACATCATTATACAGAGTGGATAAAAAAGTAAGAAAAATAGCAGGATACAACAATCTTGTACAAAAAATATGGGATCGAAAAATCGACATAAGTACAGGAAATGATTATAATTCTCATGGGAAAGCTATAGAAATGATATTTGATAAATTTTAGTTATGGTATATTTACACCTATGATGTTGCTATGAGAGTTTTTGAGCTACAGCATAGAGTAATTTAATTTTAGGATTAAATCTGTTATTACTCCATGTGGCACTTCACCAAGCTTTAGAGTTTCTTTTTTGTATTTTTTCAGCTATATTGATACACAGGTTTTACGGTAAAACCTATTAATTTGAGCTATTTATGCAGGAGTGAGTTATTTATAACTCTAAAACTATTTCGGTATTCTACTACAAACAGCCTTTTAATTTCAAAGGGGATATATACCTTCTTCATTTTGTCAAGGGCGGTTAACTTTTTTCCATTTTGGGCGGTCTAGAATTTTCCAATCTTTTTATATAAAGTTTACTCAATTTTCTAAAATTTCTGTAGAATTATGATGTATAAATCCTGTTTTTATACC
>NZ_JAQUVZ010000086.1 GCF_028693135.1 Methanosarcina sp.
GGTAGTCCACAAAGGCTACAGGTTCAGCCCCTATCGCCAGAAGGTCGTTAACGTTCATTGCGATACAGTCTATTCCCACGGTGTTCCAGCGCTGCATCTCGTTTGCAATAAGGACTTTTGAGCCAACACCGTCCGTTGTCATGGCAAGGGCATACTCCCCGAAGTCCAGGAGCCCTGCATAGTGACCTATCCCTGTAAGAGGGGCTCCAATTCCTTTTCGAACATAACTCAGTTTGTCGATCAGGGTTTTGACTGTTTTTTCTTCCTCTGTTATATCCACGCCCGAATCTGCGTACGTTAGGTGCTTTTCGCTCACTCTCTGACCCTTCCTGCCTGCTTCATAGCTGTTTTTCAATTCCATTTCCATTGTAGAGTTCGAATTCGTCATGCAGGGTTTTGACTGCAGCAAATGCGTCGTCTTCCCTGACCACGAAAGAGATATTGTACTGGGAAGACCCCTGGCTGATCATAATAATATTAATCATTGAATTTCCAAGTGCCCCGAATACCCGTTTCGCCACTCCCGGGGTTCCTGCCATGCCTGCACCCACAACCGCGACCACACAGACATTTCTATCTGAAGTGATTTCCTTTACGATTTCACGGTTGAACTCAGCATGGAGGGCATTTAATGCAGATTCCACATGGGACTCACTGATCACAAAAGAGAGATTTGACTCGGAAGACCCCTGGCTGATCATCACGACGTTTACTCCTGCCTTTGCAAGTGCGGTAAAAAGCCTTGCCACAGTCCCGACTGTCCCTGCCATTTCGGCACCTGAGATGTTAATAAGGGCTACATTTTTGATCAGGCTTACCGCTTTTACTACGTGCTTGCACTGGAATTTCTCTGACACCACGAGTGTACCCGGGAACTCCGGGTCAAAGGTGTTCTTGACACGTACAGGAATATGTTCTCGCATTGCAGGTTCAATGGTGCGCGGGTGTAGCACGTTTGCCCCAAAATAAGAGAGCTCCATGGCTTCTGCATAGGATATCTGCGGGATTGTCTTTGCTTCGGGGACGATTCTTGGGTCAGTTGTCATGATCCCATTAACTTCTTTCCAGAGCCAGATCTCGTCGGCTTTCAGGGCTGCACCAAGGATGGAAGCCGAGAAGTCAGACCCGCTTCTGCCAAGAGTGGTGATTATCCCGTCTTCATTTTCCCCTATAAAGCCTGTGACCACAAGAATATGGGACTCAAGCCTGCACGCAAGCCTCTTTGATACAAGCTCGTATGTCTTTTCAAGAGGGCGGGCATTTCCGTAATCCGATGAAGTTACAATCCCTGCCTCTCCTCCGGTGTATTCGATTGATGAGATCCCAAGGGAGCGGACAGCACCTGAAACGATCGGAGTCGCCAGCCGTTCGCCGTAGGAGGAGATATAGTCGATTGACCTGTTGGTAAGTTCGCCCAGATAGCAGATCCCGATCAAAGCTTTTTCGAGCTCTTCAATCCGGAGGTCAAGGATCTGGAGGACGTCTTTTGCGACATTGGGTTCGTCAATGGCATCCCTTACGGCTTCGTGGTGTTTGTTTGTAAGCTCTGTTTTAAATTCTTTTACAAGAGAAACCTTACCTTTTGTTGAGGCAAGGTGTGCATTTTCCAGAAGCCTATCGGTTACTCCACTGAGTGCCGAGGTTACCACCACGATCTGGTTGCCTTCCTCATAGTATCTTTTGAGGAGATGTGCAACGTGACGGATTTTTTTTCCGTCTCCAACGGAAGTTCCTCCAAATTTCATTACAATTTTCATGATCAGATCACGTTTTGGTATTAAGTCGGATATCCTAACATTTCTCTTTTTTGTAATATGTTAGTCCTAGTATTTTGATTTTTAGTTAATTTTGACCATCATGATCAGTATTCAGGCTAATCTGACATTAGCATTAATTATAATCTGACATTAGCACTAATTATATATTTTGAGACAATCTAAAATAAATCCTGTTATGCTTACAGGTCGCTTCTTTATATATAATCCTGCCTGTAAAGAACAGCATGCTCCGGCTCTCCAGCTTCTTACTATATTTTAAGCTGAGAACCTGTCGTGTATAGGATATGGATACTATATTATAATGTTTGTGTAGAATGGGTATAAGAACTGAAACTTTAGGATCGGCAGAAAAAGCCTGCTGGAAGATGCCAGTAAAATATCGTTGCAGGTATCCGGTGGAAAGTGATATATTTTATCTACAAGATGAAAGGGGTAAAGCAGTTGGAAAAAGGTGAAGCAATGAAATATGCCATACTTATAGGAGACGGAATGGCGGATTACCCGATAGAGGAGCTGGGTGGCAGGACCATTTTACAGGCAGCTCGAACACCTGCTATGGATTCCATTGCAGCGCGCGGAAGAACCGGGCTCGCACAGACCGTACCTGATGGTTTTCCTCCCGGAAGTGACGTTGCAAACATGTCAATTCTCGGGTACGATCCGGCAGCCTATTACTCAGGAAGGGCTCCTCTGGAGGCTGCGAGTATGGGAGTGGCTCTTGAAGCTGACGATGTAGCTTTCAGGTGTAATCTTATTACCGTAGAAAACGGGACTATAAAAGACTACAGTGCAGGACATATAAGCAGTGATGAAGCAGAGATTCTTATCGAGACACTTGATTCCGAACTCAGTACTGAGAAAGTCAGGTTTTATCCGGGTATAAGTTACAGGCATCTTATTGTTGCCGGGGATAATCTGGGGGCAGAAACGGAATGTACGCCTCCGCATGATATCACAGGAGAACGAAAGGATAGTTATCTTCCCAGAGGAAAAGACGGTGAGTTTTTTTCAGGGCTGATTGAGGCATCTATGGTTGTTCTGGAACTGCACCCTGTTAACCTGAAAAGAGTACAGGAGGGCAAAAACCCGGCAAACTCTATCTGGGTCTGGGGACAGGGTTATGCCCCGAAGTTTAAGTCTTTTCAGGAACTTTACGGGAAGAAAGGAGCTATTATTTCGGCAGTGGATTTGCTCAAAGGCATTGGAATCTATGCAGGGCTGGATGTAATTGAAGTCCCCGGAGCAACCGGTTATCTGGATACCAATTATGAAGGAAAAGCCAGCGCAGCTATTGAAGTCCTGAAGACCAGGGATCTTGTCTTCGTTCACGTTGAAGCTCCTGACGAGGCAGGGCACGAAGGAAGCATTGATAAAAAAATGCAGGCAGTTGAGGATTTTGACAGCCGGATAGTTGCTCCTATCCTTAAACATGCCGAAACCTCCGATGAACCGTTTACGATTCTTGTATTGCCTGACCATCCGACCCCAATCTCTATAAAGACTCATACAAGGGATCCCATCCCGTTTGCGGTTTACAGAACTGATAAAGCTGATTCGGATGGTGTGGAAACCTTTGATGAGGAATCAGTCAAAAAGGGTTCAATGGGGCTGGTAAAAGCCTCAGACCTGATAGGAATACTTGTAAAGGGCTAAAAAGCCTTTATTCAGGCTATTTATATGATTTGTGACTGGTTTTCAGACCTGAAGTCATTCAATTTCTCCGAAAATTCCGCTTAATCAGGATTTTTCGAAGATTTTGATTCTTTTATACTTTTTATCCCAAATTTGACAGATTCCACTAATTAGTACAGTATTTTTTTATAAAAAACGCATTGCATCGGCACAGCACATTTTGGAAAAATGAAAACATTCAAAAATCAAAAGACGCACGATGGAACTTTGAATTGTATGACGAAAACAGGAGCATAAAGCCCATTTATACATAATAAAATGTATGCTTCTGTCAAATTAGGGTTTTATTACTATGGGAGCGCAGAGGGTCACGAATACCCTGACCTTTAGGTCGGGGATGAAGTGAACCCTCGCTGGCTGTTTTGTATTCGCTTAAACTGTATAAATCATCGTTTTTTTGTAAAATAAG
>NZ_JAQUVZ010000016.1 GCF_028693135.1 Methanosarcina sp.
TATGATGTCGTTTAGCACTCTGGCAATATGATTTTCAGGAACAAACTCTTCCAAGTTAAATGGAAGTAAAAATTGCTGCTTTTGATCGTACCTTTTGAACATGGTGAAACACTGGTATTAATTTCTTAAAAAGTATACTTTTTAAGAAATAATTATTTTTAAAGAAGATAAGCATTTCGATATTTCTTACCCAAATGTACGATCGTGTATAGTTTTGAGACAGCCTGTGTAAATCGATATGCCTATTTTTTAAGTATCCTGGAATTGAGTGTATAATACGCCAAATATATGCAGCAAATATACATCAAGATAACATTCATGAAAACATTGAAATGATTAACAAAGAATTCACGCTTTTATTGTCAAACTACTTTGAGATTAAAGAGGAAATAATTTCGGGTCTTTCTTCATTACTTTTTAATATATTTCTCAAAGGATGTCAAGAAACACTCAACAAGCAAATTTCTAATGGGGAAATTGCAGCACTATTAGCTACATCAAATTATCATTCAAAAGTAATTATAGATGAATTAACTGGAATCAAAAAAAATATAGAATTTCTCTCAACAGATGAATTAAATTTCAAAGAAATTAAGGAGTTTTTTGAGAAATACCGCAATGTCTTGAAAAACAGAAATGAATACATAAAAATCTCAAACTTTGAGGGCGGTGTAAGAAAACCCATCGAGAAAATCTATGTCTGCCCAAATTTCATCAAGAGAAGTAAAGAAAATGAAAATAATAACCCTTTCGAGTTTTTTGATTTTCTTTCAAAAGTACATCGTGTTGTATTGTTGGGTGATCCAGGTAATGGAAAAACTACCTTCACCAAAAAAATATGCTATGAACTTTCTGCTAGATATTCAGAACGACTTTTTGCAGGAAGAGAAATGGTTCCTTTTGTAGTGGTGATTAGAGATTATCATGCCGAAAAAACGAAAAATAATATTTCGATTATCGATTTCATAAATGAAGAGTTCAGTAATGACTTTCAAATAGAACCACCAAAAGGCACTTTTGAATATCTGCTATTAAACGGATATATTTTGTTAATATTTGATGGACTTGATGAACTTATAGATACAAGATATAGAGAAAAAATGGTAAACGAAATAGAATCATTCTGCGCTCTTTATCCGTCGATTCCAATAATAATCACTTCACGTAGAATAGGTTATGAGCAAGCCGCTTTAAGAGAAGATATGTTTGAGATATATGAAATGACTTGTTTTAATCAAGCTCAAATAAAAGAATATGTCGAAAAATGGTTTAATCTAGATTTCGAATTAAGGCCAAATGAAAGAAGTGAGAAAGCAAAGCGCTTCATGATAGAAAGCGAAAAAGTCTCTGATCTTCGTTCTAATTCTTTAATGTTATCTTTAATGTGCAATATATATAAGCAAGAAAATTACATTCCAGAAAATAGGCCTAAAATATATCAAAAATGCGCCGAAATGTTGTTCAAAAAATGGGATAAACATAGAGGAATTAATCCCGAAATCACGATACAAGACTCAAAAATAGAATCTCTAATTTCTCATCTGGCTCATTGGATATATACAAACGAATCTTCAAAAGAAGGTGTAAGTGAGGAGGAATTAATAAAGAAATCAACCGAGTATCTTTACCCCTCTACCTATGAAGATAAAGATGAAGCCAAAGCGGTGGCAACAGATTTTGTAAAGTTCTCAAGGGGGAGCGCATGGATACTTACTGCCATTGGTTCCACGAAGGACCAAGAGCTATATAAATTCACACACAGGACTTTTTTGGAATATTTCACAGCAGATTGGTTTTGTAGAAATTATGAGGAAACAAAAGAATTAACCAATGAGCTGATTCCAAAAATTAAAAGAAGAGAATGGGATGTGGTAATTCAGTTAGCATTTCAGATAAGGGGAGAATACTCAGAAAGTGCTACAGATAAAATACTTTCTACTATATTGAGCGTAGCAAAGGAATCAACGACTATGGAACGTAAAAATTTACTATCCTTTGCAGCAAGAAGCTTGGAATTTATGACTCCAAATCCAAACTTAGTTAAGGAAATTACAAAAGAGTGCTTTGAATTCTCTCTTTGTCTTGGGAAAAATACCATTGAAAAAATGATAGAATCAGGAGAATTTGAAACAGAGATTTTGCATTTAGGGGATCCCATTAAACCAATTTTAGACTTAAAATATTCTGTTAGAGAAAACCGAACCAAGGTTGTTGAAACATTAAATAATTTGATATTATACTATATTAATAGCCAAAACGAGTATGAAGCAATACTAGCCGCAGAGATAGGTTTTGGATTGAATGAATCTCTAAATATGGGCAAAGATTTTGATAAAAAAGAGCAAC
This sequence comes from Methanosarcina sp., assembly GCF_028693135.1. Lineage (GTDB taxonomy): Archaea > Halobacteriota > Methanosarcinia > Methanosarcinales > Methanosarcinaceae > Methanosarcina. Next base: position 2,347 of record NZ_JAQUVZ010000016.1, read on the forward strand.
TTTACTGGGATAATGTATCAATTGATATAATAAAAGAATGTTATGCACATAACAAGTCTGTTTTTGAAGAGAATATACATTTATGTATACAATCTTACAATGTCATATTTGATAACAAAATAGAACTTATCCTTAAACTGTATGGTCTGAAAGGGATATTATTTGATTATTCTAATTCTATGCTTCCAAACACTCGTACTTCTGGGATTGGACAAAGATTGTTAAGTAATACGTTTGAATATGGTAGTCATCCAGGAAATCAAGTTTTTTATTCATATGTAGAGCAAAATATAGAGACAATATCAGAGACATTAAAGAGAATTGGAGAATTTTGTTTAGAGTGCTCTCTGCCCCTTGATATAAAAGAAACATATTTATCTGGGACAGAAATGTATACAAACTGGGCACCTTATTTTTCGCGAAATGAGTCTCAGAATCTTAGTTGTGAGAAAAATGAGTTGAGTATTGGATTTAATTACTCAGATTCTGCAGCCATCTTTGGAGAGTTTTGCCTATTTGCCATTTTTTTGGAACTGAATCTCAGTTCGAAAGAACCGGGTGTTAAAGAGCTTATCGATACAATAGATCTGAGTCCTCTAACTAATATTTTATTGATATGGTCTGAAGATCGCGATTACATGGAAATAGGAAATGAACTTGATAAAATAAAATTCACTGATAGACAAAAAGAGTTCATTGCAAATTGGGTTCAAAAGAAGAGCTGCATTCTAAATGTATCCAGTAGAAACAGAGAGATTAAGAGATATAGAGATTTTGTTAAGGACTCGTTACGAAATAACCTCGGTAACGCATAATTATTTTGGAAGTTACTCGAGCGGCTTGCTTGTGAAAATGGTTGAGTACAGTCTAAAAAGTTGCCTATTTTATTTCGCGGTGTGTCCTAAGTATAAAAAGAAATAATAAACAAAGTGTTCTTTCCAATTTGATGGAACTCCTGATAAATAATCAATGTATGCGTAAATAACTGAATAATTTTACCACTCCAGAACGCGGTAAGAGATCATCTCAGTAGTTATGCAGAGGTTTCTTTTCCTTGAAAGTACTAATTGTTAATCAATAATTACCTTCCGGGACTTATCCTCATTATTAAGGCTCTTTTTCCGCCTTAAAAGCAGATTGAAGCCATTATTTGCCTTCTTTTGATTTCAGGAGAGCATCAAACAAATCAGGAATTCTATCTTCACTTTCCTTTGATTCTTTGGTTTTTATGTAATCGTACTTCCCGAAGAACTCGGATAGTGCTTGGGATGCTATGTCAGAACCGCTTGAAAACTTAGGAGTTTCAGCTAAACTCTAAACATCGTTTTTTGATCCAGTGAGACACAGTTGCGTGAAGTTGCTCTTTTTTCTTTACGATTCCAGCCATTCACAGTCTCAGGTTATTAAACTTCATTCTTAAGTTTCCTTGGAAACTTTTCTCCAGATAGGCTGGAATTGACCTATAATTACCTTCTAAGGTTTACCCTCTTAATTCTCGTTCTTTTTTTCGATTCTAGCTCAACCTCATTTAAATCTCACAATCTTTTGTTCCCAAGATTCCTTCTTTTTTTTACAGTATCTTGCTTCCCAATTCTATTTACTGCTCTCTCTAATTCCCGGACCTTTTTAGCATCCTGCATCCATAGATTATCGTTATCAATTTTTGCGGTAAGAAATATCAAACCCCATATTAACGCAACAAATGCAAAAATAAGGAGGTAAATACCCGAGTCGTTTACGTCTATAGCCCCCAGCGAATGAAGGATCAACAACCCTGCAGAGAAAAACAATAGAGAGATTCTGTATAATAAAGGCCTGATATCCTTTTTTCCTTCTATTTTGTTACCTGTGTAAATACTACCTTTTAATTCGCCGGTTCCAAATGGAAATAACCACCTTATCCCGGAAACCGTGCAGGAATCTTCGAGTAAGTGTAAGAATTGCCCAGATATCAAACCTAAGAATAAGAAACCTATAAGAGTAGCATTTATTCCATGGAAAATGAAATAGCCAACTATTGTTGTCAACAAAGTGAGTACAAAGGAGCTTATTAATACTCCAATAGGAGAATGCATTACACCTCTATGTTGTTCCTCTACAACGTATTCAAGATTCATTTTTTCTTTTAAATTGAAGAAACTGAAAGAAAAAACTATCAGCTTATGAAGAGGAACCATGAGATCATAAACGATTTTGAAATCATAGTGTAATTTGGGCTTTCCACCACAGTCTGCATCAGGTGTTAGCGAGCCTATGATAGCAGCCACAAGTACACAGAAGGCATATACAGGCTGCGGGTTATCTGAAAATATAAGTGGAATCGTAAATGGAAATACTGTTCCAAGTGTTATAGAAACATGATCTTTACCCAACATATATAAAAAGATAAGTCTGAAACTATATCAATTTATTTTATATGATGCCGGGGGAATCTCAAATGAATATTCTGAAATAAAAAAATCCCCAATTGAATTCAGAATGGAATTCTTACATCAAGCGAAGTATTAAACATACTCACGACTCATATTTATCGCAGCTTGTATATCCAATAAAGCTCTTTTCCGGGCAGTACTTTCGGATCAAGCGGCCTGCTCATTCAATTTTTCAGGAGAAGGGCGAGAAAAGAAATTTGTGATAGGGGATTTAACATGACGTCAAAATTGATGGACTACTTTAACAAGCAACCGAGAATTGGGGTTCTCAGCACAGCAAGTAAAGACGGAAAGGTAGATTCGGCTGTTTTAGGTTCGCCTCAGATGACCGATGAAAAGACCGTTGTAGTTGCAACAGGTAAGAACCGCACGTTTGCAAACCTTCAGGAGAACCCTTACGCAATGTTCCTGATAATGGAGCCAGGAGCAGATATTATGAGCTGGAAAGGGATCAGGGTTTATCTGAAGATGAAAGAATCTGCGACTTCAGGAGAAATGCTTGATATGATCAAAAGCCAGATCGCAAAAATGGCCGGTGAGGAAGCGGCAAAGATGATATACGCAACTGCCACCTTCGAGATCATTGAGTTGAGACCTCTCGTTGATATGGGACAGGGCTGGGAGAAATCAATCTGAGTTTTCAGAATTTACAGAATAAAGCCGGGAAAAAGTAAGCCCTGCATAAAAGTACCTGAAAAAAGATAAAATCAAAATCAAAATCAAATTGCATGTGGCCACCCCACCCTAAACAGGCTGTCCGATAATTCGATTTTTGGGTAATAAATATGTAAAAATTGAGGAATCTAAAGCCTTAAAACCGAAAAAAAAGGAATTCAGTTATTATTGGCAGTAATTGTCGGACAGCCTCTAAAGGACTGGATATTCGTGACCCTCTGCACTCCTGAAGTAATAAATATTTAGCAGTCTTATATAAGATAAGCCCATGCCAAGGTTTTCAGCTACTTTTCGTCAGTGACTTTCCTTTTAAATTGAGGTCACAGATCCAAAGCCATTATCCAGTGAATTCTCTTATATCACCAACTCAGTGACTTCCCCCGAATACGGTCACTGATTAAAAAAGTATTTGATTTATGGCATGTTGCACATTTTTTTCATTGAGGCATGGAGGAACATAATTTCAAATGATTATTTTTTTACACGTCTGATCAGATGTGCTCTAATCAATGTACGAGCTTCTGTAGGAGATATTGGAATTGGTTCGTCTCTCGTCCATAATTTATAGGGCATTCCCCCACTGCTTTTAATACCGTCAATTGAGACATACACATCATCGCTGATCCATTTTCCAACGGTCTCTTTTTGATCAGATCCCCCATATGACCTGATAACTTCGGAGGGTTCACTGGTCTCAAAATCAGCAGCCCTCATTCTCCATTCTGATTTTACACTTTTTCTCGGTTCTTTTGCATTGTATGGCATAATAACTTCTGTAAATAGATCCGTAAACATGTTTATATATTCTCGCAGTTCATTATTTATAAAAAAGTTATAGAATAAATATTTTAAAGTTGTATTGTAACTGTCATTGCAAAAGTTTAGGTCTATAGGTCAATAAATTTCCATGGATATATGTTAGCCCAGGATTCGCACAAGATCTTCTATGCATAATTTACAAACCTAATTCATGCATCTTCAGTTAAGAGAGGAATCATGATAAGTTGCCCTATTTCTACAACATCTCTCAAAAACATATATTGGTATGAAGCTGGAACAAGGTATCAAATTTGAGACTAATTTTTGCTCCAAAATCGACAGTATACAGTAAGCCCTGCATGAAAGGTGCCTGAAAAAAGAGAAAATCAAAATAAAAAAGATGACAGGTTCAACTTTAAAGCGGGGTTTAAATCAGGCTTTATATTATTCCCATCTTTTCAAGAAAACCTTCCAGAGGCACGGAGTGAGTCTGGAAACCGCATACTTTGTAGGGATCTGCTCCCATTGAAAGAGCTACGAACTGGGCAATATTCATGTGCACCATGTCGTACTCTACCCCGAACTCTTTTTCAATTACGGGCTGGTAACGGTCGTACTGTATCTGACAGTTAGGACACATATGGAGCATCAGTTCTACCCCCTCCCTCTGAAGGCTGTCAAGCTTTGCTTTTGTTACCTGAAGAGAGGTGTTTTTATTAAGGTGGATCTGAGAAAAACCCATTCCGCAGGTAAGAGAGCGATCTTCGTACCAGCGGACAGGGGATGCCCCGCAGGCTTCGGCTACCGTATCTATAAGCTGAGGGTTTTCGGGGTTTCCGACTACATCAAGATATTTGACTTTATAGTAATGGCAGGCATGATGAGAGGCTGTTTTAACTCCTGAGAAATCGAATTTCTTCTCATCAGGGATCCGGCTGACTTTACTCAGGAGGACCTCAACTGCATGATAGATGTTGGTCCGCGGGTTCATATCGCCCTTTTCGTAAACCAGGTCATCTAAACCTTTTTCTCTGAAGATGGAATTAACTTTTTCCCGGACCTCAGTGTTGTTGTTAAGGAGTTCACATGCATCCTTATTTACGGCATAACAGGTTGAACAGAGACAGGTTATGTTGGGATACCCGCACTTTTTGGCGACTGCAAAGTTCCGGGCTGCAATGGCTGCTGTTGTGAGCCCCTCAAAGACATCGGTGTAGTGCCCGATCCCCGTGCAGCAGGACTGCTCATCGTTTACACAGTAATCCACCCCGAGCCGGTCAAACACGTAACTGGTAGCTGTTTCTATTCCAGGGTATTCCTGCCCGACCATGCAGCTCTTAAACAGTAAGAGCTTGCTGTCCGGTATACTCTCTATCGCTTTCAAAGCCGAAGCCTCCCCGTTTTTTTTCGTTTTTAGTCCCGGCGGGCTTCAGGAACCCGTGAATTTTGTTTTCCTGGATCCTTGCTTTAATCCATTTTTCCCTTTCAAAATAACCCGTGCTCTCAAGAATAGCCTGGACTTCCCCATGGGTATCTCTGACATCCCTGGAGCTGAGCCCCAGTTCGGAACGGATAGGCTCCAGATTCCTTTTAATTCCAATCCAGCGCTCCCCAAGGTCTTTTTCCATATTCTTGACACCGGCGCCCGGGACCTTACTGGCTCCGTTTTCTGCAAGGAATTCTCCAATTTCAAGGAAATAGGCAAGCTTTTCAACCCCGATTCCTTCGTTGATAGCCATCTGTCGCAGCACCTGCACGATTGTTGCAGGGCTGTTGTTCCTGGGACAGCGTAAATTGCAGGAATAGCAGTAGAAGCAGGACCAGATCATTTCAGATTCAAGCACGCTGCGGTCGTTTTCTATCACCTTTTTCACAATCTGCCGGGGGCTGTAATCCGTAAACCGGGCTGCAGGACAGGAAGCGGTGCAGGCTCCACACTGAATACAGCGGTCCAGTCCCATGGATTCAGGGGTTCGGATACTTTTTTTTGCGGTCTCTGCAAGAGTTTTACACTCGGGGGTATCGAATTTGTTTACATATGGCTTCATCTAATCACCTCTCCTTCCCGAGCAAGGCGGATAAAAGTTCCTGCAAGCCCTTTTGTGTTCGGGACATAGGTTTTTTTGAAATAGATCCGGTTTCCTGAATCTCCAAGTTCTTCTTTGAGTTTTTCAACGTGTCTGGTAGTAAGAGGATATATTATCTCGGCTCTCGGGCTGTCAGGCGGGTCTTCTACAAAAAGGACAGATGAAGCCCCGTGCTTAAAGGCATGCAACACCAGGTCTCTGTCCACTACCAGGCATGTAGGGACCTTAATCAATTTAACATTTGAAGGGTATGTGAGCACACTATTACCTATATTATCACAGGTAAGGGAAGAAATCCCGCTGTTTACAAAGCCAAGCACATCTCCTTCTTCGAGCACACCCTCTATCTCGGCTTTTAGCTGGGGTTTCGTAAAGCCCGCGATCTGGATGGCTCCATCCTTGCAGAGCTCGGTACAGTACCCACAGCCCGTGCAAATAAGTGGATCAAGAACAACCCTTCCGCTCTCATTCAGGGAGAGAGCCTCGAAGGGACATTTAAGGCATTCTCCACAGCGTGTGCAGAGCACCTGGTTGATGACTGCAATTTCGTTATCCAGCATTTTCGGGCTGTCCGTAATGAAAGCCCTCGCCCTTATAGCTGCAAGTCCGGCCTGAGCAATGGTATCCGTAACATCTTTAGGGCTCTGGGCAGTCCCGCAAACAAAGATTCCGTCAAGGGAACTGTCTACTGGTTTTAATTTGGAGTGCCTTTCCTTAATAAAGCCGCTTTCGTCCTGGCTCAGGTTCAGCACACTGGCAATTTTCCTGGTCCCCGGAGAAGGGGTCATGGCCGCGGAAAGTACAACAAGATCAGCAGGAAGTTCCCTCATTTTCTGGGAAAGGGTATCTTCGACCCTTACAACAAGGCTCTTGTCCGGCTTTTCTACAACTTCGGCAGGCCTTCCCCTCACAAAGTTGACTCCGGTTTCCTGAACTGCACGGTAATAGTTTTCATAAAAACCAAAAGCCCTTATATCAATATAGCAAATTGTGATTTCCATTTCAGGATATTTTTTCTTAACCAGGCTTGCGTGTTTCAGAGCCGCCATACAACAGTATCTGGAGCAGTAGCGGTTTCCCCCCTCTTTTTCGTCCCTTGAGCCCACGCACTGGATCATGACTATTCTTTTCGGCGTTTCGGCACCAGGGGAAAGAGCAGAGGAAGGATCAGAGGAAGAGTCAGAGGAAGAGTCAGAGGAAGAGTCAGAGGAAGGGGCAGAGGAACTTTCGCGCCCTGAAGTGCAGGCTGCAGGAGTTGGAACTGCAGAAGCTTTACTGAAATCGGAGATCCTCAGAAGTTCCCCTTTTGTAGGGCCATTGATGCCGAGGACTCGGGCAAGTTCCATCTGGGTCAACACATTTTCAAAAATTCCGTATCCGTACTGGGGTTTCTGGGATGCGTCATACTCCTCAAAACCGGTGGCAACAACAACTGCACCTACGTTAAGTTCAACAATTTCTTCCTTCTGGGAAAAATCAATTGCTCCGGTTTTACAGGCATCTGCACATTTTCCGCAGGCTTCCCCGTTTAACTGGAGGCAATAATCGGGATCAATACAGTAAATCTTGGGGACTGACTGAGAGAAGCGAAGAGAAATTGCCTTTTTGTCCATATAGCCGCAGTTGAACTCGTCTTCAACCAGGGTAGGACAGACCCGGCTGCACCTTCCACATGCTGTGCAGCTGTCTTTCACATATCTTGGCTTCTTCTTTAACCTGATAGTAAAGTTTCCTGCGCTTCCACTCAGGCTTTCAACTTCGGTCCAGGTTAAAAGTGTAATTTTCGGGTGGGCTGCAACCTCGTTCATCAGAGGGCTGAGTGAGCACATTGCACACTCTTCCGCAAGTTTGTCAGGGGAAAATATCTTCCCTATTTTCGCCATCTGCCCGCCTATGCTGGAATCTTTTTCAACAAGGAAGGTGGAAATCCCGTTATCTGCAAGGTTCAGAGCAGTTGTAATTCCTGCTATCCCCCCACCTATAACAAGGGCCTGCTGAGCAATATCCACTTTTATTTCGTCCAGAGGTTCTATGTTTTCCAGGCGTTTTAGCTTGGCCCGCAGGAGGGAAAGAGCTTTTTCAGTAGCTCCTGTTCTTTCAGGATGCACCCAGGCGCACTGTTCCCTTAAATTTGCAATTTCAAGCCCTGCCCTATTCAATCCGGTTTCCTGGATGCACTTTTTAAAGAGAGTACCATGCTTGGAAGGAGTGCACGAACCTATTACTACCCTGTCCAGATTCCCTTCCATAATCTTATTTTTAATAAGGGACTGCCCCTGGCTTGAACACAGGTACTCATAATCAAAAACCGAGATCCCTTCTGCCTTAAGGGTTTTTTTTACAGCATCTATATCAACGTGTTCGGAAATGTTCCCGCTGCAGTGGCAGATAAATACGGCAGCTTTGTTCAGCCTGTCAGTCGTCCCATCAATCATTATACTAAATCTCACAGGGATTCGTATTTAAGGCTTGCCTGAAAAAATGAAAGAATAACCCAAAACGGACAATTGGAGTTAAATAGTTGCAAAAACCGGATATTTTTAAAAGAGAAAGGAGATTTTAACGCACATCAATTTCAGTTGTACTCTGGTTAAAACCCTCAGATCGGATAATATATGTTCTCAAATGTTTTACTCCTATATATACCTGAATGGAGAACTGCAAAAACTCATGTTGCTCAGTTTGTTCCGTAATCTGTCGCTCCATAGATTTCAGAGATAAATTTAATGCCTCTAATTGTCAGAAAGTTTTTATATGCATATAATTATATATAGGGAGAGAGTATTATTATTTAAATGAAATAAGGTGTCAGATTTGTCGGCACTTTCCAAAATTTTAAATTTAAATACAAAAATTAGAAAGTATCCATTTGAATTAAAGAGTATCCATTTGAAATAATTGAAATAAATAATTCATTAAAATTCATTAAAGTTGTTCGTTTGAAAATAATATATTTCCATGATCTGATGATACTGGATAAAACATAATACCGGAGCTGAATATAAGGTGCTCTAAGGGTATAAACGGCAGATGATAGTTGTGGCAGATAATGGGTTAACATCAGAAAAAAATGATTTTAAAATGGGAGAGGTTGAGTACGAAATGGTCGAGCTTTTGAGGAGGCTTAATATAAACAGACCTGTAGCCTTAACACTTGCATGCCTCTCAAAAGGAGAAGAGATTTCTTCCCAGTGTATAGAAATGGTATCAGGCTTGAGACAGCCGGAAGTCAGCATTGCAATGCGTTACCTTCGGGAAAATGAATGGATAGATATGAGGGAAGAAAAGAAGAACCAGGGCAAAGGCAGGCCGGTAAAGCTGTATAAACTGACAGTCCAGATGGATAAAATTATTGACACAATCGAAGAAAACATCATTGCTGAGAGCAATACCATATTCCAAAACATAGAACGTCTCAAGAACCTTTCCTGAAGAATCGGTGAAAAAATAGAGTTAAAGCAATTTTTTCTTACAATCTCATATGGGAAAGGTCGTTCTAAAATAAAAAACCTGGTAATATAACCCGAGAATACCTTTCCACAAAAAGGCAGTTAAATTAAAGATTTCTTATCCTCTTTTTACTTTCTCTTTTTTACTCCAGTTCAGGTTTGAGATCCCCATAATTATTTTATCAATTATTCAATATATTTAGCACCTATTGTTTCTACAACAAATTATTTCTACTCGAAAAATTTAACGCTGTCCTGCCGAATCCAGGTCTTAGTGCCACAAATTAGTTCCACAAATTAGTTCCACAAATTAGTTCCACAAATCTTTGATATATCTACCGATCTACCTGCAAACTGGCATTTTATGATATGGCAATTAATTATAAAGAGAGAATTATAAAGAGATAAAGATTCGGAAGTATAAAAAGAATTATTTTAATAAAAGAATTATTTTAATAAGAGGCAAGTCAGGGCACTTCACACCGTTTATAGAAAAAATGCCTCCTAAGTGTTAACTGCAAGCAATTAAGAAAAACAGAATCATTAGACAGATTAGATAGAATGTCAACCATAAAAACAGTTTGAGATATAATTATGGATTGATATATATTAATAATAAAACATAAGTAAATATTTATATTAATTCACTCTATAATGGTTCTTCGGGTGATTTAATGGTAGATGAAAGTGGTTTAGCTCTAGAAACTACCGACATAAAGAACGAGATTCCCCTATCCATGGGATCAAGCGAATATGAAATGATAGAATTATTCAGGAAGATCAATATCAGCAGGCCGATTGCTCTTACCCTCACCTGCCTGGCAAAAGGAAGGGAAATCTCTTCCCAGAGCATCGAAATAGTCTCTGGCCTTAGGCAACCGGAAGTCAGTGTTGCAATGCGGTACCTCCGCGAAAACGACTGGATAAACATCCGGGAAGAAAAGAAATCAAAAGGTAAAGGCAGACCAATCAAGCTCTACAGGCTAACGGTTCCAATGGACAGCATTGTTAGCAAGATAGAAGACGAAATCATAGCCGAAAGCAGACTTGTGCTGAGGAATATCGAACGCCTGAAGCATATTGCCTGAAATTTATGATGGGGAATAGAATGGCCTGAAATTAGGGGCAGGATTTCATTCAGTAAATACCTGAATTTCTGCTGTCCGGAAGCCTTTCTGTCTTAAAGGGGACTATCCCCACCCTCACTTTTTTTCCTAACAACAACTTTTTTGTTACGATTGTTTTCTTTCCTTCAAGTTCACCTCTAATTAAGAAAATCCCTATGTTATTTCAAAAACTACTTCTAATTGGTGTCCACATCGATAAAGTTTATTTTTTAGAGGAAAAAGAAAAACTGGCTTATCTAAAATCCTGAATTCTGATCCTTACAACATCATTCGCGGTCTCTTGTCGTTCCTGTCAAGCCCGAATTGCGACTCGCCCGAATTGCGTCTCGCCCGAATTGCGTCTCGCCCGAATTGCGTCTCGGGAGTACGCGGTCCTTTTCGCTGCGCTCAAGAGGACTACTTTATGGGTTTTAGCTGAGCTGCGATCAAGAGGACTACTTTATGGGTTTTAGCTGAGCTGCGATCAAGAGGACTACTTTATGGGTTTTAGCTGAGCTGCGATCAAGAAGACTATTTGTGGGTTTTAGCTGAGCTGCGATCAAGAGGACTATTTGTGGGTTATAGCAGTGAATTTCGCTCGTTCAAGCGGATTAAATTACAAAGATCTCTGATCCGTACAACCTGATTCACCATACTAGGGCGTTCTTGCCACGCTCGATGCAGGAGAGCGGTCTTTTCAAGAAGGAAAATTAAGAAAAGAGGAAAAAGAGGAAAGACCAGAAATAAAAGCCAGAAATAAAAACCAGAAAGTAAAAGCGAAGATGAAGGCATAAGAAACAAATAAGAAACAAATAAGTAACCAGCAGGTAAACTCCGCTGAAAGACCTGTAAAGATTAAAGAACAGAGAAACAAAAAAGAATAGATTTAGTAGAAAGTTAGAGAAAATATAGTGGGCCCGCTGCGATTCGAACGCAGGACCTCACGGTTATCAGCCGTGCGCTCCACCAAGCTAAGCTACGGGCCCGAAATGAAGGTAAATGCAGTTTAGAAAACCTGAAAGTTCTCCGAAAAGAATTTGTTGAATTGTGGTGGGCCCGCTGCGATTCGAACGCAGGACCTCACGGTTATCAGCCGTGCGCTCCACCAGGCTAAGCTACGGGCCCATATATCAGGTTTTTTTCGAATTACCGGAGTTGAAAGGCTTTTTTCGGGAAAACATCCCAATCCGACAACACTTCTAATACTCGAATTACTACTTATAACTTTTGCTCGAATATTCAAGATTTCCCAGATCCGAAATTTTATTTACAGGAAGCTGAGCCTACATAGCGATAGTTTTATATAAGATACTGAGTGTATGAGGGAGTGCTGACGAAGCAAAATACAACGTGGGCCGGTAGATCAGGGGTAGATCGCTACCTTGGCATGGTAGAGGCCTCGGGTTCAATTCCCGACCGGTCCACTTAAAAATAATAAACATTTCTGAATTATCTCGTTTTTGAATAATCTCGTTTTTACTTTTACTATATCAGTCCTTTTTTAAAATAGAATCCCTTTTTGAAATTGTTTTGTATATGAGCCGATCTGAAACTTAAGATTTGCTTCTTTAAGATTTGCTTCTTTGAATCTCGGCTCTTGGAGACTTAATCAAGTTTCGGGTCACAAAAATAATTCTGAAAACTTTCCTCACAGAAAAGATCGAAAATTGAGAATGAAACGCCGTGAAGCGCTCCATTTTCATTCCCTCATTTTGGAAGCTGGCTATAAATGATCGCGCATATCAAGCCTAAACAGAGTATGCCAATTATATTATAGACTGGGATACCAGAAAATTTAGTGTTCTCGCCCTGCTCCGCACCCGTATCCAAACCTATACTTTCATTACCTTCGTTATGCAGGGACCGGGTTTCCAGAGCAGTACTTTGTTCGGTTACTTTTTCAGAGGCACCTTTTGACGTCCCTGTTATTGCAAAGGAAGAAAACCCAGGAACATCGGTTGTGAAATACAGATAATTTGCATCTTCCCCTGAGAGGTTGGCCAACAGCTGCTCCCACTTTTTGTCGCTGTACCTGTTGAGGACGATTGAAGCCTGATCTACCTTTTTATCCTGTATCCAGGTCTTTTCAACCTTGAAACAGATGACGGGGTTTTCGATATTCTTTGAGGTTGCAAATCCACTGTTTCCTACCCATACATTAAAGGACTTATAGACTTCCCCGGAAGGCAATTCGGAAACAAGTGCGGATTTACTTTTTAATTGTTCAACAATGGTTGTGGTCTTGCCTACATTCTTCTTTGCATCAAAACCCACATACACAACACAGGTTGCCTTCTTCGTAAACTCAAACTTTACTTCTTTGCCATTTGTGACAAATACCTGTGAAAGCTCCTTTACTTCAACATTCTTTGCAGGCTCAGGAGACCCTCCACCACCGCCTCCACCGCTGCTGCTTCCACCGCTGCTTCCGCTGCTGCTGTAGTGTTCTTCTGCACTGGAAACAGTTATTGTGGCATGTTTCGAAGCTGTCCCGTTTACATTGACTGCAGTAAGGTTAACGCTATATGTCCCTGGAGCTGTGAACACATAAACAAGGGATTCATCGGTAGAGTCAGAAATTCCATCATTGTTAAAGTCCCAGTTCCTCGATGTTGCATCTTGTGAAAGATCAGTAAAGAGGACAGAAAGAGGAGCAGAACCACTTGTAATATTCGCACGGAAGTCTGCTACAGGAAGAATTCTATTTTCATTTTCTTCTTTCTCTTTTTCCAGTACAGTTATAGCAGCAGTTTTTGAAGATGTTCCGTTCTGGTTACTTACTCTCAAGTTGACGGTATAAGTTCCCGGAACTGTGTACACATGAACAAAGCTTTCCTTACTTGAGTCCCTGGTTCCGTCATTGTTAACATCCCAGCTCCTCGATGTTGCATCCTGTGAAAGGTCGGTAAAAAGAACTGAAAGGGGGACATTCCCGCTGGTAACATTCATGCTGAAGTCTGCTACAGGAAGGATCTCAACTTCCTCTTCCTCTTTTTCCAGTACAGTTATAGTAGCAGTTTTTGAAGATGTTCCGTTTGGATTGATCGCAGTTAGTTTAACAGTATAAGTTCCCGGAACTGTGTACACATGAACAAAGCTTTCCTTACTTGAGTCCCTGGTTCCGTCATTGTTAACATCCCAGCTCCTCGATGTTGCATCCTGTGAATGGTCGGTAAAAAGAACTGAAAGGGGGACATTCCCGCTGGTAACATTCATGCTGAAGTCTGCTACAGGAAGGATCTCAACTTCTTCTTTCTCTTTTTCCAGTACAGTTATAGCAGCAGTTTTTGAAGATGTTCCGTTTGGATTGATCGCAGTCAGTTTGACAGTATAAGTTCCCGGAACCTCATATACATAAACCGGATTCTGGACAGCAGAGTCAGTTTGTCCGTTGTTGTCAAAGTCCCAGCTCCATGAATCTGCATTTTGTGAAAGGTCTGTAAAGAGAACTGAAAGAGGAGCAGAACCGCTGGTCGTACTTGCCTTGAAATTTGCAACAGGGAGTACCGGTGCAGGCTCCGTTCGGGGGGTAACAAGGGGGAAGTAGTCAATTACATTCCCATCGACCTTGTACGCTTCTTCTGCAATCCCGTCGCCGTTCTGGTCAAGATGTGTTTGTGAGAATCCATCTCCTGCAGGTGTACCCCAGAAATTACCACCAATGTAGGGACCACCTATGATGTTTTTGCCTGCAGTCTTTGAGGTGTTTAATTGGGCATTTCCGTCAGACTCCAGCTTCAGGTTGATATCGTTACTAAAATAATTATTATATATTGTAGCAGAGTCATCGGTTATGCGTATACCTACATCACAGTCTTTGAATGTGTTTCCTGTAACGACATGACCGCCACCTCCGTAGCCAAATGCTATCCCTATGTAACAGTTTTGGAATGTGTTTCCGGTGATTTTATTATCAATACTGTCAAATGTAGATACACCAGCTGGACTCCCTGTAAAGAGGTTATTCATTACTATCTGATTTCCATACAGGTAGTTGTTACCCATACTTACACCGCAGCCTTCAAACCTATTGTTCCGGATTGTACATTCCGTACCGGCCCGGTCAAAATCAACTCCCTTCGTGATCGTTAATGCCTCTATTCTTGATGACATATATAGATTAAAACCACCAACTGAAGGATATCCCGAAGCCCCTTTTATTGTCACAGACACATTTACCTGGATTCGTTCATCGTTTGGATATGCTCCAGGCTGCACGATAATCGTATCTCCATCAACCGCGTCATTTAACGCAGCCTGGATTGTCGTATAATTTCCAGGTCCATCGTCATCAACATAAATCGTTGCAGCTGCCGCACTGCCAGCAATAGCCTGAAGTGCAAGAGCCACTGTAAATAAAATCGATAATCCTCTTTTTATTTGCCACACAAGAAGAACCCCTGTAAAGTATTTTAGCATCTCAACATCAATAGTTGCCGTAAATCCCCATTTTAAACTGTATAAGACGCATTGTCTGGTTGAAATACTCGGTTTAAAGAATAAAAATATCTTGAACCACACTTATTGAGTTTTTAAATTAATTTATTTTACGAAATTGGCAATGTGATATAAAATTTACTAATTTGTCCTACATTTTATTGAGAAGTTTTTATTTTTGAGGTCACCTGCGAATAATAAACGGAAATTTTTTCAGAATATCCACATACTTTCATAACTCTCATCTTTCGATTTATGTACATTCCATTTTTCGGGGTATGGGAAAGATTAAAAATAAGATGCTATGGGGCATTCAAAAAAGAATTTGGCCAGTTATGAGAGAACCCCCTGGCAAGTGCCGTTGTTCTGCCCCGGATATATGGGAGTTCCCTTTATAGAGGCAGGATTGCAGCACTGATTGCCGGGTTTAGAATGAAGCCCGGAAAAAAAGTATCGTATCCAGGATAAGGTTTTCGGAAAACTTAAAGGTCGATAAGCATTCCCAAGCTTATATGGATTACTGGGTCCTTAGCCAGTCCATTAGCATTGGAAGACCTTTAAGTCCTCCACGTTTTTAAATATCTGAAAAATCAAAATAGTTTACATGCGTAAAGCCTTATTCGCAATAACAGGACTCGTCCTTCTGTCCTTCATCCTTTCAATATATTTTTACCCGCAGGTACCTGAACAGATGGCAACTCACTGGAACTCCCAGGGAGAAGTAAACGGCTATATGTCGAAACTCTGGGGGCTCTTTTTCATGCCTCTGATGATTACGGGCCTTGTAATCATGTTCCTGGTAATACCGAGAATTGACCCGAGGAAAGAAAATATAGCAAAATTCAGGAAATATTATGACGGGTTTATAGTACTTTTAATTTTGTTTATGGTTGCAGTCCACCTCCAGACACTGTTATGGAACACAGGGATTCAGATCAGCCCCAACGCCGTGATTCCTCCAGGAATAGGGATTCTGTTTTATTATATAGGGATTCTTATGGAAAATTCGGATCGGAACTGGTTCATAGGCATCAGGACGCCCTGGACTCTCAGCAGCGATAGAGTGTGGAAAAGAACTAACCGGCTTGGAGGGAAACTATTCAAGATAGCAGGAATAGCAGCAATCTTCGGGGCTTTTTTCCCGGGACTTGCAATCTACTTCATCGTTGTACCCGCAATTTTTGTAGCCGGGATTACTGTTGTTTACTCATATATTGAATATCAAAAGGAACTTAATGAAAATGTAAGGAAGTAAAAAATAAGGTTTAAAGATTCCTGTGTTTCCCGTTTCCAGGAATCGTTTTAACCGGTTCTAACGCCTTATTTATCATTACGTTTATCTAACATGCTCTCATTTGTCATAGTGATTGTTATGGCTGAAGAAATTAAAAATTTAAACAAACCAGTCGAAAACGGAGATACTATTTCCGTTGATTATGTGGGAAAATTGGAAGATGGTACAGTTTTCGATACCTCGGAAAAGGAAGCTGCCACTGAGGCAGGAATATACAATCAAATGAGAAACTACGAACCTCTGACGTTCACCGTGGGAGCAGGGCAGATGATTAAAGGCTTTGACGAGGGTGTAGTCGGGATGAAAGTGGGAGAAGAAAAAACTCTTGAAATTCCTCCCGAGGAAGCGTACGGAGAATATGTGGAAGAGTACGCAAAGGAACTGCCACGTAATGCTGTCGATTTTACTCCGGAAGTGGGGATGCAGCTGGCCACAGAAACAGGGCTTAGGGGCACTATCACAGAGGTAAGCGAGGAAAACTTCATTGTGGACTTCAACCATGAGCTTGCAGGCAAGACCCTGACATTCAAAATAAAAGTCGTTTCGGTGGAGGCATAAAAAATGAGGGCGGGGAGGGGGGCAACTTTAATTATATCCATTCTGCTTCTGGGGAGTATCCTTTTCGGAAGCGGATGCGCTGGCAGTGGAGACAGTCGCGTTGTAAAAACCGGAAACACAATTCAGGTGGACTACACTGGAAAGTTAGAAACCGGTACTGTTTTCGATACATCCATAGAAGAAATCGCAAAAGAGGCGGGCGTATACACAGAACAGAGAAACTATGTCCCCCTGACCTTTAAGGTTGGTTCGGGCCAGCTGATCAAGGGTTTTGACGAAGGCGTAATAGGAATGAAAATAGGAGAAGAAAAGACTTTGACAATTCCTCCCGAAAAAGCTTATGGGGAATATGATGAAGCAAGAATTCAGGCAGTACCCCTTGCGGATCTGAATCTGCCAGTGAAACCTGAAATTGGACAGACATTAAGCAGTAGTATGAACAGGAACCAGTTCAAAGTAATTGATGTAAATGAAACGCATGTTACTCTTGACTCTAACCACGAACTCGCAGGCAAGACTCTTACTTTCGAGATAAAGCTTATTTCAATAGAATAAAGCTTGATTCAGTTAAACCGATTTAAAACCCGGCTTATATTTCTTTAAAAAAGATGCACCCCTCTGGTAGCCAGGAAAAGATTAAGGACTGCCGAAAAACGATATAGAAAAAAAATCAGGAGAAGGGACAATGGAGAACTCTCGTACTGTGGAAAAGGGAGATTATCTCCTTATTAATTATACCGGAAAGCTTGAGAATGGAACAGTATTCGATACCACCTTAAAAGAAAAAGCTCTTGAAGCTGGAATATATGACGAAAAAAAAGAATACAAGCCTTTATTTTTCAGAACATACACCGGTCAGGTAATAAAAGGTATCGATGACGGGGTTCTTGGAATGCGAGAAGGAGAGGAAAAAACCCTTAAAATCGCGCCCGAAGACGCCTACGGAGAATCTAAAAGTTATCTCGTTCAGAAAATTCCTCTTTCAAGGCTTGAACTAAAGAACCCTCCAGAGGCAGGAAAAAAAATAATAACACCTGGGGGAAATGAAGTTAAAGTGCTCAATTCCACGGAAACTTACGCAACCCTTGATTTCAACCATGAACTTGCAGGCAAAACCCTGATCCTTGAAATAAAACTTGTTTCCATTGTAAACGGATCTGGAAATGTAAGCTGGTCTTGAAATAAATTTAAATAGTTTATCCTTGAAATAAATTCATATAGTTGATTCTTGAAATAAATTTATCTAGCTGATTCTTGAAATAAATTCATCTGGTTGATCATTGAAATAAATTTATTCAAGATAATTCACTATAAGATAATTTTAGGACCCACAAACTGGAAAGTGGTGGAAAATGGAAAAGGAAGAGAAAGTCGTGGTAGTGCTGCTCGTGATGGCATTGGTCTCTCTTTCGACAGCGTACCTGCTCTTCGGGCAGGAACTTGCAGGAGCCGGACAACAGTCAGAAGGAAAAGCCCTGCAGTACACCCACGAATCCGAAGTTGGGGAAAAAGTGTCTCTTGATGCCGAGGTATTAGGCAAACGATTTACTTATACAGGAGACCACCTGCTTTTGGAAGTGAACTTTGATTCCGAAGTCCTGAGCGTATTTATCCCGAAGACAGCAGGGGCTGAAGCCCTTAACGGATTAATCAATGAAGGAGACTTCATCAGCATAACAGGAATTGTTTCTGAATATGAGGGAAAAAAAGAGATAAGGGTGGAACGAAAAGAGGATATCACTCTGAAATAATCGTCATCAACAAGCTTTGAAACAGGAAGAACAGATCGTTAACCATATATCTATATAATAACATTTGAGGGAATATGAAAGCATGCATCATGTGCGGAGGCACAGGGACAAGGCTCAGGCCTCTGACCTTCAAACACCCGAAACCGAGCATACCGATTCTCAATAAACCATCAGTACTGCACCTGATAGAGCACCTTTCAAGAGAAGGGTTCAATGAAATAGTCATGACCCTTGGATACATGGGAGAACGCATAGAGGAACAGCTTGGAGACGGGCACATGTTCGGAGTACACATAGATTATGTGTATGAGAAAGAGAAGATGGGGACAGCAGGCGGGGTAAAAAATGCTGAAGAGTACCTGAAAAATGAGCCTTTTATCGTGCTTGGGGGAGACCACGTTCTTAACCTCGACCTGAGGGAGATGTACCGCTTCCATGAGACAAACGATGCGATAGTGACCATAGGACTCCTTTCCATTGACGACCCGAGGGAATTCGGGATTGCTGATATGGATATAAACAACCGGATCCACCGCTTCCTCGAAAAACCCAAGTCCGGCCAGATTTTCAGCAACCTTGCGAGTACAGGCATTTACATATGTGACCCTGAAATCTTCGACTGGATCCCTGAAAATAAAAAGTATGATTTTGCAAAAGACCTTTTCCCTGCCCTGCTAGCAGCAGATAAGAGAATTAACGGCGTGCTTGTCCGGGGAAAATGGACTGATGTAGGGAGTTCGGCAGCCTACAGGCAGGCCCAGCGCTGGATGCTCGATGCCCTTCCCGGGACCACCATAGAAGGAAACTTCACAACAAGAAACGCGAGGATACGAGGTCCCCTCTCCATAGGAAACAATGTGTCCATAGGATCGAATTCTTCCCTCGTTGGGCCCATTGTCATAGGAGAAAACACTGTAATTGGCGATAACGTCCTTATTGGGCCTTACAGCGTGATAGGTGCAAACTGTACTATCGATAATAATGCAAAGATTCTTTCTTCGTACCTTTTTGATGGTGTATCTATAGGTAAAAACTCCAACATCTCCGGAGCTATAGTTGCGGATGAAACCGCTGTCGGAGAAGAGTGCAGCATGGAGAATGGGACCGTAATAGGGCATAAAGTCGTTATAGGGAACAATTCTACTATACATTCGGGAGTAAAGATCTGGCCTAAAGTAGTGATCGAGAAGAATTCCAGCATAAAGGAAACTGTCGTCAATTCGGAATATGATACTACAAACGAAGGCTCCTGAAATACAGGTTTTTAAAAAAGTAAAAACCACTCTAAAATTAAGAGTAGAATTAAGAGTAAATCCAAAATTAAGAGTGAGTATACTCGAGAATTTGCATTGAGAATCTACATCGGAACCCGTATTCCAGGTCAAACGCATAATTCCAGGTCAAAAGATATGTTCGGGATTTTCCCGGACTCAATTAAAAATAATTCATAGCTTGGAAATACGGGTTTCTTGCAAATTCAAATTGAATTTTCAACGCTGATCCGAATTTTTGCTTTTGTGATTTTGTGATTTTGTGATTTTGTGATTTTGTGATTTTGTGATTTTGTGATTTTCCACGGCTCTCTGCCGGATTTTTGTTCGAATATTATCATTTCGGCACTCCCTTTTCAATTGGCTGGTATTTATTCTGAAATGCCTGCAAATAAAGTCTCATGCCTTCTTTCCACGCGCTGCGCCCGGCTTGAGCCCGCCTGCGTACAGTAGATAAAAACGAAAAATTAGACGGGCTGGAAACCTGATGCCAGATCTCAACCGTGTGCCGGGGGACAAATACCATATCTG
Organism: Methanosarcina sp.; assembly: GCF_028693135.1. GTDB lineage: Archaea > Halobacteriota > Methanosarcinia > Methanosarcinales > Methanosarcinaceae > Methanosarcina. The sequence continues at coordinate 22,697 of NZ_JAQUVZ010000016.1, forward strand.
ATATGGATAATTTCTTTCTGATACGGATAATTTCCATTTCCTTATTTTGTAGTACAAGTCTCTTAAGAAAACAGTTGACCGTGACATATCTAACTTATCTTATACCGTTTATCATATATTGGAGAAAGAGGGTTCCTTAAATATGATAACACACTTACTAAGTGATAAAATTAAGAGATTTCAGTCAACTGCCCGCTAAATCTAAAGATTTAACGGGTTTCATTCAGAGGGTTTATGACCAGGTATAAAAAATGGCTAATCGGATCGCTGGTTATCAGCGCAGTATCAATTGCCCTGGTTACAGGCTTGACTTTTAACTCGGAAACTGTTGAAGCCCTGAAAAGAATAAAGCTGGAGTACATTCTGGCAGCTGCCCTCCTTCACATTAGCTCATACTTTATCTGGGGTATGCGGACCCGGGCTCTCTGCAAATCCCTGGGATACAGGATAAATATCCTAAAAATGACAGAGATAGTTATCTCAAGTACTTTTTTAGCAGGAATTACTCCTTCTTCTGCAGGTGGGGAGCTCCTGAGAGTCCACGGCCTGAGCAGGAACAAAATTCCTATCGGAAAGGCTACTGCCATCGTTGTAGGGGAACGCCTGCTTGACGCCATTTTCATCTTCTCCTGTCTGCCTTTCGCCTTATACATTCTTGGGGACATTCTATCAAATTATGAATTTGATGCAGCTTTATTAACAGCAAATATCCTTGTCTTTGTGCTCCTTGTCTTCTTTATTTACGGGGTCTGGAAACCCGAAAAAGTAAAATACGTAACTCACATGCTGACAGGGAGGCTTGCCCCTTTATTTGGAAAAAAGACAGATGCTGCAGTTTCACACTTAATGGAACAGATAGACAGGGAAATAGATAATTTTCATGACAGTGTCAGAGTCTTTTTTTCAGAAGGAAAACGAGGACTTCTCTGGGGAATTGCCTATACTTTTATATTCTGGATCGCAGAATTTTCAATACTCATCCTGATCCTGATGGGCCTTTCACGGACACCTTCAATTCTCACCGCCTTTGCAGCCCAGGTGCTCCTGGCTGTTATAATGGTAATACCCGCAACTCCCGGAGCAAGCGGGATTGCTGAATTAGGAGCAGCGTCCATCTTCTCTATTTTTGTAGATTCATCCGTCCTGGGAATTACCGTGCTTGCCTGGAGAACCCTGACATACCATATGAACCTTTTAATGGGAGGGCTAATGAGTCTGAAAATACTTAAAGACATGAATGTTATTAAAAAACTAATAGGAGACTCTGCCGAACCCCCCCAAAGTGCCTGAAAAAGTATTTCGAGCCGGAAAAAATTACTGTACAGCAAAGAAACCCGGTTTCCTCTAAGCCCACAGACCAGTATAGATTTATATTTTAGACTCACAAAATCTTTATGCTATGCCCTCCAGAGAAGTCATCTTTGAAGTCCTGAGAAAAAGTGTACATCTGGTTTCAGTCCTGATAGTGCTCATCTACGAATTTTACGGGAAAGACACAATTCTCTGGGTGCTCATGCTTTTCCTGATAACTGTCCTTTTCCTGGAATACTTCCGGCTCGAACATGGCATGAAAATTCCGATTTTCTATATGATGTACAGGGAACATGAAGCCGATAGTTGTGGGGGACACATCTTCTTCGCCCTGGGTGCAATTGCAACAATCTCCCTTTTCAGCAAAGAAATCGCTTATGCTGCAGTCCTTATGACCACCTTCGGAGACCTGGCTGCAGCCCTGATAGGAAAATTTTACGGAAAAAAAAGGATTTTCAAAAAAATCTTTAAAAACGACAAATCTCTTGAAGGTTCAACCTCCGAATTCATAATTGATCTGCTGGTCGGACTCGTAATAATTGGAGACCCCCTGGTGTCCCTCATAATGGCTTTTATTGCAACCCTTACGGAAACTGCAGTAAACAAGATAGATGATAACCTTGTGGTCCCCGTTTTTTCCGGTTTCTTCGGGCAGATGACCGTGCTTCTACTGATGCATTTGTGAACTACCCCTCCCTAAAATCTTCGCCTGACGGTGCAGATTTTTGAGGAAGGGATCTTCCCGCCTGCAGAGATAAAAATAGAAAAAACTGAGCCCTGATTAACCGGTTGATACTATTCAGGAATACCGAAAAAGATATCTCAGGCTTTTTCCTCGTGCGCTACACAGGGCTGTAGCCAGCCGCCAGCCTGTCTGGCGGCTCTCCCTAGAAAGATATAAAATAATTTACTCAGGCTCCTGTTTCACCCTGGGATTTTTTAAGCCTTCTCATCTCCCTTATGCGCCTGACAAGGATTTCTCCAAGGTAAAGGACAAGGGCTGCAAGAAGCACATACACTTTCAGGCTCACAGGATCGTTTGAATCCCTTTCGGAGTTCTGCCTCGCATCCTTCAGGAGAAGGGCTCTTGCCTCCTTTTCAGTATAAATCTTCCCTCCGGTTGCAAGGATAAGGGGCTCGATATCATTATTGAACCCGACTTCAAGGTACTCAAGCGGGTAATTTACCGCAAGCGGGTAACCGGAAATGTCGTGAATCCCGATTTTGTCCGGGTTTACACTTGCCTCGTAGGTATTCCTGCCTGTAAGGGCAAGGTCAAGCGGGGAACCGTCCAGTTTAAGCTGCGGGACTCCTTCGTCGTACATTATCAGGGTAAGGTCGGAAGGGGTGCCAAGCCAGGTATCCAGAGCTTCAACGACAGCCCCTTCTTCTGCCTGAGGGTTTCCAATTGCCCAGTTAGCCGTACCTGAAATGAGTTTGCTGTTTGTCCCGTTGTAAAGAGCAGACGCCCAGCGAGTAGCTTCACTTCCACCATTATCCGTGGTAAAGGCTGCAACACGCCCGAGCCCAAAGCGCCATGTAGTGAGCACAGGCTGCCCTGTAATCGTGATTACAAGGCGTTCAGCCCCTGCTTTTGGCGTAACCTGATTATATCCTGTGATACTGGCGGTAGTAAGGTTCACGTTCTTCGTAATGAAGTGGTCCGGAGAGTACTCAAGAAGCGGGTAGGTACCGATATCTTCGCTTTTATTTTCATCTTCTTCAGGAGTCGTAACGATATCTTCAAACCCGATATTCGTTCTCTCACCCATATCGAGATGTTGATAGTTAGTTTCAAGTCCCAACTCCTGCATTAGCTTCTCAGCATAGAAGGTTCTGGTCTTGTCAATCTGAGAGGGGGCAGAAGAGCGGATGTGAATAAAGTACAGTTTTACACCCATATCCTTCAGCTCTCTTGCAGCCGTAAGGCTCTGGTCATAAGAGTCCTCGATCCCCCCGTCAGAGATTATAATAGCATCGAGCTCGCCATCCTCGCCTTCAAGCATCTCTTTTGTGACAGAAAGCCCCTGGTCAAGGGAAGTCTTTGTCTGGTCACCGGGCGTCAGTTGCGAGATTTGATCTTCCAGAAGGGCAAGGTTCTGCGGGAGCCCCATGAACACAAACCCTCCTGAAACATCGTATCCCACGCTCCCGAAGGCTATAACACCAACATTTGCATCTTTAATGTTTTCATTCCTGAGGATGTGGATGGCATTTGACAGAATATCTCCCTGAGTGCCGTGGGCAGCTGTGCTTGGAGAGACATCAAGCATCAGGACGAGATTCCTTCCCCCCTTATACTCGGAAGGTTTTGAAATTACAGGCAGGACTTCCTCAAGAGAAGAATTTAGATATTTCCCATAGTTATAAGCCTGATTTCCTCCGACGACAATAAGCCCGCCCCCGTTGCTGACATAATTTTTAATTTCCTTTATCTCAGCCTCGGAAAAAGTGTCTATGAACTGATTGTCAAGCACCAGAACCTTACTGTCTGTAAGATTCCCTGCTCCAGGATAACCATTTACAACCGAAACTTCGTAAAGGTTGCTCAGGACTTTAGCGAGAGGAGAGCCGGTTTCCCCTGTAACGAGCGTGAGTTTCGGTTTGGGAATTACATAAATGGACTTGTAGAACTCGTTATTAACTGCGTTTAAATCTTCTCCGGACGGAGTGATTCTTACATTCATATTATGGGCGCCGAGGGTTTTAAAAGCCTGATTGATAGGAATGGTATTATCTCGGGTATCCTGCGTGAATTGCCTGCTCTGGGAAAGTTGTCCATCCACAAAGATTTCAAGGAAATAGCTGACACTCTGTTCCGAAGCCTGGCGGACAACTATCTCAAACTCGTTCTGATTGTTGACAACAACTGTTTTGTCCCCAAGCATCTCGACGCTGAGGTCATTTGTCTCAAGCTCGGGCTGGACAAGATAGACCGGAGTATCTGCATCTTTTGCAAATTTCAGAGCATCAGAAAAGTCCTTTCCTGAGTTACTGTTCCCATCGGTAACAAGCACTATCTGGTTGCCAAGCCCGGAGTACTGGGTCACAGCATCCCCAAGAGAGGTCTTTTCCCCGGTCAGCTGCACAAGGGCTGTCGGGGTGTCCGCTGTGAGGGCTTGATACAGGTCGGTACCTGTTTCTTCAGGGAAAATACCCATACTTGCTGTCTGGTCCTGAACAAGCACTAGTGAAGGGTCTTCTTCACTGATAGTCTGGGTAACCGTTGTATAGGGGGCAGCCAGGGCGAGGACAAGGAGAAGGGCAACAAGCATTCTCCATTCCACAAGTTTTGTTTTTGTTTTCCGCAGGAGATAGAACCCCGCAACAATCACGGGAATAATGAGTAAGAGCATCTCAGGGCTCTCAAGGGCTACGTTCACAGTTCACCCCTCCCACGGACGATCAGGAGCTCAAGCAGTATAAGCAGGAACAGGACTCCTATAAGATAATTGGTAATATCATTTTTTGCAGTATAGGTGTCAGCCCGGACAAGCCTGGTCTCATCTTCTGCAACTGCCCGGCTGATAAGTTCCGAGGCGTCTACCGTAGTATCCGATTCCCGGTCATCATAGAGGTTGACTGCAATATTCTTGTCCGAAATCTTGTATATTCCCACCTCGTCAAAGAGCAAACGGTTTGCTGTAAGGGTCTTTGAAGGCGTGCGGATTTCCTCGGTCTTTGAAAGGGAGGTCAAGGTACCGGTTTCAAGGTTGTATTCTGAAATTTCCCCTATGCCTCCGAGCCATTCAACAAGTTTTATCCAGAAAACCGGATACTCAGGCAGGTTATGGAAATTGTTCCAGGCTCCATCCCCGAGCTCGTCGGAAAGCCCCATGTAAAAGATGGTTCCTTTACCTACCTGCCAGTAACTCAGCAGAGGAATGCCATTTTCCGTGGCTACGAGGGTTGTAGAACCTGTCCTCTCAGTTGCGTTCATATATTTACGGACCGAGATCTCTTCGGTTTTTATGTCCTTTGTAATGCTGTTCTGAAGGGTTTCTTCAACCTCGAGCCCGTTTTCGGCTTCTTCAACTCCGATAGGTTTTACAGGCAGGAGCTTAACAAGGCCAACCTCGGTTTTCTCAGGGGAAAGGGCTTCGCTTGCAATGAAAACCACATTCCCTCCGTTCCGCACGTAATTTTCGATTCTGTCCACCGAGCCGTTGGCAATTGGGGTTTCCTTCTGGGCAAGCACAACAAGGGAGTAATTATCAAGGGAAGAAGGCACTGATTTCTGAATTTTAAGGTCGCTATTGGGAAGTAGGGAAAGTGCTGTTTTTGAAGGCAGCTTTCCATTATCCGTGACGTAGAGAATCTGCTGCCCGGAGGCATCCGGAATGGAGATGTAAGCCTTATTGTCAACAGACAGGTCGTCTTTAACATTGAGACTGATTGTAGTAATTCCGGGCCCCAGATTTGCAAGTGTGAACTGGTTTGTGCCACCTGCAGGAATAGCCAGGGTAAAAGATTTTGAAGCATTTCCCGAAGTCCCTCTTCCGGCCTCTATTTTCACAGTTTGGCTTTCACCTTTGTAGTTTTTGACCACACCTGTGTAGCCGTATTCTCCAGCCCCTGCTTCAATCCATCCATTAATGATGCCTATGTTGTCTGCAGGTTTTCCTACCTTTACGAAATTGACCCCAATCCCGTAGGATTCAGCCAGGTTCTTGGAAGCTACAGGGTCGTCTCCTTCCCAATTTGTAAAGTCTGAAATGACAATGACCCTGCCCCCTTCGTTTGAGAGGAGGCGCATGCCTGTAGTAATGGCTGCAGACAGGTCGGCAGTGCCGGCTCCGGGCTTAACCTTATTGAATATTTCCCCGGCAGCAGATGCGCTTCCACCTTCAAGAGCCAGCAGGGGAATATTGGAAGCAAGGATTATGCTGTTTTTCTTGCTCACATAGCCATCGGCAATTCCAACCGCGTCTTCAAAACGAGACTCAACCTGCATGCTTGCCGAAGTATCAAGGATAATCACGGTATGCTCTCCGCTAAGAGGCTCATTTGAGGTGTAATAATAGCCCGCAGCCCCAATGGAAAGAAGGATCAGCATAAGGAGTTGAATCAGGAAAAGTGGATCCCGCACGATTTTCGTGAGTGAAGCATAAACCTTTTTTCGTTCCCTTTCAAGCTTGAGGACAAACATTAAGGAGGGAATCGAAAGCACCGCTGGTTTTGGGCGGAGCATGTAAATGATTATAAGTGGGATAATACTCAGGAGAGCAGCAAGAGCAAGGGGGGTTTGAAACGGCATTTTTTAGCGTCTCCTTCTCCTGATCGTATGGTGAAAAGCATTAAAGATAGGAGTGTCGGTTGTAAAGGTGTAGAACTCGGCTCCGACCTTCATGCAGGTTTTTTTAATCCTTGCAGTGTGGTCGTCCAGTTTCTGAGTATAGCGTTCCTTGAACTTTTCACTGATATATGTCCTTATATCTTCACCTGTTTCAAGGTCTACAAGCTTGCTGTTTCCCTGAAGGGGAAGTTCTTTTTCGGTGGAATCGAGCACCTGTATAACGATAAGGTCGTGGTCGGAGAGCCGGTACAGAGCTGTATCTATTGCTTCCGGGTCCTGCATGAAGTCCGAAATCAGGATTACAAGGGATCTGGACTTGATCTCCCGGCTGTACTTCATAACGGCTTCACTAATAGAAGTCCCCCCCGACAGTTCAAGTTCGCTAAGCCGGTCGATTGTCCGCATAAGGTTTTTTCTGCCCCTGCGGGGTTTATTGATATAAATTTCGTCCGTAAAAGTGGATATGGCAAACCTGTCATTATATTTGGTTACCATGTAAGCAAAACCTGCAGCAAGCATGGCAGAATACTCGAACTTCGAGGTCCCCTTTTCAGGGTAGTCCATGCTTTTGCTGGCGTCCAGAAGGATATGAGTTGTAAGGGTTTTTTCTTCCTCAAACTGCCGAACATAAAGCTTTTCAGTCCTCGCATAAGCCTTCCAGTCTATAGCTTTCAAAGCGTCGCTTGAGTCATACTCCCTGAACCCGATAGTATCGATTCCGTGTCCGCTTCGGGTTGAAGGACGATTTCCGGCATAGACCGTAGATACCCTCTTCCGGACCGAAAAGGTAAAGCGGTCAAGCTGCCTGAAAAAATCCGTTTCGATTTTTTGTTTTGTACGAGTCATTCTTGATCGTCAACCGAAAAGCCCGGTTCTGCCCGGACCTGGAAAAAACCCTGAGGGTTTTAACTTTGTTTTGCATTTTATGCAATTCGAGTCTCAGAACCTGCTCAATCACAGGCCTGTCAGATTTCATTATCTGATCGGCTTACTATTTCATTTAAATTTCATTTAAATTTCATTTAAATTTCATTTAAGTTTCATTTCAGTTTCATTTAAGTTTCATTTAACCTTCTTGAGAATTTCCTCAATGGCTTCATCAGGGGTCATCCCGCTTCTTTCGGCTTCGAAGGTAAGGATCAGCCTGTGGCGGAGAACCGGGTAAGCCATGTAATCAATGTCCTCTTTGCTCACGAAGTTTCTGCCCTGTATCAGGGCTCTTGCCTTTGCTGCAAGGATCATGCCAATGGATGCGCGGGGAGAAGCCCCATACTCGATGTGCTCTTTGTCTTTGCGGGTCATTGACACAATAGAAAGAACGCGCTGCTTGAGTTCTTCGGAGATAGGGACCTGCCGGGAAAGATTCTGTAAATCGAGAAGTGTGGACTTGTCCAGGCCCCTGGTGATCTTCGGGACTTCGGATTTCGTATAACGGTTTATGATCTCCATCTCCTCTTCAAAGGAGGGATAGCCTACAAGGATCTTTAAGAGGAAACGGTCTAATTGGGCTTCAGGAAGGGGGTATGTGCCCTCCATTTCGATGGGGTTCTGGGTGGCAAGGATAAAGAAGGGGCGTTCAAGAAGAAAGGTATCGTTTCCGACTGTTACCTGTTTTTCCTGCATAGCTTCAAGCATGGCCGACTGGGTTTTAGGGGAAGCACGGTTGATCTCGTCTGCAAGCACGATGTTTGCAAAGACAGGTCCGGGTTCAAACCTGAATTCTTTTTTATTATCCTTCTCCTCAATCATATTGGTCCCTGTGATGTCGGAAGGCATCAGGTCAGGGGTACACTGAATTCTGCTGAACTTCAGGTTCATTGCCTTTGCGATCGTGGAGATCATCAGGGTTTTTCCAAGCCCGGGATTGCTTTCCACAAGGGCATGCCCTTCACAGAGGATTGAGATTATAATCTGTTCCACTACCCTGTCCTGACCCACTATGACAGTCCCTATTTCTTCAAAGAAATTTTTAAAAATCCTGCCTGCGTTCTGGTAGGTCGTGCCGGCCTGCCCTGAATCGATATTATTCTCACTCATATCTGCTTCACCCTTTGAATTACTGTTTTTCGCGGGTCTCGATACCCGCTCCTGCTGAACCTTATCCTTTCCTGCAACAGAAGGCCATTCAAAAACAGCCTGCTACTCCAAATACAGTCTGTTATTCAAAATACAGCCTGTTATTCACAAACTGCTTTCCAATAACTTTCGATTAAACTGAATACATGTAAGTCTAAAGTCTAACTTAAGGTCATTTTTCATATCATTCTTCTGCAAGTTGTTCAAAGTAACTCTGGATAACACTCCTGTATCCTTCAGGAAGGTTTTCATAATAAGCCTGAGAAGCAATGGCTTCCGGGTTGTAGGCATCCGACTGAATAAACGATTCGTTGTCTCTCTGTTCTCCGTCTTCCTGGCTCGTAAAGCCCTGCCCTGCACCCGGAGGTATCTTTAAGTCCACTTCCTTGCCCTCAACTATGATAACGGCAGGTTCTCCAAAGAGTCCTTCATTATCCTGCTGATTTCCTGAAGTCCCACCATTTTCCTCTAAAGAAACAAGATCCGAATCCGAACCCGGGAAAGGAATAGTTTCTATCACTTCACTCATGTCGAGGGGGCCGATAGGTGCCTGATATCCTGTATGGGCAACATATGCAAGAAGCATGACAGCAAACACGGTTACCAGGAGATCTTTTGCAAGCTTTTTTCTATTAAGGAAGACAGAGGACTTCACAGGCTTCGAATCAATTATGACACCGCCCATAAGGTCACGGACAATAACGTTATCCATATCCCGGTTGTCATAGGCTGTCCTCATCCTCTCCCTGAGTACAGGGTATTTTTCTTCAATAAGGGAAATCGCATCTTTCTTTTTGGCCCTGTAATATCTGACTGCTGTGAGTATAATAGAGAAGATAAAGGCAAGAATAATCAGCCCCAGGGTCTCAAAGACAATTTCAGACCCAAGAATACTGTATTTTGAACCGGTATAGGGTTCAAAGGTGCTAAACATTAGAAATATATCCCTCATGTTAAAGAGCACAAAAAGGACGTATAGAACCAGAAACGTTGCAAGAAGGTCTGCGAAAACATAGAGTCCCCTATATTTCTTCAGAGCCGATTCGTGTTTGTTGATTATATTTTCAATCTCTAGAGCCATCTCGCTCCCTTCTGCAACCGGAGATCCCGGTGTTATTATATTTAAGAGTGGTATAATAAAGAAGCACACTGACATGTTAAGATACTATAGAAAGATATTACAGAAAGATACTATATAAAGGTAATATATAAAGGTACATGTTCCAACTAAAGGTACATGTTCCACCTGCAAGTTCCTTTCGTAAATGCCTTCCTTAAATGCCTTCCGTAAATGCCTTCGTACTAAATATCCGTGTCAGATTTCTTTTCCGAACCTGAAGGCTCCTGATTATCCGGAAATATTGAAGGCCGGATAGGAACCCAGTACTTTTAATGTATTAGTTTTAGTTTTTGACTTTGTACCAGCTTTTGATTTTATATCTTCTAAGGCATCTTTTATAAGTGCATCGCTTGTATGCCCTTCAAAGTCGATGTAGAAGTAATAGTCTCCGAGTTCCTTTTTAGAGGGTCTTGACTCGATTTTTGTAAGGTTTATTCCCCTTTTTGCAAAAGCCCCCAGAAGTTCGTATAATGCCCCTGGCCTGTCTTTTTCCAGGTATACGATAAGAGATGTTTTGCAGGCCGAATGGCTGACTTTTTCTCTCCCGGTTTCGGATTTAATATGTAACTCATGCTCTGCATTTCGGCAGGGCTCCAGGCTCAATTCCCCTTCAACGCCTGCATCAATGCCTGCATCAATGCCTGCATCAACACTTGCATCAACGCCTGCAGCTCCCGAGGTCTGCTCCGATGAAATCTTATTTTCAGCCCGGACAACAATAAAACGGGTGTGGTTTTCCTTTCGGTCCTGGATATTTGAGAGCAGGATTTTCAGCCCGTAACGCTCTGCAGCCTCAGGGGATGCTATTGCTGCCATTTCCTCAAACTCCCCTGCCAGCCTGGCTGCATGAGAAGTGCTGCCCGTACTCCTGAGTTCTGCTTCAGGGAAATGCCTTTTCAGGAAATGCCTGCACTGGGCAAGCCCCTGGGGGTGAGAAAGGATGACCCTGATCATTTCGGGCTCGCCTTTAGAGAGCAGGCAGTGCTCGATTTTGACGACTATTTCTCCTATTATAACGGCCTCGTTTTCAAGGAGAAGATCAAGGGTAACTCCTACGGAACCTTCTATGGAGTTTTCTACAGGGATTACAGAGATGTCTGCTTTTCCTTTAACTGCAGCCAGAAACGCATCCTCTATATCTGCGAAGTACCGAAACTCTGCACCCTTCAGGCTATTTTTCAGAGCCCACAATTTTGCAGCCCTTTCAGAATACGAGCCTTCTGGCCCCATTACACCTATGATCATCTGAAGGTTAATTGGAGGGAAGGTTATAATAATTTTTCATTCATAAAAAAGAGGAACGTTCTCAATTAATAGGGATAGAGCTGAAAGCCCATAACACCGGGGAATGAACCGAAAAGAAAAAAGAAGGAGTTAAAATGTGGAACCGGGCAGGCAGGTCGTATTGTAACCTCTGCAGCTTCTTTTGCCCGGGTTCCGAAGAGAGGCTGGATAACCAGTCTTATTTGAGTAATTTCAGTGCGTCCCTGCAGGCTGCTACGGCAGGCGCGCCTGAGGTTATGAATATGACATCCATAACTTCCATTATTTCCTCTTTGGTGGCGCCATTCTTGAGGGCACTCTGCATCTGTACAACAGTACATCTTTCGCACTGCTTGGATGCAACGACTGCCAGAGCCATCAGGATCTTGACCTTTGCAGGCAGGGCACCGTCTGATAGTAATTTCTTATTGCACCTGTTATACTTATGCAGAGATTCGCTATCAAGCTCGCCTAGGATTTCAAGAATATGCGGGGTAAAACCCAGCTTTTCACTCATACTTTCCAGTAACTCTTTATGTTCCAGATCTTTGTGTTCTTTCATTCCAACTAAACCCCCATTGCCTTTTTTTGTTTATATTTATCTAAGATTATATTAGCTATATTGTATCTATATGCATATTATTTATCTATTCCTGAGCCTCAGAAATACAAACTATCAAAAATAATAGGCTGGAATAAAAAACGCAACCAACCGGGCATTTGAAAAAAGCCAGATGTTGAATTTAGATGTTGAATTTACAGGTAAAAGAGCGTGGAGAGTAAAATGAAACCAACCGATGACCTGAGAGAAGAACACACAGCTGTCAGACTCATGCTAAGAATCCTTGACGGCGTATGCACGGATATAGAAGCTGAAAGGAGCGTTAAACTGGAGCATCTTGAGGGACTCTTAGAATTCATGAAAATATTTGTGGATAAGTGCCATCACACAAAAGAAGAGGTTTACCTTTTCCCTGAAATGGAAAAGGCTGGAATTCCAGCAAGAGAGTTAATCGGCTCTCTTATAATGGAACATAAACAGGGAAGGGAGCATGTCAGCAGAATAGAAGAGGCAGTTTCAAGAAAGGTATGGGATAAAGAAGGATTGACAATTCTTGAGGACGCAAGGGCATATATTCAGCTTTTAACCTTGCATACCGAGAAAGAGGAAAAAGACCTTTTCCCGATGGCTGATGCCTGCCTTTCACCGGAAGTGCAGAAGGAGTTACTTGACTCTTTTGAGGTTGTAGAAAATGAAGAGATAGGTACAGGCAAGCATGAAGAGTTCCACAGGCTGCTTCACCGTCTGAAAGAAATATACTTGATGCCCGAAAAAGAGAAGGAGTCTTAAAAATGAGTGACCTTTAAGGAGAGATGCATCTCATTCCTCTACTCCCTTTTCGAGGTCAAGCTCTTCTCCGCTGTTCCACAGGAGTTCAAACTCCTCCCCGAGATTTTTTGCAAGCCCTGCATCCCATATTTTCACAGCCGAAAGGATACGGTCCTTATCCTTTGGGTGGGGTTGGAACAGGACTACAACACTTTCATCGACAACTCCAAAATAAGAGTTAAAGTTCTGGACAAGCCTGATCTTCATTCCATTTTTCAGTTTACTGAAAGCTTCCTCTTCCTGCCTTGAAAACACGGAAAAAAGATACATAAATCGAGGGGAAATTAACAGCCTGATTTTAACTCCCCGGTCAATGGCTTTTAAAATTTCAGGTATCAGGCAGACTACGACGGGCATTCCGATCGTAGGGGGAATTACATAAACTGACTTTTTTACTTCTCCATAGATGGAAAAAGCAAATTTTTTGATTTCGGATTCGGTTATTGCAGTAGTCCAGAAAACCTCATCTTTTCGCTTCTGCGCAGGCACGACTTTCAAAGCATTTTTTGCTTCTTTGACAGAACCTTTTAAAATATCAACTTCCTTTTCAATTTCGGATTTCCGTTTCTCAAAAAAAGCGTCTAGAGCCGCATCAGAATCAATTGCCCTGAACTTTTTAGGTCTTGATGCCTGGACTTCGACAAAACCTTTTTTTGAAAGAGACTCAAGGACGGTGTATACCTTCCCATAGGGCACATCTGAGTCCCTGCAAACAGTACTTGCTTCTGAAACTCCGAGCTTCAGGAGGGAGAGATAAGCGGCTGCTTCATAAGCATTCAGCCCGATGTCCTGAAGAAGCCTTTTCTTTTGCATAGATCTTATTTCCTGGTTTTCCTGGTTTTCCTGGTTTTCCTGGTTGCACCGCCCGAATTGCGACTCGGGAGCCCGCGGTCCTTTTCGCTGCGCTCAAGAGGACTATTTTTTGGTAAAGAGACTTAATGGATCAACCGTGAATTAACCGTGAATCAGCTTGGGAAGGCAGCGAGTGCAGACCCAAAGGCTTTCCATGTTGTGCCTGAGAGGCATGAGGTAGTGGGTGTCTTCTCCGGCTCCGCATTCGAAGCAGCGGATTGAGAGATCTTCCTTTTTCGGCTGGGCTTCAGCTTTTTCCCTGTTAAATTCAACTGTGTATCTTTCTTCAATAGATAGGGCGCCTTCGGGACAGACTCCGATACAGAATCCCATGCCGTCACAAAGTTCTTCGGATACGACTTTTGCTTTCCCGTTAATGATTTGAATAGCGCCTTCAGCGCAGGGTGCAACACATTTCCCGCAACCTGTGCATTTTTCCTCGTCAATTTTTATAATTGTTCGTTTTACCATGAAGATTAACCCCCGTCAGATTATTATTTTATGAAAAAATATCATTTGAGATGCCAAAAAATTTGACATGAAATAAAATCAAATATCAGTTGACATGAACTGCCACTTAAAATCCGGCAAATACCCTTCCCTGTACAACATTCCTTTATAATCATTTATTATCTTACTCATTTTACAGGTATACTTTATGAAGTCCGTGCCTGCTTCCCCTTTGAATAGCATTTTTTCTGCTTTCTCCAGAAGATCCGGAGAGATAAATACCATTTCTTCTTTAGTGTGTAATAACAGAGCAGAAAAATCCCTGTGAATGCCCATGCTTTTTTTCAAAAGTTCCGTATTTAAGGTATCTTCGGAGATATAGCTCTTGAATTTTAGATAAGCATGAAAGTTCGCTATGTTCTGATTTAAAGAGTTCAAAATTGAATACAACATATTATCGGTTTGAGGAAGAGAAAGGTCCTGAAGCTCAGGATGAGCGCCCTCATAAGATTCGTTTTCACCTGTATTTTTGTCCCGAGTTGTATCGTAGTCCATTTTATCACCCTTGTATATTCTCAACTTATATTCACAAATTATATTATGTCAACTTGTATTATTCACAACTTATATGTTAGAAAAAAACCTGAGTTTTGATTCCATCAGAAGGCTGCTTTATGCCAACTAGAAGTAAATTTTGGATTTTTGCTTGCATTAATGAGGTTTTCAGTGGTGTGTCCCTTCCACCACTTTTATACCCGCATCCTGAATCGTCTTTCTGATGGTATCTATATGGGGACATTTCGGATAACTGTCTTCCATAAGCATGCAGGAACTGAGGTGCACGACATCGAGATCATGCTTTTTCAGAGCATTTAACAGGCGGTAAACCCTCCTGCCCGAGCAGCCCCCACATGTAAAGAAGGCAATTATCTGCGCTTCTTCGTCGTATTCCTCAAAGTGGGACTTCCTCTCATTGAAGGCTTTGAAGCAGCCCACGCCAGGACAGGCTTCCGAGACGATGTCACAGCGGACTACAGCTATTTTGATGGGTTTTGTTTTTGCAGTCAATTTTTGCACAGTCCTGCACGCATTCTTTTAGTCATAAATCCGTTTTACAGCAGGCGGGTAGATTCAGTCGGTTTCGGAACTTTTACAACAAGCACCCTGAAAATACCGTCTCCGGGGTTCAGAAGGCGGTGAGGAACCTTTGCAGGGCTTTCGATCAGCATATCCCTGCTGACTTCTTCCTGTTCGTCCCCGATTTCAACTACGCCTTTTCCTTCGAGAATGTAAAAAAAGACGTCCACAGGCGTGATGTGTTTTTTTAAGGCTTCCCCTGGCTTGAGTTCGATGTGCACTGCCTGGGCATGTTCCGTATCATAGAGCATCCGTACGCTCACATTGTGAGGGTTCGGTTTTTCCGGCGAGGATTTCATCTCAACAACTTTCATCTCGTTCTCCCCTTTTTGACCATTTTTCTGTGTTTTGATTCCGTTTTTATTCCGTTTTGATTCCGTTTTTATTCTGTTTTTATTCTGTTTTTGTTCTGTTTTTGTTCTGTTTTTATATATGCCTGATCAGTACCAATCTACTCAATCAGTTGTGAAGTAGGGCATCTTCTAAACTGTAAAGCCGCAGGAGCTTAGAGTCCAACCTGAGTTTTGAACTCTTCAAGACCCGTATCCTCAATGAATTTTCCGAGCCTCTTTTTTGTACCGGAATTTTTGTAGAAGGTTATGATTCTGTCCACGGCATCGAGAACCTCATCTTCAGAAAGTGCCTTTGCCACAACATCCGCAAGCCTGGGAGATGCAGCAGCAGAGCCTCCAACCATAAGATTATAGCCTTTTGCCGTGCCCATTATCCCTATATCCTTGATAGCAGGCTCAGCGCATGAATTCGGGCAGCCACTAACTCCCATTTTCAGTTTGGAAGGCATGGGCATCCCGTGATATTTTTCATCCAGTTTGAGGCCCAGACCCAGTGCATCCTGTTTAGCTTGCTTGCAGAAAGTTGTTCCCGGGCACATCTTAACACTTCTTACGCAGAGCCCTATTGCTGCTCCAGGTTTTATGCCAAGGTCAGCCCAGGCATTGTCAAGGTCTTCTTCTTTAAGACCTACGATTGCAATTCTCTGAGCAGAGGTCATCTTCAGGGCAGCTGCACCATACTTTTTTGCAACTTCGGCGATTTTTATGAGAGTATCCGGATCGACAACTCCTCCCGGAATGTGGGGGGCTATTGCATATGTCTCACGGTCTCTCTGAACGATTGCGCCTTTTGCAGGTAAATTGTCTTTCACAGTTGATCCTTTCTCCTCATCTTTATTATTACAGAAATATATCATTAAAGAATATTTTATAAAATTAAATATTATAATAGTATCTTTTGGATACCAGTATATTAGAGATACTAACTTATATATCAGACAGTTTCTATGTTTATACTATGAAAGACTGCACAGTCTACAAGACAATGAATATTATAGGAAAAAGATGGACCATCCATATCCTCCTTGAGCTGCACAAAGGGGAAAAAAAAGAAAAGCGCTTCAATGAGCTGAAAAGAAAGCTGGGATCCGTAACCCCGAAAATCCTTTCGGAAAGGCTAACCGAACTTGAAGCAGAAGGTATGATCATGAAGAAGGTTGACGAGTCCACAAATCCCCCAAAATCCGAGTATTACCTTACAGAAAGCGGAAGGGATTTTATAAAGATCATACAGGGGATAAAAAGGTGGGGGCTAAAGTGGAAATTCCAGAATGAAGAATGTGAAAAAGCCATCTGCAAGTACTGTGACGTTTAAGGGCAAAAAACATAAAGGAAAACATGTAATGAAAAAAATGATAAAAGCAAGTAAGAAAGGAAAATAAAGGGAAAAAGAAGGAAAAGCAGGTCTTTTACTTTTCCCAGAGACCGACTTCTTTTTTGAACTCTTCCAGACCGATTTCGTCTATGATTGTTCCTAGCCTTTTCCTGTTTTCCCCGTATTCTTTGAAGAATTCGACTACCCTGTCAACAGCTTCCAGGACTTCGTCTTCAGAGAGACCTTTTGCCACAACGTCGGCAAGCCTCGGTTTCAGTCCGGCGGCGCCGCCTACCATGAGGGTGTAGCCTTTTGCCGTGCCCATAACCCCTACGTCCTTAATCACGGGTTCGGAGCAGGAACTCGGGCAGCCGGAAACAGCCATTTTCATCATGTAAGGAAGTTTTACCCCCCTATATCTCGCCTCCAGTTTCATCCCGAGGCTTGCGGCATCCTGCTGGCCTTTCCTGCAGTAAGTCGTCCCCAGGCAGAACTTGACACCCTTTACAAAAGGTCCGGCAACCATCCCGGCGTCCATGCCGAGGTCTGACCAGGCGGCGTCAATGTCTTCTTCTTTTAAGCCTACGATTGCCATCTTCTGTTCGGAGGTCATTTTCAGGGTTGCAGCCCCGTATTTCTCCGCAACATCTGCAATCTTCCTGAGGGTTGCAGGGTCAACAAAGCCCCCAGGGGTTCTGGGAACGATTAAATAGGTTTCTCCGTCGCGCTGGATGATAGCATTCTTTTCAGGTATGGTCTTCTTCATGGGTATCGCCTCTTATCTAAGTGAATAATTATACACTGTTATCCTTAATAAAGGAATATTCTGGAAATGTATACATCCATCATGCATCATTTAATAGTAGTATTTTAAAGATATTGCTTATATAAGGACAGTATCATAGTTTATACTATGAAAAACTGTATTGTCTACAAAACGATGAACATCGTGGGGAAACGCTGGACCATCCATATCTTGCTGGAGCTATATAAAGGGGAAAAGAAGGAAAAAGGCTTCAACGAGCTCAAACGCAAACTTGGAGGCATTACCCCTAGAATCCTTTCCGCCCGGATGACAGAACTGGAAAGTGAAGGTCTTATTGTAAAGCAAGTGGACAATTCCACAGTCCCCACCAGGTCAGAATATTTCCTTACAGACAGTGGAGAAGACTTCATAAAAGTTATCCAGGGAATCAAAAAATGGGGTTCAAAGTGGAAATTCAATAACAGCGAATGCGACAGGTCTGTTTGCAAATACTGTGACCTCTGAGTAAACCACCCATCCCCCCTTCGGAGTAGAAGAAGGAGCCTTCCCGCCTTTGAAGATATGCAAAATTCTCAGGTTTCGCTTCCCTCAAAAAGGGGACAAGACCCCGATTCATGGCATTGAAATTCTTTTATACAAACGGGTCATAATTTATCGTGAAATGAGACATATCATATGCTGAAAAAAAGGAAATGCTCAGGGAGGCTTTGAATGAATAATGGGGGAACGGATAAAGGAAAAATTGGAACTGAAAGAAAAATTGGAACTGAAAAAAACCTGGATTTTTTCTTCAAGCCTGAGAGCATAGCCCTTATAGGAGCGTCTCCGAACCCTGAGAAACTCTCCCATACGGTTCTGGAAAGCCTCAGGAAAATGGGTTTTAAAGGAAAGATATATCCTGTAAACCCGGGTTACAGGGAGATTGAGGGGCTTAAATGTTATTCGGCTCCCGGAGAGATTAAGGACAGAATCGATATTGCTATTTTTGCAGTCCCGGCTAAAGCTGTTCTTGAAATTCTGAAAGGGCCTGTCGAAAACATAAAAGGAGCCGTAATTGTCAGCTCCGGCTTCAGGGAAATGGGAGCTGGCGGGAAGAAAATGGAAGACGAGCTGAAAGCTCTTTTAATAGAGAAAGGTATCAGGGCTATGGGACCCAACTGCCTTGGAATATATGACACAGTCTCAAAAGTAGATACATTTTTCATAGAGGGGGAAAAGATAGAAAGACCTGCCAGAGGTAGAGTTTCCGTGCTTACGCAGAGCGGGTCTTTTGCCGCTATGATTATGGATGAACTGGCAAATGAGGGGGCAGGCGTTGCAAGGGTTGTAAGCTATGGGAATAAGGTTGATGTTGACGAAAGCGACTGCCTTGAATTCCTTGCACAGGACGAAGCCACAAAGGCAGTTGCCCTTTACATTGAGTCCGTAGGAAACGGGCGGAGATTCCTTGAAGTTGCTTCCAGCTGCGTAAAAAGGAAACCTGTGGTGGCTCTTAAGGTTGGAAAACGGGAGCCGGGAGCAAGGGCAGCGAGTTCCCACACCGGCGCTATTAGCGGGATGTATGAAGCCTATGAAGCCGCTTTTCGGAAAACAGGCATAATAGAGGTTGCCAGTTACGAAGAGCTGAAAGATGCCTGCAAAGTTCTCAACAGGTATTCCCCTGTAGAAGGAAACAGGGTTCTGATAATAACTGACGGGGGAGGAATAGGCATTTCCATTGCCGACTCCTGTGAGGAAGCAGGGCTCAAAGTCCCGGAACTTTCCGAAGCTGCAGCAAGAAAGCTGAAAGAAAAGCTTCCGACTTTTGCTTCCGTAAGAAACCCTATAGACCTGACAGGCAGTGTACGGGATGAACATTATATTGCTGCCCTGAAAGAGGCTCCCGAAGGAGAATACGACCTTGCAATTGTCAGCCTGCTCTGGGGCCCACCTCTTCTTACCGGGGGAGTTGCGGAAAAAATCCGGGATTTTGCCGACAGCTGCGGAAAACCTATCCTGATCAGCTCTCCGGGGGGAAAGTTCAGCCGGGAAATGGCTTCAGCTTTTACAGCCACCGGAATGCCGGTATTTTTCAGCCCTGAAAGCGTGGTCCGAGCGGCAGCCGTGCTTTGCGGAGGAAAATGGCAAGCTGAAATCAAAGTTGCGCTGGCGCACCCCGCCGCAAGCAACGGGGTATGTTCGCGCCACCGCTCCAAATTCCGTTAAAGAAGACAATAACCCTAAAAACTTTAGTTTGAGCAGGAGTTAACAACCAAAAAATTGAATTGATAAATCATATTATTATTAACGGTTACCGGGGAAGTTTTCCATCCCCGCAGCAAGCTAGCGGGGTATTCGACTGAAAATAAAATTTGAGCCGAAAAAAAGCTAAAATTGCCCAAAGTTTGAAAAAATAAAGGATTGAATCGGAAAATCTCGCAGAGGTTACACAAATCCCGGGGCGGACGAAAAGATTGACCAGCGCCTGTACTTCATAGCCCTCTTAACTCTTTTCACGGCAAGTTCCACGGCAGCTTCCCGTGGCTGGATTCCTTGTGTTTTTGCAGCTTCCAGTACTGTGCTACATTGCTTCTAACCTTTTCTTCAATTGAACCGAAAGCGGTACATCTGGTAGTCCCCTGGTACTCTGAAGCCGCACAGATCACTCCACCCGCATTTGCTATAAAGTCCGGCACGTAAAGAATCCCCTTTTCATAGAGGCTCTTTTCCGCTCCCTCCGTGACAGGAATGTTTGCCCCCTCAACCACCAGTTTAGTGTTCAGAAGATGGACGTTACTCTCATTGATCACATCAGGGCGGGCTGCCGGAATCCAGATATCGCAGGGAACAGCAAGAACTGCATCAATGCCAAGCTTTTCCTCTCCGGGATAGTCAAGCACACTTTTGCCCTCTTTCTTAAGCCTTATAAGGACATCCACATCAAGCCCGTTCGGGTCATGGACCGTACCCCTGGAATCGGCGACTCCCACAAGGACAGCTCCTTTCTGGTTAAAGAAACGGGCAGCTTGCCTCCCAACAGCCCCGAAGCCCTGAACAACCACACAAGCCCCGAGAACTGGAGGGCATTTACGGAAAAGAAGATGCCTATTATCTCCTCTCCGACCCCTGCTTCCCGGAACGGTTTGAAGATCACGTACTTGGAAGGAATCTCGGTTACAGGAATGCTTTCCAGGCTTGAACTGAAGAGCCCCATCGGGTTTTTCATCACTCCAGAGAACAGTCACCGGCTCAAAAGAAAGGTTGAATGAACTGGCAATTTTGCTTTCCATTTTATCACCAAATAGTTGTTTACGCGACAGAGGACAGATAGGTTGCGTTGGCAACTATATACACATACCAGAGGTTTGAAGAATTCCCCCGAACCTTTCCGGCATGAAGTAGCTTAAAGTAGCTTTGTTGCATATACAACCAACCAGACCACTCAACATCAAAAAATCTCCGAATATCAATTTAAAGAGGACATTGAAATGGAAAAACTGGAACCAATAGGCAAAGTAATTTCATACATTTACCGCTACCAGCGGATCTTCCTGAACAAGGAACTGGAACCTTACGGCATCGGCAGCGGGCAGTTTAGCTTTATGATGTCGCTTTACTTAAAGGACGGAGTAAAGCAGGAGACCCTTTCCAGGACGTATAAATTGGATAAGGCCACGGTTGCCAAGGCAATTAAAAAGCTGGAGGACACGGGCTATGTCTACAGGAAACAGGATGCAGAAGACAAAAGAGCATACAATGTCTTTTTAACTGAAAAAGGAAAGGACATAGGAGCAAAAATGAAAGAAATAGCCATAAAATGGGACGATATCGTGATAGCAGGTTTCAGTGAAGAGGAAAAAAGACTTAGCGCTGCGTTTCTTGAAAGGATGGAGCAGAATATAACTGAACTTTTTGATTGTAGGACTTACGCACTTGACAAATGAAATCAAGTACATGCGGCCTTATCAATAGTATTATGATTTATACAGTTAAGTGTTTTCCTTTTTTGTTTTTCAGTTCAACTGCGTAAGTACTAGATTGAAAAGCTTAGCTACATTCCTGCAACAAAAGTTAATTCTCTCCCACAAACAAAGACCCGGTTTCATATTCCTGTTCGTGTACATTTCTATGTTCGCGTGTATTCTCCCCTACTTCTTCATGTCCATTTCCAGCCCTGAATTTGCCCCTTACAAGCCAACTCAGGCCCGCGACTGCCAGCCCAAAAGCTCCCGCAAACAGAAAGACCGTTTCAAGCCCGGAACTGGCCAGAACAAAGCCAAATACAATCGGGGAGAGGGTTTGTCCCAGGTATTTCATGGCATTGTACACCGATATTATACTGCCTTTGGAATCCTCCGGTGCAATCTGGAGGATCAGGGTATCAGCTATGATCTGGGAAAGCCCGTAGCCCATGCCGAAGAGAAGCAAAAGAAAAACGATTATGATTTTTGAGTGTACAATGCCTATCATTGCCACGGAAAGGCCCGCAAAACCGAAACCTGCGCCTATTAGGCAAACCAGAGGATACCTTAACGCAAGAACCTTCACCCTTGACGCCATCAGAATAACCGTTATTCCCATAAGGCTTAATGCAAGCCCCGATTCCTGTGACGTATACCCGAATTCGGCCTTGAGCATGAAAGGCAGATAAAATACCAGCGCATAGAGCAGGAAAAAAACCGCAAAACTCAGGAATATGGTGTAAAAGATTTTAATGTCTAGAAATGGCTTTAAAAGTTCCGCAAAAGTCTTTTTGTTTCGGGCTCTGTTCGGTGTTCCGTTTTTCTTATTATTACCATTTTCTCTGTTCTGTTCTCTGCCATTTTCTCTGCCCGGATTTCCACATTCCTTTCCTCTATACTCCGGCCCTAAGGAATTTGTTTCAGGAAGGCATACCGCCGCAAATAGAGCCAGGGGCAAGGTAAGGGTATAGAAAAGGAAGGGCAGGTTCCAGCTATGTGAGGCAAGCAGGCCTCCTATAAGGGGGGAAAACACCGAACCAATGGCATTTGTCATGCCCACCCTGCTTGTAGCATGCACCCTTTCAGGACCAGAGTAGAGATCCCCTATCAGCAGCATTGAGACCAGCATCATGCCTGCAACCCCTATTCCCTGAAGGAAACGAAGGATAAGAAGGGTTTCGAGATCCGTTGCAAAATAAGCCGCAAGCCCTGTAAATCCATAGAGAACAAGGCAGAAAATAAGGATCTTTTTGCGCGGTATGCGGTCCGTAAAGGGGCCGAGGACCAGAGAAAATAGCGCTGTGGAAAAGGTTATGGCCGAAACCAACATCCCGATATTTTGCGCTGTTGTTTGCAGGGGTCCTACCATTTCCGGAAACACGGGCCCCAGCAGAGCACCGGCCGACATCCCAAAAAAGACCGTCAGGCAGATGATAAAAAGATGGATTTTTTTGTTAGTTTTCATAATAGTACTCTCATTGTTCTGTTTTTCAAGGATCCTTTTATTACAGATTCTTTCCGATCTCCCGTGCCTTTACCAGCAGCTCTTCCTGCTCAAGAATGTCGTCCATCCCTATGGTCCCGGCCGCGGCAACTGTGCATTTCACGTCGAACCCCACATGTGAAAAGATTCCTTCCAGATACTCAAAATACTTACCGTAGATATCTACATTGGGGTTGCCCTGGGTGTATGCGAGCACGAGCCTCTTTCCGGCCAGGGGTTTTGAACTGTCATGGACAAAGGGATGTAAGCGGTCCACAAAAGGTTTGGCCTGGGCGCTGATTTCCCCCATGTAGACGGGAGAACCAAGCACCGGGACATCGGCTTCCTCTATTTCCCTGTAGAGTTCCTGCATATCGTCTTCAAGGATACAGGTCCCTTTCTTCAGGCAGGCGGAACAGGCATTGCAGCCACTAAGATTCATTTTTGCGAGATTATACACGGCGGGCTCGGCTCCGTTTTCCGAGGCGCCTGCAAGGATTTCCTTTACGAGTTTCGCAGTGTTTCCTTTAATCCGAGGACTTCCTATCAATCCGAGAACTTTCATGAAGATTGCTCCTTTTCCAAAAGATTGTCACCGATTGTTGCGCTTGCAACTATAGGTGTTAACGCGGCAGTGTGTATAAAAAAGTTGCGTATGCAACAATTATGGATGTACAAAAAGATGAAAAATAAAGCATAAGGAACAACTTTCCCTTCAAAACCGATAGGCAAAATAATTTCGTACATTTACAGGTATCAGCGGATCTTCCTTGACAGGGAACTGGAACCATACGGCATTGGCAGCGGACAGTTTAGTTTTATGATGTCCCTTCTGGTAAAGGAAGGGGTCAGGCAGGAAGACCTTGCAAGAAAGTATAAAATGGACAAATCCACCGCTGCACGGGCAATAAAAAAGCTGGAAGATGTCGGCTACGTGTACAGGCAGCAGGACCCGGAAGATAAAAGGGCATACAGGGTCTTCGTTACTGAAAAAGGGAGAAGTATGGAAGAAAAAATGATGGAAATAGCCCTAAAATGGGATTCTATCGTATTGTCAGGTTTCAGTAAAGAAGAAAAGCAGTTACAAGCTGCTTTTCTGGAAAGAATGGAGCAGAATGTATCCGGGATTTTTGAGTGAAACGAGAAAGTTTCCACAAAACCGGATCACATGCCATTATTCACTCTGAACCGGCTTTTCTGCAACCAATTCTTTGCTTTCTTCTTCCTGTTTACCTGATTCCGCCATTTCCTTAACAGTATTCGGGGCTTCCGTAGGCTCCCGCGGGGTCAGCACCCGGTCAAATTCCGGATAGTGCCGGAACTTGTCCGTCAATTCCTCGAATACCTTATGTTTGGGACTGATAATGACTACATGCGCCGGGGGATGAATCTTCTTACCGGGGGGGTTGCGGAAAAAATCCGGGATTTTGCCGACAGCTGCGGAAAACCTATCCTGATCAGCTCTCCGGGGGAAAGTTCAGCCGGGAAATGACTTCAGCTTTTACAGCCACCGGAATGCCGGTATTTTTCAGCCCTGAAAGCGTGGTCCGAGCGGCAGCAGTTCTGTGCAGCGGAAAAAAATAATATAAAACCCAATTTCCTGCTTTCGGCAGATAACTTGTTTTTTTCAGAACGTTTTTAATGATAGCGTTTTTACGGGATGGCACATTATCCCTAACACATTATCCCTGATACTAAGGAATGATAAATATATAACTTCTAAATTTCAGTTTGGGAATCGATTTCCAGTTCCATTTCCCCAAATAACCATTCTTGGCAACAAAATCCTTGATATTATATTTGTATCGTTCCTAAACATTATTGCAAAAATGGTTCATTGTTTATATATGTCGTGGGATTTTGGTTATATGTTAATCCGCCTAAAATACACGATATATTAATACAATGTTTAAAAAACACCATCATTAAAAATGTTTAAGATTTTATGTTGAACTGGCGAATATAGAATGGGGGTATGAAGCGTCGGGTCTGTCGCTTAGAAAATACAGAAGTCATGGAGATTATAATGAAAATCAGAGACTGCCAGGACTTCTACAAACCGGGTTATTTATTCATTCTTCATTTTTGTCTGCTTCCTCTTTTCCTTGAGCCTTATTCAATCCTTCCTGACTGAACAACCGATCAAATTCAGGATACTTCTGGAACTCGCCTGTAATCTCCTCAAATATCTGGTGTTTCGGACTGATGATAACTACATGTGCAGGTGGATGAATTTTCTTCAACCTGCTAATCGCTGCCCCTGCATTATTTTTCAGTTCCACAAGTGCAGCAGAGTTACATCTTGACCTGAGAGATACTCCCATTACGCTAACCAGAAGCGCATCAGCATAATCAGTTTCAATACATCTGGGATTCGTTGAAAACTGAATGTCTCCGTATGTTTCCAGATCGTGTAATGCGATTCTTACTTTTACCGGGTCATCTGCCCGGACTAATGCAAAAGATTTCATTTTTTACACACCAACAACCTGTGAAGTCACCCCCAAACCATATAACATTTTTCCAACTTTTTCTCAAAAAATCAGATTTTCAGTGAAAAATGAGTTTTTGAATATTCAGCAGGTCTCCTCATACCAGATTTTATCGACATAACCATCTTCAACTTAAATATTAGTAGAGTTCAGATATTTACTTGTGACAGGCATAAAGTCCCTTGCTTTAGCTTGCGGGATGAATGGCGTAAACTGCTCTCATTTTCGCTATCTCTAACCTTGAAATACAATTCAGTCCTCTACGATGTACTGAATTCCTAAGCGATAACCAAGCCAAGGAAACCAAAAATATTTGTATTAAATAATTTTTCCCCTCTGGGACAGAGGGTAGAGCCTGTGGACTTGTGAACGGTAGTTCGAGGTATGAAGCAGGAAGCCTCACAGCTTTAGCGTGGGGTAGTTCACTGGAAAAGAAAAGGTAAACGCATCAATCAAAAAGGCGGTGCGAATCAATTATCCTTTTTTGGGGTGCACTGCCTTCTTGATTTAACACAGGATTGTTTTCATCTTTTATGTGATCTTTTTTATTGGTTGTTTTCCAGCCACCCAATCATCTATGAGTGCCCATAACTCAGAGGAATTGCGATCGATCAACAGGCTACCGCGCCCCTGGTTATTCCAGCTTATAGTAGTAACCCGGCTGTTCGTTTCTCCTACCTCATCTTCGTACCACCACGCGCCGTAATCGCCAAAGCCTCCTCCGAGTTCGACATAAAGTACCGGAGAGTCTATTCTGGAAGAATTTATCTCATACCCCTCCACATTGCCCATCAGGCCGGCCATCGGCCATATACTGGCCCAGATACTTTAGCGTATAAGGGACAGCTCCCCCGGTTAAAGTCAAATTAAGCAGCCGGTTTTCATCAACATAATAGAGGCCGCTGGGATTCCCCTCCAGTAGTGATAGTCTGGAGTATAGGGATATTCGGAAAAACGATATGTCTGGCTTGCCATGAGCCTGAAAAACTGACTGTTTGTGAATTTGAATTAAAACAATAAGAATAAGCCAGATAGCTAAAAGTCACAGCACAAGAAAGGGTAAAGCTCCAGCCGGCTTTTTAAGATGACCCTTGAGGATAGCTGACGAAAAGGCTTTCTCACTGGAAAAGTAATCTCACCGATTATACTCCTGTGCTCCTTATGCCCTCAAAACACTACTTCTCAAATAAATATAATTTTTACGGATAAGAATTGCAATTTTAATTTTAAGTTTGATTTTTTTAGAATGTTATGAATAATTCTATACATAAAATAATTTTAAGGTTAGCGGGAGACCTGAAAAGGAGTTAAGAAAAGTAGTGTTTCTCAACTCTTAATAAACTACCAGTATATTGCCATCCCTAAGATATATTTTTTTAGTGAGTTTTCACAAATGATACAAAGGAAAAGCCGGGAGAAATACAGAAGCTATTATCCTGATTTCAACAATATCGCAATTGGAAGACAAAATTCCCATAATTTTACTGCAGTAAGCCGGCCGAAAGTGAATTAAACCATAGGCTCAATAAACCCAGGACGTACTTATTGGAGAAAAATAGTTCCTGGTGAGATCAAAAGCCAAAATTTTGAAAAACATATTTTGCAAAACAATTATACAGGTAATCCCCTGGAAGAGGTATAGAGGATGAAAAAATATCTGTCAATACTATTAGTGTCAGTCCTTATTTTTGGGGCTGTACTCCCGTGCGCTACTGCAGGGGCGAAGGCAAATTCATCAGGAGACAATTCGACTATTGAAGAGGAAACTACTATTATTGATGTTTCTGATGACACTAAGGAAAATTCTGTTGAAAAAAAAGATACTATTGTTGCAGAGGATTCTGTTGTAGTTGATACTACAATAATGTCAACAAATAACAATAGTTACAATTCTGACACTGAATATAATTCTGAGTATTCAGATGATGATATTATTACATCTGTAAACACAGACGATGATTACATCACAGCGAACAATTCTTCTGTATATAATGGTGATGTCACAAATATAGAGGATTCATCACAGACTAATATCCAGTATGTAGAAACAACACAGGTAAACATGGATAATAGTCAGAAGGTAACTGTTGATGTTAAGAATGACAATTCAGTTGTCAACAATATATATTTTGAATCAACAACAGATTCAGGCAAGGCAAAAGTTGTTATTGAAGATCTGAAAGATGATACATCTTTAGTTGAGAAACCAACAGGTGATATTTACAAGTCATTTAACATACGGATCGACAGTGATAATGCAAATGATATTGAAGATGCAGCTGTTAATTTTAAAGTTGAAAAGACATGGCTTCAAGCAAATGGTCTTGAGAAATCATCCATTGTCCTGAATATGTATGATAATGATAAATGGGTAGCAGTACCAATTACAATAACAGGACAGGATTCAACGTATGTGTACTTTACAGCTGAAGTATCTGAATATTCCACATTTGCAATTACAAGCAAAACAATAACTGTAGATAGTACTCTTACATCAACATCTTCGAATAATAATACAGAAGAAACAAATGGTCTAACAAAAAGTGAGATAATACATATACTTGAAATGATTCTCTCATATCTTAAGGGAAACTAATTTCCCTTATTTTTTTGATGAAGTATCATGCGTAAACAGATAAAATTAGCCTGACTTTTTCTTTTCACCTGTATTCTAAATTTATTTTGTGGTTGGTACAATACCTCAATTAATATCTTTTTTTATATATTAATTATAATTTTGATTTTAAGTTATTTAAATAAATTTCTTAGAATTCCATTTGATGTCATTTAGCATCCTCTTACGAGTCGTCACAAAACAAACTATGCACATGTTTCGATTGGATACCTTAATTTTCAAGATCATTACCGTCAATTGAAAATTAACTTTTGATAAATTGACAGGTATTTGAGGGCAGATTTGAAGGATTATGTAAAGGTAAAACCAGGAATTTTAGTTGAAAATCAAGTTTCAATTAAATTCCAAGATGTGGATGAAACATTTTTACTAGATATAAAAAAGTAAAGGGATTCAATGAGTTTTTCATTGAATCACGAAATATAATTCACAGTATATGATCCAATAGCAATTGATTATTTAATATTTTTGGGATCGTAATATTTTGGAACTGATTCCAGATTTTTTATTATCACCTTTAATACTTTTTACTCCGGCGGTAATAATTTACACCATTCATGTGTCCATGAATCATAGGTAGCTACAATTGGGTTTTCTTCACTTACCCACTGGGCGATTCCACCATTCTTGTTTGTGCTGTCCTCATCATTGTCCATGTTATACACATTTTTGTATCCAGCTTCTACCAAGAGGTTGCTTGCCTCAGCACTTCTGCTTCCTAACTTACAATAAACGAGTATTTTTGTATTTTTATTATGCGGCAATTCTTTCATTCTTGCTGGTAATAGCTCTTCATCAGGCAACTGTGGGTTTGGTAGTTTAATATTTCTTAATGGTATCAATGTTGCCCCTTCAATATGCCCTGAGTCATATTCAGTCGGGATACGTACATCCAGAAGAAATACATCTTTATTTTCGACCATCTGTTTAGCGTCACAGATATTCACAGTTGTGTATGTGCATTGAGTTGTGTGTGTGCATTGAGTTGTGTATGTACATTTATCTGCTGCCGCAATGCCAGGTGCGATTATGAGAAGCACAAAAAGAATTGTAGCAAAATACGACAAATATCGCTTATTCAATTAAACTCCTCCAGATCCAGTTTTCCCACTTTAAAATATTGAGATTTTTAGGCTAAATCATTTAAACATAGTAACTATTGTTAAAATCCATATTCTGAAATAGTACCCAGAAGTGACAGTTATTTGCTTTATACAGATATTTGTCAATATCCACTAGCTACAATCTGTCGTATTGTATAGTAAATTGGCACAAAAAAGCAAGGAACCAAAATATGGATTTCAATAATTACATAATGTATTAACTGAAAATATATATGGTATTAGGAATAATTGTTCCCTATAATAATTGTCCATTATATAGTATCCAGTTTATTTTTTTACCCACATACTTTTAATAAAGTTTAATTGCGTGAGGTTTTTATCTGAGAATTAGCTCTGGATTGACAGAAAAAAGAGGATGACATTTATGAAGGCGAAGCTAATAAAGTTTGATGGCTTATTCATCAATGAGATTGTGTATATTAAGCCATTCTTTGACTACGTTTAAAAGCTAGAGATCAAAGTCTTCTATAATTTTTAAGATTATTCTGTATTTATTGATGTACTCAAAACCTTTCTTAGTAAGGCTATAATGTTTTTTTGAATCAACGATACAAATCTCTATGAAATCTTTTTCAATAAGCTCCAGAATATACTTATCAAATTGGCTTGAAGAAAGATTGGATTTCCTGAGGAGGGGAGTAGGTTTTATCTGGTTATGATTTTTGTTTATCAGAACCAGTATATCGTATATTATCTCCAGTCTTTCTCTTTTTTTCATCAACTCTTAACCTCATTCCAGATTTTCACGTAGATAAACATTTGAAAAATATACAGTAGGATGTCAATGAAAAAATAGTTTCTGATTTCAAAGAGAATCAACTGGATCAGGTTTATTGTATAAGACAGAATTAGCAGGTTATATATGATGAAATAATTCAAGCGTTTCTGGCTTTTTTTCATTTTTCTGTAGACCAGATAAAAAGAGAGACAGGGGAGTAATAAAATTATAAGATCGATTTTAGGAGTAAATAATATTCCGGATACGATTATACACAGGAAGACTACTTTTTCATTTTTCAATATAAGATAGAGGGTCCTGTTTAGTTCTTTGATGTCATTAAAAAAGAAAGTCATATAATAGTAGTATAGGAACAATAAAATGGAAATTGTGAGTAAACTCAGTAATAATAACTCTCCGTTGATAGCAGTGTAGACCTCAAAGAGTGAATCCATTTTTTCAATAAGTTCAATTGCTTTCAAGACATAGATTATCAGGAAAGAAAATATCAGGGTTATGAATGAATTTTTAAAGTATTTCAAACCCTCATAAGCTGTTAGCCCATAATAAGTATTAAGTTTTGAATAAATTAAACTAGAAATTATAACCAAAATCAAGGTATAAATGGAATCAATCAAGAACAAAGGTTCTAAGAATTCAGGATCCATAATAACACTTCATAACACTTCGTTATATTATTAATATATAATGACTCGACAGGCATTGCAAAAAAAGAATTAAGGTATCTGTACAGAGGAATTTCAGTCGGTATAAAAACACAATATCCTTCTAAAACACTTTAGATATCCTTCAAAGATCCCTCAAAACTCATTTTATAGACCTCAAAGACCCCTTAAAACTCATTTTATAAACCTCAAAGAGAACTCAAAGCTCATTTTATATACTTCCGTATCAGCTCCGTCTCTTTCAGTAACTTAAAACTCACAAATCCTCCGACTAAAAGATTCGCATAAAAAGTAAAAGCCCTCCATGCCACCACTGCAATTCCAAGGACGTTTGCCGGCACAAAGAATGAAAAGAGGGTACTTGCAGCAAATTCAGCCACCCCGCTTGAACCGGGAGTCAAAGGTACAATCAGAACAATCATAAGAATTACCTGTGCTGCAAAAGCAATCATCACAGAAGGAGCTTGATTGAGGCCCAGAAGAATTACCGGCAGGAGAGAGAACTCAACAATCCAGAATATAACCGTATACATTGACCCGTAAAATAAGCCTGCACGCCCTTCTGTGAAAAAGATGTGTATGCTCTTATGGAATTCATCCATTTCCCGGTCAATTGACTCCGATAGTTTGTACAGTTTGTTTCCTGTTTTTTTTCCACCAAGACGGATAATCCATCCCACAAGAACATTTATGGCAAGTTTAACATGTTGAGGCCGCAGGACCGCATACAACACGAGGGCAAGGCTAGCGATTAAAAGGAGTTCTCCTGATATAAGCACAATATCCAGAGTTGGATTTGACATTATACCATGAAATAGAAGTAACGAAAAAGGTGCGATTAGCAGGATCAGTATCGCATCCAGTAAACGTTCCCCCAAAACAACAGCAGTAGCTTTCCCAATAGGCATTTTGTTCTGGTTGAGGAGATGAATCCTCAAAGGTTCTCCACCTATGGAAGAAGGAGTAATTGCTGCAACGAAAGTGCTGGAGATTACAATTTCGAGAGCTGTTATAATTCCTATTTTATGCCCGAGTGCAGATGCCATTGATCTTGTGCGCAGGCCCCAGATAATGAAGGAAAGCATGTGGACACCAAAAGCCGCTAAAATGTATTCGGGCCGAATCTTCCTGACAATTTCAGTTGTTGTCGTGTCCAGAGTGAAGATAAGGACAATTGCTATCGAAAGTATACTAATCAAAATTGAGCTTGTTACCCACTTAGTGAACTTTTTCATGAAAGCACAATCCAGTTATTAAACTTGATTCGAGACTATTCAAACTTTTAATTTGGAAATTGAACTATTTGACTCGATTAGTTTTTGTATCGCAGAGGCAGCATTCAGATCCTCAGACATTTTTTTCATATTCCCTACTTTCCGGTGGATTTTTTTGTCCTCTATAAGCTCCCTGATCGAATTAAGGATCTGTTCCGGAGGCGTGCTGTAAGCCAGGCGCCTGCCATAACCTTCAGAATCTACCACATCGGCATTACTCTCCTGCTCACTGTGGTTCATGTCAGGAAATGAAAGCACAGGAATGCCAAAAGTGAGAGCCTCCATTATGGTGCTGTGCCCTCCTGGAGCAATTACAAGTTCTGAGGCTTTAAGATAAGGAAACTGATCGTCAATAAAACACTCAATAGTAACGTTTTCCGGCAGGTCTGAAAAGACAGCAGGATCCAGATTCGGCCCTGAAAGAAGAGTGTAGTTTATGCTTCTGTCGAGTTTTGCAACTTCGATAATTTTGGTAAATATGGGTTTCCGGTATCCAAAACCTCCTATAAGGGATAACACATGAGGTTTTTGTAGATTTGCGGTTTTTACATTATCTGATCTTTTTAAAACCAGGGGACCACTGAAAAATATATTTTTGGTGATTTCAGTTTCAAAGGCAAGGTTTCGCCTGCATACTGTATAAGGCATTGGGAAATCAGGGACTATGATCCCATCAACCTTTCTGAAAATACAGCTGTAAAAATGTTTAATTAGCCCCCCAATGGCTCGAAGGGGCATACCTCCTTTTTTAAAGAAATCCTCCATGTTTGACTGATTAACCATTAAGTAAACCGGAATTCTTCGGACCTTAGAACCGATTACTCCTGTAAAATAACTGTCTGAGACTACAATATCAGGTTTTGTTTCTTTTAGCAGGTTCAGGACTTTAAAAATCCCAGACGCGGTTCCACTTTTCAAAGTGGCTATGATTGACTTTTTTAGGTTCAAAGAACCAGACTCGCCTACAAGCTTGATCTCTGGAGGGATCTCAAGGGTCTGGTATCCTTTTCTTTCGATAAATTCTTTTGAATAGCCATATGCTCCAAAATAAACCTCATGACCGGCAGCCAATAATTCCTGGCCAAGCGCGATACAGCGACTCGTGTGACCCAGCCCTTCACCGCATATAAAGACTAATATCTTCATCTTTGAACCTCGTTTTGAAAATTCGAGTAGCTATAAAATAAGCGATAAAAGCCAGTATGATGCCACCAATCATATCCGTGATCCAGTGTATGCCCAGATACAGTATCGCAAAAAGGATGAAAATGGTTGTCCCAACCGCAAAAATTTTGTAACGACTAAGATTTGTCCTGAAAAGTATAAACAGCGTTGTCATTACTGAGAGTGCAGCATGCAGGCTGGGAAAACAGTTGTTAAGGCTGGGATCACAGATAGTTACTATTCGCAAAATGGCAGGATTCAGTTGATACAGAAGAGGGATCATGCCAGGCAGCACATTTCCGGTAACATCTACAGGGAAAAATATGTAAAATGGGTAAGCTGCCAGATATATGAGCGTGAAAGCAATTACATATTCTTTAAGAGCTTCGGTATTCCGGGTACACAGGAGCGCCACAAATGTGAAAAGCAAAAGGAAAGAAAAGCCCAGTAAATAAATGACTCCGCTAAAATATGTCAGCATGGGAGTAGCCAGACTCTGGAAGTGACTCACTTCATTGCCTTCCAGAATCAACATATATTGATCATAATTTCGAGAAGGATTGAGGCCCAGGAAATTTGAAATGGCTGTTTGTGAGTCCATAAGTATAAAGATCAGGACCACCAAAATTGCATAAGGCAGGAACTCCGAAATTCCGGATGAATTCTGACTCTTATAGTAATATTTAGGCTTAAGAGGCTCCGGTACAAAAATAAAATAACCGGTTGCTACTGAAAAAATCAGGGAAAGTATCATCATAAAGTCCATTTGATTTGAAGATATCATTTCACATGCGCCCCAATGTTTGAATAAATTAATCCGAAAAATAGCCAGTTACTAAATATCTCACCTGTAACACCGTATTTTACCTATAACACTGTATTTCACCTCTAACACTGTATTTCACCTCTAACACTATCTATCTGGCTCCTTCTACGTAATGAGAACTAAATATATATGATAAGTGGAGAGAAAGTCCACATTTGTACTTTTTTGACTGCTCCCCTTTAGGAGAACTAAATATATATGACAAGTGGAGAGGAAGTCCACATTTTCACTTTTTTGACTGCTCCTCCTTAGATTTACAGGCGATAGATATTGTTTTTGGAATCAGTTATTTAATCTTCCATTCTATGAATAAAGCCACGTCTCTTAAAAAATTTTGAGTGAAGCTTAGAAAATTGACAGGAAAAAGCGAACAAATTCAGAAACATAGTAGAAAATGAATCTGAAAACCAAGTAAAAAATGATAAAATAAAAGGAATTCAGACCATAAAACTCTTTTTTGGCCTGAATATTCCACTACGCCCAGATCAATAATTAAGTAAGTAGAAAGTGAAGCATCCTCCTTACTTTCACATTTCAAACCTTGTCATAACTCCATGAAGCTCATCAGTAGGGAGCCTGTAGAACTGGACAAAAGAAGGGGACAGTTTTTTAATTACGGAAAAGACCCTCCATATCAAGTTATTCGTAAATATGTCTTCTATTCCGTAAAAGATTGTTTTTTCATGGATGCCTTTGTCTTTCAGGATCTGTACGACATCAATAATTTCCATATACCCCATACTTATTTCAAAGACTCTCAAGCCTTTTGCCAGCTCTTTTGTGAAAGAGCTTTTTACTCCAAATGGGCTTTCACACCTGACAATTGAAATAAAGATGTTGTCTTCATAAATAATATTATTATCAAACATTATGTGAGAAATGTATTGAGGGATTTTAGTTATGTCCCGGGAAAAGAAAAGAGCAGTCCCACTGATTTTATTTTCGCTTGCATACACCTGCTTATATTGTTCAAGGAAATTATTAATCTTCAGGGGCTTCATCAGTTCATAAAGCCTTTTTTGTCCTGAAGTATATATAAGGATCAGAGAAAAGATAATAGCTGCTATGACAATGGACCAGTAACCCCCATGCGGGATTTTATAAGTGTTTGAGAGAAGAAATACTATGTCGATACCGGTCACAAGAAGGGATACAAAAGATTTGACCGGCATTTTTTTGAAATAAAATATTAAAGTCATCATCAGGCCTGTAATTGACATGGTTCCTGTAACTGCCAGCCCATATGCAGCCGCAAGTCTGTGAGAGTCCCTGAACTCAAAAATCATAAATAAGACGGAAATAAGGAGAAGCCAGTTTACTGCACTGATATAGATCTGGGACTGTAATTCACCTGAAGTATAATCGATCTTTAACATGGGAATTATTCGGGTTGTTATCCCCTGATATACTATTGAAAACACACCGCTGATCATGGCTTGAGAGGCAATGATTGTAGCTATGATACTCAGGATAAGGAATGGGACATATACGAGATGTGCCTGCTGGTTTATCATCTCAAATAATACATTTCTCGAATCCGGGTTTCTGATGAGAAATGCTCCCTGCCCGAGATAATTCAAAGCCAGTGCGACAAACACAAATTTCCAGGCTTTCAAAATCGGCTCTCTTCCCAGGTGCCCCATATCGGCATACAATGCCTCGCCCCCCGTGGCACACAGAATAACTTCGGATAATACAAAAAATCCCGTAAGCCCATTATCCATGAGAAATCTGATCGCGTAATAAGGATTTATGGCTTTAAGTATGACTGGGGTATAAAAAATTGAGACAATACCTGAAAATGCAATGGATATGAACCATAAAATCATTATTGGCCCAAAGACCCATGCAATCTTTTCTGTTCCCTTGTTCTGGATTGAAAAAAGAGCTACTGCGATTATGCCGGCAATGAGCATGATAGCCTCTTGCCCGATGTCTTGAAACGCAGGGATGATCCGCAGGCCTTCAACAGCACTCAGGATACTGATTGCAGGCGTAATGACTCCATCCCCGACAAGAAAAGAGGTCCCTATATAGGCTAATAATGTGATTAAAGCTACATTTCGACCGGATTTGAGAAGAGGAACGAGCAGTTCTTTTAATACAATTGTTCCCCCTTCCCCTTTTTTACCCAGGCTCATGGCAAGCCAGGCATACTCCACAGTTACAAGTGTAATAAGTGTCCAGATGATTAAAGATAAAACTCCTATTACGTGAATTTCAGTAGGTCTTGTAAGGAGGAATATGACTGTCAGGGTATAGATAGGGCTTGTTCCAATATCTCCAAAAACAAGACCCATAGAGTTTACTATACCCCTGAAATCAGATTTGGAAAACATAATATATCACCTTATTTGTTCCAGGAATTTTTGGGCAAAAAACATGATTTGAGATGAAAAATTACAGGTATTTGAATCCTGTGGCAACAAATCATGATTTTACTCTGCCCGAAAAGAGTGAAAAGGAATTGAATTTGCAGAATTTTTAACTCACCAATTTCCCATTTTCATTTAAAATTCGTCTCTTCCTTATGATTTTCAGCTTTTTATTCAATTAACCTTAAAGTAAATATTGTTTTTATAATAACGCATGGTGCTGAGAATTACTTTTTCATATATAAAGATCTTGACCCATTATCCCGAGAAATCGATATTGACCAGTGATCAAGCCAATTAATTGATATTGAACAGTGATAAAGCCGATTAATCGAGATTGACCGGTGATAAAGCTGATGAATCGATTTTAATTATTCGGATCCAAAAAATGTGTATCTCAGGTTATACTTATTATCCCTGCATATGGAAAGGTAAATAAAAAACATTTCGCCACAAAATAAGAAAATGTTAAAGGCAGAGAGATCAAAGAAGAATAGGATAAAAAATGGGATAGAATAAAAAATGTGCAAGTTCAAAAACGGCGGGAAAAATGAGCAGAGAAGCGGCAGAAAAAAAAGGGAATATCGGAGAGAAAGAGGTAGAGGAAAATAGGGATGAGAAGGGAAAAACAGGAGTCTTCCCGTCTCAAAAAGTTACAGAAGGTGTGGATGTCCTCCTCGGAGACCCAAAAAAAGCTGTGGTTAAGCTCTCTATTCCGATCATAGTTGCAATGTCCGTACAGACCATCTACAGCCTGACCGATACCTTCTGGGTTGCAGGCCTGGGTGCGGATGCCCTTGCTGCGGTAGGGTTTGCCTTTCCTTTTTTCGTAATCCAGATGGCGCTTACGGGCGGGCTTGGAGTTGGAGGAGGAGCTGCGATTTCCCGGCGGATAGGGGCCAGGGACAAGGCAGGCGTGGATAACGTTGCAGTACACGCCTTTGTGATTATGTTTATCCTCACAGTTGTCCTTACAGTTATCGGACTTACATTTGTAAAAGACCTCTTTATGTACAGTGGAGCCGGGAATACAACCGGGTTAGGGGTTTCATATGCCAGGGTTATCTTTGCAGGCAGTTTTGTGTTCTTTTTTACGAACGTTGCAAACTCTATTCTCCGGAGTGAAGGGGACTCAACGCGGGCCATGCAGTCCATGATCCTGGGGTCTGTCCTGAACATAGTGCTTGACCCCATTTTCATATACACTCTGGGGCTTGGGGTTGCAGGGGCTGCTCTTGCGACTGTGATTTCTTTTGCCAGCTCGGGGCTGCTGATGTTCTACTGGTTTTTTGTTAAAAAGGACACCTATGTGACTTTCAGGTTCCATTCCTTCAAATTCGACAGAGCCATCGTCCGGGACATCTTCAGGGTAGGGATACCGTCATCGTTCGAGCAGGTTGCCCTGGCAATGACCGCCCTCCTCATGAACCTTATAATTGTCAATGTCAGCGGCACCGATGGGGTTGCAATCTACGCCACAGGCTGGAGAGTCGCAAGCATTGCGGTTGCTCCCTTAATAGGAATTTCAATTTCCGTGGTCTCGATTAGCGGGGCTGCCTTCGGAGAGCTTAACTTTAAAAAAGCCCGGCAAGCCCTTATTTATGCAACAGAAATAGGCTTTCTGGTAGAAGCTGCCATAGGCATTGCTGTATACATATTTGCCCCCCAGATTGCAGCCGTTTTTACACAGGCTGAAACTGCCGCCCGTATCGCTCCGGAACTTACAAGGCTCCTGAAAATTATGACGGTCTTCTACCCGGCGGTTACCTTCGGAATGCTCTCTGCCTCTCTCTTCCAGGGCGCAGGAAAAGGCACAAGTGCTCTTATTGCAACTCTTTTAAGAAGCCTGGTTATGACTCCCCTTTTTGCTGTGCTCTTTGCTTACGAATACGGGTGGGGACTGCTTGGGGTCTGGTGGGGGCTGGTCGCGGGCACGGTTATAGGGTCGATGATTACTTTTGTGTGGGCTCAGGTTTACCTGAGATACATGATCCATGCTACAAAAACCGGGGAAAAATGTTGATTCCGCCTGGATGCCTGATACTTGCAGATATCTCCGATTAACTAATCACAAAATATAAATAAAACCTGTTCGTCATTTAGTTAGAAATTGAACAGTAAGAAAAGTGCATAGTAAGATTAAAGACAGTCGGGATTCGGATGATAAGATATAAATTAAAATCCAGTCAAACCCAGTAAGATTCGGTAAAACCCAACAAAAACAGTTAAACCCGATAAAGACCGGGAAACACACGCCAGAAACCAGTAAGAAAATTTAATCAAGCACGACTCGCAAAACAGAACTGCTGGATCAAAAACGCCTCACAAACAGATCCCTTACTACTATCGCTAGTTTTGCTACTATCCCTAGCTTTAACTATCCCTGGCTTTATCATCCGAATAATGACTGAAAAAAGCGCCTCACTGTGATAACCGATGAAAGAAGAAAGAATAAAAGAAACGGTAAAACTTCAGTTTGAAATGATCCATCTCTTCCATAAAAATTTTGCCAAAACCTTTCACCAGACAGGAAATAACCCATACAATCTCAACAAAAATCAGAATAAGGTTATCCTGATTATAGGGACAGCAGGTGAGATTATGCCCACTACTCTTGGCAAGTGTCTGGACCTTCAGAAAGGGAGCCTGACCAGCATGATAGATGCTCTGGAAAGAGAGGAGCTTGTCTACAGGAAAGGAGACCCGGGAGACCGGAGAAAGACCCTAGTTTCACTTACAGAAAAGGGGAAGGTTTACAGAGACTGGTTCACAGAGGAGCTTGAAAAAAGTGCATCTGAAGTTATGAACCAGCTTGCTGAAGAAGATATTGTAGCCTATCAGGAAAGCCTGAAGACAATACTCGGCACACTGAAGAAACTGGATGAAAGTGCCTGAAAAGGAAAAGCCCCCAGAAAACGATACTAGATAGATACTAGATAATATATACTGAGATCTGCAATGTACACGGAGCTTATAGGCAAACTCCAGAAGTTAGGATTCACAGAAAACGAAGCGAAGATCTATATAGGGCTCCTGAGCCTGGGCGAGGCAACAGCAAGGGAAATCCATGAATTTACGCACGTTCCCAGGCCAAAGATTTATGCTACGCTGGAGAGAATGTCGAAAAAGAAGTATGTGGAAGTCATCGAAGGAACTCCAGCATATTTCAGGTGTATTGGTCCGGAGCAGCTGACCAAAAGGCTGAGAGACGAATTCCTTTTCTCCCTGAATAAAACATTGAAGGAACTTAATTCTGCAGGTTACGGGATAAAAAACAGGTTCTTTTAATTCCGGGTCTGAATCCCCTGAGCTCCTGAATCCCCTGAGCTCCTAATCCCCTGAGCTCCTGAAAAGGATTCCATTCCGGAATAGGATACTATTCCTGAAAAGGATACTATTCCTGAAAAGGATACTATTCCTGAAAAGGATACTATTCCTGAAAAGGATACTATTCCTGAAAAGGATACTATTCCTGAAAAGGATTCCATTCCTGAAAAAGAGGGAACGGGAAAAAGACGTATTAAAAGGAAGATAACTAAATGAAAACCAGAACAGCCATAAATTCAAAACCCGTCAATCCTGAAAAAAGCCCAGAAACAAGAGGCGTAAAGATCCTTGAGGGAGACCCGAAAAAAGCCATTATCAAACTTGCAGTCCCGATGATTGTTGCGATGTCTGTCCAGACTCTTTACCAGCTGATAGATACTTTCTGGGTTTCAGGGCTTGGAGCGGATGCTCTTGCTGCAATGGGCTTCGTATTCCCCTTCTTTTTCATAAGCATGGCTTTATCCAACGGGCTGGGGATAGGGGGAGGAGCAGCCATCTCCCGGAAGATAGGAGCACGGGATAAAGTAGGAGCAGATAACGTAGCCGTACACACAATTATAATGATGCTTCTGCTCGTTCTTATATTTACCATACCTTTCTATGTTTTTGCCCCCCAGATCTTCTCTCTGGCAGGAGCAGGGAGGACAACCGATCTCGCAGTAGCTTATGCGAGGGTGATATTCCTTGGGAGCATAGTCATATTTTTTACTAACGTAGCTAACTCCATCCTCAGAGCCGAAGGGGATTCAAACCGCGCAATGAAGGCAATGATCTATGGCGCAGTCCTGAATATTTTCCTTGACCCTATTTTTATATACACCTTTAAAATGGGAATTGCGGGCGCAGCCTGGGCAACCCTACTGTCTCTTGCAGTCTCTTCGGTTATGATGCTGAACTGGCTTTTTTTCAAAAAGGATACTTTCGTCTCCTTCGATTTTAAAGACTTCAGCTTTGAAAAAAATATTGTAAATGACATATTCAGGATAACAATCCCCGCCTCCGCTCAGCAGCTTTCTATGTCATTATCCATGCTTGTCCTCAACCTTATTATTGTGAACGTGAGCAATACCGACGGAGTTGCTGTCTATTCCACTGGCTGGCGGGTTGCAACAATTGCAATTGCTCCCCTTATAGGGATTGCAACAGCTGTGGTTTCGGTTTCTGGAGCCGCTTTTGGGGCGAAGGAATTTGAAAAAGCAGAAATTGCCCATACATATGCAATAAAACTGGGGCTCCTCATCGAAAGTGCGGTTGCTGTATTAACTTTCATCTTTGCCCCGCAGATTGCGGCCATATTCACGCAGACAGCAGACGCCGCCCATATTGCACCAGACCTTACCCACTTCCTGCGTGTTATCTGTATCTTCTACCCATCCGTTTCTCTCGGAATGCTCTCGACATCTTTCTTCCAGGGAGCAGGAAAAGGCATGAGCGCACTTACTGCAAACCTCCTGAGAACCATAGTATTTACCCCTATCTTTGCAGCTTTTTTCGCATTCAATCTGGACATGGGGCAGGTAGGTGCCTGGTGGGGAATTGTCATAGGCAATGCCATCGGAGCTGGAGTGACCTTTGTCTGGGCAAGGCTCTACCTCAACGCAATTCTGAAAACAAGACCTCTGAACAAAC
Source organism: Methanosarcina sp. (assembly GCF_028693135.1). GTDB lineage: Archaea > Halobacteriota > Methanosarcinia > Methanosarcinales > Methanosarcinaceae > Methanosarcina. The sequence goes on from NZ_JAQUVZ010000016.1 coordinate 63,700, forward strand.
CTCTGGAACAGGGAGTTTGAAAAGATCTTGGGGGAAGTAGTTTGGAAAAACGGTTTAATCACCACGGTGCATATGTTTATATAGTATGAATAGGCAATAGGATACTGACTACCGGCTAAATAGAAAAAACATAAATTCAATGTTCAAAAGGTGAGCCAGAATGAAAGAAACAGTTCCGCAAAAGCCTCTGAAACCAGTTTTGCACGGGTTCCTGCTTAAAGACCGCAAGATCGTCACATCCTCGAAGATAAGAGTCCTGAAGCTTTTTGGGCTTATGTCGACACAGGAAGCATAAATCTAAAAACGTCCCTGAATTGCAGGAAGGGCTAACCTTCTGTACTCAGGGACTGAAATTAAAAACTATTCGAAAAGCGGATACCTTTACAGACCCTTATAGACAAAGCTAAAATTTCCTCCACCGAAAAACGCCGAGTCTACCTCAACCAATTGGCAGAACAAACGCCCGGAAATCCAAAATTGCCCAGAGTCAACCTTTGACAACTGGAAAAAATATTATTTTCAGAAAAACTTCCAATAAATGTTCCTGAAATAAAAACAACCCGGTAAAAGTCTCTCAAAAAACCACACCTCCAAAAAGCAACAAAAAAGAAAAACGACACAACAAGAAATCAGAAACAGAGCATATTCAGGGACATTTCAGATGAACAAGTCCTCCCAAAAAATTCTTCAAGTCTGTCTTCAACAAGCGACACCAATAAATGAAGCCAGAATAATTTGAAGAAAACAAATGCGAGACACCAGCAGCTCCATCCCTGGAGCAATAAATACCATCTAAAAAACGGCAAGCACAAAAGTGTAAATCCCACCCAAAAAACGCACCAGAATCGGGAAAGGGAAAAAGGAGAGAACTGGAAATTTGGCTCCAGTTCTTTCCAAAAAACATGACCATTTTACATTATTCTGTTTTAATCTATGTTCAATTGCTTTTTTAATAAACAGAATTAAACTCTATCGAAGAATTCAATCTGTAAAACCTCCTCTTTAACATTTTTTTCACGTCTTTTTTGTAAGGCGCCTCCAGACAAGCTGGTAGGGTACTTTAGAACATGTGAGTTGAAAAAAGATGAAGATGTCGGGTGAAATGTTCATCTGGTTGGCGGGCAGGCTGTAACCTGTGCAACACACAGGTAAAAACAGATAGATTATATGAGACCATACACATAAAAATGCCAAAAGGCGAAGGTATTATTCAGTCAAAAAAGTTTTCAGGCAAAAAAATACACAGACCGTATAAAATTCAATACAGCAGACCGTATAAAGTTAAGAGGGAAGGATTTGAAACTCAACATCGAAACTTCAAGGCGCATAGAGCTGATAGATATTACCTTAGAAGTACAGGAAGAGGTCAGGATAAGCGGAATACAGGAAGGAATATGCCTCATCAGCACCAGGCATACGACTGCAGGCATTATAATTAATGAAAATGAAAGCGGGCTCAGGGAAGACATCCTGAATCTACTGAACCGGCTTGTTCCTCCGGGAGCCGGGTACAGGCACGACCGCATAGACAATAACGCTGATGCCCATCTCAAAGCCTTACTGCTCGGAGCAAGCGAAGCCCTGCCAATTGTACAGGGAAAATTGGAACTCGGAACCTGGCAGAGCATCTTTTTTGCCGAGATGGACGGCCCAAGGCACAGGGCAGTAAATTTAACGAATTTAAAGATAGAGTAAGGATAGAGACCTGGAAGAGTTAAAATACAGGATCGAACAAACCGAAAAATAGTGCATAACAGCCAGAAAGAGAAAAACAAGTGAGAACAATAAAAGAAGAAAAGAAGAACAATAAAAGAAGAAAAGAAGAACAATAAAAGAAGAAAAGAAGAACAATAAAAGAAGAAAAGAAGAACAATAAAAGAAGAAAAGAAGAACAATAAAAGAAGAACAATAAAGAAGAAAAGAAAAAGAAGAAAGTCCCTTAAGGGTTGCCTGAAGAGACTGACTGAGAAGATTTTTTAGCCTTACTGAAATCGTCCAGACGAGTCTGTTTTTTTCTGCAGTTCTCCCCGGGGATTTCTACAGGATATTCACCTGTAAGGCAGCCGACACACATGTCGTTCTTATCGCACTCAAGAGCTCTCATGAGCCCTTCAATGCTGAGATAACCGAGAGAGTCAGCGTTTATAAGCCCTTCAACCTCTTTTGTAGTCTTGTACGAGGCGATCAGTTCCTGCCTGGTTGCCATATCGATCCCAAGATAACAGGGGGCAATAATTGCCGGACTTCCGACCCTTGCATGGACTTCAGAAGCGCCTGCCTTCCTGACCATATCTATGATACGCCTGGAAGTCGTGCCACGAACAATGCTGTCGTCGACCAGGACTACACGCTTGCCTTTGACGTTATCCCGAATAACGTTCATCTTGAGCCTAACTGCAGTTTCACGCAGGTCCTGTCCCGGAAGAATAAATGTGCGCCCTATGTAGCGGTTCTTCATAAGACCTTCCAGGTACATGATTCCGGATTCCCTTGCATAGCCAATTGCAGACGTGATTCCTGAGTCAGGGACAGGAGAAATGATATCTGCATCCACGGTATGCTCGCGGGCAAGCTCCCTTCCGATTCTTTCCCGGACCTTGTAGACGAGTTTGCCGTCAATGACAGAATCGGGCCTTGCAAAGTAAATGAACTCAAAAACGCAGTGTGCAGGATGGGACTCATTTGTGAGCTGGTAGCTCTCAAAGCCTGAACCCGTGAAAACCATTACCTCGCCTGGCTTGACATCTCTAATAAGGGTGCCGTTCAGAGTGTCGATGGCCACGCTCTCCGAAAAGATGCCATATCCACCGTCAACTTCTCCAAAACAGAGAGGCTTGAAGCCAAAGGAGTCCCTGACAGCGTACACAGTGCCGTTAATGAAGATAACAAGGGAATAAGAGCCAATAAGCTTGCGCATTACGGTCCTGATAGACTCGATTGGGTCATGTTTAATCAGCTCTTTCACAAGCAGATGTCCGATAACCTCAGTATCTGAGTCGCTTATAAAAATCCGGCCTTCGTTTTCCAGCTCGTCCTTAAGTTTTCCGGCATTTACCAGATTTCCATTATGGGCGATGGCAACTGTTCCACCCTTAAAGTTAAGGATAAAAGGCTGACAGTTTTCAATCTTTGACCCGCCAGTCGTGGAGTAGCGGACATGCCCGATTCCTGCATTCCCAATAAGATGCCCCAGGGAATCCTTGTTGTACACATCAGGCACAAGCCCCATGCCCTTGATTGACTGAGGAGACGTACCGTCATGTACCATTATGCCTGTGGATTCCTGTCCTCTATGCTGGAGAGCATACAGAGCATAATACAGCTTGAATGCGACAGCATTTGATTGAGGCCTGTCGTTGGGGAGGATTATTCCTGCAACCCCGCATTCTTCTTTCAATATTAACCTCCGGTGCAGGTAAAAAATAAAGAAAATTGAGCAGGAAAGTTTAATACTTGCACTTTGCCTGCCACTTGTAAGATCTCATGCGTTTTGTTTTTCCAAAGCCGCATGAAGTACACTCTTTTGTATGTATGTTTAATGAAACGCTGCCGCATCTTCTGCATTTGGCGTGAGTGCGCTTCTGTCTTTTTCCCATTGATGCCGTACCTTTACTCATTCCTAGATCTCCTTATAAAAATCAACTTATTAGTGTGTAATATTCGATAATCCGAAACAATTTTGTTTTTCGGAATTTAGACTCAGTCATACAGATTCTGCTGCTCGCCGAGATTTAACGTTAATAGGTGAAGTGCTTGATATAGATTACGGAGATACATATACCACGTTGTCCCCACGAATAACAACACTGCTAAATTTACTTACGACTTCTCCTTCTCTTAATTCTTCAGCATTGTCAAGCACGAGGTTCATGTGAATATCGTATCCTTTCAGCTCGCCCCTAAACTCACGTGCGCCTTTCAATCTAACAATTACAGGTGTGTCCAGTGCGTTGTTCAAAATATCCAGAGGTCGGTTTGCCATCCTTACAATCCCCTTAAAACATTATAAATCAAGTCATTATCTATATCAATATAAATAGTTAATCCAGCCTTAAACTGATCGCCGCGCTTAAGTATTTGGTTATTTGCATCAAAGTCGTAAATACAATATATAAATGTATCGAAGCGATATACCCTTTTTAGTGTTCAGTATATAAACGAACCCAAAAGAGAAGAAAAATACTCTTTCCAGGGGAAAAAATACAATATTACTAAAACACTTTCACTCAAAGCTCTCAGAAATGCTTCTAAAAGTTTTCAGAAAATAAGACCTATAAAAAACAATTCTTAGTGAACTTGCAGAAACCTTATTTGAACCAGTTTTTAGAAAGACCGTTTATTCAAAGGCCAGCTGCCCAGAAATCTCCTCTGCAGTATAGAAATCCCTACAAAATTATACAGATCACCCATAGAATAAAATAAAAATTCCTTTTCCTGAGAGAAGGAAAAGAAAGTTCTGGAAAAAACAAGTATATGCCCGTATATTAAACATATAAAGAAGATATAAAAAGAGGAATACAATGACAGAAAAGCCCTCAGTGCCAAAACCCCCTATTGTGATGACTATTGCAGGCTCAGATTCAGGAGGAGGAGCCGGAATTGCTGCTGACCTGAAGACTTTTGCTGCATTTGGAGTTCACGGTACCTGCGCCATAACTTCCGTAACTGCCCAGAATACTACAGGGGTCCTTAAGACCTTTGACCTTGCCCCTGAAGCTGTTGCAAGCCAGATCGAAGCTGTCTGTACGGATATGAATATTAAATGGGCAAAGAGCGGGATGCTTGCCTCATCGGAAATCGTAAAAGAGGTTGCAAAGCAGGTAAAAAAGTACGGGCTTTCCCTGGTTATCGACCCTGTAATGGCTGCTGAAGCCGGAGGAGACCTCCTGCGAAAAGAAGCGTTTTCAGTTCTAATCGAAGAACTGCTGCCCCTCTGTAAGGTTACGACTCCAAATGCCTCTGAGGCAGGCGCACTTGCAGGAATTCCCGTCAAAACCCACGAGGATGCAAAACTTGCAGCAAGAAAAATTGCAGACCTTGGAGTTGAAGCCGTAATTGTTACAGGAGGGCACCTTGACGCGACTGACCTTCTCTATGAATCCGTTTCCGATACCTTTACCCGCATCCCCGGAACCTTTGTCAGAGGAGGGACCCACGGGTCGGGCTGCACCTACTCTGCAGCAATGACTGCCTGCCTTGCCTGCGAGGACAACCTGGAAACCGCTGCCAGAAAGGCAAAGGAATTTGTGGTTCAGGCAATCCAGAGCAGTCTGCCTGTGGGCAGGGGAGCAGGTCCTGTAAATCCCCTCGGAAAGACCCTTGAGGATAAAGAGCGCTACCTTGCCCTGAAGGATGTAAAAAAAGCGGTTTTGATCCTTACGGACAGCCCTGAGTTTGCAAAACTCATTCCTGAGGCTGGCTGTAACATAGGGAGGGCAATTCCGGGTGCCAGAAGTTATGAGGATATTGCAGCTGTGGAAGGCAGGATCGTGAGATACAGGGGAAGGGCAAATCCTGTTGGGTGTGTTGACTTTGGAGCCAGCAGGCACGTAGCAAGGGTAGTTTTTGCAGCTCTTTGTGAGAATCCTGAAATCAAAGCTGCCATGAATCTAAAATATTCAGAAGAAATCCTTGAAGCCTGCAGGGAAATGGGGCTTGGGATCGCCTCTTTTGACAGGGCCGAAGAGCCCGAAGGTGTCAGCACCCTGGACTGGGGCACTTCTGAGGCAATAAAAGAATACGGAGGAGTGCCTGAAGTAATCTATGATGAAGGGGGAGTGGGAAAAGAACCTGTGGTCAGGCTCCTCGGTCCGGATGCGTCAGAGCTTGCAAAACTTGCAGTGGAACTTGCCAGAAGAATTAAATAATAACCGTAAAATAATAACCGATGGAAAAGCCGGTACAAGTTTTCTTTTTTTATTTCCGCAATTCCAATGGTTATTCTAATTTTTGCAAGGTATAAAGAGAGGTTTTGTAAGCCATACCTGCAAAACAGACAACATTTATATACATCAAAGTACGATTTTGTGCAGAATCGATGTGAAGGAGATTTCCATGGAACAGACAAAGATTATCCTTGATGAAAATGAGATGCCGAAGAAATGGTACAATGTCCTTTCCGACCTTCCCACTCCAATTGATCCGCCTCTGGACCCGAGAACCTGGCAGCCCATAAGCCCGGAAGCCCTTGAGCCTATTTTCTCAAAGGAACTGATCAGGCAGGAGATGAGCAGCGATCGGTATATTGACATTCCCGAGGAAGTGCTTGATATTTACAGGCTCTGGAGACCAAGCCCCCTATTCAGAGCCCACAGGCTGGAGAAAGTTCTCAAGACCCCTGCAAAGATCTATTATAAGTACGAAGGAGTTAGCCCTGCAGGCAGCCACAAAACAAATACCTCCATTGCCCAGGCTTACTACAATATGAAAGAAGGTACCGAGAGGCTCACAACCGAGACAGGGGCAGGGCAGTGGGGAAGTGCACTTTCTCTTGCCTGCAATTACTTCGGCCTCGAATGCAAGGTCTATATGGTCCGTTCCAGTTTCTACCAGAAACCTTACAGAAAATCCCTTATGACGCTCTGGGGAGGAAATGTAGTGCCTTCCCCAAGCCCGGATACGGAGTTCGGAAGAAAGATCCTGCAGGAGCAGCCTGACACCCCCGGAAGCCTCGGTATTGCAATCAGTGAGGCTGTAGAGGATGCCGTAGCCCGTGAGGACACAAAGTATACCCTTGGAAGTGTGCTTAACCACGTTGTGCTTCACCAGACCGTTATCGGCGCAGAGTGCAAAAAACAGCTCGAGCAGGTAGAAGAATACCCTGATGTGGTTATCGGATGCTGCGGCGGAGGAAGCAACCTGGGAGGAATCGGGCTTGAGTTCATAAAAGACAGGCTTGAAGGAAAACACAACGCAAGAGTAGTCGCAGTTGAACCCTCAGCCTGCCCTTCCCTGACGAAAGGAGAATACAGGTACGACTTCGGAGACACTGCCGAGATGACCCCACTCCTTAAGATGTACACCCTCGGCCACAAGCATATGCCTCCTGCTATCCATGCCGGAGGACTCCGCTACCACGGCGACTCACCAATCATAAGTAAACTCTGTGCTGAAGGACTTATAGAAGCTGTTTCATATGATCAATATGATGTTTTTGACGCAGCCGTACAGTTTGCCAGAACAGAAGGAATAGTGCCTGCACCTGAATCCGCCCACGCTATCCGCTGTGCAATTGATGAAGCCCTCGCAGCCAAACAGACAGGGGAAGAAAAGACCATTCTCTTCAACCTGAGCGGGCACGGGCACTTTGACATGGCGTCCTATGACAAATATTTCAGCAGGGAACTTGTCTAAAATAACAGGGATAATAAAGAGCATACGCTGAAAAACACACACAAAAAATAAAGCCTGAAATGTACATGCTGACATAGACAGACAGATGTACAGGCTAAAACCTGAAGATTAAAGGGTATAGAATAGGATAAGGATACTTTTCAGGTATCCTCTATTTTTTAGATTAACTTTCCAGATAATGTTTTTTTTTAAAAATGTTTTTTACTCAGATCTTTCCTTGCACTGTGTTACATGTATGCTGATACCTTTCTGATTCATCATACGGTTCATATTCAGATTTGCTGTTGTTATTTAGATACTGATTTTAATCAGCTACTGTATTCACACTCCCTGGCTGAACTTTCAATAGAGCTTGCTACTCAAACTGCTTTCTGTTCAGGATGTAAAGAATCATCTTTGGGCTAAGTTTGCTTTCCTTCGTCATTTTTGCTGCAATATTCTCTCCTGGAATTCCTTCCGCTTTCATATTTCTTATTTTAGTGATTACTGAAGGAGGGACGGTATAATACTCATTTATGTCCTTTCTGTGGCCCCATACGTCTCCTTCAATCAGCTGGACTTTTTGCATTCCCAGAAACATCTCCATAGACTTCGAAATAGTCTTTTGATATGATTTCGGAAGCTGGACTACTTCGAGCCTCGGACAGATTTCAACAAGCAAGAAAACATCTTTATTTGAAGGCCTGAACGCAAAGTGAATTACCTTTTCGTTCGGGTTTAAGGAGAGAATTTCATCTCTAGAACTAACAATTCTTATTTTCATACAATTCCCCCGACCCTATAAAACTTAAGAATCAATAAATTAGTTATACTACAATACTTAAATATTTTTCTATGTTATACTCGTAAATTTTGTTTTGCTAACAAAAGTGTATTTGAAAAAAGCTGATATAGAAAAGCAAAAATAAAATATTCATAAAAAAAATACAGAATTTAAAACCTGAAAGTTAGCATAAGTTTTTTATACAGTTTTTTAAATATAAAAAAGAAGTTTTGTAGAAATTAATCATTTTCTATGGAATAAATCCAGGCTGAAACTCTTTGACCGTTGAGTCCGTCTGTTAAACGGTTTTAAAGGAGGAAGTGTGGTCTCCGTTACATTTCGATGAAAAAAGAGCACCGAATTTGAAAATTAAGGAAAAAATTGAGAAAACTATAGACCAATTAGAGCAAAGTTTATAATTGATGAGAGTTTCCTCCCGGTAACCCCTTCTGAAAATAAGTATGGAAATATATGGAAAACTTTTTAAGACAGGGTCTTAAAAAGTTGACTGCCCCCTTCAGTTAAGTTCTCCTTCACAGAAACAGAATAAAAAACCTATTTGCCTGGAAAGTTATGGTTGAAAGGGCAGATGAATCCAGGCTTCAGGACAATTCCAGGTTTCTTTTGCTCAGGATATAGAGAATCATGTCCGAATTCAGCTTACTTTCCCTTGAAAGCTTTTCGGCAATAATCTCATTGGAGAAACGGTCGGCTTTTAATTCCTGAATTTTCTCCATAATATTCTGAGAAACGTTATAGTACTCGTTTATGTCTTTCCGGTGCCCCCATACGTCCCCTTCAAGAAGATTGATCTTCTGCATTTCCAGAAACATCTCTATTGACTTTGAAACAGTCCTTCTGTAAGATTTAGGAAGCTGTATGGCTTCAATTTTAGGACAGGTTTCGGCAAGCATGAATACATCCCTGTTAGACGGCCTGAAAGCAAGGTGGATAACCTTCTCATTCGGATTTAGGGTAGGAATTTCCTCCCGTGAACTAACCACTCTGATTTTCATATTGATCCCCACTCTCCTTAGTTAAGAATTAAAGACTTATTTAAAAATAAATCTTTATTTATTTAAATATCAAATTTTGTTTACGCATTTACATTTTATATACATATCGACTGGCAGAAATATTATTTAGAGGGTTTGTACCCGAACCGAGTTCTAATAGCATCAGCATGTGCCTGCAGACCTTCTTCCTCAGCTAATGCGATTATAGTTTCTTTCAGACTTTCGAGCCCACTCTTACTGATTTTCTGGATACTGGAATATTTAAGAAAGTGGTTGATATTCAGACCGGAATAAATCCTGGCATATCCTGCCGTGGGAAGCACGTGATTGGTACCGGAGGCATAGTCCCCAACCGGAACAGGAGCATAGTTCCCTATAAAAATAGATCCGGCATTTTTTATCCTGTCAAGTACAAAATCGGAATCTTCTACCATAATTTCCAGGTGCTCAGGAGCAAATTTATTGCTGAAGTCAATTCCCTGCTCAAGAGAATCTGAAGTCAGAACTGCCGCATTTTCAAGAGAAGCTTTCACAATCTCGCTTCTTGCAGTATTTTCAGCCTGAACAAGTACCTCTTTTTGTACCGCTTCTGCAAGAGTTCCGGAAGTTGTCACAAGCACCGAAACAGCACTCGGGTCGTGTTCTGCCTGGGCTATGATATCTGAGGCAACCATGACAGCATCGGCAGAATCGTCTGCTAGAATAAGAACTTCGCTGGGACCCGCTGGAAAGTCAATCTCGGCAACATCCCTTACCTGCATCTTGGCAGCTGTTACAAAAACATTACCAGGACCGACGATTTTGTCCACCTTAGGGACAGTTTCGGTTCCGTAAGCCATTGCCCCTATTGCCTGCACACCTCCAAGCTTGAAGACCTTATCTGCCCCTGAAACTTTCGCAGCAGCAAGCGTTAGAGGGTGTACAGAGCCGTCGGCCCTCGGAGGAGTGCATACAATAACCTGCTCAACTCCTGCAACCCTGGCAGGGATTACTGTCATCAGCACTGTTGAAGGATAGGAAGCTCTCCCTCCCGGAGCATAGGCACCCACACTTTCAAGAGGCGTTGCCTTCTGCCCCAGGACAACCCCGGGCTGAAGTTCCATAAACCAGGTAGTCTCAGGCATCTGGGCTTTGTGGAAAGCCATGATGTTTGCAGCTGCGGTTTTAAGGTGTCCCATAAGTTCAGGACCGATACCTGACAGAGCTTCTTCAAACTCGGCCTCACTTACCTCAAAATCGGCAAGCTCAACTTTATCAAACTTCTTTGTATACTCCCTGAGTGCAGAATCTCCCCTCGTGCGCACATCAGAAAGTACGGAGGAAACAGTTTCCCCTACATCTGCAAGCCCGGACCCCCGGGAAAGTAATTTCTGCATTTCAGCTTCCGAAACATCAGACAATTTTTTGAATAACATTGTGACCATCTCTGAGATTACCTGGTAAAACCTGATCCAATTGATCCGATAAGTTTGGTATAAACTCTGTATAAACGATATAATCTGATATAATCTGCTTTCATTAAATCCCTGATCTCATTTAATATTTTACCCCAGGCTCAGATCTAAAAGAGCTGAAAAGTGAGAATTCTACTCTGCACAACCATATTCACTATACTGAGTCGTTCCTGTCCCGCCCGAATTGCGATTCGGGAGCCCACGGTCCTTTTCGCTGCGCTCAAGAGGACTACTTTTTGGTTTTTAGTAGTGAGCTTTGCTCAAGCGGGTTAAATTACGATTTCTTTGACCCGTACAAACTTATTCGGCATATCGTGTCGTTCCTGTCACGCTCGACGCAGGAGAGCGGCTTCCAGACAAAAAAAGAGACGAAAGAAGAGTAAATAAAAACCAAAAGTAAAAACTATCAGGAAAGCCACAAAAACGAACAAATCAAATTCTGCCTGAAAAAGACTTTTTGTGAGCCTTTTATTCATTCGGCAGATATTCATCAGACTTTCCGCATATTTCGGATTATTATTCATGCTTCATTGGTTAAGCGTTAGAAAACCATTCCCACATGTGGTTTTATATTAATAATTAAATAAGATCCTGAGCCCTGCTTTCGGCAGGTAAACATATAAATTAATATTATTAATTTTATATCTCTTTCGTGGTCTTCCCATGGCAGAGAAAAACAGCAGTAGAAGAGTTGAATCTTCGTTAAAACGTACAAGGTTCTTA
>NZ_JAQUVZ010000087.1 GCF_028693135.1 Methanosarcina sp.
AAGACCGGTTTGATAGAAACGGGATGTAAGCACCAAGGCAACGAGGTGTTCAGTCCGCGTTCACTAACTATCCGTTCCTTTCATCTAATTCAGGTCCAGGCGAAATTCAATATGCAGCACATCTATATACGACTTCTTTCCCTATCCCATTTATAGGTAGATTTTGGCGGCCATAGCGGCAGGGTCACTCCTGTACCCATACCGAACACAGAAGATAAGCCTGCCCACGTTCCTTACTGTACTGAAGTGTGCGAGCCTTCGGGAACTCTGGATCGCTGCCAATTTCACCCTATACTACTTTAACTCTATTCCAAACTTGTTTTTTTGAATTGTTTTTTTGATATTACTGTTGTTTTGAAATGTTTTTTGATATTACTGTTGTTTTGAAAAGGTTTTTCTGATGTGGTTTTTCGGATGCTGGTTTTTTGATATTACTGTTGTTTTTAATGGACCCCCGGTATCTTTTCAGGATCTTTTTGTTTCTAAACTTATAGTTTCAGCTTTTTGAGCTGTGCTTATCGATAAAATCAGGCCACGTTGTTTTAAATTCTTATTTTTTAATCCCGGCTACTCGTTTCCAATCCGAAGATTGCGCACCTGCCAGCATCTTAAAGAAGACTGGAGTTGTATGAATAAATCATATTTACTTGTGCCGGGCACTTGCATAAATCAGATCTGATTTATTCTCCTCTCAGCGAAAGTCCTGCCTTAATTCCTTTTATGACGGCCTTTGTGATCTTTTTCCCAAAATCCGTACTTGAGCCTGCATAGGGGATTTCCTGTTTGTCCTCATTTTCTGAGCCCGAATCTGAGTCCGAGTCCGTTTCATAGGCAACAATCACTGCGTCAGTATTAGTACCCAAAAAGTTGTATCCTTTTTCAAGAAGTGCAAGTCCTTTAGCTTCGGTAGCTGTGATGATTGAACCGAAGAGAGCTGTCTCGGATAGCCTTGCTTTTGAGATTATAATTATGTTTATGGTTCCTACCTTTGCCCGGAATTCCGAGCCGTTGCTGACACCAGCGGTCACAAAGGCTGTTAGGTAGTTATCTTCAATTACCTGGAGATATTCCATTTTGACAGCTGTAAGGAGGCCGAAATTGGCTGTTTCAAGTCCCAGTTTCAAAGCTTCTTCTTTTATGAACTCCTGCGGGTTAGGGGGGTTGAAGGTCCTTGGCACCTGTTTGTTGAAAAGATAGTTTACCCGCGCGCGGCCGCCGTTTAAGCCCGTGCTCACGGCTTCAAAGTTGCCTTCGATTACAAGAGTACTGTCTTTTACATAGTATCGCATATAATGATCACGTTTTTTCCAGAGGATAATTATGCTTAATGGTAACTATCGGAATAATACTTCCCGAGATCCAAGATAATACTTCCCTATATAATACTTCCCAATCAAATCCGGAATTGGAGGTCTGGAAAATGAAGCAGGCAGCCCGCTAATTTAACTGGAGAGCTTGTCACATTTTCTCGATTGCTTTCAGACAGTTCTTTGCTTCCCTCAGGAGATAATTTCTGTATTTTGCATTACATTTCAATATAGAAATTCTCAGCAGGCCATAAGCCATGTAAAATGGGATAACCCTGGTTATTTGACGGAATTCTTCTTCATCTCTGCTGTAATGCTTCAGAAAATGGCGAATATATGGCTCTGCCCTCTGGCTCGATCCTTTTCGTGCAAAATAGTGCTTTAGCTCGGCGCAAAGTATCCCGAGGTCGCATACGAAATGTCCGTGCCCGGATGCCAGTTCGAAATCCAGGAGAAATGGTCTTCCCCTGTGAAATATATAATTTACAGGGGTGGCATCATTGTGGGTCATACAGCCGTTTTCTCTGTCCAGAAGGGAGCTGTACCGCCATTTTTCAAGCAGGTGTTCATACTTTTCTTTTTCATGCCGGTCGATTTTGAGGTGCTTCAAAACATAATTAAATTTTGAAAACTCATTTTTTTTATCATAATATGTTTGTGTATTTTCGTGAAGCTTTCTTAGCATATCTGCTACAAGTTCTAACTTTTCCCTCTGCTTTTTTCCTTTGTCAAAATACCAGAATAAAGACCTTCCAGGTATGTATTTGCTGACCAGAACACAACAAAATTCTTTGCTTGTTGCAATCGGCTCCGGGACGTCAATTATCTTTCTTATTTTTTTGAGGTGTTCATATTCCTTTTTCATTAAAGTGTAACTATCGTATTTTTTGATCATTCCTGTGGGTATTGTAAAAAATTTGGCTACAACGCTGAATCCTTCCCCTTTAAATTCATATCTGCAGACTCTGTGCGATGCATGACTGAGTTTAAAAATACGAACTTCACAGTCTTTATTCCGTATTCTATCCCCGAGCACCTCGATAAGCCAGTCCCTGAAAACATGGCCAGGCTTTACCGTCCTTACGTATTCAAAGGATGCCAAAAAATCTCCCAACATTCATTTTGGTTTGTATCCTGAAATTACTTCGCATACTAAAGAAAAAACCTGTTTTTTATCAGTGGCTGAATAGTTACATTTTTTCAATTTAATTTATATTCATTTTATTCAATAACATGGATCCTTAAAACTGAGACTGAAAACCTATATACTTTTATTTTTTTATAATAAGGGTGATGAGTTCGTCTCTGACCACAGTTCTCCTGTCTTCTGAAAATAGGACAAATCTGTTTCTATTTCTAAAAGAGAAGCCCAGGACCATCGAAGAAATCAACTCCGAACTTGACATCAATTCGGTTGCAATCCTTTCCAGGCTCAAAAGGTTAAAAGAAGGCGGGCTTGTGGTTCAGGAAGACCGAATATACAGCCTCTCCCTTACAGGAAAAATCCTTGTCCGAAGAATGGAATCTCTTATAAAAGCTTTCAGGCTACTTGAGGACGATTACGATTACTGTCCAGGCGTTAAGCCAGGTGGGGCTCCCCCCACCTTTTTTAAGTTAATGGAAGAACTGATGGGATATATGCCGTACTGCTATCAAGGTGAGGACGCTTCTCTGGTGCACCAGGAAGTGACTGAAGCTTTTTGCAGCTCAAAACAGATCCTCCTTATTATTTCATATCCTGATCTGCGCTACCCTGGTATCTGTGCAGAACACGCAAAAAAAGGGCGGAGGGTCTCAGTCATATTGACTCAAGCGATATTTGAAAAGTTCGCAGAAGAGTTTAAAGAAGAACTTGATACCCTGCTCCGGCTCGAAAACTCTCAAATATATGTACTGGGTAACGAGATTACTCCTCCTACCGTTGCTGTAACCGACACAATGGTTCTTACATGCTTTTTATCCGGGAAAAACGAGAAAAGCGAAGACAATAGTATGGTTAGTTTCGGGGAAAAAGCCGTGCAATGGGGTCAGGAACTTTTTGAACACTTCAGGATGCTGGCTAAACCTCTGGCACCTGCGCCGTCAAATCAGTTGTCAAATCAGTTATATCTTCAAGACCGTAAGGGCAAAGATCCGGATGACAAAAGCTTTTCTGACTGCAGCCGTTAATCAGTCCGGTAAAGTCAAAAGAAAGTTAGAACAGAAATCAGATAATAAAAACAAGGCATCCACAGTTACATGATTGGTATTTTTTAGTAAAATTGTATCAAGAGACTGTTAGGAGTCATGCATTAAAGAAGGTTAAAAATCATGTACTAAAAAATTTTAAAAGTTCTGTATTATAACGTATCCTCTTCAAATTAAATGGATTTTCAATCGCAGGAAAAATATAATAGTTGCTCCATTTCCTCTTTATCATATCTTGGAGTCACAAAATGGAACTCGAAGCTTTAAAACAATTGCTGGCGTCA
>NZ_JAQUVZ010000063.1 GCF_028693135.1 Methanosarcina sp.
TCACATAGATTAAAGAAATCTGGGCAACAGAAAATTAACGATTTCTAAGTGCCAGAATAACCGGGCGTGCGGCCCATCAGCATACCCCATCCTTTAGGGTGGGGTGGCCGCACGCAATTTGATTTTTTCTTCATTTTTTCTTCATTTTATTCTTTATTTTATTCCTCTCTTTTTCTTATTTTTTGTTTTTTTGTCTTCTTATTTTCCTTTTTTCCTCCTACTAAATCCTTCAGATGACTATCATCAAGTTTGTTCTCATTCGTTGCCTATTTAAGGCATGCAAAAATAATTATACTATTTAAAATAATATAATGCATGCTTTTGTCTACATGACAGTCTCTGTCTTTAAGATCATGTTTAGCAGGTTAAAATCAATAAGCTAAAATTAAGAAAGTAAATAATTATTTTGAAACTCAGGTTTAAAAACCTGTAAAATGTTCATGCAATCTGCCGGCTTATTTCAGATATGCATATCATTGTGTCATAATGGCTTATCAGTTTGTTTCACATATATTTCATATATAGGTCATCAAGTGTATATATTAGATAAAGGGGGTATTTTATTTCATGAAAGCTGCATTGAAAATCGGAAGTGTACTGGGCATACCTATCAGACTGCACATCACTTTTCTTTTGATCCTTCCCATTTTTGCATATGTCTTTGCAATCAATCCATACCCTTATGGCTTTCAAGGAGTTGAGCCGGCTGCGACAAAATACGCGCTTTCAACCCTGACCGCAATCCTGCTTTTCGCATCGATCCTTTTGCATGAGCTTGCGCATTCATATCTGGCAATGCGCTATGGAGTCAAGATTGAGAGCATCACGCTCTTCCTTTTCGGAGGAGTTTCTTCAATGGAAGAGATGCCAAGGGATCCCGGACAGGAAGCAAAGATGGCTTTTGCAGGACCTCTAACAAGCCTGATTATAGGCGTTGTCTGTATTTTCATATATGGGAATATAATTGCGCCAAACACTGCGCTTTCTGAAAATCCCGTTTTTCTGACAATCTGGATTCTTGGAGCCATGAATATAGTGCTTGGAATTTTCAACCTGCTGCCCGCATTCCCAATGGACGGAGGTAGGGTACTCCGTGCTTTCTATGCCAGGAGAATGTCTTATGTTAAAGCTACGCAGAGTGCAGCTGCCGTAGGGAAATTTTTTGCTATCTTGATGGCGATTTTCGGAATTTTTGTCGGAAACCTCTGGTTTCCTTTGATTGCTCTCTTCATTTATGTTGGTGCATCTGAAGAGGAACGCTCCACCCAGGCATCCGTAACTCTTGAAAATGTTCTGGTAAAAGACATAATGACAAAAGATGTAGTTTCAGTGTCTTCTTCCATGAATGTTGAAGAGCTGGTTAATTTTATGTTTGAGAATAAGCATATGGGTTATCCTGTAATAGAGGGGGGCGATCTTAAAGGGATTGTGACTTTTACTGATATCCAGCGCGTCTCCATTCTTGATCGCCCGGTAACCCGGATCTCAGAGATTATGACCAGAGATGTCCTATCTGTTACTTCGAATGCACAGGCAAGTGATGTCCTTAAACTGGTTACATCTCAGAACATAGGAAGAGTTCTGGTAATTGATAATGGGTCTGTTGTAGGAGTACTTTCCAGAACCGACCTGGTCCGGACATTGAAGCTCAGATCAGAATGATGCACCAAAAGACTCTTTTGGAAACGTGCATCTGAAGAAAGGTGTGCATTTGAAAAAAGATTGCATACGTGCACACTGAAAATCTGTAAAATTAAATGAAACTAAACTTTTATGTAAAAATGTAAAAGTAGCAAAATTGTAGAAGTAGTAAAACATAAATTTCTGGCAGGCAATCACACGAGCTAATTGTTTGCTGGCGCTAATTTTTTACAGTTTTGTTCTATCATATTTATTATCTGGTTATTTTAAATGTATAGTTTTATATCTTTGAAGTATAGTTTAATATCTTAGATGTGTAGTTTAATATCTTTGAAGTATAGTTTGGTATCCGTCAATTATAATTTAGTTGTTTCACGGTAACAGTTGTTTCACGGTAACAGTTGTTTCACGGTATAACATAATTTATCTCATATTCAGATTCGTACAAACTGGCTGTGTATAGATTGACTAGGATTTATGGGTTGGTTATGCATAGATTGATTGTTTACAGATCAGTTTTTTATAGATCAGTTTTTTATAGATCAGTTATATAACATATGTAACTTATTTACTGTGTATGGCTTAATTATATTATATATTAAATTACCTGTGTGTTAAATGTTCACTTGATATCTTCGAATTCGCGGCAGTAAGTGTTTAAAATTTGGAAGTATAATGGATAAATGTATAATGGATAAATAACGTATTCTGACAATAGGCTTGAAAGTAGCGTAATTGTACTCTCAGCAGTACGTAGCAATACAATGAAATGCTTTGCTCTATACATTTTTATCCGTCACTTTTAATCTGCCGCAACAGAGATACTGATAATGGATAGGTCTAAGATTACAGATTCCCAGGACAAGGATCCTGAATACAATTTTCATAGTTCATCTCAGGAGTCAATATACTCTATGGACAAACTTATAACCGAATCCGCGGAAGATAATGTTTCTGTCGGAAAGTCTAAGCTTTCTGATTCTTCAATCAACAAGCCAGAGGAAACCCGGGCTTCTGTACTGCCATCTGTAGCAGAAGCCGGAGAGGTAGAAGTGAAACTCGACATAAGTTCCGAGTTTATTGTGGAACCTCTTCCTGATTCAGCTTCGGAAATTTCAGTTCCATCTTCTTTCCAGCCTCCGTCTTTGGATGGATACAATCCTGCTGCCGAATTTCAGCCTTCAAAGGTTGTGCTTATAGGTACGGCACATGTTTCGGAAAAGAGTGTGACTGAAGTTAGGGATACTATCAGAAAACTTAAACCTGATATTGTAGCCATCGAGCTCTGTCGGGCACGTTATGATTCTCTGAAAGGAAACATCCAGGAGACGAATCAGCTTCCAATAAAGGAAATTCTCACTGAAGGAAAGGTATACTTTTACCTTGTCAACTGGCTGCTCGCCTATGTGCAGAAAAAAATCGGTGAAGACATGGGTGTAAAACCCGGTTCTGAGATGATTTCCGCAATCGAGGAAGCAGAAGCATCAGGAGCCAGAGTAGCTTTAATTGACAGGGATATTCAGGTGACGCTCCAGCGTTTCTGGGGCCGAATGAAACTCCTGGAAAAAATAAAAATGCTTGGTTCTCTCATAGGTGGCCTGATAGGGGTAGGAAAAGGAGTCGATATCGATATCGATCAGATGACTCAAGAGGATGTTGTCACAGCCCTTGTCAGTGAGCTCAGAGAATTTGCCCCAACTGCGGCTGAAACTCTCATAGATGAGAGGGACGCATACCTTGCAGGGAGCATCCTGAAGGTGGCTGCAGGCGGAAATAAAACCATTGTTGCAGTGGTTGGAGCAGGGCATAAACCAGGAATAATTAACTACCTGAAAAACCCAAAGAGCATTCCAGCACTTAGCACTCTTATGGAGATTCCGAAGAAACGCATTGGAATCGGTAAAATTATCGGTTTTGGAATAGTTGGTCTCGCACTTCTGGTTTTTTTATTGCTCCTTGCATCGGGCACTCCCCTTAAACTCCTTCTTATAGCTTTTGGGTGGTGGTTCCTCATTAACGGGGCCCTGAGCGCAGCCGGCACACTCCTGGCGGGAGGACATCCATACTCTGTCCTTACAGCCTTTTCGGTTGCCTGGTTAACTTCTCTGAACCCTATGATGGCTGCAGGCTGGTTTGCAGGTCTGGTAGAAGCAAAACAGCGAAATCCTACCACTGACGACATTAAAGCCCTTGCAGGGATCGAAACTTTCAAAGAAATGTTCAAAAACAGGTTCATGCGCGTTCTTCTTGTGGCCAGCTTTGCCAATATCGGAAGTATGATAGGTACCTTCCTTGGGGCGTATGTAATGCTACAGGTTACAGGCCTCAACCCGCAGGATCTTCTCCATTCCGGGTTCAGTGCACTCGGACTCTGAAAAATAGTTCTCTGGTAGCTGGATAACGTCTTCGCTTTCCAGAGCTATTTCCAGAACTATTTTCTATTTTTCCTTTTTATTTAGCATGAAATTACTGTGATTTGAAAATATTTTACAACTCACGCTCTTCTTTCCTGAAGAAACTCTTCGTAGTGTATATAATCCACTTCCAATGGAGGATAAGGTGAATGACCACAAGAATTGACATCAGGATTCCAATTCTACTATGTATCCAAATCCAGGTAGCTTTTGTTAGCCCCATGTAGACTATGTATCTGCCTCTTTGAACTCCCGAAGGGATAAAAAAATACATGAAAAAACCTGTGCCTGCGATTCCAAAAAACAAGGTTGTCAGGACAAGGTCTATTAAATAATTGATTTTTTGTCTGTTCAGGTTTCCACTCTCACTTTTTTTTCTCTTAATCTGAAATGTAAATTTTTAAGAATTAGACTTTTTAAGAATTAGACTTTTTAAGAATTAGACCTCTTAAGAACGAAACTTTATGCGTTTCTTTGGCGCTGGTTTTCCTGAAAAGTAATTCGGTCTGGAAAATAAAAAGGTATGCGAGAAAGATGTGTGAATAAAAAAAACTGGGACAAAAATAACTGGGACAAAAATAACTGGGACAAAAATAACTGGAACAAAAATAACTGGAACAAAGAGAACTGGCGCAAAAAGAAATGGAATTGCTAAAAAGAGAATTTTTGAGCTCAGAAGAGCTCGTGAAGTTTGAACTGATACTTACCCAGTTTGCCGCCGTAGTTACCTGCAGAAATCTTCTTGATTCCAGGAACAGTTACCGCAGCTTTTATTCCGGCTTTCATGGCTGCTTTTATGCTCTCTTCATCAAGCCCGTTGATGACTATTTCATAAACAGCATTGACATCGGCAGGAATTTCTGTGCCTTCCACTTTGTCCTTTATGGAGGGGCAGAACTTTTCATTTGCGGTAGCTTTCAGGAATTTGTATTTGTTCGCTCCGGCCTTGGACCCGCTTGAAACAATGCCTCCAGGG
Organism: Methanosarcina sp.; assembly: GCF_028693135.1. Taxonomy (GTDB): domain Archaea; phylum Halobacteriota; class Methanosarcinia; order Methanosarcinales; family Methanosarcinaceae; genus Methanosarcina. The sequence goes on from NZ_JAQUVZ010000063.1 coordinate 5,032, forward strand.
AATGGAGTGATTGTGCCTTCAAGTTCCGTAATTGCATCAACAGCAACCTCGGCTGCAGTCAGGGCGCTCATCTGGGAGTCTCCGAAGATAAAGAAGTTCCCGCCCGCAATTCCGGCTACGGCTCCTATATTTTCTTCACTTATAAAGTCTCCTTCCATGATTGGGACTTTGTATACTTTGCGGCCTGCAATCTGGGCCTCGGACTCCATCCCGTCTCCGAAGAATTTGAGTTTAAAGCCAACATTAAATTGTTTCTCAGCATCAGGCAGTCCGTTAAAGACAGCAGTTGTAGGAGCTGTAAGTACGCACTGCCCTATCCTCTCAAGCAACTGTTCTTCGAGAGCTTCGTATTTGAAAGTACAGATCTGGATATAGACTCCAGGCCTTCCGTCAGGGGTCTCGCTGGGGCTTGCGAACCTTTCAATTCCCGCCTCTGCAGGGCACATTATAACTGATGTCCCGAAGCCGGTGGCTTCAGTGGCTGCTACCTGTGCCCAGCGCTTTGTGACTGCTGTTATGAGCACCCTTGAAATCTTGATCGGAAACGCTTCTGCATATGTATCTTCAATTTCTACTCCATTGAGTTCCATGAAAATCCCCTAGTTTACTTTTAGTTATTATTTAGTTATTAATTATTATGATATCCAGGCTTGACATCTGCGCTTGATATCTGCTACAAATTAGCATATTTTAGCATATTTCTTATCCAGCACAGTCCACACGAATTGTTATCTATGCTGGTTGTTCATGCTTTGTTGGATTGTTTATGCCGTACAGAAAAAGTCACATAATCGCAGTTTTACTTAATCGCAGCTTTACTTAATCGCAGCTTTACTTAATCTCAGGCATACACTTAAAGTTTTATGGTACTTTTATTTTCGATGGTTTAATTAATCGGTTTAATCGGTTTAATCGATTAGCTAATGAATGTCTATTATAATATTTATATCAAATATATAATTTTTCAAAGAAAAGAACTTAAAAAAAGTTGATTATTATGTTAGGGTGAATCAGGAAATATGTTATGCCATCTAAACTATAATAAATTATAAAAAATCTTTAAAAGATATTTGAGATATTTGAGGTCCTTGAGATATTTGAGATTTGAGATATTTGAGATTTGAGATATTTGAGGTCCTTGAGATTTCTTTAAAAATTCTAAGTTTCTTTTATATATAGGCGTTCTCTTGTATTGTAAGGCTTAAAACGATTTGAAGCTGTTCCCAGTAATGTTTCTGCTTTTCCTATCACAAAGAAACCTCCTCTGTTCAATGCCTGATGAAAATTAAGCTGTAACTGCTCTTGAATTTCTTTTTTAAAGTATATCATGACGTTTCGGCAGATGATGAGGTCAAAACGGCTTATACTGGATTCTGATATCATATCATGCCGTTTAAAACGTATCATACTTCTTAACTGATCAGAAATCTGATATGTCTCACCCTGCCTTACAAAATAGCTTTCTCTTATACTGGTGTCCACATTTTTAAGCACATTTTCACGGTAAATCCCTTTTCGGGCTTTTTCCAGGCTTACATTGTCAATATCAGTGCCTATAATGCTTATTCTATACCTGTCGAAGTCTCTCCCAAGAACTCTGTGCAGCAAAACGGCAAGAGAATAAGCCTCTTCTCCTGTTGCGCAGCCTGCACTCCAGATACGGATTGATTTTACAAGCGAATCTGATCTTGATTTTATCAGATAGGGGATGACTTCTTTTTCAATTACTCCAAAGGTTTCCGGGTTTCGGAAAAACTCACTGACGTTTATTGTAAGGGCTGCAATGAGATCCTCATATTCTACTGAGTTCTTTTTCAGCAGCTTGAGGTATTCTTCATAGCTATCTGAATTGGTAGCTCTTACCCGGACGTTAATTCTACGCCTGAAATGGGCTTCTTTATATTGCTCACAGTTAAAACCAGTACTTTCCGTAATCACTCTTTTTAACAGTTCAAACCCAGGGTCTTCCTCGAGATTTCTGCTCGCCTTTATTTTATCTTCATTAATCTGTATTCTCTCTTTGTTTATTTTTACTGTTTCTCTGCCTGTTTTTATCTCGTTTTTTCTTTCTTTTCTTCCTTCCTCACTTACGTTTATTCCACCTTTATTCTTCATAAACCCTCAGCAGGAAACCCCTGAGTCTTTAGCTCAGGGGATGATGCGTAAACTTCCCCGTCCTGCTCTGTTGAATTAGTGTTGTTGTCCTGGCCCTCAATCGTTCACAAATTTTCTTCACATTAACACTATCTGATATTTTGTTTCCAAACAGATCCGAAATAGCAAAGAATCCGGAAGACCTTTTGCCTTTGACAAACCCTATTCCCTTACTCGTTTTTATAAGATCGAATTTTCTCAGGTTGAACAGTTTTCCCGTAGGTATTTTCTTTTCGGATCTTTTTCCTGTCCTTTGCTGGTAATCTCCCTTGCTAACGTTTCTTTTTATAAAAACCGAATCTTCTGCATCTACTTTCTGGTCGTCCCTACAACAGATAGCAACAGCATCAAAGTAATGTGTTTTTATCAACTTCAATATCTGCTCTCTCCTGTACTTGGTTTCGTACCCGAAAGTCTCTGCAAAATTCCAGCCGGATTTCCGGATTTGGGATTTGAGAATCCCGATTTCAGTTGCATGTTTTGTTTTTGATTTTTTCCATGAAAGCTTGAATTCTCCATTGTGCAGGGCTTTGTGACAGGTTTCACAGAGCGTTATCAGGTTTTCCGGTGCATCTGTTCCCTGGTTTGATCTGAAAACGATATGATGGCAATGCAGCCGGTAATCCTTTGACTTTCCCCTGCAGTGCTGGCAGGTGTAGCCGTCCCGATCCAGAACGTAAGCTTTGACATTGTAGAACCCTTTAAGGTCCCCTTCCTGGTATCCTTTTCCGGAAACCTCCGGATTTGTTATTTTGTGAATATCAAAGGAAGCAAGTTCTACCTTCCATTCCGTTACAGGAAGCAGGGATTCCACAAACCTCTTTTCCCGGAAATGAGACTCAAGTTTGCTTCGGAGAGAAGGAGCCAATCTTCCTTCTTTTGTTGAATTTCCCCGGTTATCAAATCTTGAAGGTCTGTACCTTGTTTTTCGCCCTCTTCTGGTTCTCCGGTACATCTTCCGTTGTTCCATCTTTTTCGAAACGTTTTCTCTCAGCTAGATTTCGGACTGATACAACACTTTTCCGTTAGCAATGGCTGCACAGCCCACTACCTTAGAGCCGGTATCCATCCCTGCAGTTACAGGTTGAGTATAGCCACTGCTTCCGAAAAGTAACTTGATGGTGAATGGCGTATTTCTAACAACTTTTGCCTTGCCTGCTTGAAGTAGTTTTCTGGCTTTTGAAGGTTTACAGGGCATTAGTGGTTTTTTGTTTTGATTAATTACGAAAACTAACATATAGTTTTCCTCCGAAGAGTTATGCGTATCCGAATTATGGACTTCAACTTCGTGAAGTTGGAGTGTTACAGCGTAGCTGGAACCAGTCAATTCCGGAATCCGTCCTCCTCTCGATCTGATATGGAAAGGTTTAACGATGCAAGCACTGTCCCTACCTCTCAGGACTGTTTAACCGGCATCCTTAGAGCCTTAAACTGAGGCGACATTCAAGGGTAACTATTTCTTTCCTATCGTTTACCGATTTTCCATTGCTCCGAATCGGTGATCTGGTCAACTAGGGCTTGTTAGACAAGCCCCTGAGTCTTTAGCTCAGGGGTAATTGACTCACTTTCTTTTAACCTGTAATTTATTTGCTGAAGCTTATTCCTATCATTTGCTGAAAGATTATTATCATTATTATTCCCCTGGATTAAGATTTCAGATTATGGAGTTAACAATTTCAGATTATGGAGTTAACAATTTCAGATTATGGAGTTAACAATTTCAGATTATGGAGTTAACATCAAGAATTAAAATGACACTTCCGTCTCCCATAATTGTTGCTCCTGCAAATCCCCGGGTTTTTTCCAGCAACCTACTTTTGAAATTTTTTAAAATAACTTCCTGCTTTCCAAGAAGTGCATCTACAACAAGTCCTATATATCGTCCGGCGTTTTCTACTATAACAACAACCAGGTTTTCTTCTTTCTGGATATCAGGCAATTGAAACAACTTACGCAATCTCAGGAGAGGGAGCGCTTTTTCGTTCATCACAACAACCTCTTCCCCCCCGATGTGCCGGACTTCTTCTTTCCTGACTGAAATACTTTTTACTATGTTGGTGAAAGGTATTGCATATCTTTCCATTCCGACTTTTACAAGCATAGCCTGATAAAGAGCAATTGTTATGGGCAACCTCAGTTCAAACCTTGAACCAGATCCGGGTTTTGAGTCTACTTTTATGGATCCTCCCAGACGTTCAATCCGGTTCTTTACAACATCCATTCCAACCCCCCTACCTGAAAGATCGGTTATCATGCTGGAAGTACTGAGTCCCGGTGCAAAAATCAGTTGTATTGCTTCTCTTTCCGAAAGTTTTTCAGCTTCTTCTCTTGAAATGAGTCCTTTTTCCAATGCAGCTTTCCGGATTTCTTCTGTGTTTATTCCTCTTCCATCATCTTCTATTTTGATAAGAACATAATTTTGCTGTCTTGAAGCCGTAATCATTATAGTGCCGTTTTCATCTTTCCCGAGCTCCACACGTTTCTCGGGAATTTCTATTCCATGGTCCGCGGCGTTTCTTAACAGGTGCACCAGAGGGTCTACGATTTCTTCCATAATAGCTCGATCGAGCTTGATTTCTTTTCCCCTTATTATAAAGTTAATTTTTTTATTTTGTGCCTTTGCAAGGTCCCTTATCATTCTAGGAAAAATATTGGTTATATGATCCAGAGGAACCATTCTGATCTCTAATACTTCTTCCTGGAGCTCCCTGGTTAGTTTCTGGAAATCAGAAAGTACAAGCTCCAGATCCTTTGATGTCGCTTCTCCTGTAAGCTCTTTTACCCTGCTTCTGTTGATTACGAGCTCACCAACAAGATTCATCAGTTTATCTAACTGTTCCGTGCTGATCCTTGAACCCTGTATCTTTGAATCCTGTTTCCTTGAATCCTGTATCTTTGAATCCTGTGTCTTTGAATCCTGTATCTTTGAATCCTGTATCTTTAAATCCTGTATCTTTGAATCCTGTATCTTTGAATCCTGTATCTTTGAATCCTGTATCTTTGAATTTTGCACATTTTTTACTTTGAAATCCGGCCCAGAGTAAGCAAAGCTTTTCTTTTCTTTTAGTTCCTCATTTATACTTTCAAGTTTCTTTTCTTCTTCTCTTTTTTCTTTTTCCTCTACTTTTTTCTCTACTTTTTCCTCTACTTTTTTGTCTGCAGAAAAGGAATCTGATTCATTTTTTTGAGAGATAACTTCTTCTGGGGGATTATTTATAGTCCTGAGAGTTTTCAGAACTTCTCCAGCATCAGGATAAGACTTATTGCCTTCAAGTCTATCGTTTTTTCTCTCTATGGTTTTACTTTCCACACCCTTGCAGACATTTTCAACAAGCCCCTCCAGAGAGTCCAGACATTCGAAGAGGATATCAATTAAAGAAGAATCAAGGGTTAACCTTCCCGTACGGAACCTATCAATCAGGCTTTCCATCTCATGTGTTAGTTCGACAATTTGCTTGAATCCCATGGTCGCAGCCATGCCTTTGAAAGTATGGGCTGCACGGAACATTACATTCATCTGCTCCATATTTTCAGGGTTCTGTTCGAGCGCCAGCAGGGAATCACTTATTTCTTTAATGTTTTTTTCAGCTTCCGACCTGAAAATGCCTATATATTTTGACATATCCATGATTTTTCCCTGCCTTTTATAGTCCTGAGAGGTACCTGGATTTCCGAATTTTTTTAAAAATTTTTTCTTATCTCTTTACTCTCTCTTTATCTTTTTTCCTTTTTATTTTGTTTTTTGCCTTATTTCTACTTTTTATTTTTCCGGCTAATTTATTTTTCCGGCTAATCTTGCGGTAAATAAAAGATATTCAATCTTTAACTTCATACTTCATTCTACGATTCTGATAATTTCTTCAGCCATCCTGTCCAGAGGGAGCACGAAGTCTGCCAGGTTTCGCCTTACAATCTCTCCGGGCATTCCGTATACCACACATGAACTCCGGGCTTCTGCGATTATTTTGCCCCCCATTTTTTTAATCTCTTCAGCTCCATCTGCTCCATCGCAGTTCATTCCTGTGAGGACAATGGAAATAACTCTGGGGCCGTAAACCGGTGCAACTGATCGGAAAAGGACATTTACTGAAGGTCTGGATCCCAGTTCTTTAGGGCTGCAAGATAAATGTACTACTTCTTCTTCATGGTTGTTTACTTTATTTCGTACAATTTCCATATGATAATTACCCGGGGCTATAAGCACAGTTCCTTCTTCTACTATATCCCCTTCCTGTGCCTCTTTTACCCTGAGGGCTGACTTTTCATCAAGCCTTTTAGAAAGAGATGCTGTAAAACCCGGAGGCATGTGCTGTACTATAAGAACTGCAGCTGGAATCTCAGCGGGAAGTGAGCCTATAAGTTTTTCCAGGGCCCTTGGACCTCCTGTGGACGCGCCTATCGCCAGTACATTTCTTACAGGGGCTGGATTCTCACGAAGCCCTTTCTCTTTCTTCTCCTCTTTCTTCTCCTCTTTCTCCGGATTCTCGGGTTCTAAATCTCGCATGCACTCCAGGTTTTTAAGGTTAGCTTTTGAAGCTGTCCTGATTTTCCTGCAAATTTCCTCTGCCATCTCAGGCATGCTCTGACTGAGAATACCTGAGGGCTTTTCGATTACATCCACTGCCCCATACTCAAAAGCTGTAAGGGTAATTTCTTCAGCTCTTTCCCCCAGAGCTGACACTATAACTACAGGAGTCGGATATTCTTTCATGATAAGGGCAAGAGTCTTAAGACCGTCAAGAACGGGCATTATATTGTCCAGAAGTACTACATCGGGCCTAAGTTTCTTGACTTTTTCAAGACCGTCCTTTCCGTTGACTGCTGTTCCGATAACCCTGATCTTCGGGTCTTCGTTGAGAATATCGGAAAGAACCTTGCGAATTAAAGCAGAATCATCTACTATGAGTGCGCGGATAGTCATCTCAAGCACTTTTTTGTTGAATCGTTTTATTTAAAATTCGTTTTTATTTAACTCAAGTATTTCGATTCAGTCTTTCTTGATCCAGAACTCATTTATGTAATCCAGAAACTAACTGTTTAATGAAGTAATTGAATCCTTAATCTTGAAATAAGATATTTAATCTAAAATCCGGAAATTTATTCAGAATCTTAAAATCCTTAATCTTGAAATAAGATATTTAATCTAAAATCCGGAAATTTAATTAAGAATCTTAATCTAAAATTCAGATATTTAATCCAGAATCTGACGCTTTATTTAAGGCTCTTCAGTTAATTTGGCTCAGCAATTTTTTTGATTACATCCAGCATACCATTGGACTCAAAAGGTTTTACTATGAAACCCATGGCACCTATTTTTATCGATTCCGTTATCAGAGCCTGCTGCCCAAGAGAAGAGCACATTACAATTTTTGCATCAGGGTCCATTAAAAGAAGTTTTTTCAATGCCTCTTTTCCATCCATATTTGGCATTATTATGTCCATTAGCACGAGGTCAGGTTTTACCTCCAGGTAGGTCTGAATTGCTTCTTCCCCATCACCGACCTCAGCAACCACTTCGTGTCCGTGCTTTAAAAGAATGTCTCTGATTACCATTCGCATAAATTCGGCATCGTCCACGATCATTACTCTTGCCATCTATTTACCTTCTTTTATTTTTATTAAGTAAGTGATAATATCTTTGTGACAATGTCTTATGTGACGGTATTTGTTCTACTATATATTTGGAACTAACCTTTTGGAAGTGCTCTGCAGTTATCTTACCTTACAATTTCATCTTTTGAAAATCAGAGTATACGTTATGTTAACATAAGTTTTGTTGCTAATGTAAGTCTTTCGTGTTAATGTGAAAAAATACATGAGAGTCCTGCTATATTAAACTTATTTAATTATCTTTAGTAATTTATGTAGCTTTAAACCTGTCTCAATTGTGGAATGTTTGCATGTTAACACAATGTTTTTAAAGGTTTGTTAAGTTTTAAAAACCCTATTTAAATTGTCAGGGTTTGCTACTGCACAGAATAACTTTGAACGCTTTGAAGGCACTTGTTTTCATACTCTACGTAGAATCAACTTTTCCTGGAAACATATCCAAATAAAAAATGGATATTTTTATTATCTGTTTATATATTCATACAGTGGTATATATCTTGATAAATAACTTTATATTCTACAGGAATTCATATTATCTTCATTAAGTCGGGGAATTTACTGCTATCTGCTATATCGTTATGTAAAGGATCAACACTGGGGACTGAATGTCTTCTTTTTGTCATTGACCTCCACTCTATTTGGTGTTATAATTTAGTTGTAAGTGTTTAATTACCAGCATGCAAATTCCAACCGATTTGTCTTCAAATCTTAATAATTATGTCAAGAGATGTGAAATCTAAAGAAAATTTGCTTGCGATAGAAAATTTATAAGGGTATTTACTAGGATTTTTACTAAGATGAGTAATAATAGGATTTTTACTAAGATGAGTAATGATAAAATATTCCATGTAATTAAGCCGTTTATTTGTTTCCTACAGTAAAATATTTCCACAAAAATAACCCCCTATAAGAACAATATCTCAGTAAAAACAGCACCTTTATAAGAAGAATCTCATTCAGAGAATTCTTCCGGCAAGCACAGGAGCTGATCAAATGCCTGAAATCCTGATCGTTGAGGATAACCTGCTTAACCTCGTTGTTGAAGCTGACTTTCTGAAATCCTGCGGATATGATCCGAAGAAGGCAAAAAATGGTTTTGAAGCGCTGGAAGTTCTCAACAAGATCAAAGTCGATCTCGTACTGATGGATATGGAACTTCCAAAAATGCATGGCCTTGAACTACTTCACCGGATAAAATGTAACCCTGATACGCGAAGCACAAAAGTGGTTGCCGTTACAGGACATTGTGATCCCGAAAGTAAACAGGAATTCCTTAAAGCCGGATGTCATGCTGTCCTTTCCAAACCCATAAATTTTGATATTTTTGGATCCCAGGTGAAAGAGTTTCTTACAGTGGCGAGTTCTTCACTGCATTTTTCTGAGTAATATCTCCAGAAGGAGTATTCTTGATGAATGCCGAAACTCTGGTTTTCCCATTATTTGGGGTTCTTATTATTTAAGAATCAGAAAATTTATGAATTCTTAATAATCTATATTGAGTACTAGTTGGGAAATCTGGATAAAGACCTTTACAGGCGTTATATATTTCTGTCCTTTTCAACAGGCACTGACTATGGGTTGTAGTTCGGCTGCAGAATAGAAAGGGCACAAAGACGAAGAAGCGAAAGGGCACAAAGACGAAGAAGTGAAAGGGCACAAAGACGAAGAAGTGAAAGGGCACAAAGACGAAGAAGCTGGAAGCACGGGTGAAAAATATGTACAAAAGCACAAAGATAGGGCATGTGGTGATAGGATTTGCCCTTCTCCTCGTTTTGATCTTTTTTGTGGGTTATACAAGTTATCAAGGAATGAACGAAGTCGGGGAGAAGAGTCGTGCTATCCAGAATATGACTTTTATCATGAATAACATGCAGGGCGCTCTGCAAGCAGAAGAAAGGTACATTATTCACGGCGAACCCTCTGATAAAGAAGAAGTTTATTATTATCTTAGCTTTGTGCCCACGCAGGCAGCGATATCCAAAGAAATATACATAGGCTATCTTGATCCTGTGAACCGCGACCGGATGGATTTCGTTCTTGCAGCTTCAAGCGAGTTCGAGGACGCTTTTAACCGATATGTTGAAGCAGATGACGAACAGGCAGATGTAAGAGCTAATCTGACTGTAGATAGCGAAATTCTAATAACAAACGCAGATGAGCTTTCTAGAAACCAGATGGTCCAGTACAGGGAGGAGTTCGAGGCTGGCTATTCAAATGAAACTCTCGAGAAAAAATTCTCCAATGCCGAGAGCGCTCAGAAGATCATTGTATTGACAATGAAAGCCAGAAATGAGTATCGAAATTATGCTATGAGCTCTGATCAGGAATATGTAGATAATTTCGATACTTTGATGGAAGATCTCATTGAACTTTCTACAGATTTAAACGGGCGAATGCAAAGGTCGGAAAATATTGCCGCAGGAAAGGAAATACTTACAAGTGCGGAAAATATCCAGGCCGGTTTCGAGCAGTTTAAGGCTCTGGAAGAAAGAAAAGCGATTGAAGAGACAAATATGACAAATATAGCTGCGCAGGTAGGAGAAGTAGCTACAGCTGCCCGTGCTGACCAGAAAGAAAAATTGGATACGCTGATCTCGAACTCTATAAATCAGATCTTTCTGGTAACTTTTCTTTCAATGCTTATTGGTGCTTTACTTGTTTTTGTGATTTTGAACATCTACAAAAGGCCTATCTACGAACTGCTTGAAGCTGCTGATAAGATCTCTGAAGGAGACCTTGATGTTGATATTAAAGGGTCTTCGAGAGGCGAGATCTTCCAACTTTCAGAAGCTTTTAAAGCAATGGTTGAACACCTGCGCAGCTTGATTAAAGAAATTCAGGGAGGTTCACTGCACCTTTCCACACTTTCGGAAGAAATGTCTGCATCTTCCGAAGAAGTGGCATCTGCATCAAGGAGAATTTCAGAAACTGCAGCTGAAATCTCTGACGGAGCGGAGATGCAGAGCACAAAAATTGTTGATATAACTCACGCAATGCAGGATATGACTCACAATATTCAGGAAATTGCGGATAACACCCAGAAAGTTTCTAAAAGTACAAACTTGGTGAATGATACTGTTCATAGTATCGGAAACGTTTCCAGAGATGTCCTGTTTAAGATGAATCTTATCAGTTCTTCTGTTGATGAAACTGAAGTTGCTATAAAGGAACTAGACTCAAAGTCTCAGCAGATCGATGAGATCGTAACTCTGATAACCAAAATTGCAGACCAGACCAATATGCTTGCACTGAATGCCGCAATTGAAGCCGCACGGGCAGGCGAACACGGTAGAGGATTCTCTGTTGTAGCCGATGAAGTCCGTAAACTTGCCGAAGAATCCGGAAGTGCAGCCAAAAATATTTCCAGGCTGATTGATGAGATCAGGGGGAGTATCGGTGATACAGTAGAGAGCATAGAAGCAAGTAAAAAGAACGTGAAGAACAGCTCAGTATCGGTTAGTGCAGAGGTTGAGATGGTTACCGGGATCGTCTCCACAATCAATGAAATCACAAATATGATAGAGGACGTTGCAGCCGCTACAGAAGAACAGTCTGCATCCATAGAAGAAATTACCTCCACACTGGAAGATATATCCTCTATATCGGAGCAGTCCGCTGCAGGAACCCAGGAAACTGCCGCAGCTCTTGAAGAACAGAGTGCCTCAATGTCTGAGCTTGCCAGCATGGCTAACGATCTCTCTTTACTTGGGGACAAGATGAAAAAAGCCACTGAAAAGTTCAGGCTTGGCAATTCAAAAGGAGAGCTCGAAAATATTGCTGACTAAATACGGTTGGCTAAATATGGTTGGCTAAATACGGTTGGCTAAATACGGTTGGCTAAATATGGTTGGCTAAATACGGTTGGCTAAATACGGTTGGCTAAATACGGTTGGCTAAATATGGCGGGTTAAAATCCATAAATTGTCCTGAGGGATTAAAATGTTTGAGGAAACAGCAATAAAGAAAGATTCTGCACTTCAAGAAGAATCGCTTCAGTTAGTGGTTTTTGAACTGTCGGGTGAAGAATTCGGAGTCGATATAATGCAGGTCTCCGAGATAATCCCGGTTTCAAAAATCACTCGCGTTCCTCAGGCTCCGGAATGCATAAAGGGACTAATTAACCTGCGCGGAAAAATTATCGTAGTAATAGATCTCAACAGGCGCCTTGGTTTCAGCTCCAAAGAAAGGGATAGCCTGTCAAGAATTATTATAGTGGAAGTCAGGGATATAATAATAGGAATGCTTGTAAACTCCGTGAGTGGGGTGTTGAAACTACCTATTTCTTCTGTTGAACCGACTCCAGATATGATTAAATCGAAAATTAATGCAGAATATCTTACCGGAGTCGGGAAAAAAGGGAACAGGCTTCTTATCCTCTTGAACCTTGCAAGGGTACTCGGAGAAGAGGAAATTGACGAACTCAGCCAGCTTTCTTCTTCCGCCTCATCCTCTTCATCCTCTTCATCCTCTTCATCCCCTTTTTCTGAGCAGCTTCCTGAGGAGAATATTTAAATGTTATAATTAAGATCTGACTGATGAAAACTTTCTATTGTCGATAATTTATTGTTATAATTGTATCCCCTTCAAATTGAGTGGAAAGCTCTGTTTTTCAACTCAACGAGCTTTTTTCTCTGATGATTTGAGCCAGAGGTGGCATCTCAAATTTATTGCTCACTCTATCCCATATGTACTGATATGCA
>NZ_JAQUVZ010000088.1 GCF_028693135.1 Methanosarcina sp.
GGGTAACACCTCTGGATCTCTCTGAATACAATGGGCATAAACCCCAGGTAAAAAAAGAGCCTCTTTCTGCAGAAGCTCTTGAAATGACATATCCTTACATAATTGCTTTGAATGAATCGGAGAAAAATGAATTCAATAGAATTTTTAGAGAAAGCTCCCTGGATGAGTTTTTTTCTGCATATCCCGCAGCCAGAGGTAATGAGACTATACGTTCCTTTATCGAAGCTTATGCTCCGAAGAAGTGGGATGGCTCACAGATAAACCAGAGTTTTTCCCTTGTGTATCTTATATCCGGGGCCGGGCCTTTCAGAGAGCTTATGTTTCTGGAAAAAAACGGAAGCATCGTGCAGATACAGACCTTTGACGAATCGGGGGTTTCCGTAAACAGGACAAAAGCCCTGGGGATTGCAGCAGCTGAGATTAATTCCTCGATAAGTCCTGCGGATGTCCGGGTTGTGTTCAGGGGTTCCGAAGCCTTCTGGGCCGTATCCTATATGGAAGGGCCCACCGTAACAACTGTTTTTGTGGATACTGAAAATGGGGTGCTGTATTATTACCTGTCCGAGGCAGAGGATAAATCAGAAAGTTCCTTTCCTGAAATTCCAGGTTTTACAGGGGGTCTTTTTTTAACGGGAATTTTGGGAACTTTATGGCTTCTGGTTTCAGGACGGCGAGTTAAACTTGACTTTCAAAGATGCATGATTTTCCGTTATCAAGCGGCTGAGTTTGTGTATTACTAAGAAAAGAATAATCCTATTGATACTGTTTTCATTAAGAAGGCAGGTATTTTCCCAGGTTCAAGAAAGAGAATAACGATGCTTGCTTTGTGCTCATTTCTTCCATGATCATATTACATTTATTTGATTCTTTTTCTTGGATAACTGCCAGCCTGATTTCTGACAAATTTTCAACCAGTTTCCTCATAGAAAAACCATATCTTTTTGTCTCCCAGGCTAAATATCTGTAGAAAAGCAAGCCAATTATAGACAGAAACACGTGAATTTTTATATTTTCATCTTTGTGGTGGTACACTGGTCCCACAGGAACAAGCAGGTGATCATTCAACAGCTTAAAATCATCCTCTATAGCACCTTTATTGTTGTACGTTTGCACAATTTTCTTAGTATGCCAGCGGTGCTTGTCTGTAAACAGTATATTTTTTCCTAATGAATTTTCACGCTTGTTTTCATTCTCTTCGTCAATCCAGAACTTTAACTGAGGTTTTTTCCTACCTTCAGGGACATCAGTAATTTCATATTTCACAACGCCTCTGTATTTTTTTATGATTATATCCGCAACCTCTTTTTCCACACTGCTCCTGTTTCTCGCTTTTCCTCTATTGCTTTCAAGCCTCCTCTGTAAATCCTCAAGTTTTTCAATTATTTTTGACATATTCGATTCATATGTTCTTTTTTGAAGCTTGTAGGTTCCTTCATTGAAAGTAATTACTGTTGTAAATTCTGTCCCGTAAAACTGATGCTTTGTTCGATACCCATAAATTTTGTGGCTATCTGAACTTTCATATAAAAATTGATATTTAGATAATGGTACTTCAAGAAGTTCCTCGGCCTGATTTGCTTTTACAGCCCCTACAAAATTCATTTTTGAAGTTACCTGTTCAATATTTTCCTTTGAATTATTCCCCTTATCGAAAACAAGAACAAGATCTTCCGAACAAATATTCAACTCAGTCAAACGATTTATGATTTTGTCAATCAGACCTGAAAATTCATCTGAATCGTACACATTTCCAGGATATGTTTCATGAATAAAAGGTAAGTTGTAATCATTAGCAGCCAGCGCTACAGATACCTGATTTTTGTCTTTACGATGCTTTTTGTTATACCCTTTATGGAGCAGTTCACTTTTATTATCATAGTTGGCGGCATAGGTGAACCAGTTTGATTCATCCACAAACAGTACTGAAGGGGTTAGTCCTTTTTCGATGAGAATTCGGCACAGATCATCTTCAATCTTTTTCATTGTGTCAGAATCAATGTAATTCATATGATTCAAAAAATTCTGACAACTTAATTTGTGTGGAAAATTCCACATAAAAGATAAAGCTGATTTTTTGAACCATTCCTCAATACCGTTTTCACTTAAAATTCCATGAGATTTTCCTACCATATCAAGTAAAAGATACTCTCCAACACTTAACCCGTCTATTGATTTTTTCATAGTGTGCTTGTTCACGATGTCAACGAATCCAAGCTCTTCATTCACATGGAGAAGTGCGGCAAGTTTGCCATATTCAAAGGATTTCATTTTTATGTAAGGCAATGATTCACACTGCTTTTTCATCTCAACAATACTATCTGCGGTTCCAAGATATACCTGAGAAACTATCCTCGGTTTTCCATTCACCCTTGCAGACCTAACCGCATAATAGTATGGTTTGTTATGGATCATTTTTTTTATGATAGATGTCATAAATTTAGTATGTAATACACATATAAATAATTTTCGTAAAAAACGATATCAATAGGGTTTTTAATCTGAATTTAATATTTAGGTAATACATATAATATTTTACAAAGATGGTTGCTGCATCTGTTTTTTATTGTGAATTTTGGCAAAAAACGTGTTTCTTTGAAAGCTGAGTTAAAAAGTAATCAAAGGTCTGTGCTTTGAAAAAGAGAGTCAACTCAAGTCCTGTAATGAATAATAGCTCAAAAAAGAATTCAAAAGATGAAGCCTGAAACTTCATCTTTACAAGTTTTCTATAAATTAAGTTCTGTTCTGCAATTTTATTCCTGTTTTCTTGCCAGCTTCTTTGTGGCAAGTTTTTCAATGATGTCGAGGTTGACTTCGCCGTCGAGGCTCAGTTTTCCGCTGTCGACCGCGCTTTTCAGGAGGTGCTGGCCTACGAGGGTGCGGACGATCAGGGTTGTGTAGCCGTCGGGGCTTCCGACCGAACCTGCCGAGATGTCGGCTTTGAGGGCCGTAAAGTCCGTGCAGACCTGGCAGCCGGGCCTGATGGTGTCGTCGAGTTCCTTGAGGGGGATTACGTACTGGGTCCCGTCGTCAAGGTTGATTTCGAGTTTTCCCTTGACGTCGATTCTGCAGACCTGCATGGGCTCAAGGGCGTATTCGCTCTTAAGCTTGCCCGCGATCAGTTTTTCGTAGTCGAAGCTTTCGGTACAGAAGAGCCCGAGCACGACGCGGATTGAATTCTTATAGGGCCTTACAAGGTCATGGTCGGATTCAAGCATCTTCCGAACGGCCTGGACCACACAGGGGACTCCTACAACTGCAATGTTCCTGTACTTCTTCCTGACCACGGCTTCCTTGAGGGCCGAGAGCAGGGGCACCCACCAGTTGTATCGGCTGCCGGCCTCGCTTACAAGGGCCTCTTCGGAGGTGATTACCATGGAGCTCGGCTTGAGGGTCCAGGGGTCTTCCGTAACCGTAACCACGGCATCCACAAGGCCCGTTTCCAGGGCGTTTGCAAGAATTGCGGTTACGGCTCCTCCACTCTGCTTTCTCGGGATGTCAAACCCGGCCTTTCCAGCCTTAATCTCCAGGTAGTCTCCAAGGAGGCTTGAAGGCTGTTCGTCTAACCTCGGGCAGACCTCATAGCAGGCCCCGCAGGGCACGTCGTCAACAGCTGCTTTACAGTAGCCGTTGTTAATGGGGCTTGAAGAGT
>NZ_JAQUVZ010000064.1 GCF_028693135.1 Methanosarcina sp.
CTGGAATTACAGAGAGTCAAAAGTGGAATCTCCTGGTTTGAAAGTGCCATGAAAATTAGAAGAGTGGCAGTGACAGCATATTTAAATGACCCTCTATACACATTAAATTAATTAATGTAGGAATGAATGTGTTAAAAACGATATGCTACGGCTCAACTGCGTAACTCCTAAATTAAATAAACCCCTTTATTTAATAACAAGGCATTTTATGATCAGTAGATCCTGAGAGCTGACTTATATGGTCGATTACCCTGACCAGTAACACAGCAATAAAAGGAGTTAAACGATGTTACATGAAGGTTTTACCAGACAACATCGAATGCTGGGAAGAACTGCAGCCTTTGCCGTGTTCTTCCTCCTGATAGCATACGCGGTTACGCTGGTTCTTGGATTTCTCTCACTCAAGTCGCCTTCGGACCCGATTGGGGACCCTTTCTTTTCGGTATTGGAGCTGCTTATCGTTGTGATAGCGCCATTGATGGTCATCGTCATGGTTGCTGTTCATGCTTATGCCTCCCCCGAGACCAAAATGTATAGTCTTACTGCGCTTGCATTTATGGTCCTTATGGCGAGTATTACCTGTACTGTTCACTTCGTTATCCTTACTGTAAGCCGGCAGATTGAAGCTGCGGGATTCCTGTGGGCTTCGCTATTCTTTTCCTTCAAATGGCCATCCGTAGCTTATACAATGGACATCCTCGCATGGGACTTTTTCTTTGCTCTCTCAATGCTCTTTGCAGCACCTGTATTCAAGATAGGCCGGCTGGAGAAAACTGTTCGGATTCTTATGATTGTCAGTGGTTTACTGAGTCTTGCGGGGTTAATCGGTGTGCCACTTGCAAACATGAATGTCCGAAATATTGGAATCCTGGGCTACGCTGGGGTTTCTATGGTTGTGTTTCTACTGCTGGGGATAGTTTTCGGGCGCACCCAGCAGTTGCCAGAAGAAGCCAGATGAAGTCCAGTTATCAATCAGGAGCCTGATTTAATAGAGCCCTGCTCAAATCTTTCCCGTATCAATCCAGAGGAGCATAAATTTCAGTCAATATCTCTTCAGGTGGGACTTCCCGAGGGTCATTCAGATATACCTCACGGACGGGACCGAATATCATATTAAAATAAAAAAGGTAAAAAGATGAGTGAGAAAAAGATCATTTGGAAAATATCCGGTCACTTGACCTTTGCCTGAATTTCCTTTGCAAATTCCTTTGCTTTCTGAACACGGGATGCATCAGGCTGTCCTTTTGTGGAAGGACCTATCTTAGCAAATTCTTTCATCTGAGGGTCATCGGACTTTTCGAGCATATCAATAATAGGTTGTGCAAGTTCACCCTGACATTCAAATGTACCAAGATAATTGCCACTGGCTGCGATATCCTTGCAAGAACCAGTCCATGAATGAATGGCCTCAAATCCTTCAGGAACAGCATGAGTCATGAAGAATGCTATGTTCTTACCAGCCACATTCTCTAAAACGAATTTAGAAACATTCGCTGGAATGTTAAATTGCATTACCGGGAAACCCACAAATACAAGGTCATAGCCTTCAAAGTTGCTTACGTCTTTGATGTCTTTGATGTCCTTTTCACCAGCAATTTCCCCATAAATAGCTTCTGCGACCTTCTTTGTGTTTCCTGTCTGTGTCATATATGTTACTAATGTTTTCATAAACTTCCCCCTTATAAATGATATAAAAAATAAATTGCACTAATATATAAGGATATGGATTGGTAAAATGTATAAAGATTAAATTAGTACAGAAAAACAGACCATAATAAAAGAAACATATAATCTAAATGATATGCAAGCAAAACTTAATCTCGATATACGCTGGAAGATGCTTTCTATATTGCTAAGACCGATTCACCTGATAAAAGAAACTATGAGCTAACGATCAGATGGGATGCATACTTAAAGAATGCTAGAACAGGTGGAAGTAAATGAGTAGAGAAACTGAGTAGAGAAACAATAATAGCTTTGAAAATCTCTTCGGTTCAAACAATTAGGTCGTCCATTTGTATTCAATTGTTATTATTTCACCGTAATCAAAATAACGCCTACTCATAATTTTTTTTCCGTGCCTATGGCATTATAGGCTCTTAGTTGAAGGTCTTTAACTCATTTTTTTAACCCCATACCCCGATTAATCATTTCAGTCTCTACATCTTCAAGCAAGGTTTTGAGATCAATCCTAACTTCGGTTAAATGAAAATCAGAAGTATTTTCAAATCCTTCATCAACTGTATGCAGTATCCGTTCTAACATTTTTAGTCTTTTATAGTTGAGGGTAGGATCCGGAGGTATAAAATGTTTAAATTCGTTATCTTCCATTCTTTTTCAACTCCTTACATTTTCAGTGATTACAGAAGTTCAACAGATCACATTTTCGAATGCAGGCCAATGAAGGTTCCGTTGCAAAAATAATATTTCTGCAATTTGACACTATAATTTTCACCGTTATTTGTCATTTTCGCTCGAATGAAATTGATTAACTTTCCGAATTGTGATGGTTTTTAATGATTTTGTGAAACAGCCAGATTTTTTGCAACGGAACTGGAATTTCTGACGCAAAGTGGACTTTAAGGGAACTGCTGAAATTTAGGTGTTTCAAAACATCAACCGTATAAAGATGGACCAACAACAATTATACAATAAGCATTATAGGGAACACATTAAAAAAATAGGATAAAGTGATTTTTCGATTCATTCTTTTGACTTCAGGAATTCTGCAATCTTCTTGCCCAGTTCTTTTGCGGCATTGACAGCTTCAGGCTGATCTTCAAATCTGTTAATTCCTGCGGACGCTTTAGTTGCATCCGGGCCAAACATCATCTTGATGCCGCTCATGTCACATTCGTCTCCATATTTGCATTTCACGCAGGGGTTATTGCCAAGGACCCTAACAGAACCTACCGATTCCATCCCTTCCTCCATCATGTAATATGTGATCGCATTGATACCGTTCTCACATGCAGGTGGCAACTTAAAAGATTCCTTCGGGACTGCACATGTGACTATGCTCCCTCCTGGTTTTCCCTTCATAAATCCTTATTTATGGCGAAGAGGATAGAGCCTTTCAATGAATGCCTTTGTACGTGCATCAAGGGTGGAATATGGTGTAAAACCTGCAATAATAAGAGCATCTGCTTCTTTAGCTTTTTCTGCCAGGGCAATGCCGTCATCTTTAATTACACAGACATTTGTATCTACGCATCCCAGACAGGCCTTGCAGGGAGCAATGGTATAATCGATCAGCTTGACAAATTCGTAATCCATACCTGTTGCTTCAAGTGCTGCCTTAAGAGCACGATCCGTATTGCTGTCTTTAATCGGGGAACCCGATACTCCCAGAACCTTCATAATTACCCTCCACTTAAATAATCAGTTTGTAATCACTTTAAATCTTGTGCTTAATAGGGCATGGGTATCACAACTCTGCCCTTTCAACGAGGACATCTGCGATCTGCGTTCCACTTGTCGTATTTGCCCCCTGAAATTGTCGCTGAATTTTATCTGGAAAAACGACAATTTTCTTCGTCAAGTTTCAAAAGAAAAAGGAGAGATTAAAAGTATTTTATGCCTTTTTATTTTTTAATATTGACCTGCAGTTACTTCGCAATCTCCGGACTTACATTTGGTATCTGCGCCTGCAGGGAATGCTGCAAGAAGTTCTTCAGGTGTTTTTATAGGAAATATTGCATTTGCGAGTCCGCCAAGGATCTGTGAATGAATATCTTCTTTTACGCTCATATTTTTGTCTCCTTTATATATGTTATATATGGTTGCATGTCTTCCAAAGACATTGAACCGCAATAGAAGATAGGAAAGTTATTGATATATACTTAATCGTCACTGCAATGCACCTGTTGCATTTGAGTTACTCCAATGACCTTTGGAGTTCTGATGGAAACCATTGTAATCCATATGCAGAAAATCCCCATTATGAGTCAACTACCCTGAGCTAAACAGGCTGTCCGACAATTACTATCAATAAAAACCGAATTCCTTTTTTTTCGATTTAAAGGTCTTAAACACCTTATATTTCACAGGTTTTTGCCCTGAAATTGAATTGTCGGACAGCCTCTAAAGATCAGGGTATTCGTGACCCTCTGCGCTCCCATAGTAATAAAAGATTTCACGGGTTTTACGCTTCTTTATATAAAAACAAAACCACTATTTTTGAAAGAACTTAAGGAAAAATTTAAGACGCATTCCGTCGTTGTACTCTCTAAAAGAATAAAAGATTAGTGACAAGTATGAAAACTAAAAATTATTTTATTTCTTTGCTTTTATTTATCTGTTTTTTTTCAGTAAATTGCTCAGGTGCAATTATCAATGTAGGTCCAGGAACTTCCTTTAACCCTGCAGGTTCAGACGACCAAAATGTTATTAATGCTGCCATACAATCAGCGGATTCAGGTGACACTGTACAGCTTGCATCAACCACGTTTCACATAAGTTCATCCATAATCATGAAATCAGGGATAACTCTTAACGGAAATGGGATTGGTGCGACAGTAATCTATTGTGACAATCCCAGCTCTAATTTTGAAACTCAAGATATTATTAGCTGTGAACGTATTTCAGATATTGAAATTTCAAATTTCTTAATTGACGGTGGTTGGGAATCTTTAAGTAAAATGCATTCAGCAAGCAACAAGTATAGAGAATATCAAAAAGGAGTTTATTTACCTGGCTGTTCAAATGTAGTTATCCACGACTTAAAAATGCAATACAGTATGGGGGACTTTATTTTCTGCAGTAAAAATACTGACAATGTTCAGGTTTATAATACCGTGTGTAAACCTGGGCATGACAGTTTTGATGCATGGGCAGCCGGTAATGAAATTTTAATATTTAATAATTGCTGGGGCACTTTTATAAATTCTTGCATAAAAATTCATGATACGAAAAACGTTCAAATTTACAAGAATACTTTCTACACCGATACTGGTTCGGGTAATGCTGGTGTGGAAGTAATGGGAGGGGAGGTAACAGGCCTTAATATTTATGATAATATATTTTCAACACTTCAATTAGATACAATTTATCAAGACCCGGCTAATGGGGCCTGTTCAGGCGGAGGTACTGTTTCAAATAATATATTCTATAACAGTCCTGCATATGATGGAATTAGTGGTATGAATATTACATCAACTGGCAATATTGTAACCAGTTCCTATTCATGCACCAGGGGTACAGAAGACTACGGGTATGTTGCAGACAAGGGCACAAGAAATTTACCTGTTTACAATGGTTCTGTACTACCTTCTGTCACGTTTCCAGCTAGTGGCAGTACAATTTCAACTGTTAACGGCGATGTAAGCATAAGCTGGACATATTTAAATGCAACCGGTTATTCTATCAATGTATATAACAGTACATCACAATTCGACTCTTCTCACCTAATATATAGTCTTAACACTTCACAAACATCTGCAAATGTACCAATAAGCTACGATGGGTCTTTTGCTATAAAAATCGGTGCACATGATGACGTTCATAATTCATGGGTATACAACAATCCTGTGAGTTTGTTCACAGTAAGTGGTAAAACATTGGCTACGGTTTATTCTGGTGTATATGGATATTTAACAGATGCAACTACAGATCAACCTATTCAGAGTGCTGTAATAACATTATCAAATAATACCTGGAGCAGTACTCAAATTACTGATGTTGATGGGATTTACCAGTTCAATGTGAACAGTGGAAAAGGCACGTACTGTTTAACTGCTTCAGCAACAGGCTACCTTAACAGTCCTGAATTGCCAATAAATATGACATGTATAAACACAGAACTAAATTTGAAAATGGTTAAGGCACCTGATTATTCAGAACCACACTATGTACAGTTATATGTTTGTACTGATTCAAATGAGAGGATTTATGGGTGTGAAGTTCAGATTTATACACCAGATAATAACCCAGGTAATGAAAAACCGAATTTTTGTGCCTGGACAAATGATAACGGTAAAGCAAATTTCCATTTGACTCAGGGTGTCACATATAAAATTGTAACAATCGATCTGGATGGACAAAAGTATACCAGCACATTGACACCTGATCTGGACCAATATACTATTACAATACCTTCAGGTGACACATCTGCAATACCTGCAATGCAGACTGTGATCAGTACAAATTGCACATATAAACAGATAAACAATACAGCAGCTTATATTAATGCAAGCTATTATGATTCTTCATCACAATCCAGCGACCTAACTTTTGTACTGGGTACTATGAGTGAGGGAGAAAAATTTGTACCATTAGAAATCTCAGGTACTAATGACAACGTAAGTAACCCTGTAGGAGTGGTAACTGACTCTTTTATAGTCACTGACTATCCTGGTAAAACGTACACTGTGAGAATTAGTGCGCAGTCTCAGACTTATGGAACTGTATGTGAATATGTTAATGTATCATTTCCAGACAGTGATGAAACGTATGTAGGGTCTACGTATATGGGTTCATTCTGTGTTTTAATCTTAATTCTTGCAGGACTCGTATTGTCAAAAACTCGTAAGGAGCATTAATCATCTGTTCCTTATTCGAGTTTTTCATAAACCCTCAGCAGGAAACCCGTTAACTCTTTAGATTTAGCGGGTAGTTGACTTTATGGGTTTGCTAGATCCAATTCACAGGTTTTTAGATACTTCATTTTCTAATGCTTCAATTCTTTCTGACCCTTCGTTGTTTTGTGTAGATATCCTCATAAAACCAACGCGGTCTTGAATTGAAAATCATCGTATCCATAGAGAATGACGAAGAGCCTTCTTCACTGTTTCTTGTACCCATGGTGTTTACTTTAAATATCATTCGCATAATACGAAAACTATTAATAGAATACGTCCGGAGGATCAGGTATACGTATGATAAAATTATATTGAGATAAAAAAGGAATCTCAAGAATCAAAGTAAACCAAATAAACTTTATTGTTAGAGATATGGAAGAACCATGTCGTTTTGATTTATCCAGTTTGTGTGTAAAGGTACCGACTATATGAGGAATACGAGGAGGTATTAAGAAAATGATAGAAGACATATCCTTTTTTGGATACTTTATTTTCTTTTATTTATTCGGGAGGGTAATACTTCAAATTGTGCGAGGTGTTATTCGGCTATTTTTGAAGAAAGGCGGAACCCCCCTCGAAAATGAATACCACAGATTGTATGAAGAAAGTATGGAATGGGTAAAGAAATCATGAGCTCAAAACTTTCAAATACCCCGGGCAAAACGGGAGTACAAAAAAGAATGACTCTCTAAATTTCCCCTTTGATTCTTTTTTAGAAATTGTGATATGTTGAGCTCCTGCGATCACTGAAAATGTTATAAAGGATATTAAATGCAGTTGAGAAAGGATTTGTGAAAGGATTTGTGAAATAGATACATGGAGTTAAAAGATGAGTGAAAACCCGTCAAACAAACCATCACAATCTATTTTGTGGCCGGTTAATCACTGGCGGATGATCATTATTCTCGAATCAGTTAACGAAGTGCTCCATCGAACTGTGATGGCGAGGGGAATACCCACAAATGTAGGTATCGCGAATGCAGGAAAAAAGTGTATAGTGATTTTAGGGCATAAAAAGATACAGGATCACAAAATAGAATTGCTGGCAGATGATACGGTTTATACCTGTGTGGCTGATTCGAAGGGGAGATTATCATCTATAGGGCCTAAGAACGTGGGAAAAGATATTACTGTTCTCTTGCGTTTGGAAGTACACGAAGAAGATAAAAAGGGCACGGAGCAGGAAGAGAAATTGAGGAAGCTTAAAGAGGAGCTGGCTGAAAAACAAGAACAACTTAACCGGCTGGCAAAGCAGATTAAAGAATTAGAAGAGAGGAAGTAATAATAAAAACCAAAAAAGATAACCGAAAATAAGATATACCAATCCATCATTATTATATATGGTAATTGGAGTGTATGGACTAGGAAAAATTCGAGTAAGAATTGGTCCGGTCATACTCAACCTTTTGATTCTTTTATTTTTGGTACTGCTTGGGTTGTTTACGGCTGAGTTGGTTCTCAAATGTTTAATAATTTATAGCCCTTTTTGAAAATTCTCGGCTTTTTTTTATTTTCTTCTTTTTTCTTTCTTATTTTGCTATTTTTCTTCATATTTTTTAATTTGGTTTAATCTGAGCCTCTACAGTGAACTTTCTCAGGTATTCCTTTGTTCCCGTATTCAAAGAAAAAGAACAGTATAAAACATCATAGTCAACTCCTAAAATCAAATTGCGTGCAGCCACCCCGCAAAAAGGTAGAAGATACGAAGCAAGAGAAGCGATGCGGAAAACTGTGCGATGCACTGTGAGAACGACCTGTTTTCTGGACACTTGCATGGTTATTACGAAAGGAAATATTTTGAGGAATCCCCGGTTTCGAGAGATTAAAAATATAATATTCGCCCGATAAGGGCTCTTTTTCGAAAGATATGGGCTTAAAGTCGCCTTCACACGGCGGAGGTCCGGAGTTCGAATCTCAGCGACCCCACTTATCTTTTTACAAATTTCCTGGGATTCCCATAACCTTTTTGCGGTATTGAGCCCCGCGAAATATCTCGAACCGCGCTCCGGAAGCAAAAACGGGTTCTGAATTTCAACGGGCCCATAGCACTTATTTTTCAATTTAAAGAGAACAGCAACTCATCACTGATTGCATTCTTTGTTTTGCTCAATATATCGATCTTTAGCTTCCTGTAGTACATTAACTGCGGTTTCAAAATCTTTCCAACCAATGACCTTTACTCGTTTGTCTTCTAAATTCTTATAAGTTTCAAAGAAGTTTGTAATTACCTTTAATAAGTGAGGAGGGATCTGATCAACGGATTCAATATAATTCCATAAAGGATCATTTTTTGGAACACAGAGTATTTTTTGATCTCTTCCTTTGTCATCTTCCATGTCAAATAATGCAACAAGATGCACTTCCATTAAACAGCCTGGAAATGTAGGTTCCCATGTTAAAACCATAGCATCTAAAGGGTCACCATCAAGAGCTAGAGTATCCGGGAAAAAACCATAATCAGAAGGATATACCATTGAAGAAAAAAGCATTCTGTCGTATTTGATCATTTTCTTTTCTTTATCGTACTCGTATTTGTTCCGACATCCCTTTGGAATTTCAATGAGTACATTTTCAACCTGTCGTTCAGTCATACCAACACTTCCAAATTATTAATTAATTGCTATGTAATGATTACAACTATTAATGTGTTCTGACAGGTTATTAATATAAAACATTAAGATAAAAAATAGAACTGCCTGCAAACAAAAGTCATTTGCCTTATTTGAACTATTAGGACTTACGCGGTTGAACTTAGAAATCAAACATTAAACCGCCAACTGTCCAGAGCATGACTTTAACCTCAAAATCGATTGTACCTGATTTTATACCTCAAATGCGTATAGTTCTATAGTAGACAAAAAAGAATTAAACCGGGGTCAACAGCATGGAAAAAATTATGCCAGTTCTGTTTATAGGCCATGGATCCCCCATGAATGCCATCGAAAACAATGAGTTTACAAGAAGCTGGAGAGATATTTCCAAAAAAATACCAAAACCTGAAGCAATCCTGGCAATATCTGCACACTATGAGAGAGAAGATTCCAGTGTTACTTCAAACAAGAAGCTTAAAACAATTCACGATTTTTATGGGTTCCCACAGGAATTATATGACCAGAAATATGATTGCTCCGGTTCAAAGGAACTTGTTACAAAAGTAAAAGACCTGGTTAAAAAGGTTAATTTTGACAGCAAATGGGGCGTTGACCACGGAGTGTGGAGTGTACTTTCCAAGATGTACCCTGATGCTGATATCCCGGTAGTTGAACTCAGCATAAATCGAAAACTCAGCATGCAGCAGCACTATGACCTGGCAAAGAAACTTTATAAATTGAGAGAAGAGGGGATTCTTATCTTTTGCACCGGAAACGTCGTGCATAACCTCGTGCTGGCAAGAATGCCAGGAACTCCTTATAAATGGGCAATCCGTTTTGATGAAAAAGTGAAAAAGTACGTTACAGCCAGAGACGATATGAAACTGGTAAATTACGAATTACTCGGGGAAGATGCATTATTATCCGTAAATTCCGCCGAACATTATATCCCTTTAATCTACTCTCTTGGCGCAACAAATAAAAATGAGACTGCCAGTTTTTTTTGTGAAGAGATAGTTTATGCATCGGTTTCCATGCGGTGTATATTATTTGAGGCTTCAAAAGAATAAAAATTAGCTCGTAATCTATAACAGAGCCTTCATACGGAGGAGGGCCTGAGTTTGAATTATATAGACTATACTTTTCAAATTGTCTTCTTTTTTGAACATATTTTTGAACAGTTTCGGGGATATTTTTTTGAAAATTCACCCGGAAAAAAGCCTGAACCGTTTTTTCTGCCATAGTCTCTTTTTTATATCACGTTCCCAAAATAGTAGCTTATGCCATCAGAAAGTGAAAACTCCGACCCCTTCCAAGCCCTCAAATGGAGCGACCTCCAGGCCTGGGCTGGAGAGAAAGCCACTGCGAAGGGAATGAAGTACCAGGACGAAGAAAGAGTAAAAGAGATTAAACAAACCCCTGAGGGTAGCCTCATAGCCCGGGTACAGGGGACGAAAATATATTTCACGGAAGTTTCCCTGGAAAACGGGGAACTTAGTTCCACCTGCACCTGTCCGGTTGAACATGACTGCAAACACGGGGTTGCCGCTGTACTTGAATACCTTGAACTCGCAGAGCAAGGAGAAGAAGTTCCCATTGCTTCCGAAGGGGACCCGCTAATTATAATGGCCAGACAGGGATCTGCCCTGAAAGTTGAAGAGGCCCGGGATTCGTATCAGGTTTTCCGGACAGAGCTGAGGGAATACCTGGAGCAGATGGAAAAAGAGGAACTTATTGACCTTTTGATGAATTTATCAGATAGGGATTCCCTGCTTACCAGGCACCTGCAGGACATGCTGAACCTTGCATCGGGGGATACGGAGGAGACGGTAGGGAACATATACTCCGAACTGGAAGAGCTCTGGGAGGAAGCCAGAAGCTATGACTACAGAGATTATGACTCCCCTGTCCCTGATTTTTCGGACCTGAGGAACCGGCTGGAAAGTCTCCTTGAAACCGGGTATGCAGATGAAGTTGCAGACCTGGGTATGAGAATTCTGGAAGGGTATGAAGAAATAGCCCCTTATGATGAAGAGAAGAATATCGGCATGGAGATTGGCGAATGCATGGGAGTGGTTATCAAAGCCCTCCTGCAGTCCGGAAGCCCAGCCCACGAAAGTATGCTTAAAGTTCTGGATTTGGAATTAAAAGACGAATGCGGGATTTTTGACGAAGAAGCCTTCTGGAATTCGGATTTTCCAGTTGAGGAGTGGTACCGCTTTTCCGAAGTCCTTAAAGACAGGCTGGAGGCAAGCGACAGCGGAAAAACTCCCTCAGATTTCGACTGGGACAGGGGACAGCTTGTAAAACAGCTTGTCCTGGCGCTCGAAAAAGCCGGGAATTATGAAGAAGCTATCTCCCTTTGCGAAGAGGAAGTCGAAGCTGGAGAGGATTGGAGCTATGTCCGGCTAATCAAAGTGCTGCTTTCCGCAGGGCAAAAAGAAAAGGCAGAAGAGTGGATCTACCGGGAAATAAAAGAAACCAGGAAATCTTCCCCGGAAACTGCCTACGAACTCTTCCGGACACTCCTCGAAATCAAGGAAAAAGAAGAGAACTGGCTCTTTGTAGCAGCTCTACATGCAGAAGAGTTTTTCAGGTACCCCTCACTGCAATTTTACACAGGTTTGCGGGAATCAGCAAAAAAAGCCGGGGTATGGGAAGAAATCCGGAAAGCTGTTCATGAGTACCTGGAAAGCGGAAGCCTTCCCGCGGACAGCGCCAGGCCCGGAGAAGAAATCTCAAGCCTACCCGGAATTCTCCCAAAGACAGGCCTGACAGACAGGGATTCTTTCAAAAAAATTGATGCACTTGACTTTGAACTCTTAATCGACATCGCCATTGAAGAAAAGAATCCCGATGAAGTGGCCAGGTGGTACAACAAGCTAAAAATAAGGAGAAAAAAGGGAGAAGATAGGTATTTTACCCGGAGAGATAAAATTGCCCGCACCGTACAGGAAAAATATCCGGAAATTGCGATCGACATATGGAAAACGGTTGCAGAGGAACTCATTTCCAGGACAAAGGTAGAGGCATACGAATCTGCATCCATTTATCTCCGGATGGTCAGGAATGCTATGGAAGCCGGGGGACAAAAAGCCGAATGGGAATCTTATCTCAGCGAGATAAGGGAAAAGAACAGGCTCAAAAGAAAGCTGCTTGAAATCCTTGATATTCTGGGGAAAGACAGAATCATTGAGGAGTGAAGGAATATTCCCATCTGAACGAAGGCAAATTTTTATATACATATTAAAATATAAATAATAATGAGTTCGGATTGACTCTTATCCTGAACCCCATTATGCTTCAAAAATACTGATTAGAACAAAAAACATAAAAAACGATTCGAAAGGAGTTAAAACTCATGCCAGCAAAAGTCAACAAAGAAGAATGTACCGGCTGTGGAACCTGTGTGGATGAATGCCCTGTAGAAGCAATCATTATTGACGAAGAAGCAGGATGTGCAGTTGTGGATGAAGACGAATGCGTGGACTGCGGGGCCTGCGAAGAGGCCTGCCCGGTAGGAGCAATTAAAGTAGAATAAGTTTTGAGCGAACCTTGAACAAGTATTAAAAAAGTCTATGAGAAATCTTGAATAGTTCTAGGATAATTTTCGACCTATAATTTTTGACCTTTTAGAGTGGGAATATTTCAACGTTTGAAAATGGTTTCCCACTCCATTATCCTCTTTTTCGAAAATCTCCGGTTTGCCCCGCTTGAGGAGGGCAGGACCTTTGTTTCATAACCCATTTCCCTCAGGAGAGGCTCGTATTCTCCTGCTTTTTTGCCGTTAAAACAGACAAGCTTCAGCTCTGGAACTATTTTTTGCAAACTTGAGAAATCGTTTATTTCTTCGTCCCCGATCCTTGAGTCCAGGCTTCCTTCCCGGCTTCCGGCATTAAACACATCCCAGAGCCCAATTCTGTTGTGTCTCAGGGTTTCAAGCCTTCTATTATAATCCATGCTCTGGAGGTCTGCTCCTATCGCATCTCCGAGCAGCCTCCAGAAGTCATTTCCGAGATTTCCGTAGTACTGTTGCTTTCGGATGGATTCGTCACTCGGGAGGGACCCCAGAATCAGGATCCTGGTATTTTCGTCAAGGACCGCAGGCAAACCTCGCTTTATCATGGTAAGAGAAAAATGGGTTTTGAGGTTACTTTAATTTTAGGGAAAGAAAAAAAGTAAATTTGTTTAATCTGCTCGAACCTTTGGAGGCTACTCAGATTTGCATGATCTATAAGGCTTGCAAAACTTCAGACATTTACAAAACCCCAGGGCCTGAGTATTTCTCAAACCTGTGTAATCTGCTCAGCCATGTCCCTGTAATAGTTGAAAAGTTCCTTTCCCCATTCAAGGGCGCTTTTTTCAAAGCTCACCATTTCATGGTTATAGTACCTTCCATCCTTTGAGATCATGGACATCGAGATAAAGCGGTCTGTAACAAGGCTGGAAGCAAGTTCTATTTTATTGTCACAAACAAAGATCTGCGCATTTTCCATGTTTATGAACTCCCCTACCTCCTGCCTGTAATCGGAGACCAGTTTCCTGTATATGGGCTTTTCCAGAACCATAGAAACCTCTATGCCTTTATTCGCAAGGTCCAGGTAGAGCCCCGGATACCCTGGGCGGAAAAAAGAAGAGACTTCCATAACCGTTTTTGATCTGTAAAGGGGGTCCATAATTTCAGGAGGGTAATCAAAGATATGAGTTCTATCAGGCACAAGCTCCATACACTTGCCAAGCTCCCCTATCCGGTCAAGCAGGTGCGAAGGAAGGGTGCGAAGGTTCTGCCTTGCCCAGTAATCATGGTTCTCATCAAAAACCCGGAATGTGGAGAGGAGAGGTTCCATTTTGGGAACTATAAGCTTCCCTTTTACAGAAAGCTCGTAACCCTCATCTTTCTGCACCAGCAGCCCATCTTTGATGAGGATACGGATCTGAGCCATAATAGGGCTGGAACTGACTTCAAGCTCAGTCTTGATCTCTTCAATCGTTTTTGGCCCGTTCTTCAGGAATAGAAGCAAATTTTTTCTTTTGTCCGAAAAGAAAATAGTATCTATTAATTGCAGTTCCATACTCATTCTATTCAGCCTCCTTCCGGAAGGGAATTTGAGATTAAATCTGTTACTACATCAGTATATATTAGTGACAGCTTAACAGAAGAGATTCTGAGAAAGCCCCGTCTTTGGATGTGGATGTAAAACTATCAATAATATTCTCATCCTCAACCTTTAATGCCTTTGATTTATAAAAATCAAAGAGCTCTCTTGCCCAGGAAATAGCCTGGGGATCATAACAGCTCATATAGTCATGATAGAACCTGCCCTGGCTGTCAAAGAGAGAAATCATCATCCCGCGATCAGAGACAATAAGCTCGGCAATTTTTAAACCATCTTTACAGACGAAAAGATCGGTGTTCTCCATTGTGGCAAATTTCCTTATTTTCCGTTCATAATTGTGCAGGAACTTATCGAGTACCGATTCCGTGAAAATAAGGGAAACCTCTGAATCAAGCCTTCCGAGCTTTGAATAGAGGGGAAGGAACTCAGGCCTGTAAAAGGATGAAACCACCATGAGATAGCGGGAAGAGGAAAAGAAATTAAAAAGCTCAATGCTCGGTTCAAATATCTGGCTGGGATCAGCTTTGACAAGATTACAACCTTTAATGTCCCCTATCCTGTCAAGAAGATACTGCGGGATTCCACCCAGGTCATGCTCGATCCAGTAGTTGTCTTTTTCAACCAGAGTAAGGACGTCAACAAGAGACCGGGCTTTTTTGAACACCTGATTTCCCATATCTGTCAATTCATATTTGCCATTTTTCTGAATAACCAGGTTACTATCCGTAAACCTTTTGATATGGGGTAAGATAGCTGTGGGGGAAACATCAAGAAGGACTTTAATTTCTTCCATTGTTCGAGGTTCTTCTCCCAGAAGTAGGAGGAGATCTCTTCTTTTCTGGGAACGAAATACTACATCTATTAACTCAGATTGCATTCAAACCACTTCTATCTCGTTTTTTGTAAATATATGATGTCTGCATCATGTGGCACAGGAAATGTTCGTACATTAAAGAATAAAAATTTGAGTTCCATTCAGGTAATGTACGCTCTTAATAAGAGGAAGAATTTGCGCCATATACAAGATAACCGATGTTTCCATTTATATAAAAGAATTTGGATGAATAATTTAAAACGTAAGGGAGGCGAAATAAGAGAATTCGACCAGTTAGGAAGGGAAGAAATATTAAAAGGATAAACGACATCATCAGCCAGATTTCAAAAAGAAAACGGCACCTCAACTAATAACAAAAAGCAGAGAGGTTCCGCTGAGAGAGTAAATATGAACATTGAAATTTTTGATGGGCTTTATCTAAATGATGACATTGTTTAAAAAAAGAGATACTGTTTTAAAAATAAAAATGCCTTGGAAAATGTTGAGGGTATGATCCCGGATTTGCCCCAAAAATTTAGAACTCGTGTATCAGGAGAGAAGAGCCGGAAAAATTAGACCCCCGGAAGTCGCATCTTGCCCTCAAAAATTCAGAGCCGGTGTTGACCTGTAAAAATCAAAAAAAAATTTCCGTCGGTTATGGTATATGTGATAATTTCTTCTAATTACGCTGTAAACACATGTCAGCATAACAGACG
The DNA here is from genome assembly GCF_028693135.1 of Methanosarcina sp. GTDB lineage: Archaea > Halobacteriota > Methanosarcinia > Methanosarcinales > Methanosarcinaceae > Methanosarcina. Next base: position 15,817 of record NZ_JAQUVZ010000064.1, read on the forward strand.
TGGAATACAATAAAAAAGGAAAAGTTCCGGTAACAGGAGTAAGAAATTCTTTCACAGGTATTGTACTGCAGAAATCTGGAATTTACACCTATAAAATAGATAAACTCCAGGTGGTTCTCAGGGTACTACCACAGAAAGAAAAAACTTTACAAAGGCAAAACCGGAACATCCCGGCCTTATAAATTCGGAAAACTGCAGATCCGGAATGGCAAGGACCTTTTTGTATAATCTAAATGGAGGTTTAGAAATATGTTGGACTTTACAGAAGCAAGTCTGAAAAAGGTATTAACCAGATACAACGTGGCTCTGGAAAAGGCAATGACGCCTGAAGACGCCGCAGAAGAGCTCTATCCTAAGGACGAACTTATTTACCCGATTGCAAAAGCCATCTTCGAAGGAGAAGAAGATGACGTAGTCGAGGGTCTCCAGGCAGCAATGGATGCAGGCAAGGACCCTATCACCCTCATCGACGATGCCCTCATGGTCGGTATGGGCGTTGTCACCAAACTCTACGACGAAGGTGTAATTTTCCTCCCCAACGTCATGATGTCCGCTGACGCCATGCTCAACGGTATCGATTTCTGTAAGGAAAACTCTGAAACCGTCCATGAAACCAAGGGAACCGTTGTCTGCCACGTCGCAGAAGGTGACGTCCACGACATCGGTAAGAACATCGTTACCGCTCTCCTCAGGGCAAACGGCTACGACGTAGTTGACCTCGGAAGGGACGTCCCTGTTGACGAAGTTGTTGCATCAGTTGTTGCAAACAAGCCTCTCATGGTCACAGGTACTGCACTCATGACCACCACTATGTATGCATTCAAGGAAGTTAACGACAAACTCCTTGAGAAGGGAATTAAGATCCCATTCGCATGCGGTGGCGGCGCAGTCAACCAGGACTTCGTATCCCAGTATGCACTCGGTGTGTACGGTGAAGAAGCAGCTGACGCTCCCAAGATTGCTGACGCAATCATTGCAGGTACAAACGATATTGCAGCATTAAGAGACAAATTCCACAAGCACTGAGGTGAATGAGATGGCAGCAAAAAGATACACTTCAATGGCATATGCAAGTGCAGACGAAATGAACTTCGGCGTATCCAAGTATCCCGTAAAAGCAGGCCTTGGCCTTGAGATCGGTGCTGGTTACACAATTCCTGAAGTTAACTACGCCCCAAGACCTGAAGCAGGCGCATCCAAGGAAAAACTCATCAAGGAATACGAGAGGATCACAACCGACGTTATGTCAAGAATGGTCCAGGTCGGTTTCCCAGCAATTATCCTTGAAACTGAACACGTTCAGCAGATGTCCAACAACCCCTCCTGGGGAGCAGAAGTTGCACACGCCCAGAAAACCATCATGGAAGAATACCACGATGAATACGGCA
>NZ_JAQUVZ010000065.1 GCF_028693135.1 Methanosarcina sp.
AAATCTCGTATCAATAGCCATTCCTCCATTTTCAACATTATCTACAATCCTCGAACTTTTCTCAAGGATTGTGAATTGGAAGGTTTTAAACCGCCGAAATTGGAAGATTCTTAACCGCCATTGACACCATAAATACCGAAGAGAAAAGTAATAATTTATGACTTACGCATTTGATGTTCAAAATCAAGGGCAATAGACATTGCTGAATAATAAGTAGTTTGGACAGTTAAACCGGAGTTTATAATATATCATGAAAATCGGGCTATAGCTATTGATATTGTGTAGGTATAACAAAAAATTAATTAAGTTCCAAATCCATTTAATTCAATTTTGGCGTCACCACATCTTGAATTCGCCCAAAGATTGGTACTTGTGTGTTTTCTCCTTCCCTATAAGGAAGAAAACAATATAGGGCGTCTTGTTATAGGGATTATGTGTTATACCCTACATAATGAGAATTTAGCTATTTTTGTTACACACTCGGTTATAATAGTAATCATATATTTGTCGATTTTATACTAAAATGCTTCGAACTGGTGTCAAACATAATTAATTTTTTGTTATGCCCTAAATTTTATGCGTCGCTTGATGCTGTTTTATACTACAAAGTATAAACTCCGGTTAAAGGTTTAACGCAGTTGTTTTTCAGTTCAACCGCGTAAGTCCTACATAGATTAAATATTTATTTTCTGGAAATAAGAGGTGTCCAATTGTTATTAGACCACCATAATATTCCAATGCTGCTGTTTGGAATATTGTATTCAAAAGCCAAAAGAAGTTGACAATTGTCACGACCATACACATGTTCAGAACCAATTATTGATGAATATCTGTCAATTAATTTTATAATCATTTGTCTATCTTCTGAATCAAATAGTGTTCCATCAATTACTTGATCATCTTCGTTAAAAATATTAGCACACAACACTTCAGTTTTAGTTTCGTTTTCTATTGTGTTAATTCCTTTCAGAAGTCCAGTAACAGAAACATAAATTATTTTTGAAAAATAGCTTAGTTGATCTGTATGGTTCTTATACCATTTTACATAGGTACTACCTGAACCAATAAAGTCATCTATCAAAACTAGTGTTTTATCTCTTTTCTCAGTCAATAATTCTAAATTTTCAAATTGAATTAATAGTTTGTCATTAATTTGATTTTCTTCCGCAAAAATTTTGGCAAGATGGGTGGATCCACTTGGTAACCCTCCTACATTTGAAACATAACAATTTGTCAAATCATTCGCTTTTATAGAAAATAGTAGTAATCCATATGCAGATTTTGCGAGTGCTCTTACATCATTATAGGTAATATAAGTCAATTTATCTAATAACTTTAAAGCAATTTTTCTATCATTAGTTGTTCTGAAATTTAATAACCATGATTCAATTTTGTTCTGAGATATTACTGTTCCATCCCATTTTATAATTTGTTGTATTAAATCGGACTCTATTTTATTAAACAAATGATTGACTTTAGGTTTAGTCTTTTTTATTTTTAGTTCATTTGTAATTGAGACCTCGATCTCAGATACTCTTTGTTGTAAGTGAGCTAACTTTTCTTCAAGTCTCTTCTTACTATAAATTATATGATCGCTAAAAAATTGTGAAATTGAATCATTATCCCCACATTTGCCAATAGGCAAAGCAATATCTCGAGTTTCTTCTTGACTAAATTTTAAATTTTCGATATTTAATGAATCAAATATTTGAGAATACACAAATACGTCAGTATTAATTTTATCCAGTTCATGTTTTATTATTAAAATTTCCTTATTTTTTTTCTCTAAGGTTTCCGTTATTAAATAATGTACTTCTGGAATATTAATATTTGATAGAATAAGCAATTGTTTTTCAAAAGTTACGTACAAGTAATAGAATTTAACAAATTCTAAAGCAAAATCAATAATTTGACCTTCATTAAATTCAAAAATTATAAAGTTAGATGGAATAGATCCTAAATGACTCTCAAAGTAAACGTTTGATTGAGAACATATTAATTTATCACTTATTTGAGCAAATAATATTTCAGGCCTAATTCCAAGACACAATAATGGATCATAACCTACTGCTTTCGCACGCATATTGGACTCTTCAAGGAAAAAATCATACGCTTTTCCTTTTAAAGTAGGAGTATCAAAAGGTGATTTGAGTTGAAATATAGAATTTTCTTTTTTGTCTTCGATATCGTCTTCAAAAATGAAGTTGTAATTATTAATATCATAAACATACATTGAAGGTAATTTAAGTTTCCTTTCTTCAAATCTTAACTCATTTTTAAAAAAGAAGCCATGAAATTGTTCAGGTAGTGAATTTTCGATTTGAGCATGTAGATCTTCAAATAGGTTAAATCTTTCATTTAGACCCTCAAAACCATTTTTAGAGGGCATTTCATTGAGATCTACAATGCTCAAATGGCATTCAAATATTAAAGCGAAATGATGTCCAAAAAAATATCCAGAATGAACACACATTGACAAAACATTTTTTGGTAAATCTATGTTCAAAGCAAGATGATTTATAGATCTCTGAATTACTTCTTTTGATTTATTATAATTTATAATAACTAAATCCTTTTTAGAGGAAAGTCTGAAAAAATTATTTATTTCTTCCTTTTGATCAAGGTTAAAAAACTCAAAAAGAATTATCTTTTTTTGCCTTTTCGAAATATTAAAAAGATCTTCGGGAAGAATCGTTAGATCAGTTTCTTCACAAGAGGACGATTGTGAACTTTGAAGCCGAGTTATTTGTTCCTTATCAAGGCACGCTTGCAGAATTGAAAGAGGACTATGAATAGAACTATAAATTGAAGGGAGGTTAATACCCAATTTAGGTACTAAATCCATTGTAGAAATTGACTTTAAAGCAGGACTTAGTTTAAGAGATTCTGCAATCGTACTACCGAAAATATTTTCTGTTTGCTTTGGTTTTTCTAATTTCATATCAATGCACTTGGTTATTTATATCAATTTTATGTGCAATATTATATAGATACAAAGATATTCTAATATTTGAATGTTTCTTCAATTTCAAAATTTTATACATGCCGTGGATGCTGGTATTACCTCTAATATGGCTTAGTACTAGCAAAGCTGTCACAATAAAGAGTACAATTCTGAAAAAATTCATGCTTTAATTAGAGAAAAAATAAAAGCAGACTCATGCGTCTTCGGTTAAATGAGGAATCATGATAAATTGCATCTATTTCCACAACAGCTATCTAGGATATTAATCGAATATGGGCTGGATAAGGGTATCGATTTTAGGTAATAAGGGCAACATTTGAGGCAGCCTTCTGGTACAAAATCGATAGACTTCAGGCAAGAAAATTCCTTAACCGATGATCAATGAAAGCAGACTCAATTATACCTTAAAGAATAAGAAAGAGAACGAAAATAAAGGAAAATACAGAAAACAGTTGAATTTAAGCTTTGATAAAATCAAATACAATAAACGGAACATAGCGGAAACAACGTTCTCTGTTGTCAAAAAAGTTTGGAGAAATACTCAGAGCAAGAAAATTCTATAATCAGGTTAAAGAAATAAAAATTAAACTGATAGTATACAATATAAACAACAAAGTTGTAGAAATAATTTGCATCAAATAAAGGATTTTTACAGAGGCGCAATTGATAGCTATTATATACTTAACATCTCTTTTTTCTTTCAATTGGGTGAATACTATGGATAGAAGACAACGTTTTGAAAAATATGACTGGTTAATCTCAAAAACTCAAAGCATACTTAAACATTATAGCTGTCCTGAATCATGTAATGCGAGTTGCTGCAAACATCACATTATTGATTTTCATAGAAAAGAATATGAGAAAATTTTAAAAAATGTAGATAAAGAAAGTGTGACTATTTTAAAATCAAGTGCGGTAAAATCAGAGTTAGAAGGATGTTATTAAGCAATAAATGCCGTCGGTCAGTGCCCATTATTGATAAACTCAAAATGCAGAATATACGATAATAGGCTGGAAGCATGTAGAAATTTTCCTTTTGTAATTTATCCGGATGTGGAAGCAGGATTTGGTCTAACGTTGTTATTGTGTCCGATGTCTGTTAACATAATTCAAGATTATGCACAGTGGTATAAATCGGTAAACTCAGGATGTATAGTAAATTAAATGCCGTGTACGAACAGTATAAAATCATAGACAAAAATAATGATTTTTGTATTCAAATGAAAGAGCACAATTTAGATTCATTCATTGAATTTCTTGAAAGGAAGTAACCATTATTCAGTTCCTTTTGTTAGCAATGGATAGAAAGGTACACGCCTTGCAGTAGAGTTCATGTTCGAGAATATATTGAAATAAAGAAGGCTACCCTCGAATTCTCTATTTTTTTTATCGCGGAATCGCCCATTGATTGCTTTCACTTGGCTTTTGGATTGCCTGATTGTTATGTGAGATTACTATTTCCGCAAGTTAAGAATCTCTATGAATCAACTAACTCACTCATTCCAGGCCCCACTTCTTCCTGAACTCGAGCTTCTGTTGGCTGTTCATCCAGTGGCTGCCGTCACAGTAGGGCTTGTTCTCTGACTTTCCGCAGCGGCAGAGGGTTACTCTGTTCCGGGATTCGTACATGCTGCCATCTGCAGATTCAAGGGGGACACCGCCTCGAACCCAAAGGGGACCTTCACAACTTTTTTGTTTGTCGTGAACCAGTACAATAGATGGTTCAAATTCTTTTTCAAAGGGTTTGCCTGTCTTCTTGTCCCACAGGACCAGCCGTCCCGACGGGCAGATCAGGGCTTCCTCTATGGCGGTTTGTCGGGCTTCTGGGTCGTCTGATTTTTGTATGAGATCCCTTATTCCTCCAGACCGCTGGCAGAAACGGGAATGATCACAGAGCTCGTGGGCATCGGTGAGTTTTAGATCAGGACCTTCAACAGTTTCCGCTTTTTCCAGGTAAGGCTTTCTGCTGGCTGTTTCGCTACCATCAAAACCGATCTTGCGGTGGGTCCCATCACATAAGGGCTTGTTTTCGGATGAACCACAGCGGCATAAAATATAGGCTTCCCGCCGGGGGTATTCCTTTAGATCAATTAATTCTTTGGTGTGGCCGGCGTCGTCGGTGACAATTACCTGTTCTAAAAGTGGCACTCCACCTGTAACCCGATAAGGTCCATCTTTGATTATCTTAATCCTCATTTCTTTCTCATTGACTGCCATAATCATAATCCCCCATTACCTCTTATAATGCAGTACTGGATGTTTAGTCTGACTGTTCGCCTCTTTGATAATTTCTATAGTTTTCCGATTCATACTGTCTCCAATAATAGGGCATGTAATCGGATTGATCAGATCCTTCAACCAGGCAATAAGATGGTTACTGCTGCGGACATATTCGATAGCTATCAGCTCAACTGAGGGTTTCAAGACTGAGGGAGAGGGATCAGAGACAGACGATGATTACGGATTTCTAAATCTCACTTTTCCACTGGAGATAAAATAAGGTTTATCAAGTCTAAGGGTGCTGGGTGAAACAAAAAATCTTTTAACTTTTTAAAACATATAAGGAAGCGTGAACAATGAAAGCGCAATCATTGGTTCTGGCACAGGAGAAATAGAAGTTTCGAGTCATGCTGTAACAACGAGTCATGCTGTAACATTATATGGGATACCAGTTGTTTACATTGTTATTGTAGCATTATTTGTATTATTTAGTTTATATTTATACTGCAGGATGACAAGAAAAGAAAGACACTGTATGAGTAAATCGAGTTACTTAAAATTGTTTTTTGCTTTATTTATCCCGCTATTTTTTTATAATCTGTATAATATATATAACCGTTCGTGGTTTTACAATGTCTATGCCAAATCATGGTGTAATCCTTTCTGGTTTACCAATCCTATTTTTATTATTATGGATGCAAGTACTGTATCTATATTGGAATCTATCTTTCCGTATTTATTCATAACTCTTAGTATATTAATAATAAACTGTTATCGTAAACCAGCTTAGAGAGGGTCTTGAAATTAAATTGTTATTGAAAAACATTTGTTTAGTCTGTCATACACGGATATAACGCTAATAATTTCAACGGTGAAAAATAGGAGAGTTTTAGGTGTAAAGATCCAGCAGCGCCTTATTTACTATGAAAGAGTTATCAAATCTCTTTTTATTAACTATCTTAAACTTCCCTCCACGCCCGCATGCTCACGAAGTGAGCAGATATATTGATTCTTGGATTTTCAATACTTTATTAATCACTCGTTATTCAATCTAATCGAATGGCACTGACAACCCAATGAACTACTGCATTTGGTCCTTTGTTGTATTTATATGATATTCCTTGTGGACCTGGAATCATAAAGATTTTATTTGCTTTTATTTTAGCATCATCTTCATTTTCAGCTTTGACTTCTATATTTTCAATAAATTGCTTATTATTTGCATCAGTACCTTTAATTGTTACCCTAAACGTGTAATCCGTCCGGGCTTCCGACCGAGCAGGTTGAGATGTAGCCCAGATTGGAGACGTAATCGAAGCAGACGTAGCAGCCTAGCTGCTCGTAATTGTGGATCGCTTACGCTTCTTTGTGAGGAACTGAGAAAAAAGGATTTGAAACGATAAACAAAGAAAATGTCAGACTTATTTTGAAAAAAACAATTTTCGTGCCTCAGAACTCATAGGGCTCATCACAGAATCAGCAAGATTTTTCATCACAGGCACGTAATTGAGATTATAAGTGTATTTTAAAAAGCTGCCTCTTTCAAAGAAAAATATACTTTCAGTATTCTCCACGGAGCTCAGCCTGAATTTCCTCAGCAATCTCACGGGCAGCGTCTTTAGGAGACTCTGCCTTATAGATGCTTCTGCCTACAATCACCCAGTCTGCCCCTGCAGCAATCACGTCAGAAGCTCTTCCTCCCTGGGCGCCTACTCCGGGAGAGATTATGGTGAGTTTGTCCCCGATGATCTTCCGGATTTTCTTCACCCTTTCGGGCCGCGTGGCTGGAGCGACAAGGCCAAAGGCTCCTGCTTCAAGCGCCATTCTTGCAATCGCCTCTGCGGCTGGCTGCAGGAACTCGGCTCCCCCGGGATGGCTCATCTCGCTTACAACAAAAACGTCCCTGCTGTATTCGGAAGCGATTTCAATGCAGGCATCAAGGCTGTCCCTGCCTGTAAAGCCCTGCACAATGACTGCATCGGCTCCTGCTTCAAAAACCTGGTCACAGATAAGGCGGTTGGTGTTGGGGATATCGGCAACCTTGAAATCAGCTATGATCGGGGCAAATTCGGCAAGTTCTCTTATTATGCCAAGTCCTGTAGCAAGGATCAGAGGGTAACCTACCTTTATTGCGTCCACGAATTCCCAGACGTCTTCTGCAATCTTCAGTGCTTCTTCCCTGTCGGTTACGTCCAGGGCAAGGATCATACAGGTATTTCTTTCCATCAAATCAACTCTTTGAAAGGCGCGTCCGCACAGCTGAGACTATAAGCGGGAGAGTTATTGTTGCATCTGCGTACACGGTTACTGACTTTGCATCTTCTCCGACTTTTCCCCAGGACTGGGCTTCGTCAAGAGTTGCCCCGCTCAAGCCCCCGGTTTCCGGATGGTCCATTGTTAGCTGGATTGCGTAGTCAAAGGATCTGGGAGTTACAAGCATAGACTGGAGGATGTAGTTCTTGGGGACCCCACCTCCAAGCAGCATAGCGCCTGCACTTTCAGCCTCAAAGCAGATTTCCATGAACTCGTGCATATCCGCAAAAGCATCCACATGCAGAGGGTTGCCTTCCTTATAGAGCCAGGCCTGAAGCCCTATTACTGAGTCCTGAAGCGCAGGGCAGTAAACCGGCACCCCCATTTCGGCTGCGGTCTTAAGGATGGAGGAGTCATCGTCCAGATTCTTCCCGATCTCGGTAAGGACCTGCCGGATAGAGAGTTTTTCCTGCGGAAGCCCTGCATAAACGCCCTGTAAAAACTCTTCAAGGTCGGTAAAGTGCTGGTCCGGAAGGTAAACGTCATAGATCCTGTCAATACATTCATGCCTGAGCTGGATATCGTTTGCACAGTCTGAGCCTTTATAATGATGAAGGCCAAGAGCCTCAACCGTATCATGAACCATATTGGCTCCGGTTGTAACAAGCACGTCGATATGCCCGTCGCGGATCAGGTCTGCAACAATATTTCTCATACCTGCAGGCGTCATCGCCCCTGCAAGCCCGAAAAATTTAGTAGTTTTCTTCGAAGCCAGCATCTCATAATAGATGTCCACGGCTTCAGCCAGTCGGCCTGCTCCAAAGGCACAGCCGCTGTATTCTTTTACAAGCTCATCTACGGTCATGTTCGGAACTATCTTTGCCCCTTTAACCGGAGTTGTAAGATTTTTAGCAGAAGCTTCAAAGTCCATTTTTATTCCTCATAGATTACAAGAATATTAAAGACATAACTAAATACGTAACTAAAGACGTAACTAGGTTAAAAACATAAATATATTAAAGAGTTACTATGTTAAAACGTAGGGATATTAAAATGTAATTATGTTAATGTGCGAGTATGCTGAAGTAAATATTCAGGTGTAAGAAGGTCTGTGAAGTTTGTCACCTATAAATCCTGTAAATAAGATTTGCATGCAATGCTGAGATAAGCATTCCAGATGTAGCATTTTGTTTGAAATTTATCTATCCTGCAAGTAACTATATGGAACTAATTATATGAATTGATTTATGTGAACACCTCTGTATAGATAAACTTTCTCTTAGGGAACTGCAGGAAAGAAACCTCTTCTACAAAAAGGAAAGAAAAAAGCAAAAACCTGCAAGAATTATAAGAAATATATATGGAATATATTAGTAGAGTGAGGAGATCAGGGGCAAAAATGCAGGACGAAATAATAAGGTACGAAAATGCTGGCATACACTTCGGAAGCAAAAAAGTGCTTTCTAATTTTTCTCTTTGCATTCCGAAAGGGAAAAAAATCCTGATGAAAGGAAAATCAGGAACTGGCAAATCAACTCTGTTTAAAATACTTCTGGGGTTTGAACAGCTTTCAGAAGGCTCAGTCTATTACAGGGGCGTGCCCTTAAGCCCTCGGGTAGCCTGGCAGATTAGAAAAGATGTAGCCTATGTTTCCCAGGATACGGATCTCGGGGAAGGGCCTGTAAGGGACCTGCTTGAGGAAGTTCGTTCTTACAGACCTAACAGGGAAAAAATAGCCCCTGAAAAACTGCATATACTTATGCAGGAGCTTGAGCTTGAAAAAGACATCCTTGAGAAAGATTTTGAAAATCTTTCCGGTGGAGAAAAACAGAGGATAGGAATCCTGATAGCCCTGCTGCTTGAAAGAGATATTTTCCTGCTTGATGAGGCAACCTCGGCTCTCGATGCCGGGCTCAAAAAAAAGGTTGCTGAACACTTCCTTAAACACAGTCACTGGACTCTCTTTGTAATTTCGCATGATCGAGAATGGGAAAAGGATGGGGTGGAGATTGTGACTATAGGAAGTAATGGATCTGATTGAAAAACAATCCCTGAGGAACAATGGATCGGACTGAAAAACTATCCCTAAGGAACAATGGATCGGACTGAAAAATATCGCCGGGAAGGGCAACGTCCTTCTGTAAGAATCTAAATGGGTTCCGTCTTAAAAGGGGCGAATAAAGAGCCGAATAAAGAGCCAAAGAAAAAGAACTGCACGAAAATAAAAGAGGAATTCTCATATGACAAGCCCCGATATATCGATACCTTCCCTGATACTCTGCTTTTTACTGCTTGTTATTCCTCTGGCAATCAGTTACAGGATAAAGCTTCAGATCTCTCGGACAACTATAGATTCGGTTTCTCGCATGACAGTCCAGCTGGGAATGGTAGGCGTGTTTTTGACCTATGTGTTCGACCTGAACAACGGGGTTTTGAACCTGGCATGGGTTATGGGGATGGTTACAATTGCAAGTTACACAACCATACGCAATGTAGAACTCAAAATGAATAAACTGCTTCTTCCGGTGATACTTTCCTTTATGGCAGCAAATTTAAGCGTGCTGCTGTACTTCAACGAATTCGTTCTTGACCTTGGGAATCTTCTGGAAGCCCGCTACCTGATCCCCATAGGTGGCATGATTCTTGGGAACTCGCTCAGGGGCAACATTGTGGGCATGGGTGAATTTTACGAGGATATCCGCAGAAACGAAAACAGATACCTTTACAGCCTCTCTCTCGGAGCAAGCAGGTATGAAGCCCTCATACCCTATATTCGAAAATGCCTTCGCTCTGCACTCAGGCCCACCCTTGCTAATATTGCAACTGCGGGGGTTGTCTTCCTTCCTGGAATGATGACAGGGCAGATCCTCGGAGGTACAAGTCCTATCCTTGCAATCAAGTATCAGATTTCAATAATGGTTGCTCTTTATGTTTCCACAGCTATGAGCACTTCCTTTAGCATCTTTAGCACTATCCAGACCACTTTTGACGAATACGGGCTGGTAAAAAAAGAGATATACAGGGAAAAAGGTAAGAGAAAAGGGACCCGAAAATAAAAAAAGGAGAACCGGACACACTGGGCCTGACCTGCAGGTTATGTATATCCTGTGATGTCCTGCCCTACTGGAGTGGTTTTTCTTATGCATTCCTCCCCATACTGGGCCATATCTCTGATCGCGTTCTTCAGTATGGAAGGATAGATCTGGCCTACCTGTTCCCATACAGGCTTTCCATGGCAGAAAAACTTGAATGTGGGCGTGCCCTGGACCCCGTATCTTTCTGCAGTCCAGGGGTTTGTTGCCACATTCAGCCTGGCAAAAACTACCGAAGCCCTGTATTCCTTTGCATAATCCACAAAATATGGTTCCATAGCTTTACAATACGGGCAGGCAGGGCTGTAAAACATCACAATAACATGTTTTTTAGAATCTTCCACCTGCTGTCCCCAGGTCGCATCTTCAATTTCAATCACATTACTCTCGTTCAATCAATTACCCCCTTAAAAGAAATTATGAGATAACCGAATTAAATTCAGGACTGAATCTGCTCTTAAGTTTGAAGGAATATGCGGTTTTTGACGATAACAATACTTTATGCTTTAATTAAAGCAATATTTATGTCTTCATGTAATTAAAGTTCATGCATCTGCTGATTCAGGTTTATGAAGCTCTTCCTTTTGCAGACCCTCAATTCCAGAAAACAGGTTATGGCAAATAAAAACAGATTCCTCGTCATTCTCTGTGGATAAGATGATTTTCAATTCAAGGTCGTGCTGGTTTTTATGAGGATATCCACACAGAACAACGAAGAGCCTAAAAACACGAAGATTAAAAAGAGTCTAATCAAAAAATTAGAGTAATGCCCGGTTAGTAAAGAATGAAGTTCGCAAGATATTAAAAGAACTGGAGGAAAGATTAAGAAAAAACTGGTGAACAGAACTGGAGGAACAGTTCTGTCTTTTTTCGGACACAGTAATTTATCTGACAATTACACCTGACTTTTAACCCGTTGGTAAAAACTTCATGGCGGGTTAGATAACAGAATTTTACCGGGCAATTTTTCTGTTCAGACGTCCTTTTCTTCATAATCCGGGTTCATAGTCTCGTCGAAACATGTGCTGCAGATATATTTGTCATCGAGACATGTTTCTTTGAAATCTACTCTGGGACCACCCGGTTTTGTGGTTGCTTCCTTAAATACATAGAATTTTTCGTTAAATTCTATTGGCTGTCCGCACCTTGTACATACAAAGGGTGGGTTTTCAACCGAATCAATTGCACATTCAATGCATATCAGATCGGACTTCTCTCCGTGAACATCCCTGAACTTGATTGGTTTCATGTCGAGACTGGTGTCCACAACCAGCACATCTTCATGCAGTTCCCTACCACAGATATTACAATACTCTTTCATTGTGTTGCCTCCCTTCATCAGAGGATTCCTCACAAAACCCTGTGCTGAGCCTACAGCAGATTTTATACTTTCCGTATTTGCACTCATTTAATTCCCCATTTTTAGCCTATTTTATCCATATCATACCGAACCAGTCCATTTTCCAGTATTTCTACTCCGGTTCAGTATCTTTCACACCTTCAATCAAAATTTTCACCCTGCCGGATAACATTTAAGCTGCCGGCATTTCAGCCAGAGAAGTCCTACTCTGAACTGAGAGAAGCGATAGTGTAGAATACATATAAATTTTTATTACAGTGTCTCCCCGGAAATACTTTACGCATCCAGGCAAGAACAATCCGAGAAAACAATATACAAAATATGTTTCAAACCGCTTTTCAGCTTATGGCTTAAACTTCCCTATGTAAATATAGGTTTTAAGAGTATATACAGTTATTCATTTTGATCAAAATTCAGTGACTAATGACACAAATAATCGTTATGAATAGATGAAAAAATGAATAAAATAAGCATGAGGAATGAGCTCAAAAACAAGCCTGAGAACGGAGACTAAAAGTACAATACGAGAATCTAAAATATGTATGGGAATCTAAAATATGTATGGGAATCTAAAATATGTATGGGAATATAAAATACTTTAATAAAGAATGTGCAGTACGCAGGAACAGGGTGGAGAAATAAAACAAAGAATTTTATTGCTCCTTGATCAATACATAATAAGGGTAAATAAGACTATAAAAAGGACTTGAAAAAATGCTTAAGCAGAGATTCGTGCTGGATACTACAGCACTAACGGATTTGCAGACCCGGGAGGTTATGGGCTATACATCTCTTTGTGAGGGGATGAAAGCAATACTTGACCTTATAGCCGATGCTCGCCTGCAGTTTGGTATCAGTTGTTATATTCCCTATCCATCGGTGTACAAAGAGATGTACGAATTTGCAAGCCGTAACGGCTGTGACAGGGAGGTTATAGCAAAGATAGATACCTGGCTTGTGAAAAAAGCTCCTGACCGCTATAGAGTTGATGTAACCTCACAGATATTCCACGAATATGTATCCTACATGAGGGAAAGGATTAACCGGGGAATGGGGGTTGCAGAAGATTCGATATGGGAAGCCGCAACTGAATGCCTTTTCATGGAAAACCCGCAAAATAAGAACAAAGAATACAGGGAAGAGGTTGAAAGAGAAGTCATTGGTGGGATAATCGGTAAATTCAGGAATAAGTACAGGGCAGCTCTCAGGTATGGTATCCTTGACAGCGCGCCTGATATTGATGTCCTGATCCTTGCCAAAGAACTTGATGCAGCTGTCGTTGCAAGTGACTATGGAATTGAAAAATGGGCAGAGCAGCTTGGGGTTCGCTTCGTGCCTGCGAACACCTTTCCGATGATGATCAAAGAGTATCTAAGGCATTCTCCGGAAGGGGAAAAAGAAAAGGGGGACGGGGATAATAAGAAAAAGGGTCATTCAGAAGAAGCAGGATTTATTTAACAGGCTCAATGGATCCTGAAGGCGGATTGTTTTAAGGATCTGGACTGCCCTGGTCAGTTTTAGTTTTATTGAGGGGCTTTCTTAACTAACCTGCCTTTATTGCCTGCGTTCGTCACATACCTTCACTGAATATTCCAGTTTCACTGAAGACCTCATCAACTTCACTGAAATACATTTCTTGACAAACATAAGCTGTCTTCATTTACATTAATACGATAAATGCAGTATCTTTCATGCCCTTAAGGGCAATCTGGGGGGAAAGAGTTTGAGAAATATTGTCATAGAAGAGTTGAAAGCTTCGGAAGTTTACCGTCAGAAGGTAGAGGTTGTTGAAAGAAAAGGGCTCGGCCATCCGGATTATATCTGTGACGCTATCATGGAACAGATTTCCGTAAATCTCAGCCAGAAATACCTGGAGACCTTCGGGACCATCCTGCACCATAATATAGACAAGGGCATGCTTGTTGCAGGGCAGGTGGAAGGAAAATTCGGAGGAGGAAGGGTTGTAAGCCCTATGAGGCTGATCATAGGGGATAGGGCAACTTTCGAATATGAGGGAGTTGAGATCGATGTTTCCGGGCTTGCAGTCGAGACGGCAAAAGACTGGTTCTCAGAGAACCTCCGTTTTGTAGATCCTGAAAACATCATTTACCAGGTGGAACTCAAAAGGGGTTCTGCGGAACTGACGGATATCTTTAGCAGAGGAGGAAAGGTTCTCGGGGCAAACGATACTTCCGCAGCAGTCGGATATGCGCCTCTGAGCCCTACCGAAAGGCTGGTGCTCGAAACCGAACGCTACCTTAATTCAAAGAGGTTCAAAAAAGAATGTCCGCAGTCCGGAGAAGATATTAAGGTCATGGGACTCAGGCATAAAGAAGACATCCATCTTACTGTTGCTGCACCTCTTGTGGACCTGTTTGTTGAATCCGAAGAGGACTACTTCAGAAAGAAAATCGAACTACATGACCGGATCGAAGAGTTTGCTGCCGGGTTTGCAGAAAAAGAGAGGGCTGAGTTTGAAGCCTGCATCTGTGCAAAACCCACGGCATCCCTTAACACCCTGGATATGCCGGGCAGGGGGATGGAAGGAATTTACACAACGGTTACCGGCACATCTGCAGAGGATGCCGACTGTGGAGAGGTGGGGCGCGGAAACCGCGTAAATGGGATAATTCCCTTAAACCGTCCGGTCAGCAGTGAAGCTGCAGCAGGGAAAAACCCTGTTAGCCATATAGGAAAGATCTATAATCTCTTATCCCACAGGATCGCAGCAGAGATTTATAATCAGGTTCCCGATGTCTCTGAGGTGTATGTCTGGCTCCTGAGCGAAATCGGAACTCCTATTGACCAGCCTCAGATTGCAACTGCTCAACTGGTCATGAAAAAAGGTGCGGCAGGAGATGTAGAAAAAGAGGCGGCAGAAATTATAGAAAAAGAACTTGAAAATATCCATTCTTTCTCTATGGAACTTGTAGCAGGAAAGAGACCTATCTGCTAATCTATTTCCCGGGGCCGCAGTCCTTGCTAAGGCCCTCAGTCCTGAGAAAACCGATTGCCAGTTGCCGACCGGTGAGATAACCTGAGAAAACTTGAAACTCAAGACCCGGCAGATTTCTCCCGCGGAGGCAACCCGGCAAAATAAGAATTGCGATCCTTAGTGACTGGTGGCAAGTTCACACCCCGGCAATGAAAGCTATAAGGGCAAAAAACATGGCTATTTTGAACATCTTAGAGGACTTTGTCGGGTTATTCCGTACAAGAAGCTGGTGAATTGCTGCAAGAAATCCCAGGTCTGCCAGAAAGACGATGTAAAGATAACTCAGACCAAGGATGGACACAAGGTACGGAAGAGGACTTAAAAGTACGGCAAAGAGCCCTATAAGCACTGCAAGATTCCCTGCTTTTTTTGCCCCGATTCTCAGAGGAAGAGTATCTGCCCCTTCCATCCTGTCTCCTTCCATATCCTCAATATCCTTTACGATTTCCCGGGCTGTAATGGCAAGAGCTGCAAGCAGGAAAAGCACGGAAAGAACCTTAATTCCTCCAAACCCAAAAATTGAAGCTCCGAACAGAAAAACAGAGCCAGTAAGGTAGCCTATACTCAGGTTTCCTAAAAGGGGCGTACCTTTAAGGGTTTTTGCATACATGATCAATAGCAGGGAGTTAAAAAAGGCAATTAACCCGCATACCGAATTTATAGAGAAAGCCAGCAGAGTACCAAGGGCAAACAGAAGGTAAGAAAAGTAAAGGGCTTCTTTTGCCTGCACCCTCCCGGATGGGATGGGCCTTTCCGGACGGTTGATAGAATCTATCTTTATGTCAAAATAGTCATTGATGGCATTTCCTGCCCCTGAAACAAGAAATACTACCAGAAACACGAGACCTGCATCAAGAACAGGAAAATGCCCCTTTAAATTTGAACTCAAAGTAACGGAAGTCAGGATATTAAAGGCTATCAAAGTTCCTATTACAGCTGCAAACCCTGCCATCAAGCAGTTTCCGTACCTCATAAGTTCCAGGTATGTGCGTATTCCGGCAGACATTAGAAGAAAGCAGCATTATAAAGTATTAAAAGTATCGGATTATTGAATTGAATCGAAGAAATTGAATCGAAGGAATTGAATCAAAAAGGTACGAATCAAAAAGGTACGAATCAAAAAGGTACCAATCAAAATAAGGTTTGAGCGTTTTAATGAAAAAACTCGTTATGTGCAGGAAAAATTTAAGCTTTGAACCAAACTTTGAACCGGCTGTAAGATTGGGATGTTGTGTATGAATGTAATTTCACTATCGGATAAAACAATTAAAAACTGGGGAGAAATCCACCAGATTTATTAAGGGGAATGTGGTTCCCGGTTCCCTAAAGAGGGTGAGAACATAAAAAACCTGCATAGTCAACTCACCAAATTTTGGAAACGAATAATCTTTACAATCCAGTATAATTTAAATATGGTCCTCATCTGTGTTACTAATGTCAAAGATTACTTTATTTAAACAATCCCCTTGTTTTGAAAGCCGTCGATTGGAAAAATCCAGTCAAAGCGAGACTCTAAATTTTGTTTATATGAATAATATAATAAATTGTCAATGACTTACTGGATACCAGAGACCTTTGTTTACGTCTGTGTGGTTTTATATAAATAATATAATGAATTGTCAATGACTTACTGGGTACCAGAGACCTTTGTTTACGTCTGTGTGGCCGGAGGCCTAAAAAAATGAAAACTGGTTTTTTAAATTCTTTAATTTATGTACTATTAGTAATGCTAATAATTCCAGGAATGGCTCCCGGAATGGCATCTGCTGCAGATGAAATAGGCGGAGACAGCGGAAGTCCGGACACAGGAGACTCGAGTACTGGAGACACAATTACTGGAGCCGATGACTCCGGAACAACTGACGACTCTGGGTCCGATTCCGATTCCGGATCTGATGCCGATACCGATTCCGATTCAGGATCTGATGTCGATACCGATCCCGATTCCGGATCTGATGTCGATACCGATACCGATTCCGGATCTGATGCCGATTCTGATGCCGGTTCTGATGCCGATTCCGGATCTGATGCCGATACCGATTCCGATTCCGGATCTGATGTCGATACCGATACCGATTCCGGATCTGATGCCGATTCTGATGCCGGTTCTGATGCCGATTCCGGATCTGATGCCAATACCGATACCGATTCCGATACCAATTCCGGATCTGATGTCGATACCGATACCGATTCCGGATCTGATGTCGATACCGATACCGATTCCGGTTCTGATGCCGATACCGATCCCGATTCCGAATCCGATGCCGGTACCGATTCCGATTCCGGTTCT
>NZ_JAQUVZ010000017.1 GCF_028693135.1 Methanosarcina sp.
AGGTATTGGCTTGGCAAAAATTCAGAAATAACAAAAACTCGAAGGTTAATTGGCAATTCACAACCGAGGATGCAAGAATAAAATTGTCGCGCCTTTATCCGACACTTGAGGATTGACGCGACACTAGGCTTCCGGTGAGTTCATCAGGCTGAGCGCATGCAGCTGGTATAAATACCAGGCAAAGAAATAAACTTAGTAACTGAAATGCTGATTTTAACGCTGTACTTTTACGCATATTTCTGGCTCCTTTCATTTAATCATGAACTTATCCCAGAACTCAAAATTACTTCTCTATATCTTATTTTGTAAGTAACTGGTCGAGTCTCTGGATTCTGGATTCCAATCTCATATTTCACGCCTGATTGAATTCCAAACATTACAACTTCTTAACATCTATATAATCTGTATTACCAGAGTCTCTAACAATCAACATTTTAATCAACTTTATAAAGCTCCGTGATTGGATCTGTGATTGGATCCGTGATTGGATCCGTGATTGGATCCGTGATTGAAATTAAGGAGTATGCTGAAAACGTCATTTCTTGAAGTTTTAATGTCAGCAGCATATAGAAACGAAATCAGGTTTCGGATAAGCTCTTTAATAGAAGTTTCTAAAATAACTTAAAACTTGAAATCGTTAAAAAGCCTAAGAAAGCTGAAAAAAGAGTTTAATAATAAGAAAAAAACCTAAGAGCATGTCTTAAAATTAAATTTGGTTCTATAATCGGGATAGGACTTACACACTTGAATTGCAAAACATGCAACAGAAGTAGGCATTATCAAATCCCAAATCCGGAAATCCGGCTGGAATTTTGCAGAGACTTTCGGGTATGAAACTAAGTACAGGAGAGAGCAGGTCTTGAAGTTGTTAAAAACACATTACTTTGATGCTGTTGCTATCTGTTGCAGGGACGATCAGAAAGTAGAGGTAGAAGATTCGGTTTTTCTAAAACGAAACGTTCCTGCGGGAGATTATCAGCAGCGGAGAGGGAAGAGATCGGAGAGGGAAGAGATCAGAGAAGAAAATACCTATCGGAAAGCTTTTTGGGCTCAGGAAATTCGATCATGTAAAAACGGAAAAAGGGATCGGGTTCATTCGTGGCAAACGGTCATCCGGTTTCTTTACTTTGTGTGATATTTTTGGCAACATGATAATTACAAGTGTTAATATTAAGAGAAATTGCAGGAAACTGAGAGCGGCTAGTACAACATTAGTTCAGATGGTACAGATGACGCATTCCTTCCCCCACTGAAGTGAGGGAGATCCTGCTAATTTGTCCTGAATTGCTGAACAAATTTACGGTATGAATTTTAAAGTTAACATTGCCATTATCCAATTGTATGAATAGTTTGAATTTTAAGACACGCTCTTAGAAAACACTTTTATTACAGGCCGGAACAAAACGAAAAGTTTTGAGAGGTTATTCTCCCGCAGATTTGTATATTATGAGAACTACAAAAAAGAGATGTCCTACGTTATAATACTTTATAAATTTATCGGACTGCCTGGTTTATGAAAAATGGAACATGTGTGTTTCAAAAACAAAACCAAGTCGGATAAACATTGTGGTTAAATTTCAAATATTGGGCAGTATCAAACCTATATAATTTATTATTTATAAAAACTCCAGTAGCGCCACTCATTGGATTTCAAATCATAAGATTTATATGTAGTCTTATCTCACTTTTTTGGGTGATCTGTTGACAGGCTCTAATTCAGTAAACTCACGTAGGGAAGTTATTTTGACTTCTACCGGAAAAGAATACATTGTTGAACGCTTGAAAGATAATTCTCCTGGTACTGGAACCTTACTTTCCCATATTTTGATAGAGGAAGCCGAAGAGGTGCCCTAATGACAACCTACTACATAAAGCAGGGGAATAACAAAGTTCACGAAGCAACTGTGCCACCTGGAACAACTATCCTCACCCTGGAGTTGAACTGGGGGAACACACAAAGTAAACTATCCCTTACTCCCTACGACCCTGACGGAACCAAGATTGGTACATACTATGATGAGGACGATTCCAAAGGTATAAACGGTAAAATAAGCGTCAGAATATCCTCTAAAAACGGTTTGGAATCGGGAGTCTGGAAGTTCAAGGTAAAAGGAGTGTCTGTACTTGAAAAAGAGGATTACAAGTTTGATGCCTTTGCGCATCATTAAGCTTCAAAAAAAGCTTATCCTCTGTTTACTATTTTTTTCATTTGTTCTTTTAATATCAACATCTGAGGCTCATGAATATATAGTACAACTCGTTCCAAGTGATCAAGTAGGAGTCCCAATTAACGGAGAAGAAGTAACAAAGCTTGAGATCACTGAAATATCCTACTGGCAGTTTCTGTTATGGCTGGGTACGATGTATATCTTAGCTACAATTGATCTTTTCTACCCTCAAAAGCTATTTTTCTCAATACTCGGATATCGAATTGTAAACCCTGGAAATGTACTTGAAAATTCCAGTCGTTTTAGAGTTTATGGCTATATCAAAACCAAACCTGGAGCATACATTAGTGAAATTGTAAAACAGATTGGTTTAGACAGAGAAATAGTAAAATATCACATTAAAATCCTTACAGCTAAGAAAAAAATTGAAGCCTATAAAGACGGCGGGAAGACAAGGTATTTCGAAAATATTTTAGTTTATAACGAGAACGAAAAAAAAGTTATTTCTGCTCTTCAAAACCTGACGAATAAAAGAATAATTTCGGAAATAATGAATGAAAAGTGTAATACAAATGTAGCTCTTGCTCGTGAAATTGGAGTTTCCAGGCCAACAGTTAGCTGGTATGTTAAAAACCTCAGAGAAACTGGCCTGATAATAGAAACAAAAGAAGGAACAAAAATAATTTACAGAATAAATCCTGTATATAAACTCCTTATTGAAAAGTATATAAATACCTTAACAGAGAAAACAGAGCCACAACCACTCGCAGTAGTGACTTAGAGCATGTCTTAAAATTAAATTTGATAATACGCTTGAGATAGGACTTAAGCATTTGAACCAAAAAGCGGTAGAATTAAACCGTTAAATGTATAAATTGTAATTTTTGTCTGAATTCTAAAGCACACCCATGCGGCAGTTCTGTCTCATGAAGTGTAGCTATGTTGCAGAGAAGATGAGGGTGGACCACTCGGACCTGCTATGCAGGTAGAGATTCCAAACCACCACAAGCCCCCTTTCATCATTCCGAAACCCTTACCACGTACTGCTTGCTATGCAGGTAGAGATTCCAAACCACCACAAGCTGCTTTGGTCAAAGGAGCCTGAAAGATATCTTAAACAGTTATCTCTCCTATGGAAAGGGACTGACCTTCCGCATAATCAGCGTAGAGTTCGACTTCAACAGTAGGCCAGGGCTGGACGTTCACACTGTATGTTTCCGTAAACTTGCCATCCAGTGTGAATTTGAACGTGTAATCCACGATTTCAAACCCCGGAACCCGAAACCGGGATCAGCTTAGTAACCTTAGTTCCGCATTTTTAGGCGCATAAACGTCTCTTGATATCGGAGTGTGCGCTTAAATTTAAGCACATAATATTAGGAGCAGAATTTCAAAATCGTGGTCAAATGACCTCGCATATATTCATTACTACACCTATGCGCTTAATATTTGGGAACTAAGGGTATAACCATATTCACTATCTTGGGTCGTTCTTGTCACGCTCGACGCAGGAGAGCGGCTTTCAAAGGAAAAAGAAAAGAAAGAAGCAAGGCCAAAAAGTGAAAAAGCAAAGCCAAAAAGTGAAAAAGCCAGATACTCTGTCAGGATGCAAATAGAATTAAAACTCTCTGAAAAACACTTCTTTTCAATTTTCTTCTTTAGTCTCAATTTTCTTTCATTTTGAGAAGAGCCGCCAGACAAGCTGGCGAAGGCGCTTATATTTATTTATAAATTAAAAAGTGGCTTCCGAACTTAAGGAAAGTATTCTCTCATCCCGTGGACATTTTTTCAGCTTATTGTCTCTTTTTGTTGTGGGGTCGTTTTGTCGGTTGTTTTTTATCTGAGTGGAAGGCCGGCTCGGGTCCGGTGCGGTGCAGGGAGAGAAAACTGAGATATTCTCGATCTAGATCCCGGAGAGATATGCCAATAATCAGATAAGGCAACAAAAAAGGCAACAAAAAAGGCAACAAAAAAGGCAACAAAAAAGACAACAAAAGGTTTACTGTTAAATTTTAGCCTTTACAGTACTTTACAGTAAGCAGCTCGTTCCTGTTTATTAGCAACTTACAGTTACAGATGGATATTAAAATCCACTTTCTTTCCCCGTTATCTTCTCAATTTCGATCTTAATCACACACAGCCTGTTAACTTTCCATGCTTCAAACTCAAACGGCCCCTTCTTCCCGTAATGCTTGGAAAGCACAGTAAGCCCCTCAACTTTTTCATTGTAATCTTCCAGAAACTTTGCTTGTCCGTGCCCGATAACGCTCCTGTAGCGGACATTGTACTTGCAGGGGTCGTCAGCAGTGATCACTTCGGTTTCGATGTCAGCTTCGAAACAGATCCTGGGGTTCTTTTTAAGGATATCGATTTTCCTGCCCTCCCGAGAGCTGTGCAGGTAGATAGCATTTTCCTTGTAGCCGAAGGACATGGAGACTATGTATGGGGTTTCGGAATCGGAAAGGGCAAGGCGGAGGAATTTTGCAGTTGAAAGGATTTCTTCGATTTGCTGCTGGTCTCGGATGAGTTTCTGGCTTCCCATTGTTTCACCTGAAAAGGGGTTTTTGCTGAAAATGCCTGTAAAATGATAAATGCCTGTAAAATGATAAATTACTGTAAAATGATAAATTACTGTAAAATGATAAATTACTGTAAAATGATAAATTACTGTAAAATGATAAATTACTGTAAAATGATAAAAACAATAACTCAAATTGATAGTTCTTCATTTCATAAAATATCATATGCGAAACGTTCTCATATAAAATGAGATGTCTTTTATAGATTACAGTCCTTACAATTGCAATGGAGAAATAATAATGAACATAAAAAAAATGATCAGTGTAACCATATCTCTTCTTATTTCGTTATTGATTTTGATCCTGCTTTTTATGTACCCGCCAAATACGTTCATGTAAAAGAAACAGGTTCCCTTCTGCACTCTTTTATGTATTCTGATCCAATACCCCTTTTGTCCAGTATCTTTGCCCAGATTCTTTACGTATATTCTATTACCCTTTATGTAGATTCTATTAACCTTACTCTTCCGCCCGTGCCCTCTAAATCCGGCTCCATCTCAACAATATACGTATAATCTGAAATCTCCGAAAGCCCTCCTGCTCCGCTGCCTCCAACGATCAGCGAATAGACCTTTGCGTTATACTTCTTTTTTGCCTCTTCCCAGCGAGCCAGAACCAGCTCGTCAGAAATCTCTGACTTTCCATCCGTGATAAAAAGCAGGTCTGCACCCTGAAAGTCCTTTTCCTTAAGGGACTTAAGGCCTGAAGCAAGTGCGGTATTGAAATCCGTCCCGCCGCCAAAGGTGTAGAGGAGGAAATTCAGAAATTTCTCGGACATCTTTTTCCTGCTGCTGAGCTCGATTTCCAGGTGCTGGCTGGTGGATGCAAAAAGGATAACCTTCATGTCCCGCTGCTGGGAGAGCATCAGCTTTGCCATGGCAAGCACTGCAGATTTGGCAAGGGTCTGTGGTGTCCCGTGCATGGAACCGGAGGTATCGACGAGCACAATCATAGGGCCTCTCGGCTTTATTCGGGGAGGACCGGTATAGTGTTTGCCAAGCAGCTGGTAGCTCAGGAGTTTTCCTTCAAGCATATCAGCATAGAACTTCCGCTTCAGAGCCGGGTTAAGGAGCTTTGCGGCTTCCATTGGCAGGAGGTTATTTATCGAGTCTGAAAACCGCACAGTCTGGATCCTGTTTTTTCCAAAAGGAGAGTAGCGTATGCGGTCAGCAGGGGGATCAAATTCCCGCCTGCCTATAAAATTCACGATTCTTCTGAGGTCAGGATTTTTTTCAAAAAAAGCTGAGTAATTTTTCAGCATCTTAAGCTGGACATAAAACGGCTCTTTTTTAAGCTCTTTTACGGAATAACTCCAGTTCCTGCCAGGGAAAAGAAGGGCAAGGGTATCGAAAAGGTCCAGGTTTTCTTCCATTTCAGAAACGAATTCCTGCATCCTGCAGTACAGCCCTTCCAGCATCCCATCAAGAAAACTCTGGCAACCGTCCTTTTGCATGAAACTGAGGACAGCTTCATAAATGTCGGATTTACCGGAAATCGGGGAAGGGAGCTGAGCATTCCGGGTTGATAAGTCCTCTGAATTCCTGCTTTCCCAGAGAAGGAGGGTTTGTTTAAGGATTTTTTCAAACTCCCTGAGAATGGCTTCGGTTTCGGCGTCAAGCCCTTTGAATAAATCTGTTTTCGAACCGCCGTCCCCGGAGGCTGAAAAGCGTTCCATAAGGTCGTAGATTAGAGGAAGAAGAAGCTTCAGGCAGGCAATTCCTGCTCCTCTGCTCCTTTTTGCAATCTTCTGAAGCCCGGGCCAGGGCCTTGAGTTTCTCAAGGTAAGAAAAATCGGGTAAAATGCCCCGAAAAGCCCTATGAACCTTTCAGCATCTTTTATTTCGTACGGCTGCTCAAAGAGAATTTCAAGGGCTATCACTTCGGCTATTTTCTCACGCAGAGAGCGGGGAATCGTGCGGGGGTAAGCAATAGTGCTTCTCAACTCCCCTTCCAGCAGGGAAGCTGCCTGTTTCTGGACAGAAAGAGCCTCGTGCCAGAGCCTGTTTCTGGAAAAAAAAGAATATGATTCGGGGGAGGCTTTATCCAGATTGCTCAGAAAACCGGCTGAATCTTCCGTACCAACACCTCATATGCTCATCTGAGCTTGAATCTGGACCCGAGCCCTTTAATAAAACTGCCGGCATTGCTGCCCGAATCAGGTACCTGGCCTTTTGCTTCCAGTTTTGCGGCATCGGAGTCTGAATATCCTGATTTTGCAGACCTGAAATCTCCGGACCTGAAATCTCCAGACTTGAAATCTCCGGAAATGGATTCTCCGGACCTGAATTCTCCGGACCTGAACTCTTTATTCTGTAGACCCAGCAGGGCTTCGATTTCACCTAGCAGGGCTTCAGTTCCGGAAAGCTGTGCACTGCCGGTGTCATGCAGGAGCAGGGCTTCGTTTCTGTCCGAAATTGAAAGCCAGATATTTGCATCCATCAGGTTTCTTAACAGCTCCTTTTCTTCCTCAAGCCGTTGTTTTACTCCGTTTACTTTGCCAGCCAGGGTTTTGAATTCCTTTTTAAAAACCTCTCTCTGGCTTTGAGACAGGGTATTTTTCTTTCCCGACCGCTCATGGAGAGATTCAATTTCCCTTACCAGGTTATCATAAGGATAGATCCTCGAATTTCCTTCCTGCTTATTTCCTTCCTGCTTATTTCCTTCCTTCCTTAGAGTATAGCTGTGGTTCGGGCAAGCAGTATGGTGAACTTCCAGGTTCTCTCTAAGCTGGAATTCTTCCCCGCAGCTGTCGCAGATAACTCCAACGGGAAGTTCGTTTTTCAGGGCAATATTAAGGGCGGTTTTCAGGTCCTCAGCGTCCAGACGAAGTTTTTCGGTATTTGTTCCGCCGGAAACAACGAGTTTAAAGACCGTCTTCCTGATGGTTTCCCGCTCTTCGGGCAGGTTCCAGAGCATGTGCTGGAGCAAAAGTGCCATTGTCCTGTCAACAGCCGGACACCCGCTGCTGTAGGCTGCAACCTTCAGGACCTGGACAATCCTTTTCCAGCGCCTGTCTGAAATCTCGATCTCCTGAAGCTGGAGGTTCCTCCTAAGTTCCGTGATTATTATTTCAACATCAGGGTCAACAGGCAGTGAGTTTGCGCTTTTGCGGAGCTTCTCGATTTCTGAAACCTGAATGGTTACAGCGGGTCTGAAATCCTCAGATTCTCTGAAAAGAAGGCTTTTGAAGTTTTCATCATCCTGAATATATGAGAGCCTGTACCGGAACAGGAAACGGTCATAAAGAGCTTCCAGGCTTTCATCCTCTTCCGGAAGCTCGTTCGAAGCCCCGAAGACCGACAGCAGGGGGACATCGACGATCTCCCTTCCGTTATGGTATTTTCTTTCATTCAGTATGGTCAGGAGGCTGTTGAGGATAGCGCTGCTTGCCTTAAAAATTTCGTCCAGTAAAGCAATATGAGCAGTTGGGAGGCAGCCTTCGATATTTCTCCGGAACTCGTCTTCTTCGAGAGCTTTTAAGGAAAGAGGTCCGAAAAGCTCTTCGGGGGTTGAAAAGCTTGTTAAAAGGTAATTATAGAAGTTCCCGCCTTCAATTATCTGGCAGATGCTTCTGGCAAGCTGGGTCTTGGCTGTACCGGGAGGTCCCAGAAAGAGCAGGTTTTCGCCTGAAAGGACAGCAAGGAGAGAGCCGTTGATCTCAGCTTCGCGTTCTTTAAAGTAGTCTGTAAATTCTGATTTTACCT
This sequence comes from Methanosarcina sp., assembly GCF_028693135.1. Classification (GTDB taxonomy): domain Archaea; phylum Halobacteriota; class Methanosarcinia; order Methanosarcinales; family Methanosarcinaceae; genus Methanosarcina. The sequence goes on from NZ_JAQUVZ010000017.1 coordinate 8,452, forward strand.
CATGAAGAATTTCTTTCAGGTTCATACCTCCCGGTTTTGTAATAGTTATGAAATAATTCGGCAATGAAATTGTTTCAGTTATGAGATCGGTCCGGGATAAAAGAGTTTTTTGAAGGGTGTTTTCGGTCTGTTTTTTAAGTCTTTAGCCTGATTCTATTTTAATTCTTGCAATTATGTTTTGTCCCGGTCTTCACAAAGCTTACCCGATGCAGTTTCACAAGTTCAAAGGCTGTGCGAAAGGAAAAAATTAATTCATCAAGTTTTTTTTTCGCATTGATATCTCTGATTAGTTATTTTATCTCTTCCGGAATCCGGAAGGGAATCTATCTTTTTACTCTCCCTGCGCCACACCGGGTCTGAGCCCGCCCGTCAGCCAGATAAAAAGCGCCCGACAAAACGACACCGAAATTAAGAGAAACAATACATTGGAGAAATATTCCAGGGCTGAGATAATCTATCCTTTACATCGAAAACCTGTATTTAATTCACAGGTAAATATAAGCGCCTCCGCCAGCTTGTCTGGCGGCTCTTCCCAAAAAGAAAGAAAACAGAAGAAAAATAGATTAAAAAACGACATGTAAAAGAGTCTTTTTCAGATATAACTTAATTCTGCTCCGTTTGGTATACTTACAGGTTTTTTGTTGCTTTCCTGTGTCTAGTTTTGTTGATTTTTTTGTTGATCTCTTATGGCTTCCCCGGTCATTTTTATCTATTAGTTTCTTACAGCGTTTTCAGTAGTTTTCACTTTCAGGATCTTATTTTCTCTTCTTTTTTATCTGAAAGCCGCTCTCCTGCGTCGAGCGTGACAAAAACGACACGATATAGCGAACATGGTTGTACGAATCAGAATATTTCTTATTAGTCCGCTTGAGTGAAACGAAGCGAGTGAAATGGACTGCGGGTTCCCAACTCGTAATTCGGGAAGCAGAACTCGAATTTTTAAAAAATATCATCCATGTGACCCTGGAAATTTACAAAGAAGATCTGGAGTACTGGAAAAACTACGATTAAGTTCTTTTTCCTTTCCCTTTTTCCAGAGTGAAACAGGCTTAAATAAAAAAAATGTAATTAGGTCTTATGTATGAGCTTGTCTCCCCGGTAAACCCCCTTGCTGTCCTGAGGTACACGGGACATCTTTTGCTGGTCTTTTCAGCAGTCCTGCTTGTCCCTATGCTTGCAGCATTTGTTCTCGGGGAAACGGCTGCAGCCATAATTTATGGGAGCAGTGCCCTTATAACTGCAGGAACGGGGGTTATACTCCAGAAAGTGCTTCCGGATTTTGAACTTGAAATAAAAGAAGCCCTGATCCTTGCAGCTATTACTTTTCCACTTTGCTCTTTAGTTAGCGCAGTGCCAATGGCGCTTTTTACCGGAATGCCTTTTATGGATGCTTTTTTCGAGTGTGTTTCGGGCCTGACAACAACAGGCTTGAGCCTTGCCCCGCCTTCTCCTACAAGGCTCTTTTTCTTCACCCGCTCCTGGCTGCAGTGGGTAGGAGGAATAGGCATAATCGTGCTTGTGCTTGGAATCCTTATTCGCCCGGGGACTACGGCATTCAGGCTTTACAGAGTAAACTTCGGGGAAAGCCGGATCCGCCCCAGTGTAATTACAACTACCAGGGCACTTGGTACGGTTTATTTTGGCCTGACTCTGCTTTCACTGACACTCCTGCTCCTCAGCGGCATGCCTTTTTATGAAGCTGTCTGCCATACCCTGAGTTCGATTTCTACAGGTGGATTTTCAACGCAGACGGCAAGCATCGGGGCATATGGGGGCTTTTTGATCCCATTCCTGATAACAGTTTCCTGCATAATGGGTGCAATCAGCTTTTCGCTATATCCGGAAGTCCTGAAGGATCCCTGGACTCTTGTGAGAGATCCGCAGGTAAGGTACATGTTCGGGCTTGCCGTACTCGGGACAGCACTTTTTGCTTTAACCCTTTCAGGGGGAGCAGGCGGGCTTGAACTGCTACACACACTGCCTGATGCTGCTTTCCAGGTAATCTCAGCCCTTACTGGAACCGGTTTTTCCACTATAGACATGGCTCCCCTTTCAGATGCTTCAAAAGGTTTTCTCAGTGCAATTATGTGCATAGGAGGCAGTATAGGCTCAACCACAGGCGGGATTAAGCTTTTCCGGTTGATTGTAATAGTGCAGCTCATAAGACTGGTTTTCTACCGCTTTTTTCTCCCCAGGGAAGCAATTACCCCTCTCAAGGTAAAGTCGCAGGTAGTTGATTCCGACGAAGTCTACCGCATCATGACCTATGTGCTGCTTTATTCAGTTGTGCTCGTGTTATCCGCTTTCATTTTCATGCTTTACGGCATAAACTCAGCAGATGCTATTTTTGAGACTTCAAGTGCTCTGGCTACGGCAGGGCTGTCAACAGGCGTGACAGCTCCCGGCATGCCGTCTCTCCTGAAGTTTGTGCTCTGTGCTGATATGCTGCTTGGAAGAGTAGAGATAATTCCGCTCTTCATCCTGCTCCTGCCCAGGACGTGGCTTGAAAGAAGGAGTAAAACTGGGGAAAACATAGTCAAAGCCGAAGAAAAAAGAGTCCAGGAAGATACAGCCTGAAAGAAATTTATTAGAAGAAGAGAGTAGAATAGATTAGAAGAGAGCAGTAGAGTAATAAAAGTTAAAAGAGAGTAGAAAAGTTAAAAGAGAGTAGAAAAGTTAAAAGATTAAGAAAAAGCACAAAGGCTACGAAAAAAAGAAAAAGCACAAAGGCTACGAAAAAAAGAAAAAGGTTCTAATAAAGGAAAATAAAGGAAAGGAAAGGAAAGAAAAAAATGAGAGTAATCATTATTGGAGCGAGTTCCCTTGGGATGCACCTGACCCGTACGATGATTCAGCAGGGAAATGAGGTTGTCCTTATAGAAAAGGAAGAGGAAATTGCAAGGCAGCTTGCTGAAGAACTTGACTGCACCGTAATCAATGCCGAGGGCACCCACCCGGACATCCTTGAAAAAGCAGGAATGGATTCAACGGATGCAGTTGTGGCTTGCACCAACCATGACCAGGACAATATTCTGATAGGTCTGATTGCCCAGGAAGCAGGAGTGAAAAGGGTCATTGTCAAGACCGACGATACAAAGTTTATGGAAATTGCAAAAAAGCTGGGAATTAGCTCTGCGATTAACCCGCCTCATATCTCCTCAACCATTATTTCTGATACCCTGCGTGGAATTGATACAATCGAGCTGAGCAACCTTATCAGGGCTGATGTCCGTGTAATTAGCTTCATTACAGGGGAACAGCATGCCGGCAAAAGGATTTCTGAAGTCCAGTTTCCAGAAAATACCGACTGTATCGGGCTTTACAGGAAAAATGACTTTATCCTTGCGCGTGAAGACCCGAAGCTTGAAGAAGGGGACGAGCTTCTCATAATCACACGTTCGGGGAATATAGACAGTATTTATGAGAAACTTCGAGAAGCATAACCCTAGTTTTGCCTCGCCCGAGTTGCCTCGCCTGAGTTGCCTCGCCTGAGTTGCGCCACCCGAATTGCGCCTCGGGAGTACGCGGTCCTTTTCGCTGCGCTCAAGAGGACTAAACGATGGGTTATGCAATTATCTTCATTTAAGAGGACTGAATTACAAATATCTCTGACCCGTACAACCTTATTCGCTGTATCAAGTCGTTTTTGTCACGCTCGACGCAGGAGAGCGGCCTTTCCAAAAAATAGAAAAAAAGAAGAAAACGTGCATGAGATTCCTTGAATAACAGGCTCAAATAAATGAAATTGCTTGAAAGCACTTTCATGCCAAAGCACTTTCATGCCAAAAGCCCAAAAATAAAAGTCATAAAGCAAAATTGAAGTCACGTCTTATTTTATTGATTTTTCCTGCTTTTTCCTCTCGATTTCTTCTTTCGTCGTCCTTCTTTTTTTGAAGAGCCGCCAGACAAGCTGGTGGAGGTACCTTATAACGTGTTAATTTTTTGGCATTTATCTTAATCCTTTTAGTTTTATTCTCATTTTGAAGCTTTATTTATGGAAGTATAGAAATATTTAAATACAATTAGTTATTAGTTGATTTATCAACCATTGATATTTTAATTATATGATTTTGTATAATTGAAAATTCAATGTGTTTTCATGATAATTCATTATGCTCCTAACAATTATAAGCAAGTTTTTCGGGTCAGGACCTGAGGGTTAGGGTCTGGTAGACTCCGTTAAAAAAGGATGATAAAAAATGGATGAGGCAACACTGAGTAAGATAATTCTCCTTTCAATGGAAAGAGATGCTCTCAATAACCTGATTTTTAAGCAGACCTTTCAAAATAAAATTGCAGGTAAGTTCAGGGAACTGAGCAAGAACCAGCCATTGGTAATTAAAATCATAGGAATAGAAAGAGAAATTATGCCTTCAACGCTTGGAAAATACACCGGGATGGAGAAGAGCAGCCTGACGAGGATGGTTGATGACCTGGAAAAAAAAGGGATTGTGTTCAGAAAAACAGATCCCGATGACAGGAGAAAGGTGCTTGTTTCCCTTACTGAAAAGGGGTTTGATTATTATAACTGTTTAAACCGGATTACCGCCGAAATGGCTGATGAAATCCTTCAGTTTGTTGACGATAAGGACGTTGAGGATTATTTGCACAGCCTTGAGACCATGGTAAAACTCATGCGGAAAATAGATTCCAGTCGTACTGCCTGAATAAGGTGGCTGCAATCTGGTTATAGAGAATTACAGATTAGAATTACAGATTAGAATTATTATCGATATGAAATTATTGAGCAATTGAAGCCATTAAATAATGAAGATTGTCAGATGGATCACATCTCAGCGCGTGAAAGATGGAGGAAACCGGAATGCCTCTTAAGCTTATCGAGAACCTTCAGAAACTGGGTTTTACAGGCAATGAAGCCAAGGTTTATGCGTCACTTGTCTGCCTGAAGCAGGCAAAAGCCAGCGAAATTGCAGAAAATGCGGGAGTTCCGAGACCTAAAATCTATGGAACCCTCAGAGGAATGGAAAAAAAAGGCTACGTCAGGATTATTGAAGGCGAACCAACCTTTTTTTGCTGCGTCCAACCAGAAGTGCTTATTTTAAGGATAAGGGCCGATTTTATGCTTTCTTTAAGCGAAACCGCCAGTGAACTGGAGTCTCTGACTCCTGGAAGCAATAACTTTACTTCAAGAAATTTCAATGGGGAAAAGATCAGAGTCTGAAGAATAAGAGAAAACATTTTTTCTCGCTCAATGCAGAAAATACTTCTCAATTTCTTATTTTTGGATCTAACGGACTGAAGGGAACTATTATTTATATTTTTAGGGAACTATCTGGACATTAATAACTTTGTAGATTAATAACTTTGTAGAATAACCAGATAAAAATTTAAAGGTAGGAATGCATGTCCCTCAGTACTAACCGGAACGTATGGCAGTTTTTGGCATTAACAACCATACTTTTTACATTGTTTTTTGCGATACTTTTCTATTTTGAGGACATTTTCATAGTCCTTATTGCAGGTGCAATCCTGATCCTGATTGTGGAAAAAGTAATAAAGGTATTCAACAGGTGCATGGACAGGTTTCCGAACTTTAATAGAAAAGTGGTGGGTTTAATCCTTCTTACTGGTGCAGGGCTTATGTTCCTGTTTCTTGTGGGCAGCCAGGTACAGGGTATTGGAGTTCTTATAGGGGATTTCAGTAACATACAGCAGGATTATGCAAGCGGAGCTTCAGCCCTTTTTACCGAACACGAGTCCGAGCTTTCAAGGCTTACGGATTCCGGCGTTGTCAAACCCCAGGACCTGCAAAAAATAGGAAACACCATCTTTTCTGGAATTGCTGATCTGATTTCGAAGGTATCATATTATTTTTTTACCGGTGTATTGATAATCCCTCTCATGTTTGGTGTATATTTCAAGCACTATAATAAAATAGGAAATTACATTCAAGCTTACGCTCCTCCAAAACATGCGGATGGTATTTCCAGGGCTTTAAAAAGCATAGGTAGTGAACTTGAGGATTTCTTCAGTGCAAAAATGATTGAGTCTGCTATTGTAGGTCTTATTTGCTGTATAGGGTTTTATCTGGCAGGCATTGAAGGGTGGCTTTTCCTGGGCATTCTGGCAGGCTTCCTAAATATTATTCCCTATATCGGCCCTTTTCTTGGAGCAATACCTCCAGTTATTGTGGGTTACATCGATAGTCCGATGACAGCTCTCTTTGCAGTGATAACGGTTATTATTGCCCAGCTTATTGACAACCTTTACCTAATTCCATTCATGATCTCGGAAAAAGTGAATATTAACCCGCTCTTAAGTGTGGTTCTAACTCTTGCCGCCTCCAAGCTGTTAGGCCCTCTTGGCATGGTACTCGCAATCCCTATATACATCATATATAAAATAATTATTAGAGAGTCATATAGGGAACTGGTTAATATATATCCTGAAGATTAATGATCTTATATTCTGATGATTAATGCTCTTATATCCTCACTACTAATGCTCTTATATCCTCACTACTAATGCTCTTATATCCTGATAACTAATGCGCTTTTCTGACTCCTGAGGTCAACCCTCCTTGTGAAATTGGGGGTTTGCTGATTACAGGGTCAAAAAGTACAGATGTATTTCTTATATTTTTTAGAACACAGAAAGGTTTAAAAATATATTAATAGTATCTGTACATAATTATTGGACTGTTGATGCATTGATTTTTGAAGAATGACAGCTTTGAAGGAGCCTGAAATATGATTGAGGTAAAGGGTCTTTCTAAATTTTACAGACAGACAAAAGCAGTAGACGGTGTAGACCTTTCTATCAGGAAAGGTGAGCTTTTTGGCCTTCTGGGCCCAAACGGCTCCGGAAAAACAACTATGATCAAAATGCTTACAGGGCAAATAAAGCCAACCTCCGGCACTCTTAAGGTACACGGAATAAATGTGCTGGAAGATCCCCTGCGGGTCAGGGAACTTATAGGCGTAATTCCGGAACAGGAGACACCCCCAAGTTTCCTGACTGCAGAAGAGTACCTATACTTCGTTGCAAAGGTAAGAAAAATGGAGCACTATGAAGAGGCCTGTGAGAAGTGGTTTGAGTTCTTCGATTTTGGGGATCAGAAAACCTCACTATGTAAAGACCTTTCAAGGGGCACAAGGCAAAAACTGATGTTTGCCCAGGCTTTTCTGCATGAGCCTGAACTTGCCATTATCGATGAGCCGCTTATTAATCTTGATCCTGTGATGCAGAGAAAAGTTAAGGACTTCTTACGGGGTTACGTGAAAAATGGGGGAACTGTTTTTATTTCCACGCACATCCTTGAAATCGCAAAAGAGATCTGCACAAGTATCGGAATCATTTACAGGGGAAAGCTGGTCTATACAGGCCGCCTTGACGACCCTGAGCTTCAAGACAAAAACTTAGAAGAGTTCTTCCTGGAGCTTGTTGGCAAGCGGAAAGGGATTTCAAAAGATATTTTGGAAGAATCTCAAAAAGGGATCTCGGCACTGGCCTGATATCACCTTGTAAATTATTGTGAGGTTTTTCTTAACAAGTGTGAGAATAGTAATTATAAAAAAGTAAATATAAAAACATACGTATAAAAATATATGTATATAAATGTAAGTGTGAAAAATCGCACGCACGAAAATAGCGAGTACCAAAAACAATAAATTGCAGGGATTTTATGTTTGACATCTTCAAAAGTATGATTAAAGAAGAGTGGCGGATGCACTCAAGCCTCTTCGGACACAGCGGTTTTGCCCTATTTCCAGTCTTCATTTTTCTGTTTACATTTTTTGTAAGCCTGGTCCTGCCTGTGTTCAGGGAGATCGTTACCGATGCCCAGATAGCTCTCGGGATGCATTATATCTTCCTGCTTGTGGGGGGGATGGTAGGGGCTTTCGGGCTTCTGGGCCGCGAATTTATGAACCGCCGCTTCGGGCAGGCAAGCCTGATTGCATATTCCTCAAGAGTGCTCCCTGTTTCTGAAAGGTTTATCTTTGCCAACTTCCTGGGAAAAGATGTCGTATATTATTTTATCCTCTACATCCTGCCCTTTGTTGCAGGCTTTGCCCTTGCTGCAAAATTTGTTCCTGCGGGAAATTTCGGTGCTTCTGCAACTCTTCTGACTCTTCTTCTGACCCTTTCCATTTCTTTTATGATCGGGATTTCTGCAATATTCTTTCTGTCTACTGTTTATGCACACTCAGGAAAGATCTTGCTTTTATGCCTTCTTGCTGCTTCTCTGCTCCTGCTCCATATCTCCGGAAACTTTAACCAGGGTACCCTTTATAGCCTGCCAAGCCTTTCCTTTTTCCTCGTTCCGTCCGAAAACCAGCTCCTGCTTTCCGGGGTTCTGATCCTTGTTCCTTCAGCTCTATCGCTTATTTTCCTAAAAATCGACTTCCCGCAGGCGCAGAAGAGCTTCTCCAACTCTTTTTCAAAGCTCTGCAGATATCTGGGTTCATACAGGTATGCAGCCTTTGTTGCAAAAGATTCCCTTGACCTTAAAAGAAGTGAAGGTGGACTCGGGAAATTAATTTTCTCTTTCGTGCTGCCTCTTCTGCTTGTCTGGACTCTGCTGTCAGCTCTCGGAAAAGTTATACCGGCTTTGAGCACACTTACGCTTTTTGCCCTGGTACTCGGCGTGCTTTCATCTTCAATGTACAACTGGCTTACCGAGTACGATATTTTTTCGTCCTATGCCTTTCTTCCCCTGAAGGCATCTGATATGATTAAGAGCAAATTGAACAGCTACCTTATTCTCAACCTTGTCCCACTTGTAATTCTCACACTGCTCGCCCTTAAAAAAGACCCCATGTTCCTGATTCCGTCCCTGACACTCTTCCTTACGATCTCACTTTATATGGTTTCGGTACTCGTTTACCTGACCGGGCTTTCCCCCTCCATTAATCTCTACAACGGGAAAATCTTTGCCCTTTATATGCTTTCAGTCATGCCACTTCTGATGCTTAATATAATCTTGTCCATGTTTGGTCCGTACTATGCGCTTATGGACCTGCTGCTGATCCCTGTTGCCCTGTACATACTCGGGAAAGGTTTCAGGAAATGGGACCGCAATGAGTGCCGGTGTTTTTAAGGATCAGCAGTTTTTGAGGACCTGTATTTATTCTCACAAATGGAATAAATTACGGGTTTATCGCCTTCATGGATGCTTTTTTACGTTAACCTTTAAGATGTGTATTCTTTTCATCCATTCTGTTGAGGGCTGGGAACCCTGATCGGTTTTGTAACTCCTATTGGAGAATTTATAGTGTGTCTATAGTGGATCGAAGTCTATAGTGGATCGAAGTCTATAGTGGATCAGAGACTCGAAAAAGTACAAAAGAAGGGATAAGAAGAAAAAAACCTGAAAATGAATTTGACATTTCTGGCGTAGTTGGAAAGTTGAAGGGAAAAAGATAAAGTTTATTGTCTTCCAAACTTTTTACATTAGATTAATTAAATATGTCATTTATAAAATATATTATTGCATCTATATAATTGGGTATTGAGTATAATATACAATAATTTTAAAATTAAACGAGTGGGGTGAAGATCATTAAAAAATTCAGTTTTTTTGTAATGGTAGTGCTTATTGCAGCAATGTTATTTGCTTCCGGCTGTTCTCAAAATGTACCTGAAAAAGATACAATTGAAGAAACAGAAAGTGAAGTGACAGAAGTGGTAACTGAAGAAGTAACCGAAGAAGCAAATGAAGCAGTAACTGAAGGATTAGGGGAAACAGAAGGGGAAAATGGATACAACCCTGTCATAAATCCTGATGATTTTGTTGAGGTTATAGACAATCCTTATTTTCCGTTGACTCCAGGCACAACTTTTGTCTATGAAGGTGAGGATGAAGACGAAACGATAAGAGATGAGGTTTTTGTAACCAATAAAACCAGGACGGTAATGGGAGTAAATACAATTGTTGTCCGGGATCGGGTATTTGAAGATGAGGAATTGGTTGAAGAGACTTTTGATTGGTACGCTCAGGACAAAGACGGCAATGTCTGGTACTTCGGGGAGGATTCCAGAGATTATGAAGACGGAGAAGTGGTAAGTACTGCAGGTTCCTGGGAAGCCGGGGTTGACGGAGCTCAGCCTGGAATTCTAATGAAAGGGGATCCTCAGGTCGGCGATACTTATCGGCAGGAATACTATGCGGGTGAGGCCGAAGACATGGCTGAAGTTCTCTCTCTGAACGAATTGGTTACCGTTGCTTACGGTTCTTTTGAGGATTGCCTGAAAACAAAAGAATGGACTCCGCTTGAACCTGGCATTGAGGAAAACAAATATTATGCTGCCGGAACAGGTCCGGTTATGGAGATTGCGGTAAAAGGCGGATCAGAAAGGCTGGAACTTGTAGAAATCATCACTGAATAACAGGATTAACGACAGTTCAGAACGGGTTTGCAGAAATCAAGTACAGATATCAAGTACAGATGAGCCAGAATTTAAGACCTGTTATAGGGCTCATTATAAAACCCGTTCTTATATTTCCAGACGTAAATATTCAGACGTAAACGTTGGCGGACCCTGGTTAATTGGTTGTTATTATTTCGAAATGGCCGCAAATGCATATTTCGTTCTTTATTTTCACGCGCCACACTCCGTTTTAACCCGCCTGCGTACAGTAGATAAAAATGAAATCATTAGCCACGCTGGGAAGTCTGACCCAGAATATCAACCATGCAGCCGGGGACGACCTAAATATCCGGACGTAAATATTTACTCAAGACTCTATGACCACCGATATTACGGAATAATGGATTAATACAGTTGAATCTTTTCCTTGTTTCCCGTGCCGTTTGGTGTTTCATCCTTTCTTTTCAACAGCCTGTTTTTTGGAATAAAATATTCTGAGGGTATAGTATAACCATCGTATATTGATCAGATATTGGGAAGTTCAATCATCGTTTGATAAATTGATTCTATATGAGTTTCTTGAATAAGAGAAGATTTTGACTGGAAACTAATATATAAATTTAAGATAGTGTAATTAGTACTTATATAAAATATAAGTATAGAGGTGTTTTATGGTAAAAAATGCTTCAACGGAAAGTAGTCAAAAAACAGGAGCTTCTTGTGGAAAACCCCAGGCAAAAGCTCAAGCATCGGAAAATTCTGCAAAGAAGGACGCAAAAGCTGACCGCAAAACGTCCAAAGGTGCAAAGAAGTAAAAACAGACCAATAACTATCTGAAAGCCAATCCTTTCAGCAGCAGCTTATCAAGATTCAAGACTTCCTAGGAGTCTCTTAAATTAGTGAACATTCTGGTTGGAATCTACCAGATATAATTGAAACAGATTATCTAAGCACTTGTATAATATATAAATATAGAGGTGTTTATTTATGACAAAGACAATTGTTGATTCTCAAAAAGCAGGGGCAGCATATGGAAAACCCCAGGCAAACACTCCAGCACCGGCAATATATGCAAAGAAGGACGCAAAATATGAATGCAAACCGTCCAAAGGTGCAAGGAAGTAAAAACAAACCAATCACCACTTAAAGCCAATTATCGCAGCAGTAGCTTATCAAGATTCAAGACTTCTTAAAACTGGTAATACACTAAATCTGTAACATTAAGAGCTCAATCGTTACTGAAAAACGGAATAATAATTAATAAACAGAATAAGTTGCTGCTCTTAAATCAAATTTTCAGGATCCGGACTGCCAGAAATAAGCAGTCCGGAGAACCCGATAAGATTAATCAGAAATGGATTTTTTATCTTTTTTGCTCTTTCAATCAAGATTCTTTTTCTTTCTTCTGTCAAGGGCGAAATTTTGGAATGCTACTGTTCTTAAATCAATTTCCTCGGCTGTTTATGTTCCGGCAAAACCGGCAGCTTCATGGTATTGATCAAAATGGGGCTTTCGATATCTTTTGCCCTTTCAATCACAAGTTCCTTTCCTTTCTGCGTGAGGGCAAAGAGAGGGATCGCAGCTGCAACTTGCACAAGCGGCTTTGCAAGTTCTCTGATATATTTTGAGGCACAGCTGATTACAATGTCCGAATTTTCCAGCAGGCCCTTAGCTTCTTCCCGGCTGACACCTGTTACATGTACTGCGATGACCAGCAGGTCAAGCCCGAGTTTGGATTCGATTTCCCTGACTTTTGTGGCGGTTTCTGCACCTGCAACCGTAACTGCGATTTTTTTGTAACCAAGTTCCGCAGCTTTCCTGACCCCGCCTGCCGGGTCGATGGCTGCAGTTGAGGGAGCAAGCACGGTCCCTCCGCGCTCTTCTATCCCTTTGATGACCGCATCTATAGGTTCGGTTTCGACCAGACCGGACATCCTGCCTCCGATTCCCTGGACCAGTGCCGGGTTGCTGGAGATTACTGTTCCTGCGCCGTCACAGGCTGTTACGGTTGTTTCAAGGAAGCCGTTGTTGAGGCCACTCATCATTATTTCTGAGGCACCGAAAGCAACAACAGTTGTTTCAAATTCGAGCTTGCGTCTTTCTGTAAACATTCCTAACTCGCTGATCCGGGCCTCCATGTTTTTCCGGATTTCTTCCGGGGTCATCTTCTGGACTCCCCGCAGCTTGACAAAGAGGGGGCACCATTCTACTTCCGGAGCCCCGACTTCCACGACTTTCCCGTCTTTTACGACTACCCTGGCTTTTCCCATCATTTCCATTATATGAGGCATAATAGACCACCCTCTAAGTACTGGATAAAGTTGTTTTCGTTAAAAATAAGTGATTCTTATCTTGATTATTCTTATCTTGATTATTCTTATCTTGATTATTCTTATCTTGATTATTCTTATTTTGATTATTCTTAATTTAATGCTTCTTTTTCTGGTTTTACTTATTGTCTTAATAAATTACTTAATCTACAGGTTAAAATGAATCAATACCCACATCGAATTGAGTTTAAATGAAAATTAATAATGAATAATAAGCAACGGAAAGTGACTGATGAAAAGGCACAAAGAAAAGGCACAAAGAAAAGTGAATAATGAGCAATAAAGAATTAAGAAGGAGGGCAGGACTTAAAGCCCTGCTCTGTCAACTATTGTGTCTGCCACGTGTTTTGCATCTTTGAATGGGAAATCTGCTGCTGTGAGCAATTTGCCTGCTTCTCCTGCAGTAACTGCAAGGTCGCCTGATCTGCATGTGGTGTCTGCTCCGGCAGGGAATGCAGCGAGTAATTCTTCAGGTGTGTTTATGGGAAACTTTGCGCCTTTAAGGCCGCCAACAATCTGTCCGTGAATATCATCTCTTACAGTCATATCTTATCCCTCAGATATTGTATTTTTACTTAAATTTTGTTTTTTCCCCGGTTTCGGGTTTTTTCTTTATCTGGACTTTTTATTTCTTTGCAGTTTGATTTCCTTTGGAGAATTCATCCTGCAATATCCTATTGGCGGGTTATTGATATATACTTAATCGGCATTGGAATGTAGTTGGTGCATCACAGTACATCACAAAGACCTCTAAAGTTATCCAGACGCCCTTTCTGGCTGCAATCATTAATATCGTGCCGGATGCCCTCAACGATTGCTTATCAAGCGGCTGCACGAATGCTAAAAACCCATTGAAATAAAATTTCTCTAAAGTAGGTAATAAGAGAACCTTAAAAACGAAACTTAAAAACAAACCTTAAAAATGAAACTTAAAAAGAGAACAAATAGCCGGGAAAACCGACTACAGAAAAATGGGTCGCACAAGGACCCAATACTTATTCTTAAGATACTCAAATCCATGAAAAAGGACGGCCATCCTCCTAATTCATATTCCGAATCCTGATGTATCTTCAACCATGCCCAATCCACTGCCGGTTTCCTTTAGTGTTATGAACTTACCCTCGATCTCGATCTGGAAATCAACGACATCGACAAGGTTCTCTATATAACTGAAATTAAAGTTATTCATAAAGCTAAAAGATTCCTTGCAATAGCTCTTCATGACCATGAACACTTTGCCTTCTTCAGCGGTAATGACCCATCTTTTATCTCCTTTTTCTGACGGGTACTCGTGCACTTTTGCCTTCTTGAATCTGTGAATCTTTTTGTTTTCTGCATCATAGAATTCCATGAAATTGCGTATCTCGTATTCTACTCCCCCAATCTCTATATTCGGGATATAGTAGGTCAGGATAGACCCGTTCATGAAAATGATTCTCGACCATTTCCAGGGGATGAAAGGCCCGATAACAATTACTTTCTGCGCATAGCATTTCCCGGAGAAATTCTTATCAAACAGCAAGCCCTCGAAATCGAAGTACAGGCTAGCAAGCCTGTACCCGAATAAGCCTCTGAAATTTTCAGCCACCTCTGAATTATAATTATTATCCTCCGGCTCTCTTATATCCACACAGCAGACCTTCTTGCCATTGCTTGAAATATCAAGCACATATTTCGGAAACGACCCATAGAAATCCGCTTTCAGGTCTTTGTTGGAGCAGGTCACTCTGTCATCTTTCACTTCGATGACCCCCAGATCATCAGTGAGTTTTATCTTCATCTCATCATATGCCCAGGAGACAAAATACCCGTCCGTTTTATCATTTATTATCTTGCTATTCTCTACGTATCTGCCATTAACCTCGGTATCCCCCGCGCTCCTGCCGAACGTGAGAAAAAACTGGCGCCTGGACCCGTCATCGGTTGTGAATTTCATGAACCAGTATTCTTTCCCGAAAAGCGGAAGGTCCTCAAAAGAAAAAAGAAGGTCGTCAATGCCTCTTTTGAGTTCTTTCTTCACCAATAGCCTTTCGATTTTACCTTTACTTTCCTTTATTTTCTGTATTGACGCGATAAATGCTTTCTTTTCAGTTTCAGGCAGACTTCTGATGTAATCGTTTCTTTCTTTTATAAAAAGAAAAAACTTGTTTTTTTCGATTATAATTCTCTCTTCAAGAGTTTTGTTTTTGTTCTCTTTGTCATTTGATATGGCAGTCATTTCATCGTCCGTGGAACTTTAAGTAATGTTTTTTCAGAAACATAATATCTATAAGTTCTAAAAAATATAATCTTATCGTAGAAAATGTTGCTTATATATTCATTGTTGATAATATGAAGGTAAAGAAGAGGAAAAAGAAGAGGAAAAAGAAAGAAGGTAAAAAAAGTAATAACGGCTTTAAAGCCGTTTATTTTAAATCCCGGGGCTGCTTTTGTTCAGGAAGTACAGGCAGAGCCATGGTATTGATCAGAAGTGGGCTTTTGATATCTTTTGCCCTTTCGATCACAAGTTCTTTTCCTTTCTGGGTAAGGGCGAAAAGTGGGACTGCGGTTCCGACCTGAGCGAGGGGCTTTACCAGGTCCCTGACGTGCTTTGAGGCGCAGCTGGTTACGATATCTGAATTTTCTACCAGAGTCTGGGCTCCTTCCACGCTTAAACCTGTTACGTGGACCCCAATTACTATCAAATCCAGCCCAAGTTCGGCTTCAAGCTTCCGTAACTCTTTTGCGGTTTCCCCGAAAGCCACGGTTACTGCGATTTTTTTGTACCCGAGTTCTGCTGCCTTTTTTACTCCCGCAACCGGGTCCATTACGGCAGTTGAGGGGTCAAGCACAATTCCGCCGCGTTCTGTGATTCCGTTTATGATGCCATCGATTGGCTCGGTTTCGACCAGTCCCGACATCCTGCCGCCTATGCCCTGAACAAGGGTAGGATTATTGGAAATGACAGTTCCTGCGCCTTCACAGGCGGTCACGGTTGTGTCAAGCAAGCCTCTGCTCAGGCCTGTCATCATAACTTCAGATGCTCCAAATCCTACAAAGTCCTCGAGTTCCAGCTTGCGCTTTTCCGTAAACATCCCGAAATCGCTGATTCTGAACTCCATATTCTTCTTGACTTCTTCAGGGGTGATCTTCTGGATCCCACGCATTTTGGCAAAGAGGGGACACCATTCGACTTCAGGCTCTCCTACTTCGATTACTTTGCCATCCTTTACGACAACTCTTGTTTTTCCAAGTAATTCCATTATGTGAGGCATAGTTCCACCTTTCAAAATTGAGCAAAAATATGATTGTTAAGAAATTCAAATCCGGTAAAAATTGCAGGTAAAGTTTGTGGTTGCTTATTTAATAGCTTATTGGTTTTGGGGTTTTGGTTCGATTTCTGGGTTTTTGAAGAAATTTTTATTGATCTGGATTGTGGTTTTGAAAATTACTCATGAATCATTGGATTCAAAGTGCGAAATTCTTTGAAAAAGTGAAATCAAGTCATTCCCCAGATCCTTCAAGTTCCTTTAATTTATACTCGCAAAAGCCAATTATCCTCGGGTCTTAAATCGCCTTTCCTATCTCCAGGATTGCTTCAAAAACTCAATTGCTTTTCTGGGCTCTTCCAGACGGCTCTCTCAGACCCAAGACGGCTCTCTCAGATATAGTATGAGTATGCTCCCCAAATTTTCAAGGTGATTTCCTTCCCCGCGCCTGTCGCCTATTTCTCTGGAAATTTTCAGTGCTTGTTCGTAATATTTAATTGCTTTTTTCACTTAACCAGGTTGATAGTAAGTGAGTACAGGGTCACCAAAAACAAAACTCTTCATCTTATTGCTTAAAAGAACTTTTTCTTTGAGCAGATAAGCTGGTAGTAATCGCCTTTACAATGTTATGAGGGTAGTGTAGTCTCCCCAAATTTCAAGATAACAAATTATTTTCGACCCATACAAAACAGCTTAAAGCCCTTTTTTTCTTTCAGGTCTTTTGAAACTCCTATTTTCTGTTTGTAATAGCGATCTGCTCTTTTTGTTTTTTTCAGATCCCTTAATTTTTCGATTAGAATTTCCTCTTGTCTCCTGTTACCTAATTCTCTGGAAATCACGAGTGCCTGCCCATAACGTTCAATTGCTTTTTCTTTTTCTCCCAGAAAACTATATGTCAAACCTAACCTTTCAAGAGTTTGTCCTTCTTTATATTTTTCCCCAATCTCCCTCAATATTTCAAGTTCCTGTTCACTATATTCTGCTACTTTTTTCATTTCTCCCAGGCGATTATATGCTATCACCAGATTCTTGAGAATATCTCCTTCTCCCCGCTTATCCCCTATTTCCCTTGACATTTTGAGGGTTTGATCAAAGTATCCAATTGCTGCCCTTATTTCCCCCACCTGATAGCATAAGTTACCCAGGTTTCCCAGGTTATTTCTTTCTCCTGTCAAATTCCCGGTTTCTCTGGCGATTTTAAGTGCACGCTCATAGAATTCAATTGCTTTTCCTGTTTCTCCCAAAAAACCGTATGCTATTCCTAAATTCCCTATAACAGCTCCTTCAATTTCTATGTTTCCTATTTCGCAGGAGATTTCCAGAGCCTGTTCATAGTATTCAATAGCTTTCTCTATCTCTCCTAAACGGCTATAGACTAATCCTATATTTTCGAAAGCTAGTTCTTCTCCTTGCCTATCGCCTATTTCTTTAAAAATCTCTACTGCCTGCTGGTAATATTCAATAGCTTTTCTTATTTCTCCAAGATGGCTGTAAGCTAAACCCAATCTTCCAAGGTTATTCCCCTCTTCCCTTCTATTTCCACTTTCCCTGGAATTTTTAAGATCCAGCTCACAAATTTCAATTGCTTTTTTGCTTTCTTTTACATCATTGTGTGTCAATCCAAAATTTACGGACCTGTTTTTTGCTTCTCGCATACTTGTTCCCCCCTACAGGAATTATATATTCTATGCATGTCGTTTATTTATCTTTTCTTTTTCCCTGTAGTCTTCATGATCACTTTTTTAAAAACCATCTAAAATACACTAATTATTTTTTAATAATGTTTTAAACCAAGATAAGTTTTTTCTTTTCAAAGATAAAGATCAGACAACGGAAGTTTCAATATAAACTCTTAATTTCCATTCATTTTCACAGTCCAAGGAAAATTATAAAGAAACCGCTCGTAGAGCTGTAGTAGAAGCTCCAGACGTTCTAAGAAGCAATACTTCCAGTGTTACTGCTTTGATAAAAAGTGTCCGAATTTAATTAAACAGTAAACAAAAAAAGAGTTGAAGAAAATCAGAGAATAAATTTCCTGATTATTGGCTTGTGGTTTTGAAAATCACTTTCTCGGTTGTTGGGTTTGAAATGTAAAATTCGTTGATTACTGCAACCTGAGCCGAAAATTCATTGCTTCTTTACTTTCAATTTATGACCGGGTTTCCAGCTCGAATCTTTCCCCGGCAACCCCCGTTTGCGAAGCAAACGGCTTTTCCCATAAAATTAAAAAAGAAGATAAAATCATTCATCAGATCCTTCAAGTTCCTTTAATTTCTGCTCGCAAAAGCCAATTATCCTCAGGTCTTCAATTGCCTTTCCTATCTCCAGGGATTGCTTCAAAAACTCAATTGCTTTTCTGGGTTCGCCCAGATCACTGTATGCGTCCCCCAGATTTCCAAGGCGATTTCCTTCTCCGCGCCTGTCGCCTATTTCTTTGGAAATTTTCAGTGCCTGTTCGTAATATTCAATTGCTTTTTTCGGCTCTCCCAGACTATAGTATACTGACCCCATACTTCCAAGACAATTTCCTTCTCCACGCCTGTCGCCTATTTCTCTTGCAATTTTCAGTGCCTGTTCATAATATTCAATTGCTTTTCTGGGTTCGCCCAGATAACTGTATGCTAACCCCAGATTTCCAAGGTCTGCACCTTCTCCGCGCCTGTCTCCTGTCTCTTTAGCGATTTTTAGCGCCTGTCCATAATATTCAATCGCTTTTCTCACAGAACCAAGCTGTTCATATATGACGCCAAAGTTTTTCAGAATATATCCTTCTTCTTTCTTGTTCCCGATTTCTTTTGCTATTACCAAAGCCTGTTCTGAATATTCAAGAGCCTTTTTCAAATCTCCAAGCTGGTAGTATGTTATCCCGAGTTTGCTGTATATCGATTCATTTAGATTCTTGTTGTCGAGTTTGGATGATATCAATGCAGCAGTTTCAAGGTATTTTACAGCTTCTTTTGAATGACCAAAAAATAGTGTAATAGTTCCGAGGTTGTAATTCCAGTAAGCAAGTTTATAGGGGTCTTTTATTCCCCTGTCCTTAAACTCTTTTATTAAGTTCAAATAATACTCAATTAGGTCTTCAAGTCCCTTTTTGTCCAGACCATCGAAATCCTCAAATTCAAACATTGGGCTGGAAGTTATTTCTCGCTTTACATCAAACTCAAAAATAGTGGTTCTCCAGGAGAAAAAATCCTGTGCCTCGTCAAGAATTAAATTAAGTGATGCACTGTTAATCCAGATAAGTATTGGGTGTTTGATTTCCAGGAATTTCTCTCGCATCATATTTAGTAAGAGGAGAACCTCGGATTTTCCACTAATGTTTTTCGTTTTTACTGCGCTATCAATCCCAAAAACAAAAAATGCAACTTTTTTATTTTCCTCAAGTTTTGAATTGTATAAATCTGATTTAGTGGTTTCCTCTAAAAGCTGGAAAAGATTGGTAGATTCCTCATTCATTTCAAGGTTGTAAATGTGAATTCTACTGTGTACCCTCTCAAAAATTTCCTTGCAGATTGTATCACATAAAACTGGTTCGTTACAGCGCACAAATGCAATTGTGCAGTCCTCGGAAAGATCAAGAAGTGTAACTATTTCTTCAATTTTCATTAAATGAGAAGGGTCCAGTTCCATAGTTCTACCTGTTGTGGTTCCAAATATTGAAAATAAGTTTTGAGGTATACCCTGTTTCCTGTTTGTTTTACTTTTTCGGAAGAAGATTTTTCTCTTCGAGAATCGACCTGACTATAGGATTGAGGTCACACCAGCTTCTTCCGTTTTTGTATTCAAGCACACTGAGGTTATGAAGCAGACCAACAAGCTTCTCATCTCTTTTTATTTCTTTAGTCTTATAAATCTTCAGAAGTACTTCGTAGTCTTCATCACTTAACTGTGCCTGATATGAGTTCTTAAGCCCATTAATCACTTCGACAACAATATCTTTGTCTATCAAGGTCTTTTTTCTGGTTATGGCACGTACTGCCGAATCTCTGATAATCCTTATGTACTCCCTGATAACGCCCCCACTCATATCAATTATGTATTCAAGGGCTTCGGGAGTAAATAGGTCAAGAGAAACTCTTTTTGTCACAATTTGCTTCATGAAAGTTCTCCCAGCTGGTTCCTGGGCTATACTTTCATCTTTTTCGCGAACTTTGATGTTCGGATAAATGATATCGTCGCTAAAGTTCATTTTTATCTGGGTGAATTTTTCTGAACTTCGAAGTGATATGGGAAATGTATAGATTATCTTGCACATTGGCTGGGTTAGTTGGGTGCTGTGATAGTAGAATAGGTTTAATGCTTTTTCATAATCGCATTTTTCAAGGTTGTCTATTATAACAAGTACCTGTTTTCCACTTCTTTCGATTTCAGCAATTATGTCGTTTATAAGGTTAATTAGCTCAGATACACGCGGCTGGATTTCCTCTCTTATTTCTTGCCTGGTGGTTGTTTCACTCTTCATCCTTGCCAGTAGTTCAACAAAGTAGACAGGTAAGCTAAAGCCTGCACCGCCCTCAAGCTTATCCTCATGAACTTCCATTTTTGTGATTGATTTCCCCCATTTTTTTGTTCTTTCCATTAATGGGGGACTTATATTACAGTCTTCATCTTGACATTTTCCTATTATTTTTGTAAGTATTGAAAATAAGACATCAGTGTAGTTTATGTCGTTGTTGTCCAGAAGATCGAGAACACTAAAATGTACAATAAAAAATTTATCTCCCATCTCTCTGTTCAGATATGACACAAGACGGTTTAATGCAGTTGTTTTGCCTGAGCCTCTATGTCCTGTGAAAAGAAGTTTAACTGGCTCATTAGTTTCAAGGCTAAGCTCAAGGCGGGTTTTAAGCTCTTCGATGTTTGTTTCGTTCTGATCAATTTCTACATAGTAGTTTTCCAAATCATCATTTTGAAGAGCTTTATTTGGGTTAAATAAGTGGTAAATTTCCTTTAAGTCTCCGGCCATTATTGTACTTCCTTTTCAGAAATTTAGATGATTTCAGCATGAAGTCTATGTTATGAACGATATATAACATTTTGAGTGTAATGATCTTTGTGATGGTTTCACTTTTTGTTTTGCAGATAACTTAGCTTTGAATAACTCTTATATTTTCGTATATGTTGCATTCTTAAGTTTTAGGATGTGTTGCTTTTTTGCAGACTTCACGGAAAAGCCGCTCTCCTGCGTCGAGCGTGGAGTTGCCCAGGGTTCTAAAAAGCAGTACTAAGAGCCTATCCGAAAAATCAGTAATGCATGTTGAAAAGTCATAATAGGTCTATAATATCAGAGTATCCGTTCCGGTTTTGATATTGCATATTGTAAAAGTTACAGCAGGTAAGCACTTTTCGGATAGGCTCTAAGAACTGGCTGCTGCTGTAAGGAATCATGTGGACTGTTAACAGATCAACTCTCCAAGTTTAGTTAACGTTCCACCAAAGTTTTTAATATATTTGTGCTAAATTATAATATCGGTAGCAAGGATTTACACCTTACTTTTAGAAAGAATCGAAGGCATACCGTCTTAGAAGATGTTGAAGGGATCCTCTCTTTTTTAGTGTAATTCTTTGCGAGAATAATTACAGCTTACGGGGGAAATAGTATATGAAAACTTATATGCTACTTATACTACTTGGCGTTTCGTTCATAATGTTAACAGGAACTGGCCTCGCAGAGAATGAAACGTATGATACGGAGGCTTTTCGACAAGCTTTAGAGCAGGATGGGTTCACCGTACAGGACGGTGAGCTGGGGTACTTTGATTTAATCAGGTTATTGGAGGAAGGAGTATTACCTTCTGCGTATGGAAACAATCCCACCACAAAATATGTGGCATTTTTTGTTCCAGCGGCATCTGGCCATGAAGTAGATGAACGGATTTCTAAACTAACAAGTACGCTCGGGATGAGCGGGAACACAACTCCTTTCTGGAACCTTGGTCCTGATGAAGCTGTTGTTTTCGTGGGAAGAACCCCACCGGAATGCAGGTACTTCAGTTACGATCATTACATAATGCACAGGACATATGGGAATGAGAAAAGATGGCTCTTTTCCAACATAGCAGATACGCTGAACAGCCTGGTTATCAAAACCGAAGGAACTCCAAATGGGTCGTCTGGGAATCCTTACAATCAAACCACGGTAATAATCATTACAGCTGACAGAGGCATTGATCAACGCATCCGGGCTGCTGCCCAATCAGCGGGGTATTCGGATAACATAACTAACACCCAGGTGCTTCCCTCAGCCATATTAAACATGGGTCTGGAGAATAACTCCGATACATTTGCCGCATTTGTCCGCCCGGCCTTAGTCAATGACACGCAGGCTGGTGATGATTACATAAATAATACACCTGCAACTGTTTTCCGGATTACTCCCAATAACACTACGGAGCTGGACCCGTATGATTATCCGGAGCTAAGAGTCCGTGGAACCGGGCAAACAGAGTTTGAGCTTAAAGATGATCTCGAAGAGCTAAGGATTGCGATTCTCAACAAATATAATGAGTCGAATGCCACAGAGCTTCCGACCAGTCAGGCAGTTCCTGTAGGGAGTGATGCTATCCAGAGAGGAATTAACGCCGTGGGTCCTAACAACGATGCGTGCTATCTATGGACAGCAAACCAGACTGTCTCTTCGCCTACACCTCCTTTCTTTAACACTTCGCTGTACTATCCTTTCCTGCGAGACTCGGCAATTACTCTGGGCAACGATACCAATGAATTCATAATTGTCTATGGGGTCAACCATGTAGCCACAGGAAAGGCGACGTACTCGAACTTCGCAATATACGGAGCTGATGTGTGGAATGGTGTTAGAGCAATCACAGACGAAGATTTCAATGGATCTGCTGAGGAATATCTCCCTGACAATCCCAATGCGAAATACCTTTACGTCTACAAGCTCGCCAGGAACTGCAGCGAAGGTGATCAATACTGCTACGAGGTTCCCTCTGGTATGGGACCCCATGGCATAGAGCCGGATCAACCGCTTTTTGTTGCCTGGAGGGCCTACATGGAAAACTCTACTAAAACCGGGCCATCCTACTCGGAGATTGTGTACGATCGGGCTATAAAGTTCGACCTGAAGAGTTAAGGTAAAAGGAACCGGGATATTAAGGCCAATTCAAGCTCTGGCTGATATGTGTTACCTGTAGGCTGAATGTGTTACCTGTAAACACATTCATTCATTTTTTATATCTACAACGCCAGAGCTGTATTTTATAATACCCTTTTGTTGTTTAGAACGGTTGGCAAGAATAATTTTCAGGCTTTAACTTTTTTCAGGGCTTCATTTGATAAAATGCAGGAATTTCAGCTTTTTTGCAGACTTCACGGAAAAGCCGCTCTCCTGCGTCGAACGTGTGGAACCCCGGTTTTAAGAAATAATACTTCCAGCCCTGCTTCTGTAAAAAAAAGAAATTGAAATTTTGTTTAACGGATGCAAAAAAGTTAAAAGAAAATCAGAGAAGAAAAATTCCCTGATTGTTTAAGTTACTAAATAGTGATTTAAAATTGGGCGGGGCTCAGAGTTCTGCCCGCCTGTCAATAACCCTCTTTGCCTTTCCTGTGGTCCTCTCGATGCTGCCTTTCTCCAGCAATTCGACGTTTGTGCGGATGTTCAGGACGGCTTTGAGTTCGTGCTGGACGTGGTTCTGGATGGCTTTGAGGTCTTTGAGGTCGCCGGTAAAGGCGTTATCTTCGAGTTCGACTTCGATTGTGAGCTCGTCAAGCATGTGTTTATTGCGGTCAAGGATAAGCTGGAATTGTTCACCGACCTGCGGGATTCTTGAGATTACGTCCTGGATCTGGGAGGGGAAAACATTGATACCACGGACGATCATCATGTCGTCTACCCTGCCAAGAAGACGTGAGATCCTGGTTGTTGTACGGCCGCAGTCGCATTCGGACTCAAGGAGGCGGGTTATGTCACCTGTGCGGTATCTTATGTTACATAAGCCTTCCTTGTTGAGGGAGGTTAAGACGAGTTCCCCTTTTTCACCTTCGGACACCTGCTCTCCGTTTTCATCCAGGACTTCGACGAGGAAGTTGTCGCTCCAGATGTGCAGGCCATTCTGTTCCTGACACTCAAAACCGACGCCGGGACCGAGCATTTCGGAGAGGCCGTAACAGTCATAGGCTTTGAGGTTCAGGCGTTTTTCAAGCTGCTTCCGCGTGTTTTCTGACCAGGGCTCGCCACCGAAAATGGCTGCTTTTAAGGAGAGTTTGTCTATTAAGCCGAGCTCTTCTGCGGTCTCTGCGAGGTAGAAAGCGTAGGAAGGGGTGCAGTGGACTGCGGTTACCCCGAAGTCGATCATCATTTCAAGCTGCCGGGCGGTGTTGCCTGTCGCTGCCGGCACGACCAGGGCTCCCATCCTCTCTACACCGTAGTGGAAGCCCATGCCTCCGGTAAAGAGGCCATAGTTCATGGAGTTCTGGATCACGTCGCCTTTTGTAAGCCCTATCATCGTAAGGCTTCGGGCGATCAGGTCCGACCAGGTCTCAATGTCCTTTGCAGTATATCCGACAACCGTGGGCTTTCCGCTGGTTCCTGAGGAGGCGTGGATGCGCACGATATCCTCTTTCTTTGCAGCAAACAGCCCGAATGGATAGTTGTCCCGAAGGTCTGTTTTGCGTGTGAAAGGCAGCTTCCGGACGTCCTCAAGGGTCTTGATGTCCCCGGGAGCGACTCCAGCCTCTTTGAATTTCTGCCTGTAGAAGGGAACGTTGTCATAGACCAGCTTTGCACTGTGCTGCAGGCGTTTCAGCTGTAGTCTCTTCATTTCTTCGGGATCCATTGTTTCATATTTCGGCTGCCAGTATTTCATTAAAAGAACCTTCTTTGATTTGTAAAACCGTTCTCCAGTTGTAAACTTTAATGCATGGGTGCCATGTCTCTACATGTCATGCTATGTTAAGTAATCTTATGAGCAATATAATATGTTAGGAAAAATCAAACTTTACTGTAGCCCTTCCCACATATAAATATTGTTGAGCGAACCTTTCGGGTTGGGAAGGTTATTAAATTTAGTTGGTTTGAATCTTATTTATCTTCCACATCAATTATCGTCCACATCAATTATCTTCCAAATCAATTATCGTTCACATCTATCGTCCACATCAATTGCTTGCAATTCCCTGTACTTCTAATATTTCTAAGGCATTATAAGTAAACTTTTCATACTGGTGCGGAAATATAAGCTATATAAATAAAATAAGGGGGACTTCTGGAATTGGTTTCTTCCAAAATTACTGCTGTTATTTCTCTGGTAGTATTTGCATTTATTCACAGCCTGACTGCGAGCCTGCCGTTCAAACGCTTTGTCATGAGAGTTGCTGGTCCCAGAGCAGAAACGCTTTATCTGCCGGCATATAGCCTTACTGCGGGGCTGACGATATTGCCGCTTGTCTATCAGCTCTACAAAAATCCGGGGCGGGTTCTCTACAAAATACCTTCTCCCTGGCGCTGGTTCATGGTTGGGGGACAGTTAATTGCCGGAATGCTTGCCCCCATGGCTTTTCGGGATGCTCGGCACCGGTTCAAAATACGCTCGCAGCTATCTGGCCCGCAGGCTTCAGAAGCAGATTCCCTGAAGATCCGGGGCATTTACCGGTGGGTAAGGGATCCCTTCCTGCTTTCGGGGCTTGTCACGATCTGTCTCACTCCTATTATGACCGTCAATCTGCTTGTCATATACCTTTTGACTACCATCTATCTGTATCTGGGGTCCCTGCACTGGGAGACAAGGCTGGTGGCGCAGTTCGGTGATGAATACCGGGAGTACCAAAAAAGGGTTCACAGGATAATTCCCGGATTAAGAGGAGGAAGTGTTAAAGAATCTGATCAATCCTCAGTTAATATATAACGCTAAATATAATTGTAACCCAGTTTAACGTAAACTCCAAAAATACCATTAACTATGCCCAGAAGAAAAACTATGTCCAGACGAAACCGGCAGGTTGGCTAAAGCTTATGATAAAAGCAGGCAGTTCTTTTTTTCACGATGGAAAACGCGGTACTATCGGCGCTGTAATCTCGCTCAAAGGAGTGCTTTACATGGTCACGGTTTCCCATATATTCCAGGGGGAAGATGACCATCTAACAGTTAATGGAATGAAACTTATTGTTACCAGAACTTTGAAAGACCATAATTTAGCCCTGATAGAGCTTCCTCCTGGCACTGCGGTTGAAATCACCGAATTTGGCAGCCCGGCAGAACTGGAGCTGGCTGAGCTCGTCAATGACACCCGTACTATCCATTATTGCAGGGTGGTTAATTCCGGGGCTTCACTGCTTTTCCTGGGCTTCCAGTGCCAGGATATGCCGGAGCCGGAGGATAGCGGCTCTCCTGTCGTACAGGGAGGGAAGGTAATAGGGATGATGTCCTCAACAACACTGGACACCTGCATGGGAATGGCGGTTTCATCTAAAATTCTTCGCAGCCTGGAAGTATAACGATGCTACGATGACGATGCTACGATGCTGAAAATTAATTTTACGTTCTATTTTACTTCACATTTCTCTTGACTTCATTTCTTCTGCAGATAAAAAGCTACAGGAAAGCCGATTAACGTGGGGATCCAGAAAGAAAACATCCTGTAACCAAGTATGACCACAACTGCAATCGGACTCGGCACCCCCAGCCCTGTGTACAGTGCAGCCATAGTGCTCTCCACAATCCCCACCCCTCCGGGAATGAAAAAAGCCATTTTTCCAAAGAGCAGGGGAAGTCCGTATCCCACAAGCAGGACTGAAGGTCCTACAGGGTGTCCTGCGGCTATGAAAAAAAAGTACAGAGTCAACATATCAAAACCCGTAGAAAGCGCGGATCCCAGGACCGGCCGTTTCCAGCCCCCATTACCAAGCGTATCAAGGGCTGCAAACATGCGGCTTACCGAGGCTTCGGTTGGATCAGAGACATAGGGTTTGTGCCGGAGCCGGGCAAAATAAGCCGCAATCCTGACAGCTGTTGATGTGAAACTGTCCCTGTGACTTTTTCCCCAGCTCACTGCTGCAAAGCCCAACCCCAGTAAAGCCAGGATCAGGAGGAACATGAAAAACTGCAGCAAAGACAGTTCATGGACCAGTAGAAGATGGATTATTCCAGCTACTGCAAGTACCATTAAAATTGCATTGTTAAAAATAGTGGGAAGAGTGCCTGCAAGCCCGGAGCCTTCGGCGCTGACGCCCTGTTTCCGTACCCAGCGGTAAGTGGCTGCAGCATTCCCCAAAGTGCCTCCTGCCAGCATTCCCATACTTGTCGCAGCGAGATTTATCAGAGCTCCCTTAAACACTGAGAGTTGCTGGTTTACTATTGCCACAACCGAATACAGGAGATAACCTGTTCCTGCGTAACTCATTACCTGGGCAAGGGCAGCCAGCAGCACAGCCCACAGTACCATTGTCTTGATAACCTGAAAGGATGATTCAACTGAGGCAAGCTGGGGAAGGATCAGATGAACAGCCAGTCCCAGCAAGATAAGAGTTGGAAGATAATGGCCTACCTTCAGGACAAAAGGAGGAGGAGTATTCAGGCTTTTATGGTTATTATCTTTATTTTCTGGCGCCTGCAAACCTTCCTGTCTGTTTATATCCATATATAATCCTCTGATCTTAGATATCCATCTTCATCTTATTTTGTATTTTCTGACATCCTTTTACACAAAAATGAGATTGAATTAAGGATCGAACTAAAGGATAAGCTATTTCCTGTAAGGCATCACAGCCTTTAATTATTATAAAGGAGAATTCTTTCTCATGGCAGAGATTGTTTACCTTCTTTTCCCTATCGTCTATGCTGCCCTTAACGCAGCTTCATTTGCCCTTTATGGGTTGGACAAATATAAAGCAAGAAAGGAAATATGGCGAATCTCGGAAAAAACCCTGCTGACTATTTCCCTTTTCGGGCCGATCGGCGCATGGCTCGGAATGATGCAGTTCAGGCATAAAACCCAGAAGCCCCTTTTCAGGTACTCTGTGCCGGCTTTTATTGGAATTCACCTTCTTCTGGTACTCTGGATAAATCTGTAAGTCTACAGCAGCCTGTAACGCTTCTTATACCTGAATTTTGTTAAAGTCTCCTGTGAAGAGCACAAATTGATTATAAAAGGTATAAGAGCTGTAAACACCATGGAATAGCTGAAACCGCATATGGGAATGAAAATCAGTAACAATAGTAACTAAAGTAATCATATGATATTATCAAACAGAGAAGTACAAATAAAATCAATACCAATCATATATTGTGAAAGCTGGAGATGTCTTAAGAGTCTTGCACATCTCAAGACCTACATTATACAGATATGCTGACAACGGTTACATAAAAAGACTTAAACTTCCGAGTGGGAAATACAATTATGACGATGAATCCGTTTACGCATTTCTTAACAAAGATGTGAAACGCAAACATGTAATTTATTGCAGGGTTTCAACTGCAAAGCAGAAAATTGATCTAAACAACCAGGTTGAATTCCTTAAAAGCTGGTCTTTCAATTCTGGAATAAAAATAGATGCAGTGTATAAAGATATTGCTTCGGGCATTTCATTTGAGAAAAGGAAAGAATTCTTTGAGATGCTTGATGAAATACTTGCTTTCAGGGTTGAAACTGTAATAGTTGCATACAAAGACCGTTTAAGCAGAATTGGATTTGAATTATTTTCAAACTTGTTTGCAAAATTCGGGACAAAAATAATAGTGGTTTCAGAAGCAGGAAACAAGAAACTTGATTCAGAAGAAATTTTTGAGGAGATAATTTCCTTACTGCATTGCTACAGCATTAAACACTACAGCAAACGAAAAAACAACAAATCATTAGAAATAGAAGTGGAATAACATGGCACTTGTGACTAGAACTGAACAAATCCAATTTAAATCTGAAACAATCTCAGGTCTAGCTCACGCATCCAAAAACCTGTTTAATAGTGCAAACTACATAATACGACAAAGATTCTTTGAAAATGATAAGCTTTACCAGGAAACTGGTGAAAAGGGTGAAGGTATCTGGTATAAACAGCTTTACTCAATGCTAAAAAACACAGAGCAGTACCGAGCATTGCCAGCACAAACAGCTCAACAGGTACTTAAACTACTGGATAAAAGCTGGAAATCGTTCTTCAAAGCATTAAAAGTATACGCAAAATCTCCTGAATTATTTCTGGGACGACCTAAACCACCCAAATACAAACATAAAGATGGGGAACACATCCTGGTATTCACAAACCAGCAGTGTAAAATCGTTAATGGTATACTCAACTTCCCAAAAGTGGTAAACCTGGAATTGAAAACCAGATTAGTTGATGTGGACCTCAGAGAAGTACGGGTAATCCCAAACGCAAATAAGTATACGTGTGAAATCGTGTACGACAAAACAGTTTCTGAGAATGAAATTAACTCAAGCCGAGTTTTAGGAATTGATCTTGGTGTTCGCAACATTGCAACTATCGCAAATAACTTTGGTGCAAACCCAATTGTTGTTAAGGGTAATACTGCAAACAACATTAATCAGTTCTATAACATGAAAAAAGCCATGATTCAGCACATATACGATCTGGCTAAAATTAAATATGGAAATAAACTTGCAAAACTCGACTTCAAACGAAATAACATGATAAAGGATTATTTCCACAAACTTAGCCGTAGAATAGTTAATTACGCAATCAAAAACAATGTTAAATCAATCATAATTGGCAAAAACGAAAACTGGAAGCAAGACGTTAACATGGGACGAAAAACCAACCAGAAGTTCGTTCAGCTCCCACTGGCTAAATTGATTGAAATGATCCAGTACAAAGCTCAGGAAGTCAACATAGAAGTTATACTTCAAGAAGAGAGTCATACATCAAAATGTAGTTTCCTTGATAACGAACCTGTAGAACACAGAGCTAAATACGTAGGCAGAAGGATCAAACGAGGTCTATTCAAATCCGCAACTGGGATAATTATCAATGCCGATGTCAACGGAGCTCTGAATATAATCAGGAAAGCAACTCCAAAAGCATTCGCAGACGGAGTGGAGGGTGTAGGGTTACACCCAAAGAGATGTTTGATAACATCTTTTGAAGATACTTGATTACATTTTGATCATTTATGATAACCTACAATGTCACATTAATTCTTTTTTTTGTAAAATGTTTTTTATAGTATTTTCTTCATAAGATAAGAGGTATCACAGTTTTCATTCCTTGTCCTGTATGGGGGTACACTCTGGCAATTGGCTTTGGGAACTGCAGATAAATGGGGGACTGAGGAATTAAGATAACCGGGAAATAAAGACAACCTGGGAATAATGATGACCTGGAACCAGTGAATAAAGACAACCTGGGAATAAAGATGACCTGGGGCCAGTGAATAAAGACAACCGGGAATAAATATATCTGATACTATTTTGAGCTTATTTGGGGGGGTTTCAATGGCAGGTAAAGACAGAATCAAAATTGCCATTGCAGGGGTTGGGAACTGTGCAAGTTCTCTTCTGCAGGGGATTGAGTATTACAGAAAACAGGGGAGCACAGATGCTATCGGCCTTATGCACCGGGATCTTGGAGGTTACTTTCCTTATGATATTGAGGTGGCAGCAGCTTTTGATATAGACAGGAGAAAGGTGGGAAAGGACGTGTCGGAAGCAATTTTTTCTCTTCCAAACTGCACCACCGCTTTTTGTCCAGAAGTTCCGGAAACAGGCGTTAAAGTGAAAGTTGGAAGGGTTTTGGACGGTTTTTCCGAGCACCTTGCAGATTATCCTGAAGAGTGCAGGTTCCTGCTTGTAGAGGGAGAAGGCGCAACAAGAGAAGACATTGTGCACACCCTGCAGGCCTCAGGAGCCGAGATCCTCCTCAATTACATGCCTGTTGGTTCCGAACTTGCTGCCCGTTTCTATGCCAAATGTGCCCTTGAAGCCGGCTGCGCCTTTATCAATAACATGCCTGTTTTTATTGCTAGCGACCCTGAATGGGCAAAACGCTTTGAAGAAAAGAAGCTTCCTATCATAGGAGATGACATCAAGTCCCAGCTCGGTGCGACCATAGTTCACAGGACTCTTGCTGACCTATTCAGGAAACGGGGAGTAAAGCTGGAAAGGACATACCAGCTTAACACAGGTGGAAATACTGATTTCCTTAATATGCTAAACCGGAACCGGCTTGCATCCAAAAAGACTTCGAAAACCGAAGCCGTTCAGTCCGTGCTTGCCGAGCGGCTTGAAAACGGAAATATCCATGTGGG
The DNA here is from genome assembly GCF_028693135.1 of Methanosarcina sp. Lineage (GTDB taxonomy): Archaea > Halobacteriota > Methanosarcinia > Methanosarcinales > Methanosarcinaceae > Methanosarcina. Next base: position 39,586 of record NZ_JAQUVZ010000017.1, read on the forward strand.
TCCTAGCGACTATGTTCCCTGGCAGAAAGACAACAAAATATGCTTCTTGCGTCTGGAAGGAAAAATCTTTGGGGATGTACCCATGAATCTCGAACTTCGGCTTTCGGTAGAAGACTCTCCGAATTCTGCCGGGGTTGTAATTGACGCTATCAGATGCTGCAAACTGGCACTTGATAGGGGAAAAGGCGGAATTCTTTATCAACCATCTGCATATTTCATGAAACACCCTCCAAAGCAGTATCCGGATGATGAGGCATATCGTATGATTGAGGAGTTTATTGCAGAGAATCAATATTGAAAAAAACTTAACGTAGAAAACATAAAATAGATATCCGAATTAAAGGAAATTGATTCGGAAGTAAAAGCAAAACAATTCTCAATAAAAGTTAAAATCGTTAGATAAGGACTTTCCCTGGAATCTTTTAATCATCCAGAGAAAGTTCAAAGCTTAAACATCAGGGAATTTATCCGACTGCTTATTTGGACAACTCTTCCTCTGACTGTTTATTTGGACAACTCTTCCTCTACTTCTTCGGCTCCGGCTTCGAGTTCCTCTTTTTGCTGGGCATCGAACCGGAGTAAAAGCGCCTGAAACTCCCCAACGTGTGTTTTTTCTTCCTTTGCTATATCCAGCAGGACTTCTCTTACATTCTCATTTTTGGTAAGTGCAGCCATCTGCTCGTAAAGGTTTACGGCATCAAGCTCGGCAATAATTCCGGCTCTGAGGATTTCCTTGTCGATATCGTCTTCAGATACATTCTTAAGATCTACAGGAATTTTAGATAACAATTTATTCACCCCTATTTGCTGTATATGATGTATAATCATAAGTATTTTTACAACCATTATACATTTTTTTAGCATGATGATTGTTTAGTTCCTCTGACGCGTTTGCAAGGGTATTCGAATCAACTGTAACTGATCCTGTAGATTGCATTATTTTTATCATCCGACACAAGCAAAGCTCCATCAGGCATTACAAGGACATCCACAGGCCTTCCCCAGGCTGCAAATCCCTGGAGCCAGCCGTCGGCAAAAGGCTCATAACTTACCGGGGTTCCGTTTTCCAGCCTGACAAGGGTAATCCGGTAGCCAATGGGAATTTTCCTGTTCCAGGAGCCGTGCTCGGCAATAAAGACCTGGTTCCTGTATTCTTCAGGGAACATTGTGCCTGTGTAAAAGGTCATCCCAAGGGCAGCCACATGAGGGCCCAGTTTTTTCTCAGGCGGCGTGAACTCGGAGCAGTTCCTGAGTCCTCCAAATTCCGGGTCAGGGATGTCGCCTGCATGACAATAGGGAAAGCCAAAGTGCATCCCTGGTTCGGGCGCTCTGTTGAGTTCATCCGGAGGTAAATCATCCCCAAGCCAATCCCTGCCGTTGTCGGTAAACCACAGTTCTCCGGTTTCAGGGTCCCAGGCAAAACCAACCGTATTCCTTATTCCTCTTGCAAAGATTTCGAGCTGGCTCCCGTCAGGCTCCATTCGCATGATCGTTCCATAACGCTCATCTTCCTCTTCAAGGTTGCAGATATTACACGGCGCCCCTACAGGCACGTACAGTTTTCCATCAGGCCCGAATTTGAGGTATTTCCAGCCATGTGAGCGGTCGGATGGAAAATTAGCATTGACCACGATCGGCTCGGGCGGGTTTTCAAGCCTTGCTTCAATGTCGTCATAACGGACCACCCTCGAAACTTCGGCTACATACAGGGAACCGTTCATGAATGCCACCCCATTTGGCATATCCAGACCCTCAGCAAGCACAATAACATCATCAGCTTTATTGTCCCCGTTCCTGTCAGGAACTGCATAGACCTTCCCCGTACCCCAGCTTCCGAAAAAAAGCGTCCCGTTCGGGCTGAGGGTCATAGACCTCGCCCCTTCAACATTCTCGGCATAATAATCAATGGAAAAACCGGGTGGGAGCTCAATACAGGCAAATCCTGACCCGTTTTCTCCACAGTTATCAATCGGCACGGTTCTCAGGATGGCATAAGCTGCAAAAATAAGGACAACAAGAGCAAAAAATCCAAGTATTATCTTCATTCCTCTCATTTCCCCTCCATTTCCTCCACTATTTCACTTGAAATTCACCATCATTTGAGAGTCATTGCAGTTTTGAGAAGTTCTTTTTCGGTTTCAGGGCTGGAGTATCCCTGCCCTTTCCAGCGGACAATGCCTTCGGGATCCAGTAAAAAAACGTAGGCAAGGTTTGTATTTTCCATTCCAAGGGTTTCCTGGTAGCCGGAATAGTCCCCATAAAAGGTGATCACGTTATCATGTTTCTCTACCGGTATCCCTCCCCTCATTCCGGAATCAATCATCCAGGAAAGGACCTTCCAGCCTTTGTTTATCATAGGGACTTCGTAGACCGCAAACATGCTGTCTTTTCCAAACTCCTGTTCAAAAGGTTGAGCCCAGGAATCGATCATACTCTGTGAGCTTCGTACAAAAGCAATACAGACGAGTGCTACCTTTCCCTTCACCGATTCCGGAAGGGTCACAACTTTGCCTGCAAGTGATTTTGATATGATTTCTGGGAAAGGTTGTCCGATGACCTCATATTCAATTTTTGAACTGTTCTGCTCTGCTTTAATGAAATCCCCCCGGATTTAAGTTAAATAAAGATCAATAATAAAGATCAAAAAATAAAGACCAAAAATAAAGATCAATAATAAAGATCAAAAATATTACAATTATATATTTATCGGCTTTATAGATATGTTTTTTCAAGCCGCAGTTCAGGCTACAGGGTTCAAATATTGAAGTTTATCTGTCATAGAGAGATGGGTTTTAATGTATCAGGTAAGCCTGCAGTATATATATTCACAGGAAGGACTCTTATAGTAAGATATATTTAATATTTGTATCTAAGGTTAGGGTGTCCATTTCATACAATGGAGATGGAGTTGCAGCACCCTGTATGAAGGGTCAGTCACATTGGAGCCGGCAAGAATCGGTTGTTAGTGTCTCATTATTATATTATGACAGCCCGTTTCATACTCACCTGACTTTACATTTTGCGGTGATGAGTTTATGAGGATAAACATTGCGCTGGCATTGACATCAGTTGTCTTTATGATGACGTGGTTTACAGGCTTTGTATCCCTAATATTCCACTCCATGTTTGTTACAACACCGGAGGTTGTAGCATCCGATTTGCTTTTCATCACCATCATCGAACTATTGATCATTACCTCTCTTTTCGGTTCTGTACTTTTCTTACTGGAAGCCAAAAAAACACTATCTCGATGGTATCTGGCAGTCCCCCTTTGTATTTCTCTGTCTTTATTCGTTATAACGAATTTTCTGGTATATTCCAGTGAAAAATCCTTTCTTGGTACCCCGGTAAACACAGTGGAAACGCTCTGGCTCATTATACTGGCGTTACTGTCCCCCTGCTCTACACTCCTTTTTTTATCCTCAAATGGAGAAGGTGGTTCAATAAACGTCTACGTTGTAGTTTCGTTTGCAGTTAGTATTTTTTCTATGTTTTTTCTTTTTCTCGCCCTCAACGAACTTTCAAAAGTATCGAGCATTGATGAGGTTCTTTTGCCCCTGATTTTTTACTGGGACATCTGCATGCCGGCTATAGGAATTTGCTTCTTATCGAAAGCGACAATGTACAGGGACAACAATGATGTACAGGAAACCTAAACAGGAAAAGAAGCCAGGCATAGAAAAAGAAACCCAGAACAGATTCTTTCGGTACGGTTATTTTTTGAACAGCAGGTTAGAACAGCAGATTAATACTTTCACCCTACTTCCTCAAGCCTTTTTTATATGTTTTATTCTAATCCTATGTGATGCCTACCCCCAATCCTAAAACGAACATTTCCGAAAAGCGAATAACCTTCCATGTAGATATGGACAGCTTCTATGCATCTGTAGAGGTCAGGGAAAGACCAGAACTAAAAGGGCTGCCCGTAGTTGTAGGTTCTGACCCTAAAGGCGGATCTGGAAGGGGAGTTGTAAGTACATGTTCTTACGAGGCAAGAAAGTATGGAATCCACTCGGCAATGCCGATTTCACAGGCTTACAGGCTCTGCCCGGGTGCCGTATTTTTACCTGTGAACATGAAGCTCTATGCAGGGGTCTCGGCAGGGGTAATGGAGCTTTTGAGGGGTTTTTCAGAAAAGTTCCAGCAGGTCAGTGTGGATGAAGCCTACATTATACCGGGGCCTGAGGTCAGGAATTTTGAAGAGGCTGCTCTCTATGCTCTCAGGATAAAAGACGAGGTGCAGAGGCAGCAAGGAATCACCTGTTCTGTGGGGATTGGGCCTAACAAGCTTATTTCAAAAGTTGCTTCGGGTTTTCAAAAGCCTGACGGGCTTACGGTTGTCAGGCCGGAAGATGTTCGGGATTTTCTCTTTCCACTGCCGGTTTTTAAAATTCCCGGAATAGGGGAAAAGACTACGGAAACCCTTAAAGGAATGGGAATAAGCAGGGTAGAAGAGCTTGCAAACTGTGATGTCCAGCTGCTTTCGGAGAAGTTTGGGAAAATGGGGCTCAGGATGAAGCAGCTGGCAAACGGACTCGACTTTGAAGAGGTTATTGAAAAGGAAGGCGTGAAGTCAATCAGCAGGCACGGGACCTTTGCAGAGGATACGAATGACCCTGTGAAAATCTCCGGATCCCTGGATATTCTTGCAGAGAGCGTGCACGGGTCTCTCCTGAAACACCATTTTCTTTTCAAAACCGTAACCCTTATAGTGCGCTTTGAGGACTTTTCCACTTATACACGCTCAAGGACTCTCTCTATCTGGACTTCGGATATCTTCGTTATCAAAAGGACAGCCATTCAGCTTTTATCGGAATTCATGGGCAGGAGGAAATTCAGGCTTGTAGGTGTAGGGGTCACAAAATTGAGGGAAAGGGATGAAAGGCAGACTCTAATTACGGATTTTCCTTAATTTTGGGTCGTATGGGTAGTTCACTGGAATTCATGGGCAGAAAAACGGTTCTCAAATTTTGCTAAACAGGTCGATGTGCCTTTTTGTCATATTTGGTCAATAGATTCTCATCCTTAGATTCTCATCCTTAAATTCTCATCCTTAGATTCTCATCCTTAGATTCTCATCCTTAGATTCTCATCCTTAGATTCTCATCCTTAGATTCTCATCCTTAGATTCTCATCCTTAGATTCTCATCCTTAAATTCTCATCCTTAGATTCTCATCCTTAAATTCTCATTCTCAACTTCTCATTCTCAACTTCTCATTCTTAGATTTTATTACTAAATTTCCATATCCTGTGCAGTATAGCATTTTATAGCATAAACTCTAATTTAGATCCGATGGAAAGATCTGCCAAAATGGTGCTGGCCCTGATCCTCATCCTAATCCTTACTGCAGTCATAGCCTATGCCGTGCTGCCGTTCAAAAATTACTTTTTCAGCGCCTTCATCCTTTTTGTCATCTTCAGGCCTCTTTATCATTTCCTCCGGAAAAGAGCCCGTATTGGCCGGTCTCTTGCCTCAATCTTCGTTATAGTAATTTCCATCTTTGTCGTATTAATCCCCCTTTACTTTCTCCTCAGCGTCATTGTCAGTGAAACCCAGCAGCTTTTAACAGACCAGGAGTCCATAATCGCATCCATAAAAACCGGAGGCCAGCTGTTAACAAGTTTTCTCTCCCACCTGAACATTCCTCAGGAGTCCCTGCAAACGAAAATCGAGGAAAAAGTGATGGGTTTCGTCTCGGATACTGTCAGTTTCACAAGCAGATTCATCCTGGGCTCAATCCAGAGCCTCAGTCAGCAATTCGTGGGCCTCACGATCATGTACTTTCTGCTTTACTATCTTTTTACAGGGGAGAACTCTTCCTTCATGCAGAAAATCTCTGTAGCAATTCCTTTCAATGAAGAGAACACCGCCAGACTCCTGCAGGAGTTCAAAACCATTGTCCGCACAACCCTTATTGCCACCGGAGCCATCGCCCTTGTCCAGGGTGGGATCCTTACCATCGTTTTTTTGTTCTTCGGAATTCAAGGAGCTTTTCTCTGGGGCTCCATTGCAGCAATCCTGTCTTTTCTGCCCGTGGTCGGGGCGCCTTTTGTCTGGGTGCCTGCCTTCATTATCCAGCTGCTTCAGCAGGACTATACTGCAGGGATTGGCATTTTTATCGCAGGGCTTGTCATAAGTACGGTGGACAACTTCCTCCGACCCGCTATTCAGAATAAAGTGGGAGCAATTCATCCTTTCCAGTCCCTGCTGGGAATCATTATCGGAATATCCCTTTTCGGGCTTATAGGAATCGTTATAGGGCCTCTGCTCCTGTCCTATTTCATCCTGACCGTGGAAATGTTTTCAGAGGAGTATCTTTCGGACAGGGCATGAAAATAAAAAATTTTAATTTTTGTAATCTGTTTTTTGATGTAAGAGAAAGATCTCTTCTATAAATTTTTCTATAAATTCTTCTATAAATGTTTCTCCTGAAAAAGATTTTTATTCATGTAAACAAATAAAACAATATGCAGATTGAAATCCTCGGGTGTGAGTCCTTCGGAGCAAGGTCTCTCGCCTGTGCTGTCAAAACCGGGGAGAAAAAAATTCTGATCGATCCGGGAGTTGCCCTCGCGCGCCTGCGTTACGGTTTGCCTCCCCATCCTGTAGAGGTTGCAGCTGCCCTCAGGATCAGGAAAAAAGTCCTTGCTGCACTTGAAGGTGTAACGGACATAGTAATCAGCCACTACCATGGGGACCATATGCCCATGAAAGCCGAAGACCCTTATCAACTGCCAGTAGAAGCCCTTCCTCCTCTGGAAGGGGTCAGGTTCTGGTGCAAAGGTCCAACAAATATTTCAGGGCTGTCTGCACGCAGGAGAAAAGAGCTATCTCATTTTCTGGGCTCTTCCCTTCCCGCTTCTGAAGGCATTAGTTTCGATGGCATAAGTTTTTCTTCTCCCGTTCCGCATGGGACCAGACATAAGGGTTTTGGCACGGTAATGATGACCCGGATCTGTGAAGGAAATGATGTCTTTGTCCACAGTTCGGATATCCAGCTTCTGGATAGGAAAGCTGTGCTTGAGGTACTTGCCTGGAAACCTACAATCGTTTTTGCCTCCGGTCCCCCGCTCTATCTATCTCACCAGATCCCTGAAGCTTCAAAAGAGGCTTTTGAAAACGCTCTTCTTCTTGCCCAAAATGTTGATACTCTGATCCTGGATCACCACCTTCTGAGGTCTCTTAAAGGCTACAGGTGGTTAAAAAAACTGGCAGGAAAGGTTGAAAACACAGTCCTGTGTGCCGCAGAGTTCATGGGAAAGAAGCCTGAACTGCTTGAGGCGCAAAGAAAAATTCTTTATGAAAAATTGCCTGTATCCCGGGGGTGGCATGAAGCATATGCAAAAGGCGAGACAGGGTTTGAGGAATATATCTAAATGTTTGATGAACATATCTGAATATCTCTCATATATGTTGTCAACTACCCCATGCTAAAGCAGTGTGGCTTGCAAGAGCCCTGGTTGACCAGCCTGAGTCTTAATTGACTACGTTGGAAATGTCATGATACCTGCGAATGCTTCCTCAGTTTGTAGCTCTATCGTGTAGCATTAAAAGTCCTGAGAGGTAGGGGCGGTGTGTTACACATAACAAGCATATCCAACATTGGCGAGAGGAGATACGAAAGTACGTTACCTGCGGAGGAAACTCGTTTCCAAAGCAGAGTGGAGAAATCCAAACGTGGAACGGAATGCCAGAAAGTTGACGGCATTCCTCCCTGCGCTAAAGCAACAGGGCTTCCTGCATGTCACATGTGAGGAGCTCACCCTGTGAGGTCATACCCTGGAGCTTTTTAGCTGACTTTGATTTATTTTCAGGGCGTATTGCTGGCGTAGCTGTCGATATTCTGGATTTGTTTCGAGATTTGTTCGTAGTAGTCATAGAGTTCTTTGCCCCAGGCAAGAGCTCCGGGCTCAAAGCTTATCAAGTATTTTCGGTCAAAGGAAGCATCCTTCGGGAAAAGAGATATTCCCATAAAATTGTCTGCCGCCACAATATTAGGAATCTTTTCACAGTCTTTGCAGACCAGGAGTTCAGTATTCTTCATTTTAAGAAACTGCCTGGTTTGTTCCCTGTAATCGTCCTCAACCCACCTTCTAAGGATTGATTCGGGAAGTATCAGTGACACCGATGTACCCTTTTTTGCAAGCTCAAGATAAAAGGAAGGAAAAATAGGTTGGAAATAAGAAAAGAGTGCCTTGAACGTCTTTGCCTCTTCAGCATTTTTTACATACTCGGGAATCATTTCAAACAGATGTTCGATCTGGGGTTCAATTGTAATGCAGTGCCCAAGTTCGCCTACGCGACTCAGGAGAAAAGGCGGAATTTTACTAATATCCCTTTCAGTCCAGTAATCTGCATTTTCTTCCAGCACAGAAAGAGTATCCAGCAGTGGTTTCATCTTCTCGGCTATGATTTTCCCTATCTCGCTAAGCCTGTAGAGATCTTTGTCCTGGACTACAAGGTGTTTTTCCCTGAGCATTTTTACCTGGGGCTGGACTGAAGTTGCACTTGCTTTAAGTTTTTTTTTAATCGTTTCGATATCATTGGGCTCCTCAAGCAGGAAGAGAAGTATACGCTTTCTTTTTTCTGAGAGGAAAATCAGGTCGAGTAGAGAGTTTTCCATATTATGCACCTGAACCGAACACATGCAGTCTTTGGCCTGTATTTTTACAGTGTATTTCAACTGAAAGTATGATCATCAGACCTCTGGCCTATACCCAGATCTATATATGTCTATAGCACTCTGTCTAGGTGTACTATATCAAATTCTGTTCTGCCTATTATACAGCACACATATATATTTTTATAATATCTGTATTATTAATAAATTATCTGTATTATCAATAATATATATATTTTCTTGTATATTATAGATATGGTTCTTTATAAGTGCCTTTTTTCTTAAGGAGTGAAAAAGAAAAAGTGAAATTGAAAGCGACAGAAAAAACCCTCAGGGTGCAAATACCTGTATTTTTTTAAGCCAGAGGGAAAAGTTTCTTCCGGCAGAACTTCAAAAAGGGCAGAGCTTAAAAAATAGGAAAGTTCCGTTTCCTCGTCCAGAACTATTTCCCCGGTCTGGGGGAAACCGTGCCTCTTTAATCAGTGGTTGCAGTTTTGCAAAGCTATAAGTTTTGAGGCGATTGCCTCGCCTTTAATATTTGCCTTGCCTTCAATATTTGCCTTGCCTTTAATATTTGCCTTGCCTTTAATATTTGCCTCATCTTTAATATTCCTGTGAACTGCTTCCACCCGCTTTCTGATGAAGGCAAGAAAGGGACTTCCTGTTTTCTCCCTTGAACTATTGTTCGCAGATCCCCAGGCTCATTCCCTTCCTCTGATTTTTACTCTTCCGGGATCCCTGATCTCCCTGGAATTTTCAGGGTTTTTTAACCTTTTCAGTTATATCTTCGATTATCCCCTGAAAATGAGTCACTTTCCCTTCCTGGTTGCGCTGGATAAAGGTTTTTTCTTCTACCCAGCGTACCTCTCCGGTCTGTGTCAGGATGCGGTACTGCCGGTTAAACTCTTTTCCACCTTCGTCACAGTTTTCCTCAAGTTCGAGTTCCACAAGGAGAAGGTCTTCAGGATGGATGATCTTTCCGTAGAGGACTCTTCCTGAAACGAAATCTTCAGGAGCGTACCCAAAACGCCGGACATTTTCTGATACGTAGAGCGTAGGCCAGTATTTTTCTGCTTTCCAGAGAAAAACTACCACAGGGCTGTTGTTTATTACCGTCTCCAGCACTTTCTGTCGATCAAGCAGAGCTTTTTGTTTTTCCATAAGGGCTTTCTGGCTCTCAAGGGCTTCCAGAAGTGCCTTATCGTTTTTTATTTCAGAGGTAACGTCCCTTACGATCCCCTGGAAATTGGCTACATTTCCTCTTTCATCGCGCTGGATAAAGGTCTTTTCTTCCACCCATCGGATCTCCCCCTCGCCTGTAAGGATCCTGTATCTAGTGACAAAATCGTCTTTTCCGATTTCACAGCATCTGGTGAGTTCTTTTCTTACCCTGTCTACATCCTCGGAATGAACTATGTTTGCATATAATATCCTGCCCGTAAGGAAGTCCTCTGCACTGTACCCCAGCTGGTTCACGTTTTCCGAGACATATTTCGCAGGCCAGTTCTTTTCCGAGGTCCAGAGAAAAGCCATTACAGGGCTGTTATCAATCACGTTTTCCAAAATTCGTTGCCTTTCGAGTGCTTCATCAAGAATCAGTTCGTCGTTTTCATTTACCTGATTGAATCCCATATTATCCCTATCCTCCAAATCCTTTTTAATTCCAGGGTCCACATGACCACAGGTAAAAACGTATTTATAAAAATCTCAAGCAATATATAATATATTTTGACATCTTATAAATGAATGTCCTTTTTTTACATAGGGGGAAATGTTCTGGACTCTGAGGCCTTTACAGAAAACAGAGGGAATACCGAAGCAGCAGAAGCAGAAGCGTTCTCACGGGAAATACCTGCTATATCCCTGAAATCCAGGGAAACATACGGGAGGTATTTCGGGATCTGCAGTTCATACCACCACCTGAAAGCCTGTGTCTGTAAAACCTGTCCATCTTATCCGGGAGGTGCAGGGATATTCTGTGCCAGAGGCAATAGCGAGGTCGAGGGAAAAAAAGAGGGCTGTCTCTGTGAAACATGTGAACTTTTTAAAAAGTTCCGGCTTGAGGGCGAGTACTTCTGTCAGCCAAAAGAAAAGTTTGAAGTTTTTGAAAGCACCCAGCCTCCTCTGAATATCTGTACGAATTTCCGGACTAGTGCCGGAACAATCAGGGTCTGTGTACTGGATAACCGGGATATGCATTCAAAGTAACAAGTCAACTACTCCTGAACTAAAGATTCAGGGGTTTTATGCTGAGGTTTTATGAATAAGGCACAGATTTTTAAGGAATAGATTCCTGATAACTCGAATTCACTTTCGAATTTCGGAACTCAATCCTTGTTTTAGATGTCCATTTTTACATGGTTGATATTTTTGATAAAACAACGTCTAACTCAAACTTCTGGATTTTGATCCGTACAACCATATCCTCTAGATTGGGCCCAACCTTATTCACTGTATCAAGCCGTTCCTGTCCCACCCGAATTGCGCCTCGGGAGTACGCGGTCCTTTTCGCTGCGCTCAAGAGGACTACTTAAATATTTATGATCCGTACAACGTCATTCGCTTTACCGTGTCGTTTTTGTCACGCTCGACGAAGGAGAGCGGCTTTCAGATAAAAAAAAGAAAAAAGAAGGGAAAAAAGCCAGCAAATAACAAATACTGGTAACCTTTCAAGGAACTAACTTTGCCTTTTTTGCCTTTTTTGCAGGGCCGCCAGACAAGCTGACGGAGGCGCTTATATTTATCCGTGAATTTTAATAAGGCTCATGGGGTCAGGAGATTTTTTATCCATCAGGAGGGATAAAAATCTTCGGACAGGAAATACGGTGCTGAATTCAGTTTATTTCAGAGACGGTTGGTTTACCTGTTACTTTTTTGCGTTGCATACGGACAGGTTAAGCCTGCAAGAAGCAGAACAAAAAACAAAAGATCCCAGTTCGTATATCCGGATAATATTAACCGATTAATACGGGACCCCCCTTGTTTTCGCCCCTGCTTTTATTTAGAGTGAAAATTTCAACGCCGTTAAAAAGCCTCATTGCTTGAGCCTGAACCGGAGGGCCTGTCCTTTGCTTCCTGTCCTTCACAACGCTTCCCGGAAGTTCCAATTCCATACCATTAAGAAAAAACACCATAGGCTGGGCTATATAATTTTACACATATAATTGTAGCTACAATCAGGAATCAAGCTTCAGTCGCGATGCTTCGGATGCTGAAGAGAGTTTCTGACGAAAATCGGAGGTTTAAAAATGGCAACTAAAGAAGAACTTATTCAGGAGCTTTCGGATGCGGTAATCTCCTGTAAAAGGGATGCAGTACTGGCTGCTGTAGAAAAAGCAAAGCAGGTCATGGAACCCGCAGAAATCATTGATAAAGGGCTTTCTGCTGGCATGAATCAGGTAGGAATTCTTTTTGAGAGAGGGAAACTCTTCCTGCCCCATGTAATGATGGCTGCTGATGCAATGACAGCAGGAGTCAAATTCCTTGAAGCTGATCTCCCTGCAGGGAGCGAGAGCAAAAAGCTTGGAGTAATTGTAAACGGGACCGTTGAAGGCGATGTTCACGACATTGGCAAGTCGATCGTTTCAACCATGCTTCAATCCGCTGGTTTTGAAGTCCACGACATAGGCAGGGATGTCCCAATCAAGAACTTTGTCGAGAAGGCAAAAGAAGTCAATGCAAATATGATAGGGCTTTCTGCTCTGATGACCACAACACTTCCCGGACAGAGGGGGGTTATTGAACTCCTGAAAGAGGAAGGGATGCGCAGCCGTGTTAAGGTAATGGTAGGAGGAGCCCCTGCAACCCAGGCCTGGGCAGAAAAGATCGGGGCGGACTGCTACGCTGAAAACGCAAGCGAAGCTGTTTCAAAGGCAAAGGAACTGCTGCTCTGAATTCCGGTTCTCATTTTGAGTTTAGTCATCGAAGTTCAGTCAATATCATTTATCAATGGAGAGTATAAAAATGGCAACTGAATATGCTTTGAGGATGGGAGACGGGAAACGTGTCTTCCTTACCAAAGAAAAGATTCTAAGCGAGATCGAAGCCGGAACCGCAAATGCGGCAGACCTTGGTGAAATCCCTGTCCTGGACGGAAACGAGATCGAGAAACTTGCAGAAATCCTGATGATGCCCGGAAAGGCAGTCAGTGTCGAGCAGGGTATGGAAGTCCCGGTTACACACGATATAGGGACTCTCAGGCTTGATGGGGATCAGGGCAACAGTGGTGTTGGGATTCCTTCCAGCCGCCTTGTTGGCTGCATGATGCACGAGAGGGCATTTGGCGCTGACACCATGGAACTCGGGCACATCGACTACAGTTACAAGCCTGTCAAGCCTGTAATCTCAAACGAGTGTCAGACCATGGAAACCTGCCAGCAGAACATGATCATCCCGCTCTTTTATGGCGCAATGCCGAACATGGGGCTGTACTACACCCCCGACGGACCCTTCGAAAACCCGGGAGACCTTATGAAGGCTTTCAAGATTCAGGAAGCCTGGGACTCCATGGAACATGCCGCAGAACATCTCACCAGAGACACCGTATGGGTTATGCAGAAACTCTTTGCTTCCGGGGCAGACGGGATCAACTTTGACACAACCGCTGCAGCCGGGGATGCAGACATGTACGGAACCCTCCACGCCATCGAGGCTCTCAGAAAAGAATTCCCGAACATGTATATCGAAGCCGGGATGGCAGGAGAAATGGTTCTAGGGATGCACGGTAACCTGCAGTATGACGGCGTAACCCTTGCCGGGCTCTGGCCACACCAGCAGGCTCCTCTTATCGAAAAGGCAGGCGCAAACGTCTTCGGTCCGGTGTGCAACACCAACACCAGCAAGACCTCAGCCTGGAATCTGGCACGGGCTGTCACATTTATAAAGGCTGCAGTAGGCGCAACCTCAATTCCATGTCACGTGAACATGGGTATGGGTGTAGGTGGAATCCCTATGCTTGAGACTCCTCCAATCGATGCCGTTACAAGGGCAAGCAAGGCAATGGTCGAGATTGCCGGCGTCGACGGCATATAGATCGGGGTCGGCGACCCAATGGGTATGCCGATTTCCCACATAATGGCATCGGGGATGACCGGGATAAGAGCAGCCGGAGACCTCGTTGCAAGGATGCAGTTCTCAAAGAACATGAGGATAAAAGAAGCAAAAGAGTACGTGGCAAAGAAGCTTAATGTTGAAACAATGGACCTCTCAGACGAACATGTCATGAGAGAACTCCGTGAAGAACTCGATATTGGCGTCATCACCTCAGTTCCAGGTGCTGCAAAGGGAATTGCTGCAAAAATGAATATCGAGAAGCTGCTCGATGTCAAGATCAACTCCTGCGATCTCTTCAGAAGACAGATCAGATAAACATACCGAATAGTAACCGAATTTGTACAAAAGATTGCAATAAACACGAATAGCGGGGTTAAGGAACCATATTCCTCTGGACAGGAACCATATTCCTCTGGAATAATTCAGGAAACATGGCGAAACTTTTTACGGGTTGCTGCTACAGGCGGAAAAACGCAGGTGCACCCACCCGGCCTGGTTCCTGAATATCTTCCCGCTTCTTCTGCTTGCAGGTTCTGCAGGCTTATTTATGCTGCAAGAGCTGTGCGAATCTTCAGGTTATGCCAATAAATAATTAATGGAGTGTGTGTTGAAAAATGAGTGACGAAAAAAGTGAATCAGGGGGGCTTCAGCGGACAATAGACTGGAAGCAAGGGCTTGCAATCGCCCTTGGGGTTCCTGTGCTGATCCTTCCGTCTATCGGCTACTTTGCAAGCTATGTCTGGGCTTTTGCAATCGTCATCTGGGTTCTTTCCGTTTTCCAGGGGTTCATGCAGAACTTTGCCTACGGAGAACTTGCAACAATGTTCCCTAAAGCTTCAGGGCTTCCGGGATACGCCCAGAGTGTGTTTGGTACGAATAAGGGAAACAAGAAGTACGACCAGGGTAAACTTCTGGGAGGGTTCAGTGCCTGGAGCTACTGGTTTGCCTGGAACCCCGTGCTTGCTATCTTTGCAATCCTTATCGGAAGCTACCTTAAAGGCCTGGTCCCTGCCTTTGCCGGCGTTCCTGACCTTGCCCTCTACCTTGCCTCAGGGGCAGTTGTGTATGTATTCCTTATGATAGTCAATTATCGCGGGCTTGCCGGCGGAGCAACCCTCGGGTACATTCTTGCCGTGCTTTCTCTTGCCCCGCTTATCATCATTTCCCTTGCACCTTTCGTAACCGGGCAATTTGAAATGAGCAACATCACCGGTGCCTGGCTTCCCACAGACTGGAGCTGGGATATACCGCACATCCTGATCTTGCTCGGGCTTTTTGCAATGGCTCAGTGGAGCGCCTGTGCCTGGGAAACTGCAGCCATCTACGGACCTGAGTACAAAAACCCGAAGTCCGACGTTCCCAAAGCCCTCTTTATCTGCGGCGCAATCTGTCTGGTGACCTTTATCCTTGTTCAGGCAGCCTGTACCGGAACCCTGGGAATAGCAGGAATTCTGGCAGAACCTTTCTCGCCAATGCTCCCGATGGCTCAGATGACTCTTGGGCCCGTAGGTGGATCTCTTACCATCCTCATGCTGATAGCGGCAATGGTAATGATCATCCAGACTGCCTTCCTTGGAGCTTCAAGGGCAATGTATTCCATGGCTGATGAAGGAAATCTTCCAAAGTTCTTCGGAAAGATGAATACTCACGGAACTCCTGTTAATGCGATGATCGTCATCGCTCTCTTCAACATGGGTTTCATTTGCCTTGGGACTCCTGCAGCCATCCTGGCGGCATCTGCAATCGGATACGTCTGTGCTAACGGAATCAGTCTCTTTGCGTATGTGAAGGCAAAAATCGACCCCCGATTCTCAAGTCTTGAGAGACCTTTCAAAGCCCCGGGAGGCTGGAAGTACGTTGCTATGATTTTCGGGCTCTTTAACCTGCCTCTCTGTCTGATAGGGGTTATTTATCTCAATAGCCTTGAGGTGGGCTGGACTTCCACCATAGTCGGTTTTGTGGTGCTTGCCCTTTATGTCCCGCTCTGGTTCTATTCCCAGAACGAGAACCCGATAAGGGTGGAAAAAGAAACCCATGTACTGGGTGAAACCACGACATAAATATTAAATGGGAATGCAGAAACATATCCTGCACTCCTTCTTTTTTCCGTATCCATTCTTTTTATCAGGTTTCCTGCTGAGGTTTTATGAATATGAAATAGAACTTCTCCACTCTAATAGAGATTCCCATTTTTAGGGTTTCTTAGAGGTGTTTTTTAGGAGTTTTTAAATATTTTAAGTGCCCATAAAATTAAATCGTTAAAAACCCGATTGTGCCTGATTTTTTCCTCAGGTTCATAAATTCTTCTGACTAAAAAGAATGTTTCAGGATAAACATTCAGAAATTGAAAGTTCCCTTCCTGAATGAATTCTCCTGCAAAATAATAGAATTGGGGACTGGTTTTTTATCCGAATCTAAATTGTGGAAAGTTGCTTCCTTTTCACCTGTTCGGCAGCTAAAAACGAAAGATACCAATAGTGAGGGTTAATAATGCTCAGTGATACCCCGTTGAAAACAAAGATGATCCTCTATACCGTGCTCGGGGTTTTTCTAATCCTTACGGCTTCCACAGCTGTGATTATTTCCACGGTTACAACGCAGGAAGAAAAGCTGGCTTACCAGCAGTCAGTTGAAATGGCTTCCAATTATGCAAACCAGTTTGATGCGGACATGAAAGCCAACCTTGCCATTGCAAGGACGATTTCCACTACCATGGCAAGTTACAAAACTGGAGACCGGGACGAAGCTCTTCTGATTCTGGAAAACCTGCTCCTTGATAATCCTCTTCTCCTCGGGACCTATGTAGCTTTTGAGCCCAATGCCTTTGATGGGAAAGATGCAGAATACGTAAATGCTCCTGTCCATGATGAAACTGGCAGGTTTGTCCCTTACTGGAATAAAATTAATGGGACTGTTGCAGTTGCACCTCTCCTTCATTATGACCATTCGGATTATTACCAGCTTCCAAAAAATACGAAAAAAGATTTGCTCACTGAACCCTATTTTTATGAAGGAGTCTTCATGGTGAGTTACGTTTCTCCTATCATTAAAGATGGGGAATTTGCAGGGATTGGGGGAGTGGACGTTCCCCTTGAATATGTGGATGAAGTGGTAAGTGAGGTCCGGACTTTTGATACAGGATACGCTTTTATGGTTAGCAACGCGGGAGTTCTTCTGTCCCATCCGACCCATAAGGACTGGATCGGAAAAAAGAACCTTTCTGATTTTGAAGGGGAAGAACTCAAAAAAGCCTCATTAAATATAAAAAAAGGTGTTAGTGGACACTTTGAGACAACGGATCCGACAACCGGAAAAACCGTTATTATGTTTTACGAACCTGTTGAGACCGGAGACTCTGCTTTCGTACTGGTCGTCCCGAAAGAAGAAATGCTTGCCGGAGTTACCGATCTGAGAAACAGGCTTCTTATTATTTCTGCAATCTCAATCCTGTTCATGGCGGCTCTGGCTTATATGATTGCGAGGTCCGTAACAAAACCAATTAACAGAATTGTTGATAACTTCAAGAGCATTGCTGAAGACGCGGTTAAAGGAGAACTCGGGGTAAGGGCTGAAACAGATGTGGAAATCGATTTTAGGGAAATTCCCAGAGGCCTGAATGAAATCCTCAATGCTGTTGTTATCCCTATCCGGGAAACCATGAGGGTAACCAATGCTCTTGCACAGGGAAAGTTGAAGGAAAGGGTCAATGTGGATGTGCAGGGGGAGTTTCTGGAACTTGAGGATACGCTGGATAAGTTTTCCGAGACCCTTAATATGATTATTGACGACTCGACCGCCGTGCTAACAGCTTTTCAGCACAATAATTTCAAGCGCTCTATCCGGATACAGGGACAGGGAGACTTCAAACTCCTGACCGATGGAATTGAAGAGACCCGCCTGGTCCTTTACAGGGCTACAACCCAGCGCAGAGAGGCGGAAAAATCCTTAATTGAGTATGCGAGAAAGCTTGAGCACTCGAACAGGTTAAAAGAAGAAATGGAACGAATAATTAACAACAGCCCTGTGATTGTCTTTTTGTGGAAGTATGAGGAAGGCTGGCCAATAGAATTTGTCTCGGAAAATGTTTCAAGGCTTGGATATGAAGTAGAGGATTTTATCTCAAAAAGTATTCTCTATGCAGACATTGTCTATCCGGATGACCTCGAAAAAGTGGAGAATGAACTTTCTAGAAATGTGGACGTAGGCTGTGATGCCTATAATTCGGAATACCGGATATTTACCAAATCCGGAGATGTCCGCTGGGTGGATGAGAGGACTTTTATCCAGAGGGACGAAAAAGGCGAGATCCACCTTCAGGGAATTATCCTGGACATCACCGAGCACAAAAAAGCTGAAGAAGCCCTGCTGCAGATGGAAGGCATCCGCAAGAAAGAGATTCACCACAGGATCAAGAACAATCTGCAGGTAATCTCAACCCTGCTCTATCTAGAGTCCGGAAATTTCAATGATGAAAAGGTAATCGAAGCTTTCAAAGACAGCCAGCACAGGGTTAAGTCCATGGCTCTTGTCCACGAAAAACTTTACCAGTCCGAAGACATGATAAGCGTTGACTTTTCGGACTACATCCAGAACCTTGCAAACTATCTTTTCGGGGCATATTCCGTGGGTGATAGAAATATCAGCCTGAGACTCGATGTTGATAATGTTTTCCTCGGAATGGATACTGCAGTTCCCCTGGGCATTATTATCAACGAACTTATCTCAAATTCCCTTAAACATGCCTTTTCGGAAGGGGAAAGCGGCGAGATCTGTGTCTGTCTCAAAAAGGAAGAAAACGGAACGGATGACAAAGGGACCGAATCGCCTGACACCGATAAAGAAAGCAAGACCGGAGTTTCAGGAAAGTGTTTTTCACTTATTGTCAGGGATAATGGCAAAGGTTTCCCTGAAGATATTGACTTCAAAGAGACCGACTCCCTGGGCCTGCAGCTGGTTGTTTCCCTTGTGGACCAGGTTGAAGGCAGCATTGAACTTGACACGAGCAGGGGAACCGAATTCAGGATCAGGTTCCGGGAATTAAAGTACAAGCAAAAATTATGACTGATGCTATTAAAAGAGTTATAGTGGTGAATCCGACAGAAACTGCTCTCAAAATAAGCAGAATTGTTGAACTATATCAGGATGGAAATAAAATTAAAAGGAAGTAAAATTAAAAGGAAGTAAAATCAAAAAGAAATAAAATTAAAAGGAAGTAAAATTAAAAGGAAGTAAAATCAAAAAGAAATAAAATTAAAAGGAAGTAAAATTAAAAGGAAGTAAAATCAAAAAGAAATAAAAAGTGAAATCTGCAGGGCATGAGATAATTACAGTGATTTATGTGCCAGTTCATTTCACTGTTTTCACTTTGTTCCAGGGGTAGAGTAAAGGAAATGTTCAACAGCTTATGTATCAGGTCATACATTAGCCTGATCTTGTTTCCAAATGAACCTCAATTTGCCATTATCTCAAGTTGCCATTCAGGATCATGTACATAACATCACAAAACCCTGACTTGAGACCTTGAGGATCTTTTCGATCATTAGCTGTTTACTAATTGGGGTTTTCCTCTCTCATATTTATTAATTCGGGTTTCTCTAAGGTTGGGGTTCCTTTATGAGAAGTTATTTTAACTGGCATTTTCTCTTTTTTCTCTCATATCCTAACAAATTTCCTTTTTCTTCGATGAGTTCCCAAACTCATATCCGTTTTTTTCTGAAATCCCGTTTTTTTCTGAAGGTGGTGTTTTGTTCTTGATGAGTTCCCAAACTCATATCCCTTTGAGGTTCTTTTTGATGTATCTGGTTTTACATCTTATGTTTGCTTCTCAAAATTATCCCTTCTTTTGAGCCTCAAATCATGCCAGGATGAACCTCTTTTTGCTTTTCCTGACAGCTATTATTATATGATTTATGATATATAGCCCAACCTATGAAGTTCTTTCAATTGCCATGAGTTCGAGAAAGTGCCTCAGGACATTACCTATTTCATGTGATTTTTTAATGCCATTAAAAGTTTCAATCATTTGAAAAGAGCCGGTCAATTATTTGAAAAAAGCCGATCAATTATTTGAAAAGAGCAGGTATTATTTGGAGGTACCCGAGGAATGTGACCTTAAATCCCACGGCCACATCCCTCAGGTAAATGTTGTAATGCATTTGCTGGGGTTCAGGAGCAGCTAAGAAAGATGCCTGTACATCTCTAATAGCAATCAGTTGTTCTCTTACTCGCTATTCTCAGTTTGTCCC
Organism: Methanosarcina sp.; assembly: GCF_028693135.1. Taxonomy (GTDB): domain Archaea; phylum Halobacteriota; class Methanosarcinia; order Methanosarcinales; family Methanosarcinaceae; genus Methanosarcina. The sequence goes on from NZ_JAQUVZ010000017.1 coordinate 59,505, forward strand.
GTAAGTGCCGGATTGCATTCCCACATGCAGCCCGGAAAGCTTTCGTTCTTCCCTGAGATTCATTTTACTTTCTTTTCGAGGATGCAACAATTTTTCTATATTATACTCAATCCGTTTTTTGTGCCATTTTTAATCTGTTTTCAAACCTTCTTTTTTTATTGTACCGGGGATTTACTCAAGACAATTTGCCTATTCCAGAAGGTTTGATAAGTTTCCCGGGGTGTGATTTATTATATAACTCCGATAATATATAGCCCAACCTATGGGGTTCTTTCAAAACGTTCAGGTAAAAGAAAGAGTAAAAAGGATATTCCTTTGGCACAGGATTTTTTGATGCTGTTAAATTTTTTGAGCGGCTTGAAATTCTCCTTATTTAAAAAAGTATATTTTTCAGGTTATATATGGAAAAGTAACCCAAAATCTGAACTTTAGAGATAATTGATCAATTAGAGATCTCCAGAACATAACATATTAATAAAAGTTAATTTATATAATGGAGCATCAATGACCTCCTCTTTATGCGATACCATCTGGCTTTCTGAAAAAAGGAAAAACCTCCTCCTTTTGCTTATGGAGGGACCCCGGGACATCGAGCAGATCAAGACTTCCCTTAATGTAAATTCTAAAGCGATGATGCCTCAAATCAAGATCCTGAAAAAGCAGGAGTTGATCCTCCAGAAAGGGGACACTTATGAACTTTCGGAGATTGGAAAACTGGTTGTAGGGAACATGCTGCCCCTGCTCAACACACTTGAGGTCATCGAGGAAAACAAAGAATACTGGGCAAGCCGGGACACAAGTGTGATACCAGCGGATATGTTCATGCGCCTTGGTGAACTCGGGGAGTGCATGGTGATTGAGCCTGACCTGAACCATCTTTTTGACCTCCCCAGGGAATTTACGGAAAATCTTGCAAAATCCGGGTGCATTCTGAGTTCTCTTTCTTATTATCACCCCCTGTATCCGTCTTTATATTCGAAGCTTGCAAAGAGTGAGGCTGAAGTGGAACTCGTACTAACGGAATCCGTATTTGAGAGGCTCAAAAACGACTCTCCCGACGACCTTCAATCCCTTTTTGATTCTGAAAATACAACTGTAGCGGTCTGTGAAGAAAGTCTTGGTATTCCTACCATTGCTGTCACTGATCGTTTTATGTACCTCTGCCTTTTCAACAGGCAGGGAAGATATGACCATAGAAAGGTGATGAGCTTCGATGCAAGTGCACTTCGCTGGGGCAGGGAGCTTTTCATGCATTACAGAAAATTTGCTCGGGAAGTAACAGACGTTTAATGTCCTCGGTTTTTAAAAACGATAGTTGACGGTCCATGCTGAACCGATCTCCAAAAGCCCTAATTCACGGAAGCCTGGTACTATGAGGTTCAAAGACGTCCCCTTAAAGCCAAAGCTGGTTATTCTTATTGTTGTCGGAGTTTTTCTCGTTCTTGCCGTATCCATGGCAGTCATCATCGGGACTGTAACCTCTCAGGAAGAAAAGCTTGCTTATGAGAAATCCATTGAGATGGCAGACAACTATGCAAACCAGTTCGATGCTCGTATGAAGTCCAACCAGGCTGTTGCACGAACCCTTGCGCTTACAATGGCTGAGTACGAAGCTTCTGACAGGGAAGAGGCAATAGACATCCTTGAAAATATCCTTGAAGGAAACCCAAGTTTAATTGGCGTCTATCTGGGTTATGAGCCGAACGCTTTTGACGACATGGATAGAGACTATGTTAATACTTCCGGGCACGATGTAACAGGCAGGTTTGTCCCGTACTGCAACAAGATTGAGGGGCCTATGGTAGTTGAGCCCCTTGTTCATTATGATTCTTCTGACTACTACCAGCTGCCAAAAGCTACTGGCAAGGATATCCTGACCGAACCCTACTTTTACGAAGGAATATTTATGGTGAGTTACGACTCTCCTATTTTTAAAGACGGAGAATTTGCAGGGATTGCTGGGGTGGATGTCCCGCTTGAGTATGTGGATGAGGTTGCAAGTAATATCCGGACTTTTGATACGGGATATGCTTTCATGGTTAGCAACACCGGTGTTTTCCTCTCTCATCCCACGCAGAAAGACTGGATCGGAAAAAAGAGCCTCTCTGAATTTGATGCAAAAGAGATAAAATATGCCTCAGAGGATATTCGGCAGGGGAGAGGAGGGCATATTGAAGTTAAGGACCCGACCACAGGCAAGACAGTTATTATGTTTTACGAGCCTGTTGAAACAGGAGATTCTGCGTTTGTGCTGGTAGTCCCTAAAGAAGAAATGCTTGCCGGCGTTGCTGATCTGAGAGACCGGCTTCTTATCATCTCTGCAATCTCGATTCTTTTTATGGCGGCTCTGGCTTATATGATTGCCCGGTCCATCACAAAACCAATCGATGAAATTGTTGATGACTTCAGGAACATTGCACAGGACGCGGTAAAAGGAAAGCTCGATGTAAGGGCAAATACTGATGTGGAAATTGATTTTCGGGAAATTCCAAGCGGTCTGAACGAAATTCTCAGGGCCGTGATTGTGCCTATCCGGGAAACCATAAGGGTAACCAATGCCCTTGCAAAAGGGGAGTTGAAAGAACGGGTCAATGTAGATGTACAGGGGGAGTTCAGGGATCTTGGGAATACCCTTGATAAATTTTCCGGAACCCTCAACAGGATCATTGATGATTCTAATGCTGTTCTGACGGCTTTTCAAAACAATGATTTCAAGCGAGAGATCCTTGTGCATGGGCATGGAGACTTTAAGCTCCTTACGGATGGGATTGAAGAGACCCGCATGGCTCTTGATCTTGTTACAGCGCAGCGCAGGGCAGCAGAAAAAGCCCTGCTGGATTACGCAATGGAGCTGGAGCGTTCCAATAAGCTTAAAGAAGAAATGGAACGAGTCATCAACAATAGTCCGGTAATTGTCTTTTTATGGAAATATGAACCTGGTTGGCCTGCGGAATTTGTCTCGGAAAACATTAAACGTTTAGGGTATGAAGTAGGGGATTTTATCTCAAAGAACGTTTTTTACGAAGATATCGTCCATCCGGAAGACCTCGAAAAAATGCACGAAGAGCTTGCCAGGAATGTGGAGTCCGGCTGTGACTTCTATACCTCGGAATACCGGATACTGACAAAGTCCGGGGAAGTCCGCTGGGTGGATGAGAGGACTTTTATTCAGAGGGATGAGAAAGACGAGGTCCGCCTTCAAGGAATTATCCTTGATATAACCGAACATAAAAAAGCCGAAGAGGTCCTGTTACAGATTGAAGAAATCCATAAAAAGGAAATTCATCACAGGATCAAAAATAACCTCCAGGTAATCTCAACCCTGCTCTACCTGGAATCCGGAAACTTCTCAGATAAGAAGGTAATGGATGCTTTCAAAGATAGCCAGCACAGGGTTAAGTCAATGGCTCTTATCCACGAAAAACTCTACCAGTCCGAAGACATGGTAAGTGTGGACTTTGCAGATTACATTCAGGAACTTTCCAATTATCTCTTCCAGTCCTATTCAGTGGGGAGCGGAAAAGTCAGTCTGAGACTCGATGTTGATAACGTTTTCCTCGGAATGGACACTGCAGTTCCTCTGGGCATTATTATCAACGAACTTGTCTCAAACGCCCTTAAACATGCCTTTTCTGAAGGCGAGGACGGAGAAATCTACATCCAGCTGCACAGGAACAGAAGAGATTCACCTTCTTATAGAGAAAATTATAAAAATGCAGAAGATCAAGTGGCTAAGTGCGAGAAAATCGATTGTACTGGCATTAGCAGCACACAGGGGAAAAACAAAATAGTGGATGGGCTGACCCTGATTGTCAGAGATGATGGTAAAGGGTTCCCTGAAGGCCTTGATTTTAGAAACACGGATTCTCTCGGGCTCCAGCTGGTAACTGCACTTGTAGACCAGATTAATGGGAGCATAGAACTTGATACCAGCAGAGGAACCGGGTTTATAATTGTCTTTCAGGAGCTGAAGTACAAACAAGGGGTGTAAGGAATGACCGAAGGACGAATTCTAATAGTCGAAGATGAACATATCGTTGCGATGGGAATAAAGCGCATGTTGAAAGGCCTGGGATACACGGTTACAGGTGTAGCTTCATCCGGAGAGGACGCCATAAGCAAAGCCGAGAGCACTTTTCCTGACCTCGTGTTGATGGACATAATGCTGAAAGGAGAACTTGACGGCGTGGAAGCTGCAAAGGAGATAAAAGAACGTTTTGATGTGCCTGTGGTTTACCTGACTGCTTATTCCGACAGCAATATTCTCGAGCGGGTTAAAAAGACCGGACCCTTTGGCTATATCGTAAAACCCTTTGACGAAAAAGACCTGCACAGCAATATAGAAATAGCCCTGCACAGGTACAGGAAAGAAAAAGAAAATCCAGAGGAAAGAACTGACGGAGAAAGCTAAGCAGGTAGAGAAAGATAATCTATAAACTTCTAATCTATAAACTTCTCAGCACGATTATTCTTGAGTTCAGCTCTTCAACCCTGATTCAACTTCTTAAACTTCAGCAGGAAACCCCTGAGTCTTTAGCTCAGAGGTAGTTGACCTGTTTGCAAGAGCTTTTTACTCCACAAACCCTATTTCTAATTCTGTTTGTTTTCGTTTGTTTCCGTTTGTTTCCGTTTCTGGTTTTTTACATCTTACTTTCGGTAGGTCGACATTAAAAATCAGAACATTTTTCACGATGCCGTTTTAGAACATTATATAACTATTTAGTATGTTTAAAGCTGGTTAACGTGTGATCCAACTCTCACGACCTATATAAGCACTGAACCATTTTTTCATTAAAGTTTAGTGTGAAAGATTAATAATTGGTCATATGTAAACCTAACAACTACACACAATTATGGATCATCATTTCAAAATCGCCATCAGCAAAAATTATCAAAAATTAAATGTCGACCTGCCGAAGGTAAGTTACATTATCCTGCCTAAAAATTTACTATAGAAACAGATCGATAAAGATAAATGAAGAGGACGAATATAAATGAAGATCTTCATGGGGGGAGAAATTCTTAAGGTTAAAATTTTGAATGGCATAAAAATATCGCGTTTCCCTTGCCATAACCTTTCTTTTCTGCATAGGATAAAGCCTTGAAATAATCTCTTCTCTTTTGTCAATACCGTATAGTGGAGGCTATATAGCTTCATTTATATAGAGACTCGTATTAGAAAAACTCTCGGGTTGAGTCTTTGTTTGACCACGTGGTTTTTACGGTTATAAAGCTGCTGGAGAGAGGGAATAATGGTAGTCCAGGGGGTTGCCTGGGGGTGAATATTGGCTGCCATCAAGCCTGTGTCAAAAGCTCTTAAACATGCCTTTTTTGAAGGGGGAAGGTAAGATTTGAATCCAGTTGATAGAAAGATTGATAATGATATTGGTAGTGAAATCAACAGCTTCAGTAGGGTAAATGGGGAAATAAAAATAAGTCTGGAGCTGAAGCAAAAAACGAAGGTGCAATTAATGCCAGAAGGAAGAATTCTGATTGTCGAAGATGAACATATTGTTGCAATGGGAATCAAACGGATGTTAAAGATTTTGGGGTATACACCAGTAGGTGTTGCTTCATCCGGAGAGGATGCTATAAGCAAAGCCGAAGGCACTTTTCCTGACCTTGTGCTAATGGACATAATGCTGAAAGGAGACATGAATGGAATAGAAGCTGCAAAAGAGATCCAGGCACGCTTTGATGTGCCCGTGGTTTACCTGACTGCCTGTTCCGACAGCAAAATTGTGGAAAATGCCTGGAAGACGGGACCTCTGGGGTATATTGTGAAACCCTTTGATGAAAAAGACCTGCAAAAAGGTATTGATGTAGCTTTGCGCAGGCACAGGATGGAAAAAAATGAGCTTGAAAAGGGCTCTGATAAAGCTGAAAAAGGTTCCGAAAAGTCTGAAAAAAGTTTTGAAAAAAGTTTTGAAAAGTGTGGTAAAAGATCCAGAAACCTTCCTGAGCCTGGTGAATGCACTGAAAGTCTTCAGAATTTAAAATGATTTTCCAGATTTTTTGAGCATATATTCAATTTATTCAATTCTTCATCTCTTCTTTATTAAATTTATTCCGTTTTTTAAGGTACCTTTAATTTACTCTAATCATTTTAAACCCAATTTAATTTTTTAAGCCGTCTTCAATTCTTCTTCAATTCTTCTTCAATGGCTTCAACTACGGTTTTCAGGATTTTTGCCCTTGAATACCGCTTGTCTCGGGATTCGATAATTATCCATGAGGCACCTGTAGTACTTGTTTTTTGGAGCATCTCATCGACTGCAACTTTATAGTCATTCCATCTGTTCCGGTTTCGCCAGTCGTCGTCTGTAATTTTCCAGTTTTTTTCCGGATCATTTCGTCGGCTTTCGAAACGCTCGAGCTGGGTTTCTTTATCTATCTGAAGCCAGAATTTGAAGATGATTGCTCCTGCATCAACAAGTATTTTTTCAAACTCATTGATTTCCCTGTAGGCTCTTCCCCATTCTTCTTCCGTACAGAACCCTTCCACTCTTTCTACGAGGACACGGCCGTACCAACTCCGGTCAAAAATAGTTATATGTCCGGCCAGTGGTATTGCATCACAGAAACGCCAGAGGTACTGGTGGGCTTTTTCCGTATCATTCGGTGATCCCACAGGCACAACCCTGTAAAGCCGGGGGTTGAGTTCTTCAACAAGGCGGCGAATGCCCCCTCCTTTACCTGCAGCATCCCAACCTTCAAAGATTATGACCACTGAACGTTTTTTTCTAAAAAGTTCATATTGGAGGGCTTCGAGTCTATTCTGATAAAGCTTTTTAGACTCCCTGTATTCTTCCATAGAAATGGTTTTTGAGAGGTCGGTCTTTTCCAGGGTTGAACCGTTAAGTACAGGGAGATTTGTAGTTGCTATGTCAAGATATTTGATTGTCTGCTGCCCCGGAGTCCTTGTTATCTTTTCAATAGAGGTCTCAATTGCATGAGTTACTGTTACCATGATTTTCAGGACTGCAAAGTTCCTGTCGTTTGCCTCGACTATTGTCCAGGGGGCATTGGGGCTATCTGTTTTCTCAAGTATTTTTTCTACAACAGGCAGGTATTCTTCATATTGCTCGATAAAATCCAGTTCTTTTCCGTTTTTCCCTTCATATTCATCGAGAATAAGAGGAATATCTTTTTTCTTGATTTCCTTGAAACGCTCTTTCTGTTCTTTCTCACTGATGTGGAGGAAAAACTTGAGTATCAAGTACCCATCATCCGCTAGCTGGCGCTCAAAATAGGTTATTTCTTCCAGGATATTTTCCAGGGCTTTTTCGCCTTTTTCACCTTTTTCTTTTCCGAAGAGCTCGATTATTGCTCTGCTGTACCAGCTTCGGTCAAAGATCCCAATTCTTCCTTTTACAGGGATCAGCTCCCAGAACCGCAGAAGGAAAGGCTTGAGGCGGTCATCATAACAGGGCCTGGTCATGGTATGAAAATCAAATCCTCTTGGGTCCAGAGGCAGGATAAAACGGTTGATATCCTCTCCCATCCCTGATGCATGCCAGCCTTCAAAAACAAGTATGATGGGTATTTTCAACTCCCATGCCCTTCGTTGAAGAGCACCGAGCTTAACTTCAAGGGTTTTCATACTCTTCTTATATTCGTCATTTGGTATTGTCTGGGATAAGTCAACGTTTTCAAGCATGGGGATTCCTGTGTTCTTCTTTAAAACAAAATTTTTCATAATGTGTTTAGAGCAATATTAATTATGCAGGTATAAAGTTTTGTCTTTATTTACTATACCTCATAACACGATTATAGATATTTCTAATCAGTTATTTAAATTTTTGAGGCAGATGGGGTGTAAGTAGTGAATAAAGGCAAGTAAGGTAATGGTAAGTAAAGATAAGTAAGCTGTAAAGGTGAATAAAGATAAAAGTATTATCTAGAAGTATTATCTAGAAGTATTTACTATCTAAATTATTTCCGATTTTAAATATTCACAATATAACTGGTCTACAATAAAAAACAATTGATTATATCAGAGTCATCGTCGAAGTTTTAAAATGGCCTGCTTATTTTTGCCATATCTAGAGAAAATATAGTCAAATCTTTAGTTTTACTTATCAATATGTTTTTTACGGCTATTGCATTTCAATTAGTCTATACAAATGAGTACAAAAAATATATTATAAACATAGTCAAATAATTTATTTAGAATACTTAAGGTGAATCATATGTTTTTGAAGATTATGCTCTGCATAATACATTTTCTTTAACATACTTCAATATAATATAACAATCTGTCTAAATCCCTGTATGATACATAATTAGATATATGTTTATTTATGTAGCACTACAATTAGGTATTTTCTAATTAAAATTATATATAGCATATTTTAAATAATGTAGATACATTTATATTACAATAAGGTATATCCAATATACGATATAATTTAAGATATTTGTTAAAATATCTGTTATTAATATGCTGTTTTATTATATGTTCCTAATACCCCTTGTCAAGATTATGTATATTTAGAAATATGTTTTAATTGGGCACCATTTCTTGTAAAATTACTATTGCCGGATGTACATTATAAATAAATTACATGGGATAAATTTAATTGCCTGATGCATCCAAAAATAATTACTAAATAACATATATATGAGGGCATGTGATTAGATATTATATAATACTTACAAATGCATACATAAAAGTATTCGTATTTTTTAGATGTAATAGAAAAAAGAATTATACTTTTTAATATATTTATATTATTATCTGTATTTCTATTAAGCCATTATTGAGTTACTCATCATTTAAACACCCATAATATAATAACTTATATTGTGAATAATAAGGTATATTACTCAAAAAAATTAACTTATATTTTGTAAAAATTACTTATTTCTAAATTAAATTTTTTTCCAACCCCCCAACTTTTAAAATTATTATTGTCCATACAGAAATATTACAGACAGTGTATTTAAAATTACCCTATATTTATAATATATTTTTTTGAGCAAATAGGGTAGACCATTCAAGTAAAATACACCTACATACACATAGGTAGAAAAAAGTCATTAAAGCACATATATGTACACAAATAGTTTTTAATAGGATAGTGGGGCATTTTTTAAGGAGGATTGTTTAGAAAAATGAAATTAATAGAAGTTTCTAATAGAAGTTTCTGTACATAGATACTATATGTATAGTTCTATCCTTTTTCAGAATTATTTTTCGGTAACATTGTTTCGTATTTAATATTGCGGTGGTCTGCCGTATACCCTATATTACTATAGTCTCTGGAATAGTCGGGTTTACTAAATTGGGGGTTGATCCGGGAATTGCACTCAATAAGAAATCGATTCCCATATAGTATAGGAATTTACTGTTTAAAATATTCCAAATATGTAAAAGAGACGGCTCAAAAATGGAGCCCTGAAATTAAAAACGACCCTTATGCATGCAGATAATTATTATTATGTGGATATATTACAGATTCGCTGTTTTGTTCAGCAAAAGGACATCTGGATGTCCGAGAAATAATTTCTGTTTTTTTTGTTTACTGATTTGCTCTAAAATTCATGGTATGAGGGTAAATAAATTTTTTTTAGAATGGAACTCTTTTTTTAATTAATTATTTTGTCCCCATACTAATTAGTTGCTAATTATTTTATGCAGGGTATATTTTTATTTTGTGATAAATATATATTAACTACTAAAAGAATTAGTCAGTAACCATTTTTATATAATATTATTTCAATCAAATCCTAGGACTATTAAGTGTAATAGTATACTAAAACACATAGATGAAACTTAAATAACTGATCCATATATATTGCAGCATTATATTATCTGCTAGAATGTCTGGCCAAATATAGTTTTAATTTTGATTCTGAGATAATCAATTTTTCGGACCCAATTTCCTTGTTCTAAATTCAATTTTTTTAGGCATGTTGGCTTATTTATTACATTACAAATATATAAACGATATCAAAACTGACATTTTATTAACCTATTTTTATATAATATTATTTCAATCAAATCCTCTACCCTTGTTAACCTAAAAAATAGCTACAACACATAGCTTGAAAATAATAAAATCGGATCGAAAATAGTAATATATAATTTTTAATTCGATTTAATAGCTAAAATTTAACTAATTTGCCAATTTATATTATTAAACTCATGACTCAGGTGTGTCATCAAATTGTTACATAATCGGTATGTTATTGTTCGGTATATATTATTTCATTTTCTGGCATTTTTTAAAGGTACTTGTTTAAGCTTGAACCTGGGTTACTTATGTTTTTTAAAATGAAGTCTGATGTTGCCGATTTTTGCATCAACTCATGTGTTTTAAATATAGGTGATTTTATATTATTACACATAATTAATTGTGTTTTCAAGGTTATTTCTTTCCATTTTACCCCAAAACTAAAAAAGAATATGTAACGAAATTATAATTCCAGCTTTAAATCAAAGATTTCTTCAAAAAGATCATATTTTTTGCGAGCTCTATAAAGGTACTGGCGAACCGGGTTTTTGTCTTTTGCCCGAGCAAAGAGAGCTTCAATCTCTCCTTTTGAAAAAACTGCTTCCAGTTTTTTTAGGGGGACTTCTTCAAGCTCTTTCCAGCTGTTAATAACAGGGTTGCTTATGGGAATGGGGATGGGAATCAGCGTTACCTGAACTTCGTCTACCCAGTTCCAGTCGGAATCATATATATTTGCATAGAAAGCCCCGCATGAAATACACTTCGTTATGACTGCAATATTATCCCCTACAGAGTGATAACTAAGGCTCATGAGCATGGAGTCACAGCTAGTACAATTCCCAATCTCATTTTTTTCCAGGCTATACGCAGGTATTCGGTTTTCTTCAATGTAAAGAGTTTTCTCATTAAGGTCATACCTATATTCCACATTATCCGCTCCTGAACGATGCCTGAAATCCGGAAGTAAATGTATTCTGTTCCAGGTCTGAGCACTTAATTTCCTCTTTGATTTCTGTCTAAGGTAATAACCCTATTAATATTAATCCCTCTTTTGACGATAAAGAAAATATGACAGGCTGTATCAAAACCTTTTTGAATTCTACAATTGGGTAATATCCCATTTCAGTTTTTACTTTTGTTTCATTTTCGACAAAAAGAGTTCAATTTTCACAGATCAACATAGCTTATTTGCCTTTCC
>NZ_JAQUVZ010000066.1 GCF_028693135.1 Methanosarcina sp.
GAAGAGCCAAATAAAAAACAACCTTCCTGTCCCAAGGTAATGATGGAGTTAATATCAAAAAAAGGTAAGTGAAAAGGACTTTCATTGTTTGGGCATGTTATTCGAAGAATTTCATGTGCGTTTTTTACAGTTTGTTTTTACATATATATGAATTTCTTTTAGCTTCAATTTATATAAGCAATCAGAGACACGATTTTCAACACAAATTCTCTTTTAAACCTGTTCATAAAAATAAGGCAACAAATGTTGAAACTCTGAATGTTAGTGGGTAACTCTCCAGTAAGATATATAACAATGAGAATTAATAATAAAGTGTTTTTTGGGGACGATTAAGGGAACATGTAGTTTTATTCAGGATTCAGTACCGATAACCTGAAGTCGTCTGGTTTAGATAAAGGAAACAGATTGCAGTCTAAAATATGAGGTGAAAACATCACAGAAACAGAATCCGAACAGATACGTATGCCTCTCATTGGAGATGATGCCCCTTCATTTACCGCAGTGACCACACAGGGAATGATCAATTTCCCCGAGGACTATAAAGGAAAATGGGTCATCCTATTCAGTCACCCTGCAGACTTCACGCCAGTATGCACTACAGAATTCATGACCTTTGCCAGTATGCAGGAAGAATTCAGGGAAATGAACACCGAACTTATAGGGCTCTCCATAGACAGCGTTTATTCCCATATTGCCTGGCTTAAGCGGATCGAAGAGAAAATCGAATATAAAGGAATGAAAAATCTCGAGATCAAATTCCCGGTGATAGAAGACCTGAAGATGGATGTCGCGAAAAAATATGGCATGATCCAGCCAAAAGCCTCGACCACCCAGGCTGTAAGAGCCGTATTTATTATTGATCCGGAGGCAAAAGTCAGGACAATACTCTACTATCCGCAGTCAACCGGAAGGAATATGCAGGAGATCAAGAGGATCGTGATCGCCCTGCAGAAAAATGCGGCAGAAAAAGTTGCAACCCCTGCGAACTGGCAGCCAGGAGATGACGTAATCATTCCGACTCCGAATACAATGGAAGGAGTGAAAGAAAGGCTTGGAAAGGAAGAAGAAGGCAAGCTCTGTCTTGACTGGTTTATATGTCTGAAAAAAGATAGCCAAAAATAATTTCAAAACAATAAATCACATTATTTTCCTTTTTTAGTAACTATACCTTGAATAATTACTATATAAAATTAAAAAGAAGGAAGGAATCGGATTTTATTTTTTTCCGAGTTCCTTTGAACGTTCGCTTGCCCTTATAACGGCATTCATAAAGGCAGCTCGGATTCCGGCTTCTTCAAGGGCGTGAACCCCCTGAATGGTAGTCCCGGCAGGAGATGTAACCATATCTTTGAGTTCTCCGGGGTGCATGCCTGTTTCAAGCACCATTTTTGCAGCTCCGAGCACAGTCTGGGCTGCAAGAGTAAGGGCGCTCTTTCTGTCCATTCCCTCAAGGACAGCCCCATCAGCCATTGCTTCAATAACCGGAAAAATGAACGCAGGCCCACTGCCCGAAAGCCCTGTAACGGCATCCATAAGAGATTCCGGCAACTGAACTGCTGTGCCAACCGCAGAAAAGATCTTCAGTGCAGCTTTCACATCATCCTGAGTGGCGTTTTTTCCAGGGGCAATCCCTGAAGCAGCTTCAGAAACTGTGGCTGCTATGTTTGGCATCACGCGCACAACCCTGGTGCCTTCGAGGAGAGCATCCTCGTAGGTGGAGAGAGGTACTCCTGCAGCAATTGATATCACGAGTTTTTCTGAAGTTATATCTTTCTTCAGATTTGCGAGCACCGAGCCCAGGGTCTGGGGCTTTACTGCAAGAATCAGAATATCCGAATCCCGGACAATATCAGCGTTGTCAGTTGACACCCGGATTCCCAGTTTTGCCTGCAGCTCTTTCAAAAAGGGCTCGTATACATCACTTGCCCCGACATTTTCAGGCTTTACGATTCCGGCTTTAATGATGCCCTGCATGAGAGCAGAGCCCATTTTCCCTGCTCCTATGAATCCTATTTTTTGATCTGTCATATATGAAATCTCCTTATTTCCAGAAAATAATTGTAAATTAACTGTATATTTGAAAGGAACTGGTTTCGAAGTTGACCCGCAAGAGGTTAATTTCAATGCATGCCTGCATTTCTTTGCCTGTTAAAGCTTCGAAAACTCAATATTACCTGTTAAGGCTTCAGAAACTCTATAGCACCGGTTAGACTCCCAGAATCGATAATACTGGTTTCCAGGGCCAGAGGAGATCCGGGAAATCTTTCTGAACCCGATGGATTTAGTTTAACTCTTGCAGTATGCCGATATTTTCTTTCTTTATAACATTATCATAATTATTATGGCCCAGAATATTTTCAATTTGATCTGTGTGGGCTCCTCTGATTTTGATAAGTTCTTCGGATGTATAGTCTGTAATTCCTTTTGCAAAGACTCTGCCTTCACACTCGAGCTTCACGATGTCTCCCCTATCAAAAGTTCCCTCAATACCCACAATGCCTGCCGGAAGGAGGCTGTTTTTTCCAAGAACTGCAGCTTTTGCCCCGGCATCCACACGGACAGTTCCTGAAGCCCTGGCAAGAATAATCCAGCGGGAGCGGTTTTTCTGAATATGCCTCTCAGCAAGGAAGAGAGTTCCGATCTCTTCTCCAGAGAGAATCTTCAGGATAATATTCTCTACTTCACTGTTTGCGATTACGACATAGCAGCCTGCCATGCTGCATATCTTTGCAGCTTTTATCTTGGTCCGCATTCCCCCCACACCCTTAAAGCTCGTAGGGTCTCCTCCGTAGCTCTCTATTTCAGGTGTGATCTTTTTTACAAGGGTCAGAAGTCTTGCATCACTATGCGTTTTTGGGTTCTTGTCAAAGAGACCGTCAATGTCCGAAAGGATGATCAGGAGATCGGCATCAATTTTGCTTGCAACCATTGCAGAGAGTTTGTCATTGTCCCCGAAGATTGCTTCAATCTCGTTCGTACAGGTACAGTCGTTTTCGTTTATTATCGGGACGACCCCATACTCCAGAAGGGTTGAAATGCTGTTTCTCAGGTTAAGGTAGGTTACGCGATCTGAATAGAATTCGTATGTAAGAAGTATCTGGGCTACCTTCATCCCGTGCCTGGAAAAAGCCTTGATCCAGTCCTGCATCAGTATGCTCTGCCCCACAGCTGCAGCTGCCTGCCTTATAGGGATCTCACGGGGTTTAGGGTCTATGCCCAGCTCGTTAAGCCCGACTCCTATCGCTCCCGAACTTACAAGAATTACTTCTTTTCCCTTTTTTCGAAGCTCGGATACCTGAGCGGCAACGCTTTCCATGAAGAGTGGGTCAATGTTGCAGTTTTCCCTTGTATGGTCACAGCCCTTTCTGGTGATCGAAGAAGTTCCAATCTTAATAACGATTTTATTAACATCACGGAAGAATTGTTCTCTATCTGTCAATGGAAGTGCCTCTTAAGGTTATTTGGAAAACTGCTGCAGATGATCTCAGCTGCCAGCCAGGATTTCCGGTTTTTGCACTTAACCTGCGCTGGTATTTCAATTCAAATATATAAGCATATCATAAATATTCAAGAATGTATTAATCCACATCCTCAAACTTAAGGTCAAGCTTCCTGTGGGTATAGGGTTTTGCATTTTCTCCTGCATAGTCGGCAACAACCTGGCCTTTTCCCATAAGAATATATTTGTAAATCAGTAGCCCTTCCATGCCAACAGGTCCGCGGGAGTGAATCTTGTTTGTACTGATTCCTACCTCTGCGCCTTTTCCATAACGGTAGCCGTCCGCAAAACGGGTAGAGGCGTTCACCATAACGCTTGAAGAGTCAATAAGCCCTATGAACTCTTTCCTCCGGGAAATATTTTCCGTGATTATCCCATCGGTGTGGTGGGATCCGAAGGTGTTTATGTGGTCAATTGCTGCTTTTATGGTGTCTACAAGCTTTATTGAAAGGATAAGGTCGTTATATTCAAGGCTCCAGTCCTCTTCAGTAGCTCTTGAAAGAGGGGAAAGCCCTTTTTCTGCAAGCAAGGAATAGCTGTCCTCGTCACAGCGCAGTTCAACCCCTGCCCCAATATACATTTCTGCCATTTTCGGCAGAAAAGCTTCCGCAATCTTGCGGTTTATAAGAAGAGTTTCAATGGCGTTGCATACTGCGGGGTACTGGACCTTGGCATCAAAACAGACCTTCCAGGCTGTGTCCAGATCTGCAAACTCATCCACATAGATATGGCAGATCCCACTTGTGTGCCCGAGTACCGGGATTTTTGTATTATCCTGAATGAACTTGACAAACTCATTGGAGCCTCTGGGGATCAGGAGATCTACATAAGCATCAAGGCTTAGAAGGCTCATGATTTCTTCTCTGGTTTCCATTAGCTGGAAGGCTCCTTTCGGCATGCCCTCGGTGGATTCTATGGCTTTTACAAGAATTTCGAAAATTGTGCGGTTTGACTCCCTGGCTTCACTTCCGCCTTTGAAAATAGTTGCATTTCCGCTCTTCAAACAAAGAGACATTACCTGAGGCACTACGTCAGGTCGGGATTCAAAAATTACTCCTATCAGACCTATAGGGCAGCTAACCTGATAGAGGATCAAATCATTATCAAGCTCGAGTGTGGCAAGAGTGTCCCCCACAGGGTCTTTGAGCCCTATTACATCCCTTATTCCTGCTATCATCCCATCGACCTTTGAGTCAGTGACTTTAAGCCTGTCTACAAGGGCCTGGGTGAGCTTCCCGGTTTTTTTTAGTTCGGCTGCATATTCAAGATCCTTTAAATTTGCTTCAATGATAGCTTTTCGTTCCCTATCCAGGGCTTTTGCCATAGCCTCAAGCGCCCTGTTTTTAACCTCTTCGCTTACATCGGAAAGTTCAATTGAAGCTTTTTTTGCTTTAACCACTTTAGTTTCAATATCTTTAACCATATATTCACCGTCTTTATAGGAAGAAGCGTAAAACCTTGAAGTCTTCAGCTTCGTGGGAGATATTCGTCAACTTCCTCACGTTCTCTTGTTATTGATTTTGCGAACTTATTTCTATTCTGAAGTCTATTGCCCTGTGCTGAAATCTCAAAGCGATTCCCAGGCACGAGATAGAGATATTTTGCTGTTACCACAATTCAATTCTCGCAATTGCCCTGTTAACCAACACTTCACAATCGTACTTATTCTCTAAGGGCTGGAGACTGTGCCAGCGAAAACTGGAATCCTAAAGGAAGCTCAAGTACATATTTTCACCGGACACGGGGTGGAGCCTGCTTGATTTGTGAACAATAGTCTGAAGAATGACACAGGAAGCCCGTTAAATCTTTAGATTTAGCGGGCAGTTCACATCTAACCCTGGACACTTAATCTGGACACTTAATCCTGGATACTTCAACCAGATAGTCTGGTAACAGGCTCCTAAACCGAATCCAATTTATTGAACCCGACTTGTTGGATCAAAGATATATTAAGATGTAATTAATTGAGGTTATAAGAGAAGAACTCAGTCCACAGAATATTTGGGTTTTTTCATGCACGGGGACGAAAAAAGAACCCAGGTAGTCCTATGATAAATATTTTTGTATACTGTCTCGATATATGATATGGCAAGGTTCTAAATAAAAGATACCATTTAACGAAGTAATTTTTAGTTAATGTGGCAGAATCTAATCAATTATGTTTATATTATTCCACTTTTATATAATTTATAAAGATATTTTCTAAATTTATAAATACACGTTTAAAGCTGGAATATTCCCTTATTTCTTCATTAGCTCGGAAAAATGTCTCCATTCATATTGACTCTGGGATTAAAAATGTAGTTTATAGGATCAACAAGAAAATATTATCTTATTAAATGAAATAAAATAAAATAAAATCTAGTTTCTTAAATAACTCAACTAAATAGGATATATCGTAAAGTTATCCTGTTATTAAAATATTATTTCAAAACGAATATATATACGATGCATATAACTATAGCATATGCGACTTTCTTTCATGGAAGCGCATACTAACTCTTTAAAAAATAAATTGTGGAACACCCTTATAATTTTTGAGTAAATTCTACCTCAGAAGAAAGGCGGACAAAATATTACGGCCCCGGAACTGGTCATTTTTAACATTATTATTAACATTATTATTAACATTATTAATATGATGAGGGTGCCACATTCACCTGAAAAGTCGTGGTCGTCCACTAAGCCTTTTCATACACAAAGTTTATTATAGGGGCAGATCCATATCGAAATGGGGATAACTTCTTTAGATTGGTGGTGTGTAAAAAATGAAATCATTCGCGTTAGTCCGGGCAGACGACTCGGATAAAGTAAAAATAGCATTACATGACCTGGAACGATACGGGCATATCCAATTTTCAGCGACACCCAAATGTATAGAACCAAACTATGCTGATGAGCTTCTTGTAAGTGTAATGGGCGTATCACTCAAGTCAAAATGTAACTCTGCAGCTCTTGTGGAGTTGAATAACCACGCTGGGGCGGCTATTAGCAGGTTGAAAAAGATTCACCCTCCTGCGCATATAATTATTATCAGTCCAAGGCATAAAATGTTTGAAGACCTGGCTGGCAAATTTCAAAAATATCCGGAATTTGACAGAACATTCAATCATCAAAAAAATCCGCAAAATATGGAGCTGATTCCGGATAAAGCAGAATCATCCAATGTATAATTCATAATTCTTTCTCTTTTTTAGGTTAAAGTAAACATTAACTTTTATTTTTTCTTTTTCTGAAATATGTAGGAAAAAAAGTAACTCTTTTTTTTGACTAGCTGACTTTTTAGCAGAATTTTTCCCAGGTTTTTATCTCCATTCTAAAGTTTCATAGGGTATTTAAGCATCTTTATATCAATTTATACATTTGGAGTATTTGGATGGTCCATTCGTTTTGAGGTTCAGGTTCCATATTCCTGGTCGAAAGATGAGCCGGTCTTTGACCTTAGCTTGGAAACGTAAGTATAAAGGCTTTCCACATCTTTAATTTCCTTCTGCGTTATTAGCTTCAGTTTATCCCGGATCTGGAGTTCAGGTTTTATTCCAAAGTTACCAAAGTATTCTGAAAGTTTGGCTGCAAGCAGGTTCCCTCTCCGATCCCAATCCGTGAGTATGATAACCTCAAAGCCGAGTTGTGCTATCCTCTCTGAAAAATTGAAAAGAGATTGGTGGGTTGCAAGCTCAAAGCTGCCTTCAATACCGAGCCGTTTCATGGAAAGAATATCTCTTTTTCCTTCAACAATAATCACTGCCCCTTTTTCAGAGTGTTCTGACAATTCTGAGAGCAGCTCTTCAATCCTTTCCAGCCTTTTTCTGTATATTTCAAGATCAGTCACGTTACTCTGCAACCTTTTTCGTTATACCGGAGATATAGTTTGGAAGCCCCTTTCTGCAATCCAGTCTTTATCCTTTTAAACGGGCTCCAAAAACCGAAACTGCCCTTTGATAGGAAACCCCTTTTACCAGTAAAGACTTCTTGCTGCTTGTAGCTCCACTGTTTATCAGGATATTCGAACTGCTGATCTCAAAGAGTTCGGCAAGGCTCTCAATAAGTTGTCCATTTGCTTTTCCTTTCTGGGCGTTTTTAGTAAGTTTTACTTCGATTCTCCTGCGCCATTCATTATAACCGCTGGGAACAGAAAGTGACCTGGAACCCGGGGTAACTTCGATATCAATAATAATGCCTGAATCCAGAGCTTTTATTGCCTCTTCGAAGGACATATGTGTCATCATTTTAAAGGTCTATATATAAATGAGTAACTGGATAACCGACAAATGGTAGTAATAACCATTGATCAATAAAAATAGCCAGAATCGAATAAAGCTATAATCAAATACGGGCTGACCGACAACCGGAGTCAGCTAATTAAATATTCATTTCTAAATTATATCTAAAAGTTATCATGAGTGAGTTTTATAAAAATAGATCAGTGTAAAAGTGAGTTTTATAATAATGATTTGTGTAAAAACGAGTTTTATAGTAATGATTTGTGTAAAATAGTGTTGTAGCCCGGACGCACTAACTCCGAAAGATCATCCTCTGGTTTTCCGCTGTCCCTTTCAGTTACCCTCGTGCCGAGCAGTGTCACACTATCGGTGTATCGCATTGGGGTTGTCTGTACACTCACAGTTAGGATTTACCATTATCTCATGCAAGGACCTATACAATGCGACAGATGGCTATATATATTTACTAACTTATAAATATGCCGGTGAAAATGAGCCTATCGTGCTTATCTAATTGGGGGCAGCCGCTTAAAACCTAATAATACTTATTCTGGCACGCCCCATACAGATATAAATTTCCGGAAAGCACAAAAAGAGCTTAAGGAAAAGTTATATATGATGTATATGTTTGGTCTCCCATTAATTGAGCACAGGCGTTTGATGAGCATCAGAGGTGCGTATATATGTACGGCACTGAACAGATAATTCCCGGAACAATCATTGCAGGTCCCGAACTGGATCCCATAGTGGGGTACATCTGTGTAAGAAATGGAATTATCACGGAAATAGGGGAAGAACGTACATGTTCTGCAAATATAATAGCTCCTGGTTTTGTCAATGCCCACACTCATCTCGGAGACTCAGTTTGTAAAGACCCATTCATGGGGATCACTTCCGGGTTTCGGGTCAAGAGAGACCTTGACTCTCTGGTAAAGCCGCCGGATGGATTAAAACACAGAATTCTCAGGGAAACTTCTTATGAAACACTTATCGAGTACATTAGAAAGTCTCTTTTAGATATGATTGGGACAGGAACCTGTGCTTTTGCGGATTTTAGAGAAGGAGGAGTTGTAGGGATTGCAGCTTTGAATAAAGCTCTTGAAGGGCTGGGACTGCATTCCCTTATATTTGGTAGGCCTACAGAACCCCAGCTACCTCTGGGAGTTGTACTTGCCGAAGTAAGAAGGGTTTTACTGCATTCCGATGGGCTTGGGATAAGCGGAGCAAACGATTTCAATATGGAACTCTTGCAGGAAATTACAGCCTGTACACGAGCTCAAAAAAAGCTCTTTGCGATCCACGCAGGGGAAAAGAACAGAAGTGACATTGAAAAAGCCCTATCTCTGGAGCCCGACCTGTTGATCCATCTAACACAAGCCACAAAAAAAGACCTTGATGAAGTCGCTCAGGCAGAAGTTCCAGTTGTTGTCTGCCCGAGGTCGAACTTTGTAACAGGAGTAGGGATGGCACCGATAGCTGAAATGCTTGAGGCTGGAATCCGGGTATCTGCAGGGACAGATAATGTAATGTTAAACTCTGTAAATATGTTTGCTGAAATGGAATTTATGTCCAAAATCTTTTCGATCGAAGATAGGCAAGTATTTAAAATTTGCACACTTAATGGTTCTTTTGTAATGGGGCCAGATTCCACGGTTTCGATAGAAAAGGGGAATAAAGCTAATTTGATAATCCTGAATGGAAATTCAAATAATCTGGCAGGGATAAAGAACCCTATAAGTGGAATCACAAGGAGGGCAAGGCCCGACGATCTATTAGCGGTACTTCATTCGTAACGCAAACGGAGAGCAAGACATGACGAGCGAATTTTACCGGAACATAATAATTGCAACAGATGGATCTGAGAATACCCAGAAAGCACTATCTTACGGAATTGAGATTGCAAAACTTAGTGGGGCTACAGTTCATGCACTTTACGTAGTGGACACATCTTCTTTTTCGTCAATACCAATGGATGCAGGATGGGAATCAATGTATGAAATCCTGAAGAAAGAGGGGGAGAAGGCAGTCTCTGAAGTGAAGAAACAAGGAGAGGCTGCAGGTGTGGATGTAAGGGAGGTAATCGAGGAAGGGCACCCGAGTAGTGCGATTATCGAGTTTGCAGAGAATAACAATGTTGATCTGGTAGTTTTGGGGACACTTGGAAAAACCGGGCTTGACAGGTTCCTCCTGGGAAGCGTTGCAGAAAAGGTTGTTAGAGGATCAAAAGTTCCGGTAATGGTTGTCCGTAGTGGAGAATCAAGCTGATATTGCTTTCAACTGGAAGCCTTTTGATTAAGAAGCGATAAACAAAAAAATCCCGGATTCAGAGGACAACACAGGTGTAAATCATATGCCAAAAAACATCTTCATAGAAGATATCATGGTAAGGGACGTTGCATGCGCGACTCTACCAGGTTCTAGGGATGAGGTTCTTAAAATTCTTAAGAACAAACATATCTCGGGAGTCCCGGTACTCAAGGATTCAAAAGTAGTAGGAATCGTGACCCGGACAAACCTGTTACAAAACCCTGAAGAAGAACAGTTGGCCCTTCTTATGACACGAGACCCGATAACCATATCCCCTGGATCGGACCTGCAGACAGCTGCACGCTTGCTTCTGCAGCATGAAGTAAGAAGACTTCCAGTAGTCGATGATGGAAAACTCGTGGGGCTTGTTACGGTTGCAGATGTCGTGGGTACAATTGCGGATATGAATATCGATATTCCTATCAAGGACTATGTGGAAAAGGAAGTAGTAGCAATCTACAGTGATACACCTTTGCCTGTCGTAGCCAGGATCATGGAACTTGCCAATGTCAAGGCTGTGCCTGTGCTTGATGCTGCCCTGGAACTCATTGGGATTATCTCGGATCGGGACGTTATCTCTGCAAGCGTTATTGAAGACAGTGTAGAGATGTCGGATATGTCTGCAGGTCAGGATGATGATGCATGGACCTGGGAATCAATGCGGGATACCATGAGCATCTACTACAGCGTGTCCAGAATCAAGGTCCCGAATTTGATTGGAAGCGACGTCATGATCAGGGAACCGATCACAGCTACCTACATTGCATCTGTCAGTGACTGCGCAAGAAAAATGAAACGTAACAGGATTGACCAGATACCAATCATTAATTCAAACCGCAAGCTTCAGGGTCTCTTAAGAGACCACGACCTCCTTAAACCCCTGATAGACTCGGAATAAGCCGGGTTGAAATCCCGGACTGAGAAAAGTTTTGAGCAAGGCCAGAAATAGTTTAAGCCTCTTCTCAAACTTATTTCAGTCAAAAAATAAAAACATCCCGAAAAAACTGGGACAAAACAGACTTAAGGTCAAGTACCAGGCAGATTCCAGAATTGCAATGCAGATTCCAGAATTCTAATCCTGGAAGGCGACTTTTAGACAAAGTGCCTCTCAATTGAATACTTTTTTCAGGAGCCACAAAATGGACAGGCCCTTTATTTTTATAAACTCAGCTATATCGGCCGACGGCAAGCTCTCAACAAAGGAGAGGAAGCAGGTAAAGATCTCCGGAAAACTCGATTTTGAGAGAGTGGATGAACTCCGAGCCCAGGCAGATGCAATCATGGTAGGGATAGGAACCGTACTTGCCGATGACCCCAGCCTTACTGTAAAATCTCCTGAAAGGAAAGCCGCCCGAAAAATCGCCGGAAAAAACGAAAATCCAGTAAGGATTATTGTGGACAGTGCCGCAAGAACCCCTCTGGATGCCGATATATTCAAAAAAGGAGACGGGCTCAGGATAATTGCTGTTTCAAATTCAGCCCCTGCAGAAAAAATCAAAAGCCTCGAAGAAAAAGCTCTGGTCATTAAAACAGGAGCCCTTAAAGTTGACCTTGGAGAGCTTGCAGCAAAATTAAAGAAAATGGGCATAAACACCCTCATGGTCGAAGGAGGCGCGACCCTGAACTGGGGCATGCTCTCTGCAGGCCTTGTTGATGAGGTTTATACTTTCGTTGGAAACCTCATCATTGGAGGAAAAACAGCCCCGACTTTTACGGATGGGGAAGGTTTCACGGAAGCCGAAATCTTTGGACTTGAATTGCTTTCGGCTGACAAAATTGAAGAAGGAATACTTCTTAAGTGGAAGGTCAAAGGTAAAAGAAACTGAAATTTTTTCCATTCTTCCTTTTCCTTTCTTTCTTTTCCTTTCTTTCTTTTCCTTTCCTTTTCTTCCCTTACGATTTTAACAAAATATTGTCTTTTTATCTAAAAATAAATTTTTCAGTCATTTTAATTTATTTTTAAAGTCTATTACCTTGATGAGTTTGTTCCCAGATTAAGCAGTTCTGCTGGTTACCTATCCGGTTCAGACCTGAGTTTTTGCTTTTCAAACCCGCCTTTGCAGTATACAAAAACTTCCAGTTCACATTCCCCTTTAAGAAATTCCCTCATTCTGCGGTCATATATACTCTGGACGTGTTTCAGACCGTTCTTCCTGAAGTGAGTCCTTACAGCTTCGAAAAATTCAATCATCTGTTTGAGATAAGCTTCTTCATAAGCCCTGGTCTCACGTGCAACTCCTTCACATTCTGAATCGCCGAGTTCTGAATGATAACTCCCATGCTCGTTTAAGCCGCTTATCTGCCGCCAGTCTATTTTTCCTGTTTCATCGGCTTCTCTGTGAAGCATGTGGGGATATACCCTGCAGATTAAAGGGCGGCTCTCATAAATCCTGCACCTTTTATTTTCCAGGAAAATGCAGGAGCCGTCAGGTTTTGTTTTCAGGGCATAGCCGGAAACGTAGAACCTGCCTTTCTGGTCGCAAAATTCGTAATAAGGGGCAGGAGTAACGGCATCAGGATCGATTTGCTTTATTCTTTCCAGGTCTGAATCAAGCAGAAATACATGGTCATTAAACTCTTTAGTGCAGCAGCGGGCACAGAGTTCACATCTGAATCCCAGTTCTTTGATTATGCCGACAAATTCAGAGTCCGGGAAGCTTTTTAAATCCAGAAGTTCCTCTCGCACTTCGGCCAGCCTGGTTTCAATAGGATTATTTTTTACGGAAATCACCTTTTCATAAGAGAATAATGAGATATTTGTCCTACGATTCGTTTATTCCTGCTATTCATCCCGTTTCTGGCATTATCTAAGTGCCTGCGCAGTTTCAGATGGGTCTATATGCATCTTCCTGAAGTAGAATTATTTATATCTTGCGCATGTCTTCCACGTTTTTATGCCTGGATTTCGGTAAATGTCCGTAACATTTAATTACTAGCATTTCTCTCTATGATAAACTCAAGGTTTGATGAAACTCATAATTTCTTACTTTCAGGTTTCAAGGAATATCAAATATTCCAATCAAGATCATTGAAATATTATCGATTTGACATATTATCGAATCAAAATATCTTTTGCTGAAACACTGCTGAATAAAAAATCCGCGGCAAACAGCAGTGTTCGGTGATAAGGTGAATCTGGTATGTGAATAAATCGTATTTGAATAATCATATTTGAATGAAGCACTTATAAGTTAAAGCAAATACAGAATAAATTCTAATCAAAATTAACGAGGAATGATAATGGGCAAAACCGGCAGCATTGATTGGGTAAAAGTAAAAGGCAGAAAAGGCAGAGTAATCAAGGTTCAGAGATCGAAAGCTCAGAAAGCACATCCCGGACCTTCACAGCGTTTCACCTCTTCAGGTCACAAGAGGCGCTTCATAAGAAGATCTGCAAAAGCCCTTGTAAAATAACTTAAGGGCTTTTCTATTTTACCATTTTTTAGTCATCAATTTTTAAGTTACGTCACAGTTTTTTACAAGAAACAAAGGGGTTAGTTTACTCTAGGCAACCCTATCTTTAATTGATGTTTTTTAGTTCGCTGCTTCTAACAGCTGATGTTTTTAAAATAACAGTTGATGTTTTTAAAATAACAGTTGATGTTTTTAACTTACCTTCGGCAGGTCGACATTTAATTTTAGATAAATTTTGATGATGGCGATTTTGAAATGATGCTCCGTAATTGTGTGTAGTTGTTAGGTTTACATATGACCAATTATTAATCTATTATACTAAACTTTAATGAAAAAATGGTTCAGTGCTTATATAGGTCGTGAGAGTTGGGTCACACGTTAACAAGCTTTAAACATAATAAATAGTTATCTAATGATTTAAAACGGTATCGGGAAAAATGTTCTAATGTCTAATGTCGACCTGCCGAAAGTAAGTTTTAAAATAACAGTTGATGCTTTAAAAAAACAAATTAAAATTAATAGTTTTAGCATACAGGATGCCTGAAACAATACTTTTAACCTGCCCGAGATGGTATCTTCAAAATCAAAGCCTGAGGGCAAGATATGCGATGCTTACTCCCAGGAGGCAGAGCATAACATTTAGAAAGATATTGAGGAAAAATGAAGCGTTTTGACCTTCTTCAAGCAGCTTGAAAGTTTCATAGGCGAAGGTGGAGAAGGTTGTAAAGGAACCCAGAATTCCTATGTTTACCAGATATACCATGGATTCCGGTTCTGAGGAAAAAGTTAAGAGCGCAAGCACTATGCTGCCCAGAAGGTTTACTGTAAGAGTCCCTGCCGGGATATTCTGGATTTTTGGCACGCGGCTTGAAACCGTATAACGAAGAGACGCCCCTATAAAACCTCCAGTGCCTATTAAAAAGAGTTCTCCGATGCCCGATACAGGGAACATATCTCAGATCTCCCTGCTTGAGAGGGCTTTTATAACACTCCTGCCGAAGAATACGCCTGTAAGGGTCAGAAAGAGATTGGCGCTGATATTTCCAAGGGCAGGAATAAAAGGCATGCTGAAAGACTGGACTGTAAATGTTGAAAAGGTTGTAAATGCTCCCATAAACCCTGTTCCGAATGCGATCCGTCCTTTAGGGCCTATGAAGCCCAGATATTCAGTGTCGTACATTATCATGCCCAGCATGAAACTCCCAAGTACGTTTACAGACAGGATACCTAGTTGCCCTTCCACAAGCTCGCAGAGCAAAAATCGGCAAACGGCTCCTAGAAAGCCGCCGGCTCCTATTAATAAAATCTTATCCATTTCTTTATCTGGAGAGGGCATTTTCTTCACTGATATCATTTTTAAAAATTGGGGGAAAGGACGGTTATGTCATTCCTATTACCGCCCATTAGTATAAAATTTTATTCTTTTTCAGTGAGTAATAAAATATGTCCAGTTATCCGTGCCCTTTTCAGTATATGTTCCTGGATATTTATATTACTCGATAAGGAATACCTCAACTTCCTGTCCTTCCTCATAGCCTTCCACGTTCTCAGGAACGAGTACATAGCCGTCAGCTTTTGCAACCGAACTCAGGACTCCTGCACCGGCTCCCATAATTGGGCGTACCCTATCTCCTTCAAAGACAACGCGGATGAAATTAACGTATCCTATTTTTGAGCTTATTTTTGCAGTCAGGCGCTTTCTAAGGACAATTTCCGGTACTTCAGGGATCGAACCCAGTTTCCGGATTCCGGGGCGAACAAAGAAATACAGAGCAACAAGCCCGGCAACCGGGTATCCCGGAAGGCAAACTACAGGAGTTTTATCTATGATCCCAAGGGCTGTAGGTTTCCCGGGAATAATACCAACACCATGCACAAGCAGTTTTCCCAGAGATTCGACAACCTCAGGGGCATGGTCTCTTTTACCAACTGAAGTCCCACCTGAAATGAGGATCATATCGGCGTCCAGGTTTGTTTCCACCGCTTCTCTTATGCTCTCCGGTCGATCAGGTACGATCCCTGTACATCTGAAAACTCCTCCCCATCTTTCCACATAGAGAGCATTCATAAGCCCGTTGGTCTCAAGCACCATTCCCGGAGGAGGCACTTCTCCAGCGGTCTCACGGCTTACCAGTTCGTCTCCCGTGGGGATGATTGCAACCACAGGTTTTCGGAAAACCTTCACCCTTTTCAGTCCAATGGACGCAAGTACTGCAGCGTCACAGGGACGAAGGAGATGCCCCTCCTCAAAAATCAGATCTTTTCTTTTTATGTCCTCTCCTACCTGCCCGACGTTCCTTCCAGGATAAACCTGAACCCGGATTTCTACCATGTCTCTTACTGTAATGGTGTCCTCAACCATTACAACCGCATCAGCTTCTTCCGGCAGTGCGGCTCCGGTATGAATCCACATAGTGGTCCCTTCTTCCATGCTGTCAGAAAGCTGTAAGAGCACGGGATTTGCAGGGGAAGCGCCCGGAGTATCGGATGCCCTGACCGCGTATCCATCCATTGCAGCACGCCTGTAATGAGGGACATCTCTTCCGGAAACTACAGCCTCTGCAAGTACCCTGCCAGCACAGGCTTGAAGTGGTACTTCTTCTGTGTGCTTGAAAGGAGAAATATTCCTGAGGAAAAGCCGTAAAGCTTCATCAACTGAAGTGCGTTCTTTGAATATCCTGCCCATGTCCTCGCCCCTGAAAAAAATCAGCCGCCTGAGACGGGAGGTAGAACTCCAATTTCATCCGAATTCTTAAGGAGAGTATCAAGTCCTTCCAGGTGCCGGACATTGTTTCCGTTTACCAGGATATTAATTGAGCCGCAAAGGATGGGGCTCTCGCTTTTTTCATCATTTTTTTCAAAAATAAGGCTTTTTAACTCCGGATGTTTGTCGGTGAGGGATAAAAGGACATCAATAACCTTTTCTCCGGAAAGCAGGAGTTCTGGTGTGCCTGCTGCCTCACGCAGATTTGCAAATAACTTAATTTTTACTTCAGCCATGAGGAAGACTATTTCATCCTATTCCTTAAATATACCTATGCCTTATAAGGAGCAGCCATCACCGGAAGGTTTGGAAAACAATGCAGCAAA
>NZ_JAQUVZ010000067.1 GCF_028693135.1 Methanosarcina sp.
TACCGATCCCGATTCCGGATCTGATGTCGATACCGATACCGATTCCGGATCTGATGTCGATACCGATCCCGATTCCGGATCTGATGTCGATACCGATACCGATTCCGGATCTGATGTCGATACCGATTCCGGATCCGATTCCGATTCAACACCAACCGATACTCCAGATCCGGTACCAACAGGGACTCCAGACAACGAAGAAGGTGGGAGTTCCAGTTCCAGTTCCAGTTCTAGTTCCGGTTCCAGCAACATAGGAAGTGGGGTTTCCGCAGAGCCAGCCAGCAATATCGAAATCAAGGAGCTTGCTACCAGAAACGTGATGAGTGGGTATCATATTAAATATGAATTCCCGAAAAACGTTACATGCATAACATATATTGAATATGATGCGGAAAGGACATTCAGAAGGACAACAACAATTGCAGAAGTGCTTAAAGGCAAATCCACCCTTGTCCCAAAACTTCCCTCTGGCAGAATCTATAAACATGTAAATATCTGGGTCGGAAATCAAGGAGCAGGACTTCCTACTTCTCTTAAAAATGGATTAGTAGGATTCAAAGTTGAAAAAGAATGGATTGAAGATAATAATGTCAATGAATCCTTGATAACCCTTCAATGGTATAACAAAGGCTGGAAACCCCTCCCCACGGAAAAAGTTAGCGAAGACGAGGATTACGTTTATTTTAAAGCAAAAACACCTGGCTATTCCTCCTTTGCGATAACAGAATATCAGGAAGGAAAAATACAGCAAACTCTGAGAAACCTGGAAAATGAAGGAAAGTTACTTCTGAACGGAAGTGCGGGACAAAATGGCGTAGTCAAAAAGCCGATGGAAATGGCTAAAATATTTATGATAATTGCCCTGCCCCTATTTGCGCTTATTATAGGATACGGCGTGTTGAAGAAAAAGATCTAAAAGGTTTCTTCTGGCATAAAGGAGGTGAGACTTTATTTCTCACCTGCCTATCATTATTTTTTCTCATTAATTCTGAAACTCTAATTCTGAAACTCTAATTCTGAAACTCTAATTCTGAAACTCTAATTCTGAAACTCTAATTCTGAAACTCTAATTCATTGAGAATACCCTCGGTTTTGGGATCAACTCAAGCGGCAAAATCAAAAAAAGGAAGAAAATATAGAAAATTAGTGGGAATCTTTGAGGAATATCCCTGTAAAGAAAGATCAGAGATTAATCACAAATTCCCCTTCAGAAACGGGACGGCTCAAACAAGTAAAACATTCATATGCTTATTTTATTTTTACCGCAAGCATCCGGTCAAGGGCCTCTTTTGCCCTGACCCGAACGTCTTCGGAAACAGTCACTACGTGTTGCATCTTTTCAAGGGATTCCAGTACATTTTCAAGATTGACCATTTTCATGCTGGGACAGCAGGCAAATTCAGAGACGCAGTAATAAGTTTTTTCAGGAGCTGCCTTAAGGAGCCCATGAATAAGCCCACACTCCGTGCCGATTATAAATTCCTGTGCCGGAGAGTTTTTCGCGTACATGATCATCCCTCGTGTGCTTGCCACATTGTCTGCAAGTTTCAGGACCTCAGGGCGGCACTCGGGATGAGCGATGAATTTAGCCTGGGGATGTTTTTCCTTCATTTTCAGGACATCTTCCCTCAGGACCTGGTGGTGCGTGGGGCAGTGCCCTTCCCAGGGAATGATGGTTTTGTCGGTCCGGGCTGCAACGTAAGCAGCCAGGTTCTTGTCAGGCACAAAGATAACCTCTTCGGCGTCAAGGGAATTTACCACTTCTACAGCGTTGGCAGAGGTACAGCAGATATAGGATTCTGCCTTGATTGCAGCCGAAGTGTTTACATAGGAGACAACCGGAGCGTCAGGGTGCTTTTCTTTCAGTCTTTTAAGGCCTTCCACATCTACCATATCTGCCATAGGGCAGGTTGCATCAATTTCCGGCAACAGGACCGTCTTTTTTGGAGAAAGGATTGCAGCACTTTCTCCCATAAAATGGACGCCGCAAAACACGATAACATCTGCGTCCTGGCGGACAGCTTCCTGGCTCAGGGCAAGGGAATCCCCTACGAAGTCCGCAATGTCCTGGACTTCAGGGCGGGAGTAATAGTGAGAAAGAATTACTGCGTTTCGTTTTAACTTCAATTCCTGGATCCTTTTTATAAGGTCTGCTTGATGCATGGGATCACCATAAATATTTGAGAGAAAAATATGAATTTTAAATTTTTTTAGTGTAAAGAGGCTTTAATTAACTTTGAGATTTATAGCGCAAAGGCATTCTGGCAAAAGGGCACGTTAAACGTATAAAGGGGTGCAATAAGGATAATTATGACCATAAGGCACTTTTTCGCATACCTGCAACCTTCTCCTGAGGATTTACGTGCTTAACTCCTCCGGACTATATAATGTTTGTGAACCTAATGTTTGTGAACCACACCTGCCTTCAATCCGAAAATCCAAGTTAAGGTGCCTGATTCCTGTTAGTTCAGGTTCAGCTCTTAAGGTTCAGCCCTCAAGGTTCAACCCTCAAAGTACAGCCTGAAAGAATTCAGGTCCCGACCTGGACAGGATTCAGAATCTTTTTCAGGGTAGAAACTGCAGAAAGGGCTGCAAGATAACTTGTTTTAGGATTTTCCGGGGAAGGAAGATTTTCCACTCTTGTGCTGAATTTTCCGAATTCTCCTTCTACGGTGATCTCATGCACATTTCTGGAAAGAGAGGGGTCAGCTATGACTCTTACCCTGGTCTGCTCAAAACCTATGCCTGCCAGGCTTATCGTAGCTGCCACGTTAACGTTTGCAGGAAAGGCTTTTACGGCTTCTGAGGCAGTCCCTTCAAAAAGTACGGTTTCTTTTACGAGTTTATCAAGTTCTATACCGTGTTCCACAACATAAGGAGCTCCCATGAGTCCTGAAGGAGGTTTCCTGGTGGTCAGGGTGACCGAGGAAATTCCAGCCGCAGATGCTGAGTTTAACCCATCGATGCCGACAACCGCCCCCGAGGGGAAATAAAGCTTGCAGTTGTGCTGCTTTGCAAGCCCGAAAAGAGCAGTCCTCAGTTCTTCATCTGCAAGGGCGCCCACGCTCAGAACCATCACATCACATCCTGCTTTAAGGGCTTGGGGTACAATGAACCTGACAGCATTCTGAGAGGCACTTTCTATAACAAGGTCTACACTGCGTATGATTTCTTCAATATTCATATACAGAGGACTGCATGTCTTCAGGGAAGCTGAAAGGTCAAAGACCTTGCTCTCCGAAGAGTCACAGAGGGCGTACAGCTCTGCATTAACCTCTCCGTTATCAATTGCCCTACAAATCTGTCCGCCAATAAATCCGCAACCAACAATTCCTATTTTCAGTATTCCAGGCTCCTGGGAATAATCCGTAAATTTTAATTGCTTTAGTCAGTAGCTTAAGTTGTTTTAGCTGGTATTTATCAATCCGTTATAATTGCTTGCATTATAATTTTCTTTATAGGTCCGGCATAAAGGAAATCCGGGAACGGGATAACTGTATTCTGTCCTCTCACTTAAAATCTTCTGTTTTCCAGCTGTTTATGTCTCAAAATCGTCTGCACATTTCTGCCCTTCTTTGTCTTTTTTGCCTCTTCTGAGTACCTTACTTTGGAGAACGCAAATTACAAACAATAAAATAAAATCAGAAAAAAAATCAAATTGCGTGCAGTCACCCCACCCTAAGAGGCTGTCCGACAATTCAATGCTCCTGTTTTTCCACCATGGCTTTTTAGCCCCGGTGTTTCAATGGCCTTTGATTGATGCATAATTAATGTTTTCAGAATCAAATTCCCATTGTATCTTTTATTCTTGTTTTTCAACAACTGATTTTCTCAATTTAGTTTTTTAACTTCTTTTAAGCTTATTTGAAATCCTCAGTGAGTACTTACAGTTGAAATGGAAAACCAACATCATAAACCTTCAGCTGTCTTTCTAATAAATATGGTAATCAAGTGTTTAGTACTTGATTTTATTCATTAAATACGTGTATCCAAAGATATAAAAAGTTACAAAGGTATCTTATGAGGGGACATAAATGCCGTTCTTTTTAGCAAATATTGTGAATCTTGTTTCTCAGCAAAGAGATTCTTTTCTGTCAACTGTCCGCAGAATCAATGCTGTATTTTGAAGAGTTCGAAGTACACTAAAAAATGTCCGAATAAGGAGATAGAAGGGGTAGGATATATGATAACTAACAAAAAACTAAATTCAATAGCGTTAGCATCAGCAGCTCTTATTTTATTTTTAATTCTCGTTTCATCTACGGCAGCTGCTGCACAAAGTGCTTCGCCCGTGAAGACATATGCATATATTACGAATTTAGACAATGCTGTCTATGTAATTGATACAGACACGAACAAGGTTATAGCCACTGTTCCTGTAGAAGGTTGTTCTGCTGGAGTTGCAGTCACTCCGGATGGTAAAAAAGTGTATGTGACGAACGTTTACAGCAGTAATGTCTCTGTAATAGACACAACCACAAATAATATTACAGCCACGGTGCCTGTCGGAATCAACTGGATAAGTGGAATTGCAGTCATCCCGGATGGAACAAAAGTATATGTGGCAAGCTATAAAAGCGACAGCGGTGGTGGCGCTGTATCAGTAATTAGCACAAAAACAAACACTGTTACAGCTACTGTGCCTGTAGGAGAATCTCTAAGTGGAGTTGCAGTCACTCCAGATGGAACAAAAGTATATGTTACGGGCCACGGTAGCAACTCTGTCTATGTGATTGACACATCAATAAACAAGATTACAGCCACTGTTCCTGTAGGAATCAATCCTAACGGAATTGCAGTCACCCCTGACGGAACAAAAGTATATGTGGCTAACTGGAACAGCTCAAGAGGTGGAACCGTATCTGTAATTAGCACAAAAACAAACACTGTTACAGCTACTGTGAATGTGAGCCGCAGTGCTTTTGGAGTTGCAGTCACACCAGATGGAAAAAAGGTATATGTAACAAATAGTGGCACTCGTGATTGGCCCGGCAATACTGTCTCTGTGATTGACACTGCAACTAACAATGTTACAGCCATGGTGGATCTAGGAACAGGAGGAGGCCATTGGAATATGACCTATCCTCATGGAGTTGCAGTCACTCCGGATGGAAAAAAGGTATACGTAGCTAATTTTGACTCAGATAGTGTCTCTGTAATTGATACAGCCACAAACAAGGTTACAGTCACTGTGCCTGTAGGAACCAATCCTATTGCCTTTGGTCAGTTCATAGCTTCTGTCCCGGCACCAGAACCAGTCCCTCTCGAGATTCAGATAACTCAGATCACTACCAGTGGAACAGCATCTAACCCTCATATTTACGGTGACAGGATTGTGTGGGAAGATATCCGCGATGGGAAATCTGATATCTACATGTATGACCTTTCCACTCAACAGGAAGCTCAGATATCCACAAGTGGAACAGCAAATTATCCTGCAATCTATGATAATAGAATAGTGTGGTATGATAGTCGCAATGGGAAATGCGATGTCTATATGTATGACCTTTCCACTCAACAGGAAACTCAAATCTCAACAAGTGGAACAGCATACGCTTCTTACCCAGGTCCTGATATCTACAAAGATAAAATAGTGTGGGGGGAATTTGGTGAGTACATCGACTCCACCAATCTCGTCATGCATAATCTTTCCACTCAACAGGAAACTCAGATAACCAACAGCGGATCAGGAGGAGTAAGTACTCGTGGTTTCTACGGTTTTGCTCTCCACGGTGATAAGATTGTGATGTGTAAACCGATTGGAGATGACGCTAGTGCTATCTATTTGTATGATCTCTCCACTCAGGAAACAACTTGGATTGACGGAGGAAAACCACTTAGTCCTGATATATACGGTGACAAAATAGTGTGGACTGCTGTGTCATGGGAGGATGATTTCTATGACGAACCATCTCACTATTATTATAATACGTATATATATGACCTTCTCACCCAACAGAGAATTCAGGTATCCACGAGCGGAACAGCTTACAATCCTGCAATTTACAATGACAGGATAGTGTGGGAAGATGACTGTAACGGTCAGAAGATCTACATGTATGATCTCCCCACTCAACAGGAAACTCAGATCACCACCAGTGGCTCAGCACGCAGTCCTGAGATCTACGGTGACAGGATAGTTTGGGTTGATGGCAATGATATCTACGTGGGTATTCTTAGCTATCCTTCTGTCACTAAAAATGTTCAATCTGTATTGCCAGCAGTAGATGGGTCTATCCGAGATGGGTTAGATTCTTCGAAAGATGGTATTGCAGATGATATCATAGATAATAGTGTAGTTCAACTTCTGGACGTTGAGAGAGGCGACATGCCATTTGAAGATCGAGGTATTATCGAGTTCGATATCTCGAAAATTTCTGGTTCAGTAACAAATGCGACTTTAAATTTGAGTGTCTTCTCTAGTAATGGACCCTATCCCTTTAAAGTTGATATATTCACATATACTGGAGATGGAAATTTAGACCTCGATGATTTTAATTCCGGTACACATTACAGTACATTTGAGTATTATGGAGAGGAAACTGTTCAGTTAGATGTGACGGAATTTGTAGAGAATATGGTTTCTTCAGGTGCTAAATATGCAGCATTCAACTTCCAGTACGTAGAACCTAGTGCGATACCAATGAATGGTCCATTTGTTGCGTTTAGCTCTCTTGAGTATCCACCTGCAGCAAAATTAACAATAGTTAGTGAGATATTCAATGAGAAACCAATCGCAGTACTTCCTGTAGCAAACTTCACTGCAAATACGACAGATGGAGCAACTCCTCTTACTGTTCAGTTTACAGATCTATCGACAAATGCAACTTCCTGGAACTGGGACTTTGGAGACGGAACTACTTCAATTGAACAGAGTCCAGTGCATACATACCTTGCAGTAGGAAACTATACTGTAAACCTTACAGTAAACAACTTAAACGGCACAGATTCAAAGACTGCTACAATAACCGTCCTGCAATCAATTCCTCCTGTCAGCGGAAAGCAGTTTGCATACATAACAAACCAGGGCAGTGACAGTGTTTCAGTAATTGACATGGCCACAAAAACTATTACAGCTACTATACCCGTAGGAGATGGCCCTTCGGGAGTTGCAGTTTCCCCGGCGGGAACAAAAGTATATGTGACAAACTCTGGCAACAACACAGTCTCTGTGATTAACACAGCAGATAACACTGTCACATCCACAGTGAATGTAGGGAATGATCCTTATGGAGTTGCAGTCAGCCCTGATGGAACAATGGTATATGTGACGAACCTAAACGATAACAGTGTCAGTGTAATTAACACAGCAACAAACCAGGTTATTTATACTATACCTGTAGGAAAGTGGCCTGAAGGAGTTGCATTCACCCCAGATGGAGAAAAGGCATATGTAGCGAATTACTACAGCTACAGCACTATATCTGTTATTGACA
This sequence comes from Methanosarcina sp., assembly GCF_028693135.1. Taxonomy (GTDB): domain Archaea; phylum Halobacteriota; class Methanosarcinia; order Methanosarcinales; family Methanosarcinaceae; genus Methanosarcina. Next base: position 7,437 of record NZ_JAQUVZ010000067.1, read on the forward strand.
CAGCCACAAATACTGTTATATCTACAGTAAACGATCCTGAGATCTATGGTCCTAGTGGAATTGCAATCGCCCCTAATGGAAAAAAGGCATATGTAACGAGCAATTTCAACGACAAACTGGCCGTAATTGATTTACTATCTAACCAGGTTATGACCACGGTAAATGTAGAATCTGGTCCTCATGGAGTCTCAGTAAGTCCGGATGGAACAAGGGTATATGTGGTGAATGGTGACGGAAACACTATCTCTGTAATAGACACCGCGACAGACGAAGTTATAGCCACGGTACCTGTAGGAAATGGTCCTTATGGAATCGCAGTAAGTCCGGATGGAAAAACAGTATCTGTGACGAATCGTCAAAGCAATGATGTATCAATAATTGACACAGCAACAAACAAAGTTATAGCTACGGTACCTGTAGAAGTAAATCCTGCATCTTTCGGGCAATTTATAGGCTCTATTCCAGCAGTACTTCCTGTTGCAGACTTCAGTAGCAGTGTAACCTGTGGTTATGCTCCTCTTTCTGTGCAGTTCACAGACCTATCGACAAATGCAACTTCATGGAATTGGGACTTTGGAGATGGAACGACTTCAACCGATCAAAACACAACACATACTTATCCAGTAGCAGGAACCTATAACGTTAATCTGACTGTAAGCAATACAAAAGGTACAGATTCAAAGTTAGCTACAATAACTGTTTTAAAACAACCAGTAGCTCCTGTTGCTTATTTTTCGGCATCTCCAACTGTAGGAAAAGTACCATTGACAGTTACATTTACGGATCAGAGTACAGGGTCGCCTACTTCCTGGTCCTGGAAATTTGGCGATAAAATAATTTCAACAGCTCAGAACCCTGAACATATATACAGTAAAGCAGGAAAATACACTGTTAGCTTAACGGTAAAAAATAAAGTGGGTGGTGACACTAGAAAGATATCTAAATACATCATCGTGAAAAAGTAAGTGAATTTTTAAGATTGAAAAACAGTAAAAAAGGTCAAGCCTAAAAAGGAGTGGGGGATTTATTAATCAATTCAACAAATCTTTATAATTCGGGATAAGTGAAGTTACCAAAACTTCCACCATGCTTTTTTACTTCTTGGCGCTTCAATGGCCTTCTAATTTATCAATGTTTGAACTTGCAGAAAATAGTTATTATATATGTTCTTAAGGTCCTCTTTTATCCTGGCTGATCTTCTTAAGTTCTGCCTTCAAGGTTGTATTATCCTTTCTAATTCTTCGAACTGGCGCGCAGATGTAACAACTTCCCAGGCTCCGGAGATTCCCGAAGTAGTATAGGAGAAACGCCCATACCCCTTATAAATACAGGAGACATAAAATAGCAGGGTAAAAATCATGCTTATCAGAGAAGTAGAAAGCTTCATAGAAGAAGACCTGGGGTACGATGATGTTTCGTGCACTATTGTTCCGGACAGGCCTGCAGAAGCCATCATTTTCACAAAAGAAGATTGTACGGTTGCCGGACTTAATGAGGCGGCATCAATATTTTTTTATTTTGGAATTCAGGCAGAAACAGATCTTAAAGATGGAGACCGTCTCAGCAAAGGAGATATGATTTTCAGGCTCAGGGGAGGATCGGTATCCATTCTCAGGGCAGAGCGCCTTAGCCTTAACTTCCTCGGGCACCTTAGTGGGATTGCAACCCTGACCAGGAACTGCGTGGATGTCGTAAGAGAGCACTCGGAAAGCACGAGGATCGCGTGTACAAGGAAGACCACCCCCGGAATAAGGAAATTCGAAAAGCTCGCTGTCGCTGCAGGAGGGGGAGACCCTCACAGGTTTAACCTCTCGGATGCGGTTATGATTAAAGATAACCACATCAAACTCATGGGAATAGAAGCCGCAATCAAAGCAGCGCAAAAAACAAGCTTTACGCGGAAAATCGAGGTGGAGGTCGAGTCTGCAGAAGATGCGGTCTTTGCTGCAAAACAGGGAGCCGATATTATCATGCTTGACAATATGCAGCCTGAAGCAATCAAAGAGACCCTCTCCATACTTGCAGAAAAAGGGCTCCGGAAATCAGTCCTTGTAGAAGCCTCAGGAGGGATTTCTCCCGCAAACCTTGAAGGTTATGCAAAAACGGGTGTGGATATAATATCAATGGGCTCCCTTATCCACAAATCAAGCTGGATAGATATTAGCCTGGAAATAGTCAACTCCGAGAACTGAAAATCTGGATTTTCGGACTCAAATGCTTTCAATTAACTCACCAGATGCTGTATAACAACAGAATACATTGGGGACACAGAAAAGTTGTGCTTGTGCCCTTTATTCCGTGGTTTTTGCACCTTCTGGGATTAATATGTTTGTTTGAGACTAATAAAAAAATCTTGAGATATTATCATCTCTTAAAACATTATTCATTTTCTTTTTTATTTAAAAAATTTCCCTGTTAACATGGTTAACTTTTATCTATTTTTTCATTAACTATTGCAATTTTTATATGAAATCTCTCATTTTCCTGCCGAAAATTTAAAAAAACACCAAAAAGATAAATAGAAAGAAAATAATAAAGATTACAAAGATAATTGTGGAAATATATAAACTACTGGGGTAAATATAAATAGCACCCTCAGATCAAAATGACTGCCCACCTTCTCCTCAAAATGTCCCATTGTTCCAGAATTTGTACTATGGAGGGATGTGGAATTTCATGCACTCGTCCGCATATTTTGCACTTGAATATAGTGACAATTAAAAATATATCACAAGCTTTCAATCTTGAAATTCCTTTAAAAATTAATAATGTAATTGGTGCTAAAGCGGCAAACGCCAATTTTAAACTTAACATATTTAATTACTGAGTTAAACTCGCTAATCAAAAGGTATTGTCTAAAAATAATTATAATAATAACGCCCTGCCATAAATTAACTTTTTTATCAGGAATTAGAGGTAGCAGAAGTGAAACTGAAAGGGATCCATAGAACTGTTTTGTTTGCGTTTCTCATCCTGCTGACGCTTGCCAGCATAGCATCGGCAAGAACCACAGTGTATGACGGTGATATTGAGGAAGGGGAGGTATATCAGCTTAACAATTACATCATCGAAATTACTGATATCTTCCCTGAGGCCAGCACGGCCTCATACTACGTGTATGAAAGAGATAAGGAAATCGCAAATGGCCTGCTGGATATAAACGAGAGCTTCGAGTTTGATTTTGAGGATGGGGGTGAAGTCCAGATGCGCCTGAAGTCCGTGCATAGCGGAGGCGTATTACCCAGAGCTGCAGTTGAAATAAGTATCTCAAACTACAACATCGGAGATCTTTATGTAAGTGAGGTTATTGAAAGTGGGCGCTCTGAGGTAAACTTCGCAGGAGATCCGAAGCTTGTAATAGTCAAGAATATCGATAAGTCCGAAATAGATGTAGGAGATGTCATAACTGTTACTGTAACTGCAAGAACTACCGGAAACGATGCTGCAAACAATGTGCTGTTTACGGACCCTAAGCAGGAACATTTTGTCCTGAAAGAAACCACTTACGAAGTCTCGACCAGTATACCGAAAATTGATTATGGGCAATCAGTTCCTGAAACCCTGGTTTATATTTATAACTTAAAAGCAACCGAGGCAGGAACCTTCGACCTCAGAGCTGTGACTGCTACTTATATGAACAGCGCCGGCCAGACCTACCAGTCTTCTTCTAACACACCCTCCGTTACTGTAAGTGAAGGGAATAAGCAGAGTGCAAATGTTGAAACCATAATGAATGTGGATCTCTCAGCTGTGGAAAGGAACGAAAAAATTACCTCTACTATAATCCTGAGGAATACGGGAAATGCCCCTGCTAAGGGTGTCCGCCTTGACATTATGGTTCCTGAAGGTATGGAATACGTGGGTGGAGACGAAGGGATTGAAACCATAGGCGGGAACCCCAGGATATACATTGAAACTCTGCAGCCCAATAATGACAAGGAGTTCAGGTACACTTTAAAAGCAAAAGAAATGGGAACTTACAGTATAAATTCAAATCTTTCATATGAGTACAATAACGGTGTAGATGCCCAGAATATTAAGCAGAACAAGGAATTTGCAACTTCCAGTATCAGTGTAAAAGAAGGAAAGTTCGATTTTCTGTTAAAAAATCCTTTATACATCATAATTCCGGCAATCGTTCTTGCAATTATTGGATTTCAGGTATACAGGCGGCACAGGGAATACAGGTATTGAAAGAATGTAGGAGAGTGCAATTAAAAGAGTGTAACAGAGTGAAACTTAATTAATATCATAAAAATGAAACAAAAGCCGTGATCGATTCCGGACTGAAAAATATTAATTCACCTTTAAAATGGAGGAGTTTTTTGCTCAATATACTGGTAATAGGAAACGGGCAATGTGGAAACAGGATTCTTGATTCCATCAACCGACATGCAATGGGAGGGGGAAAAAACTGCAACAAGCTTGCAAAGTTTTATTCAAAGCAGAGATTTAAAAGCCATGTTGAAACCATTGCCTTCAACACTGCCGTTAACGACTTAAAAGAAATGAAGTTTACAAAAGCAAAGGATAGAGTCCATATACCCCACCTTCACGGAGTCGGTGCAAATCGGAATGTCGGAAAGCAGGTCTTTGAAGAAAGTAAAGAAATGATTATGCGGCAGATCGAGGAAAGGGGCAATTTTGATATCGCCTTTGTACTGACCTCAGCTTCAGGAGGCACGGGCTCTTCTTTTACCCCTCTTCTCGTAAAAGAGATGAAAAAACGCGATGATTATCCTGTTTATTGTGTCGTTGTCCTCCCTTTCAGGGAAGAAGGGACTCTTTACCTTCAAAACGCAGCCTTTTCTATCCGGGACATCCGTCAAAGCGGAGTAGACGGGATTATCCTTGCTGATAACCAGTACCTGAAAAATATAGGAGGAAGCATCCAGGATGCCTATAACGGCATCAATGACATGATTGCAGAGCGCCTTCTCTTCCTTCTCGACGCCCTTGACAGTGAGATGATGATGGTAACGGACCTCGGGGATTTCAAGACAGTAATGAGCGGGGGTGCAGGACTTGCAACGATCGGCTTTTTCAGGGCTGATAAGGAAATGCCTGTCAAAACAGCAATCCAGAATGCCCTCTCTCCTTCAGGCCTTCTGTTTTCAACCAATGTTTATGAAGAAGCCAGCAGGGCAATGATCATAATCAAAGGAGACCGCAAATACCTGAGCATAGACGACATCTCAACTGAGATCGAAAAGCTTTCCGGAGCCGTAGGGCATGTCTTCAAGGGGATAGTCGTATGCAACGGAGAATGCCCGCAAATCCTTTCTCTCCTTACCCTGGAATCAGCTCATGAACTGGAAAAGCTTTATAGTGTGGCAGTCCAGGCGATCTACTACGAAAAGGCGAAAAAACAGCGCGTGGAAGAAGGAGTGGAAATGGAAAAAACCTTTTCCCAGATTGAAGGGCTGGAACCTGAATACTGAAATTCAGGTCTTCTCCTTCTGACCTTTTTCCCGTCTTCTTCTTCTTCTTCTGATTTTTTTCTCTTCTTCTTCTTCTTCTTCTTCTGATTTTTTTCTCTTCTTTTTCTTCTAACCTTTTTTTATCCTGAATTTTTTATTTCAGTCGAATACCCCTCTAGCTTGCTGCGGGAATGGAAACACTTCCCCGGTAAACATTAATGATAATATGATTTATCAAATCTATTTTTTGATTGTTGACTTCTGCTCAAACAAAATTGTTTAGGGTCATTGTCTCCTTTAACGGAATTTGGAGCGGGGGCGCGAACATACCCCGTTGCTTGCAGTGGGGTGCACCGGCGCAACTTTGATTTTATCTTTTAAAGAAGAAAAAGAAAGAATCACAAACTATATATCTGGTTTTGTAGAAGATATTTGGGGGCAAGGGAATAAGGTTACTGTTAAGACAGCTTATCTAAGAGCGTGTCTTAAAATTAAATTTGATTATACAATTGGGACCGGACTTACGCATTTGAACTGAAAAATGGTAGAATTAAACCGTTAAATGTCTAATGTGCAAATTTTAATTATGATGTCTTATGTATTTGATTTTATACCTCGGGTGAGTAAGTCCGATGTAATTAATTTACGGTCTGAATTTTATCAACAATGCCTATTATCCAAATGTGGGAGTGATTTGAATTTTAAGGCATCCTCTAAGATATTCAGGCAATAATCTGGCGTAGACAAGCTTATTATCAGGTCTTTGGGGTAGCAGAAGTGAAACTAAAAGGGATTTACATAACTGTTTTGTTTGCTTTTTTTGTCCTGCTGATATCTAGCAGTGCAGCTTCGGCAAAAACTGCAGTATATGAGGGGGATATTGAGGAAGGACAGGCATATCAGCTTAATAATTACATAATCGAAATCACTGATATCTTTCCTGAAGCCAGTACAGCCTCATATTATGTGTATGAAAAGGATAACGAAATAACAAATGGTCTGCTGGATGTAAACGAGAGCGTTGAGTTTGATTTTGAGGAGGGGGGTAAAATCCAGCTGCGACTGAAGTCCGTGCATGCTGGAGGGGTATTGCCCAGAGCCACAATTGTGATCATAATGTCAAACTATAACGCAGGGGACCTCTATGTGAGTGAAGTTATTGAAAACGGGCGCTCTGAAGCAACTTTCGCAGGGGACCCGGAGGTTGTAATAACAAAGTCTATAGATAAATCGAAAATCGACCTCGGAGAAAATGTAACCGTTACGGTAAAGGCAAAGAATACCGGAAACGATACTGCAAATAACGTTTCGTTTACAGACCCGAAACAGGAACACTTTGTCCTTGAAGAAACCACATATGAATTATCAGGTGCAGTTCCTAAAATCGATTATGGAGAGTCGGTTCCTGAGACGCTCGTTTACATATATAAATTAAAGGCAACTGAGGCAGGAACCTTCGACCTCAGAGCTGTGACTGCTACTTATACGAACAGTGCCGGCCAAGCCTACCAATCTTCTTCTAATACTCCTTCTCTAAATGTAAGTGACGGAAATAAGCAAAGTGCAAATGTTGAAACCGCAATGAATGTGGACGTCTCATCCGTAGAAAGAAATGGAGAGATAACCTCTACAGTCGTCCTGAGAAACACAGGCAATGCTCCTGCGCAGGCTGTCCGCCTTGATATCCTTGTTCCGGAGGGCCTTAAGTACGTGGAAGGCGAAGATGGCATTGAGACCGTCGGCGGAACTCCCAGAATATATCTCGAGACACTGGAGCCCAATAACGACAAAGAGTTCACATATACCTTAAAAGCAAAAGAAATTGGTACTTATAATGTAAGTTCTGAGCTTTCTTATGAATACAACAACGGTATAGACGCCGGGAACCTGAAAGGGAGTAATAAGTCAACCACATCAAGTATCACTGTCAAAGAAGGGAAGTTCGATTTTCTCATTAAAAATCCGTTGTATATCATAATTTTTATAATTATCCTTGCAGTCGCTGGGGTCCATATCTATAGAAGACACAGGCAATACCGATATTAATAGGATAACTCCAGACAGGAAAAATGTGGAAATATTCTTGAAATGGAGGAGGAGTTTTTTGCTCAATATACTGATAATAGGAAACGGGCAATGCGGGAACAGGATTCTTGATTCCATTAACCGGCATGCACTGGGAGGGGGGAAAAGCTGCGGCAAACTTGCCAGGTTTTATTCCACACAGAGATTTAAGAGCCATGTCGAAACTCTTGCACTGAACACTGCAATTAATGACCTAAAAGAGATGAAATTTACAAAAGCGAAGGATAGAATCCATATTGAACACCTGCATGGGGTTGGTGCAAACCGGAATATCGGGAAGCAGGTTTTTGAGGCTAAAAAAGAGGTCATAATGCGGCAGATTGAGGAAAGGGGCAATTTTGATCTGGCATTTGTGATTACCTCGGCTTCCGGGGGGACCGGTTCTTCGTTTACTCCTCTTCTCGTAAAAGAGATGAAAAACCGATATAATTATCCTGTTTATTGTCTCGTTGTCCTCCCTTTCAGGAAAGAGGGAACGCTTTATCTGCAAAATACTGCTTTTTCGGTCCAGGAAATCCGTCAGAGCGGAGCTGATGGAATAATCCTTGCAGATAACCAGTACCTGAAAAACATCGGAGGAAGCATTAAGGAAGCCTATGATGGCATTAACGACATGATTGCCGAACGTATCCTCTTCCTGCTTGATGCCCTTGACAGTGAGATGATGATGGTAACAGACCTTGGGGATTTTCAGACTGTCATGAGCGGGGGTGCAGGACTTGCAACGATGGGCTTTTTCAGGGCTGATAAGGAAATACCTATCAAAACAGCAATCCAGAATTCACTTTCCCCTTTAGGCCTTCTGTTTTCAACCAATGTTTATGAAGAAGCAAGCAGGGCAATGATTGTGATCAAAGGCGACCGCAAATACCTGAGCATAGATGATATCTCTACTGAAATCGAAAAGCTATCGGGAGCCGTAGGGCATGTATTTAAGGGAATAATCGTGCGCAGTGGCGAGTATCCTCAGGTCCTATCTGTACTTACCCTGGAGTCAGCCCGTGAATTGGAAAATCTCTACAGCGTAGCTGTCCAGGCGATTAATCAGGAGAAGGCAAAAAAGCAGCGGGTAGAACAAGGAGCCGAACTGGACAAAACTTTTTCCCAGATTGAAGGGCTAGATCCTGAATATTGAAATTCAGATCCTTCTCCTTCTGACCTTTTTCTCGTCCTTTTTTGACTGATCTCTATTCTGACCTTTTTCTCGTTCTTTTTTGACTGATCTCTATTCTGACCTTTTTCTCGTCCTTTTTTGACCGATCTCTATTCTGACCTTTTTATTGTAACCTTTTTGGCCTGAAATCACAATAACTCATACCTATTTTTAAAAAATTAATGATCTTATAAGAATTAATCGAATAAATTAGTTAACTTTATGTAATAC
>NZ_JAQUVZ010000018.1:0-46439 GCF_028693135.1 Methanosarcina sp.
ATTTTTCAATCTCAGATATATTCGGAAACAAAATTTCAGATAGTGTTAATGTTAAGAAAAAATGCAGGAGACTGAGTGCGAGGAGTACAACATTAGTTCAGATGGTACAGATGACGCATTCCTCCCCCACCTGCCATTTCCGGCAAGCCGGAAATGTCGAGGAAGGGGTCTCCTGCTGAGGTAAGATGAAAGGATACCTTTAAACGGAAGATAATGGAATCAAAACGTCAACTACCCGCTAAATCCAAAGATTTAACGGGTTTCCTGCTGAGGATTTATGAAAGAACTCCAGAACCCCCTTAAAGCAAAAACCCTGATCCTGACCCATGGAGATTCTGATGGGATATGTTCGGGAGCAATTGCAAAAAGTGCCTACCCGGAAGCATATGTATACTTTACAAGTCCGGTCAGCCTTCTCGATAAGTTAGATCTCATTGAGGACGTTGAGAATATTATAATCTGTGATATGGCAATCGAGGAAAGGCACTACTCTGAACTCCACTCAACACTTGAGAAATTTGCGGAGGAATGTAACCTTTATTACATAGACCACCATCCTCTTCCGGAAAGGTGGAAAAAAGAAGCCTGGTTTTATCACGATACGGGAGTATGTGCCTCCGAACTGACCTACAGGGTCTTTGAAGACCTCCTGAGTCAAGAAATGCGGAGGGTAGCAATCTATGGGGCTATAGGCGACTTCTGTGACAACACGCCCTGTGTGAAGAGCTGGGTAAGAGACTGGGACAAAAGAAGCCTCTATTTCCAGGCTGGAGCCCTGATCCAGGCAATACTCCAGAAAGGAAAAGAATACGAGTTCAAAAGAACCCTGCTTGAACCCCTATCAAAGGACGTAATCCCTTCAAATATCCCTGGCCTGCTCGAGCTTGCAAGGGAAGCTGCAATTAACGAAGAGAAAATCCGGCTATTTGTTAAAGAACATGTGAAAGTCATGAAAAACAGTGCGTATATTGTAAATACGAATAACTCTATTTCAAAGGCAGCGATCTATGCAGCCTCCTACGGCCAGAGAGATGTGGGAATTGCAGCCGAGTACCGGGAGAGAAAAGGTGTGTATGATCTTAGCATACGTTCCCGCGGAAAGGTGGATATAAATCGTATCCTTCGCTCGGTTGCACCTAAGTTTGGAGGAAGCGGAGGCGGGCACCCTGTTGCAGCAGGAGCGCGCATCCCCGAAGAGTCGCTGGAGGTTTTCCTCCGGGCTTTCGATGCCAGACTCGGGGAAGCAAATGAGGTAAAATAAAATGGAAACCAGCAAGACTGCAGCTGAATGCGGCATAAATATTGAAATTATCTTTGTAGGGCGCTCAAATGTGGGCAAGTCCTCCCTTCTCAGGGAGATCTTCGGAGCAAAAGTAAGGGTTGGAAGACGCCCAGGCGTTACTCTGCGTCCCAGACACGCCCAGGAATCGGACCTTCTTATCACGGATATGCCGGGCTTCGGCTTCATGAGCGGAGTGAAAGACCGGAAGCAGGATATTGTAAAAGACCAGACAATCCGCTATCTCGAAAAGAATGCCGAAAGGATAAAAATCGGGGTCCTTGTAATAGACGGCCCTACTTTTCCGGAGGTAGTCGACCGCTGGGATGCAAGGAACCAGATTCCCATCGACGTTGAAATGTTTGATTTCATGAGGGAACTCGGGATTGACACTATTGTTGCTGCAAACAAGATGGACAAAGTAAAAGCAGACGAGTATGACCCTCTCCTTAACGAGATTTCAGTTCGCCTCGGACTTGAGCCTCCATGGCAGAACTGGAAGCATATCATTGCTCCGATAAGTGTTAAAAAAGATGATTTGAAAGCCTTAAAGGGACTTCTCCGGGACAGGCTGCACGAAATGAAAAGAGACGACCTGTTCAAGTATATTTGATCCATCCGTGAACTACCCCACCTGCCTTCTGATGAAGGCGAGGAAGGGGACTTCCCGCTGTGCCTCTGCGCTCCAGAGTTAAACAGGTAACATCGTTTTTATCCTTTTTACCCTTTTTTACCAGTTCTTTTTTAACTCAACAATTTTTGCTTCTTTAACTCATTTTTAGAAATCTAGTAGAAGTAAACGTTTATGGTGGAAGTAAGCCTCTCAGAGCCTTTTCATCTGCTGGCTGTATACACGCCCGATCCGCTGGATCGTATCCGCTTCTTCGGGGTCTTTGTCGTCCCGGATACGGATGAAGCGAGGGAAACGCAATGCAAAGCCTGAGTTGTAGTTGGAGCTTTTCTGGATTTCCTCAAAGGCAATTTCCAGAACAACCTTCGGCCTTATGGCAAATACCCCTCCGGCTTCCCCTCCTTCCATTAACCCGGAGAGCATTTCAGTAAGTTCTTTTAGCTGCTCATCGGTAAGCCCTGTACCAACCTTGCCGACCTGCATGAAGCGAGATGTCTCTGGATCGTAGCAGGCAACCGAATACGAGCCTATCAGGTTTGCCCTGCGCCCAAAGCCCCATTCTGCCCCCACGACCACAAGGTCAAGGGTTTCCATAAGGGGTTTTTTCTTCAGCCAGTTTTTGCCACGCTTGCCAGGGGAATATAAGGAGTTCGGATTTTTGACCATGACGCCTTCGTGCCCGGCTCTTAAGGCTTCCCTGTAGATCTTTTCCACAATCTCGAGGTCTCCGGTTATCACCTGCTCGTCCACGCAAATGGATTTTGAGTCCTCAACTGAGCTCTCAACGCAGGATTCAAGCTCTTTTCGCCGCTCAACAAGTGGAAGGTCAATCAGGGTTCTGCCGTTCAGGTACATGATGTCAAAGAGGTTGAGCTGGATAGGGATTCCGAGCATTTTTTCTTCAACATCGTACTTGCGCCGGAAACGCTTAAGGATCTCCTGAAAGGCTTTCGGCCTCCCATCTTCGTCTACTGCAACAGCTTCCCCATCAAGGATTGCGGACTCAGCTTTTACATGTTTCCGGACTATTTCTACAAGGTCAGGGAGGGAATTTGTGACGTTTTCAAGCTTTCGTGAAAAAAGAGTTACCGAATTTCCACTCTTGTGAATCTGGACTCTTGCCCCGTCGAATTTCCATTCAATTGCAGCTTCCTTCATATCCCTTATATCGGCATTTATATCAGGGCTGATCTGTGAAAGCATCATCTTTATGGGGCGATTAATTTCGATCCCGAGCGTCTTGAGGGCTTCTATCCCGCCTTGCTTGGCAGTTGCAGCCACTATCCCCAGGTCGTTTGTGACCATTAAGGCATGTTCTACTACATCTACAGGGACGGAAAAAGCTTTTGCAATGGCATCCCTTACAACTCCTTCCCCTACACCTATGCGGAGTTCCTCAAGGGCAAGCCTGGATATGTATTTTGCTTCCCTCGGGGTTGATGAAGTAAATAGAAACTGAAGGTTTCTGACCTTAACTTCCTGTGAGCCTTTTCCGGAAGCTTCGGATGCAGTCTTGAAACGCTGGAAAACCTCAGTTATTGAAAGTTCTGGCTGCTCTTCGAGGAAAGAAGAAAATGTCACCTGGTTTTTTCTTTTTTCTTTCAAAATAAGGAGTGCTGTGTCCCCAATGTCACCCGTAGTCCGGATAAGAGATTCTATACTTTGTATAGCCATGCCTGAGGCTTTGGAAAGAGAGACATAAAGCAGGCTTGTGCCAATCCCGAGCTGCTCCCCACTCCAGGCAGGAAAAACCTCACTCATAATAAAATGAGTTGCAAGAGGTAACTCTTCGACGTCAACCTTTTTGAGAAGGTCAGCAACCTTATTTGTAGTTTCTATAGTGCTCGATATCTTTTCAATCGCCTGGCAGGTTTCTGCAAATTCCCTGAAGCTTGTCATGGTCCACGCAGCTTTTTCGTTTTATATTTTTTTCGGGTTCTGGTCTCCGAAGACCGATATTTCCAGTAATTACCGATTTCCGTAAATTGCAACCAGGTCACTGAGAACTGCGCTTGCTGTTTCGATCGGGCCTGCGCCTTTGCCTGTAACCGTAATTTCTCCTGCAAGCTCAGTGTCTATAGAAGCTACATTGAGGGTACCTCTTACAGCGAGGGGATGGTTGATAGGTACAAGCCTTGGAGCAACATGTATTCTTTCCCTGCTGACCTCGCCTATAAGCTTGATAACATGCCCTCTTTCATAAGCCATTTCCAGGGCTTCAGGCGTGATCTTCGTGATTCCTGTAACATCAACGTCCCTGTATGTTGCATCACACCCGAAAATTGCATTGGCAAGAATTACCAGTTTGCAGGCCGTATCAATTCCTTCGACATCATATGTCGGGTCGGTTTCGGCAATTCCGAGTTCCATGGCCTCGGTAAGAATTTCCTTATAACTTGCCCTTTCCTCGAGCATTCTGGTGAGGATATAGTTACAGGTCCCGTTAAGAATTCCTTTGACGCTTCTTAGCCTATTTCCTGCAAGGACTTCATTTGCCAGGTTAATAATGGGCATGGAGCCACCGACTGCAGCCTCGAACCTGAAGTTTGATCCGGCGGCTTTTGCAGCCTCCATCAGTTCTCTATACTTCAGGGTAAGAGGTCCTTTATTGGAGGTAATAACATCTTTACCGGTCTCGAAAGCTGCAAGCATGTTCTGAAGACCTGCTCCTCCAGTGACAATATTTGTAGGAGTGGTTTCTATTACCAGCTCATGGGCTACGGACCTTATGACCTCAACGCCTGTGAGCTTTTCTATGGCAACCGTGCCAATTTTCCTCTTGCGGGCAAGGCAGTCAGCCAGATCCACTCCTTCAGGGTTAACAGTAGCTCCTTTAGAATCAACAACAGCAACCACAAGAACTTCCAGCCCTATACTTTCCAGATACTCTTTTTTCATAAGGAGTACCTCGGCTACACCCTGTCCAATTGCACCAAATCCTAGAATAGAGCAGCACACTGTTTTCATGTTTTCAAATCTCCTAAGTTTTTTCAGGCCTGGATGTCTATTGGGAGAACCATAAGCAGGTCTTTTCTTACCGAGACTTTTTTAAGGATGCCAAGCGCCTTTTGCAGATCCTCTTTACCCACAGCATCTATTCTGATCAGAGCTGAAGAAAGCAGGTTAATACCTGGCATGGATAGCGAAATATCAACTACCTCCGCAAATCCGGTCTTGTCAATCTCATCAATCGTGTCCTGGATCCCTGTATGGACCACGTGGCCTATAAGGACTACATTTATGCTCTCTCTGAAACGGTGTTCTCCAACCCTTACGACTTTTATCCCGTTTTCCTCAAGCTTTGCTTTTATTGCTCCGATGTTCTCCGGCTTTATTTCAAGTACAAGCTGTACAGGCACTGTTTTTCTGGGGGTCCGCTTCTGATGGTGGTGTAAAACAGTTATCAGGTTAGCCTTAAATTCCGAAAGAGGCTGGAGGGCTAAAAGCATCTGCCCGGGCACATCTTTTAATTCAATGTCCATGGAAACTCGCATACTGTCCCTCATGCAATTTATAATAATTCGATATGAAGTCTAAGTAATAATATATTAATTTAATAAATGTATCAATTTAATTAATGTATTAATTTAATAAATGTATCAATTTAATTAATGTATTAATTTAATAAATGTATCAATTTAATTAATGTATTAATTTAATAAATGTATCAATTTAATTAATGTATTAATTTAATAAATGTATCAATTTAATTTTCAGTAATCTTATTCAGCCAGCTTATTGTCAAGGTTATAATAATATATCAGCATATGGATACCGGCTCAATTTCTACTGTTTAAAACTGATTTCATAAATTTGATTTCATAAATTTGATTTCATAAATTTGATTTCATAAATTTGATTTCATAAATTTGATTTCATAAAACCTCAGCAGGAAACCCCTGAGATTTAGCTCAGGGGGTAGTTGACAACTTTATTATTAACTTGCTGCTGGTGAATCCTGTATTCTGAATTTAATTCCTGTATTATAATTTGATTATTCTTTATTTTTATCCTGTAATTCGTTATTATGATCCGTAAGATCTTTGTCCTGACACAAAATTTCCATCAGCTTTATCTCTGGATATTTACCCTGATTTTTACCATGATAATTCAGTTTTCATTCAATAGCATTTTCTAGGATGTAGAGGGTAATTATATATAAATAAGCAAAAAGGATATCAAGAAATCTCATGTGCCAGATCTTTCAAACTTTTATTAATCTTTCCTGCTGCTTAGTAGATGAATTCATTTATATAGTTTACTATTTACGGTGTTTGCTATTTACGATTTTTCAAAAAATGTAAGGTAAAGTCTCATTTTATTATGAAGTGCCATTTCCTCCTTAGTCCTTCCTGCTCTGGGATCCCGCCTGCTTGATTGCCTCTCCATCGGAAATTCGGATAATGTTTCCTCTACCCCTTTTAAACTTTTCAACCAATCCTCGTTCTTCAAGATCCGAAAGCATAAGGCTTACTTTGGATTCCGAATACGGGGACTTTTTACGGAGTTCTCTCTGAGTAATTCGGTTTCCATTAGCTCGGATAAGATTCAGAATCTCTTTCAGATCGTCAGGGAGGTTTGTTTCAGGGCTTTCCAGATCATCAGGACTCAACGAATCAAACTCTTTTTCAGAGGGACTGATATCTTCAAGCGAGGGATTAACATCTTCAGGCGAGGGAATAACAGATACCTTTAAGTCTTCTGGCAACTTTGCATTTTGCTGCACAGGTATCTCTGTCTCATATATGTTTCCGGTCTGTTCTTCAACGTTAAGAGGTGCAGGATGCTCATCGTCGGTCTCTGAAACTCCAATAGAACCGGCTTTACCGGGTTCTGCGCGTCCCGAGGTCTCTACCTCTATTGTGAAATTTTCAGGTTCTGATTCTTTTAGAGATTCTGTTTTCCCCTGGGAATCGGTTGCCTTTTCAGGTGGTTTTCGTTCTCCCTTTTTTAAGAAATAACCAGCTATTAGCAGGATACAGAGTGCAAGTAAAGCAAAAGCTAAAACAGTATTTTGTGAGCTTACTTGAGATTTGGACTCTGTTTGAGATTGGGGATCTACTTGCTCAAAATTCAGGTCAACATTTTCGAAGTCCCCCTGATCGAGAAGATCTTCCTGGTATGTAGGGAAAAGCAGAAGGTCGTGAACGTAGTCCCCTTCGTCGGTAACTATAACTTCTTTTTTAGCCGTATAAACTAGAATATTCTCTTCAAAATAATTAGCAGTTATCAGGTAGGTTCCTTGAGTAAGGTTAAAAGAGTATTTCGCATCCTTTGCAACAATGGACTGCTCCGGAGTAGAGTTGATCTCAACTAATGAGTTGTTGATGGGTTTGAAACTGTCCCACTCATACACGGTTCCGTGAATCGTCGCCGCAAGTGCGTTCCCCTGAACACACATTAGGAACATGAATACAAAAGCAATCTTGCAGAGCTGTCTAAAATTCACGAAGCCTTAAATGGGTTTTTAGCATAAATCTTTTACTTTTCTTTGCTACAAGTTCGTAGATACTGAAAGCAAATTAAAGTTTTATCAAGAAAATAAAGATCCTATCAAGCTTGGAAGCTCATATATTGTCATAAATTAGTTTTATTCCGAAAAGTATACTTATATGTCCCTATCCCAATATGACAGTATCTTAACTCGCCAAAGGAGGCGGTCAGATGAAAAAATCAAGAATTGTCCGATATCTGGCTTACGTTGCATTCATCTTAATGTTGTTTTGTGTTCTACCGGGAGGATCACTTGCTACCAAAGACTCGTCAGAGCATGGAAATGGGATCCAGTATGCAGGTGAGAGTATTACAGGTTCCGAAAATGATGAAAAAAACAGTATAGAGAGTGCTAACGGCACTGAGAATTCCGATCCTGAAAATATGCAGGATCAAGACAGAGTCCAAACAAAGGATCAAGATAAGATTTCTGCGTATAATCTTGAAAAAAAACAGATGAATGAAGCTCTCCAGCTACAGAAGAATGAATACAGAGGAGCAAAAGAGGATTTCCTGAAGGTAAGAAATCAAATTCAAATCGGAAAGCTTGACCCCAATTCTGAAGAAGCTGTAAATGCCACAAGAATCTATCTTAACTCAAGTATTAATTATATGAGAATCCACCTGGTAAATGTAAAAACCAACATGTATTACTCAAATGTAAATGGAATAGAGGAAAGAATCGTTGCCATAGATGAAAATCTTAAACTGCTTGAAGCTGAACAGGCCAAAGTTGCAAATGCGTCCAGTCAGCAAGAATTTGTAGTTACGGTCAGGTCCTTGCGTGAAGTATGGAATAATGCGCAGAAGATCAGCCTTAAAGGTGCAGGACAGACTGTTAGCCAGAAAATAGGGACATTCCTTGACAAATCAGAAAACCTGTCTGAAAAACTCGAGACTGAAGTTGCGGGTCTTAACGAAACTGGTGTTCACACAGCTAGCCTTGAGACACGGCTTGACAGTTATAATTTATATCTAAAAGCTGCTCAGGGGAAAAAAGAAGCGGCAGATTCTATTTATGAAGATGAGAATGCTACCCTGGAAAACCTGGTAGTGGCAAATAATTACCTGCGTGAAGCTCTTAATAATGTCAATAAGGCAAACCAGATACTCAGAGTAATTTTCGAAGAACTGAAAGAATATAATCTCGAAGAAGTTTACGAAATTGGACTCGAAAATAGCATAGAAACCAAACTTAATAATACCATAAGTATAAACAATACTAATAATAATTAATCTGTATAAATGGCACTTCTGTAAACAGGACAAAGCCTCTCCGGAAGGAGAAAAACAGTAGTTAATGAAGAACCGAAAATTTCTCTGGGATATATTGGAGAATTGAAGGAGGCAGAAAATGGTTAAATTCGCTCACCTGCTTGTACTTTCAGCTTTATTTTTCTGGCTTGCAGGGTCCGGTTGCATCGGAAACAATGCATCTGAAGAGGAAATAGTCCCAAATGTTTCCGAACTAGGGAATGGGACACCAGGCGATCCGGGAATGGAACTTACCCCGGCTGAAGTTCAGGAACTTGACTCTGATATGGTCAAACTCGAGAGCCTTCTGGATAATGCAAGTCCTGAGGAAGAAATATTAATTGAAGAACTGTAAATCTAAAGTGAATAAATGTGAAAGTAGCTGAAAACGGTGAGATGGGAAGAAAACATAATAAAGTAAAATAAGAGTAAGTTCGATTGAGAGATGGCTCTCACCTGAAAAATATCTTATCTCACTCTCGTTTCCTCAAAATATCTTTTCTCACTCTCGTTTCCTCAAAATCATCTATTCAGGGATTAATATCTTTGATCCAGTTTCTTTCATTAAGTTTCGCTCTTTTAGCTTTGTTCCTTTAGTTTCGCTCTTTTAGCTTCGTTTATCCCGTTTTTCGTTGTAAGTTTCATCTGGTTTCACTCATCTTTTACTCGATACTTTTGCTTAGTTCACTGATAATCTTA
Source organism: Methanosarcina sp. (assembly GCF_028693135.1). Lineage (GTDB taxonomy): Archaea > Halobacteriota > Methanosarcinia > Methanosarcinales > Methanosarcinaceae > Methanosarcina. The sequence continues at coordinate 9,357 of NZ_JAQUVZ010000018.1, forward strand.
CTTTAATTTTTTTCTGTGTATATCTCATAACCTGCCCCAAAACTTTGTAATTTATTTATAATCTGCTCGGGACTAACCTTTACCGCGTTAATATTAGATGTGGTTAAAGATTCCATAAATTTGTTTCGTATACGAAAGAAAAAAAAGATAAAACAGGCTATCTTAATTAAATTTTTTGCTTATAGCTGATGGGAAACTTTGAGTCTACTATAAAAACTTTGCGCATATTTTTTATAATTAATTGGATATAAAGGATTTTAAAGCCTTATTATACAAATATAAAGCGTATAAAGCTTTAGATCATTATATATATCGATTAATTATCTCTTTTACGAAAAGTATAGTTATATATTCCCTCTTCTTAATAATGTAACAATTAAATAATTTTGATGGAGGCGGTCATATAGGAAAATATGAGAAAGTATTGCGCTATGCGTCTTGTCTTACTGTGATTCTTATGTTATTCAGTCTCATGTCGACAGCAGCTCTTGCAGGGAATGGAGCTGGGGCAAGTAATGATGCTAAGAATGGAAAGACAATTGAAACTCTCCAGAAACAGGAATTGGTCAAGGAAAAAATTCAGGCCAGAAATCAAACCGAGTATGGAACTCTGGAACGAGAACAGCTGCGAGAAAAAGCTCAGGAAAGGACACAGTTGAAAGAACAACTCAAGGTCCAGAAAAGTAACTATCAAAGCTCGAAGAAAAATTTCCTTGCGATCCGAAAACAGCTCAGGTCAGGAGATTACGGTGATAAAGAACTGGGAATCACAAGGGAATATCTGAACTCAAGCATTGACTATATGATAGCTCACCTTGAAAGAGTTCAGTATAACCTTGAACAATCAAACGGTGACGGCACGGAAGCCAAAATTGCTGCTATTGAAGACCGGATAATCCAGCTGCAGGAAGAAAAGAATTCTATTGGAAAAGCCGAAGATCTTGAAGACTTTGCAAATGCAACAGAATCGGTACGTGGCGTCTGGAACAATGTTAAAAATCGCACCGCAGTGGATACCGGACAGACTGCCTGCGAGAGCCTGGATAAATTCGTAAACAAATCCGAAGCTATTTCTCTAAAACTTGAAAATGAAATAGAAAGCCTGAACAAAACCGGTGTTGATACACCTGAACTTGAGGCAAAGCTTGCCAATTACAATGCCCTGATTGACTCCGCCAGGGAAAATAATGAGGCAGCACAAAAGATCTACAATAAAGAAGACGTCACTCAGGAAGAACTGCAAAACGCAGACAACGACCTGCAAAGTGCTCTTAATGAAATAAAAGAGGCAAACAAAATCCTTAAAGAAATCTTCGGTGAGCTGAAACAGTATAGAAGTGAAGAGACAAACAGAATCAGGGCCCGAAATTCGGTGGGAACTGAATTTACTGATACAGAGACCTCTTCTGAAGGGGAAACAAATCGTAGCTCAGGGAACGAATCCGAAAATTCTTCTGAGGACGAATTGGAGAACTAAGGGGGCAAAAAAATGGTAAAATTCACATATGTGCTTGTACTGTCAATTTTAATTTTCTGGCTTGCAGGGTCCGGTTGCGTCGGAAATGATACATCTAAAGCGGAAGAAGCAGGTATAGCCCCAAATATTTCCGGAGCAGAGGAAAGTGCCGAAAATACCTCCGCTGAACAGGAACTTACCGAAGCAGAAATTCAGGAGTTTGAAGAAAATATTACAGAACTTGAGAATCTGCTCAACAATTCAAGCCTTGAGGACGAAATAATTATTGAAGATCTGTAAAGAATAAAGAGCTGTAAAATAGAACTGTAAAATAGAGCTGTAAAATAGAGCTGTAAAATAGAGCTGTAAGAATAACTCCTCCTGCAAAACAGAAAAAAGCAGGAAAAAACAGAAAAAAACAGAAAAAAGCAGGAAAAAGCAGGGGAAAGCAGGAAAAAGCAGGGGAAAGCAGGGGAAATACAGCCAGTATTAACCAGAAAAAGATGCTCTTATTTGAAGAACATCTTTTCTTTATTTTTCATTTTTTGGACTTCCTCCTCCAGCGTCTCTAACCTTGATTCGAGCTCATGCATATCTTTTCTGGTAAAGAAATCTGCCTTTGAGGTAGCATCCTGAATCTTTTCAGATATTTTCTTTTCGAGGTCAACCCTCTGTTTCCTGCTCTCTTCAACAAGGTCCTGAACAACTTTTTTGCCTTCTTCCTTGCTGATATCTCCTGTGTCGACCAGGTCTTTTACAAACTCATTTACTTTTTCTTCGGTCATTGCCCACAGGCCAGCCCCTATGAGGCCAAGTTTTCTAACAGATTCTTTCATGTATAACACTCACCCTGGATTATTAATCTGAAAATAATTAATTTGAAACGATGTATGATGTATTAAAAACTGATAATATATTAAAGGTGATGACGTAGTGAACAGTTAATAGTTGTGGAGAACAGGAATCGTTTTTGGTTCCTTTGCAAACTCAGGCCCGGAAACTACATCTTGTGGTCACATCCTTAATTGGAAGAGGATTTTACAGACCATGGGTGCCCTCTTTACTTTCCGATAGACAAAAAAGAGACAGTTGAAGACTGCATCAGTGCCTCACTAGGGGAATATAAAGCCTATGCCGAAGCAATGCTAGCTTGCAGAGGCAAATGGACTTTTACCTACTCCCATGTGGGCTTCGAGCTTTAAGAAGCCTGAGACTGAGGCAGGGAAAATTGCTGGCAGCAGATACCTGAAGAATCCACACTATTGCCTGGTTACAAAGATATATACTGGGCTTGAATATGACCCGATTTTTCAAAAAACATCAGGGAATTTGCCTGCACCTTTGACATGAGTATTATAAACACAAAGTGAGTGTAGAAGTTGTAGAACAGTCTTATCTTAATGCCAGAAAAAGAGTAATCACAAAATGATTTGGGCGGAGGTAATTTTTTAAGAGAATTTCTTAAACTTTTTTCGAACTTTTCCGTGGTACTCTGGAGATAAATATAAATACTAACCCTAAATTTCTTTTTTAATATATTCACTAACTTTGCTAAATCTTATATAGTTTCTTCTCTGTTTAAGATTTATATATTCTATTTTAAGTTCCTTTTTAATTTAAAGTCTCTAGAGGTGTCCACAATAGATATCAGTAAAAAGGTTCTCATGATAACCCTCTTAATTTTTGCTGTCCTTACGGCTGCCTTCACGTTCACGCACAACATGCAGCTGTCAAACTTTTTAGAGCTTGAGCAGACTGACACAACCGGGAATGTGGAGCGTGTGCAAAACGCTGTTGCCTCCAGACAGGGGTACATTGATTACAGCGTCCGGGACTGGGCCTGCTGGGACGATACCTACCAGTTTATCGAAGACCAGAACCAGGACTATATCGATGTGAACATCCAGAAAGAGACCCTTTCCGTAATTAGAATCAATGTCATGCTTTTTGTTAATGAATCCGGGGGCCTGGTCTATGCAAAATCGGTTAATGTTGAGACTATGGAAGAAGAACCGGTTTCTGAGGGCCTTCGGAAAATGATCGAAGATGGAACTCTCCTCACAAAAGGGGAAAACGACAGGATCAGAGGTATTGTCTTGCTCGACGAAGGCCCGATGTTTATTTCATGCCACCCTATCCTTACGACAAAACAAAAAGGGCCTTCAAAGGGTACTCTCATTTTTGGGAGGTATTTTGACCCCGTTGTCCTCGATACTTTCAAAGACGTCACCTGCTATTCTCTGTCAATGCACAGGGTCGATGAAGAGATGCCCCCTGATTTTCAGGAAGAACTTACACAATTTTCACAAACACCGGATAAGATCCTGGTGGAACCTCTCAGTGAAGAGAATGTAGCAGGTTATTTTCAATTAAAGGACATCTCTGGTGAGCCTGCCCTCATTATCAGAGCCGATTTCCCCAGGGATCTTTATTTGCATGGCAAGAGTACCCTCAACTACATGTATTTCTTCTTACTTTTCACCGGGCTCTTGACTGGTCTCGGGGTCAAGTTTGCTCTTGACCGGCTGTTTATCTCAAGGTTGATAGAAATAGATGATTTCGTTACAAAAGTCCGGTCGGAAAAAGACCTTTCAAAGAGGCTGGAGCTAAAAGACAGTGACGAGCTCTACCGTCTTTCAAAGGAAATAAACGGAATGTTAAACGAAATAGATCTGGCAGAGCAGGAATTAAAAGCCCAGGAACGCGAAAAGAAGGTTCTGCTCGATTCACTCAACGAACTTGTTGTTTTTGTGAGCCATGAAATGAGAATAATATGGGCAAACAAGGCTGCCCTCAAATATATGCAAATGGATCTTGAAGGGGCACAGATGGTCTGCCTTAAAGACACTCTCGGCATCAGCAGCCCCTTATTTGAGTGCCAGCAACTTGAGCATATTTTTGAGACCGGCGATAAAATGTCCGGGGAATTTACTTCAAGGGATGGCAAAGCCTGGTTTCTCCAGGCAATTCCTGTGGCTGATGAAAATGGAAAGATTATAGGGATTCTGGAAACCTGCAGAGACATTACGGAAAGCAAGAAAACCGAGCAGCTTCTCCAGGAGAAACAGGTTGCAGAGGTCGCAAACCGCACGAAGAGCGAATTTCTGGCAAACATGAGCCACGAACTGAGGACCCCGCTTAACTCAATCATAGGCTTCTCCGACCTTCTGTATGAAAATGTTTACGGGGATCTTAATGTAAAACAGACCAAAGCCGTAGGGAATATTTCAAAGAGCGGAAAACACCTTCTGAATCTGATTAACGATATCCTTGATCTTTCTAAAGTGGAAGCCGGAAAGCTTGAACTCGATTATAAAGAGTTTGAGCTTGCCAGTAAACTTAATTCAATAAAAAATCTGCTATCTCCTATTGCAGACAGAAAAAAGATTGAGGTTGAAATCCAGGTGGATAAAAACCTTGACCAAATCCGTGCTGATGAAGCTCGTTTTGCTCAGGTACTGTACAATCTGTTGGATAATGCTATAAAGTTCTCACACGAGAATGGATGTGTGAAGATAGAGGCTAAAAAGAAAGGGGATCTGGTAGAAGTAACGGTTAAGGACAATGGAATAGGGATCAAAGTTGAGGCTCAGAACAAGCTTTTCAAACCTTTCACTCAGGTAGATTCCTTTTACTCGAGATCGTTCCAGGGAACCGGGCTCGGACTTGCACTGGTTAAACAGCTTGTTAACCTGCATGGGGGATATGTCTGGTTCAACAGCAAAATAGGGGAGGGAAGCACCTTTGCCTTTACAATTCCGATAAACGGGGATGAAACAGGCGGGGGCAACGGTGAAGTAGAACCACTTAATAGCACAGAAACGACTGAAAACCCGGACTTTTAAAGGGGAACCCAAAAGAAACTAAGTTAAAATTAAATAAATAAAATTGATAAAATAAAACCTACTTTAATAAAATAAAACCTACTTTAATAAAATAAAACATGATTGAATAAAATAAAACCTACTTTAATAAAATAAAACCTACTTTAATAAAATAAAACATGATTGAATAAAATAAAAATTAGTGAAGAGAGTTTGGTGACTGAAGAACGTTTGTTAATACTGGTTCATCCTTTAACCATAAATTTTTCAGTCTCTGTTAAAAGTTAATCTCATCGATTTCTTGATAGAAATCAATACTTGTACCTGCTTTTTGTATCTTGTACATTTCTACATTATATGTTTTTATCTGATACGCTTCCACCGGATCTCTTTGGAGGCTCAAAAGTTCTTCCAGCGAAAAAACTGCGTACTGATTTTTTCCTTTTCTGCATTTTTTTAACTGGTCATAATCAAAATAAAGGTCATCGTAGCTTATTACATGATTGAACCATTCAACCGGGATGGGAAGACGGGACAAAAGGGGGATTGCAGATTCAAAATAGTTCCTGCAAACTTTTTTTCTTGATAACTGGCACCAGTTATCTATGACAAAATTTACCGTTCCGCTTTCAACCGTAAAAACAACAGGGTAGATTTTACACATTATAGGTTTGAAATCACTGCATTCGCATGCTTCAGTTTCTTTGTTCAAAAAAGGGCATAATTCTCCAAGCTTTAATACATGGATAAGAGTTCCATCATCCATTTTCAAAATATCCAGATACCTTAGTTTGAATTCGGAAACACTGATACCCATTTTTTTTGCCATATATTCTTCTTCTCCAGGTAGCAGAGTTCCTATTTTATTGTACTCGCAGGCTCCTCCGCATTTCTTGCAGATCTCAAAAGTATTATGGTTACTTCCACTAAATATCTTGTGAAAGTTTTCGTACATATTAATGGGTATTTTGTTAAATTTCAATATAAAAACCTCAGCCATGTAAAACAAGTATATTGTTATATTTTTATTAAGTCATATTTACTTCTATGCCTTGAGAAGCTTTTTTTGTCAGGCTTATAAAATAAAATAATAAGTTTAACTTGCAAAGAAAAGTATTAATATATTTGCAGTTTCCAAAATAGAAATTAGGTATAAAAAATTTACCTGGATGACCGAAATTTTTTGTAGTTTAAACGGCAATTAATAAAAAAAGACATATATCGAATACTTGAGGCGGTGGGCCTAGAGCACTATATTGATTATTTTAGATAACTCCAAGGCAGTTTATTATTTTTGTTTTATCTTACATTATAAGCATAGGTGGACAGTTTACGGCTTCAGTATTGTCTCGGAAAAATTATGCACTTACGCATAGGTGGACAGTTTACGGCTTCAGCATTGTCTCGGAAAAATTATGCACTTACGGATCCTGCCCGACCTCATAATATTTTCTCAAAACATTATGAATAATATTAGCATTTTTATATATATCTGAGATTTCGGCAGTTAGGGCGGAGAGTTATATATAATTAATAATTTAATTTAATTTAATTTAATTTAAAAGTGTGGATATCTACATATAAGATCTGCGGGGTCTAAAACACATTTATTCTATTGAAACACAAAAGTGATGTCAATGAACTCATCCCAAAACCAATTTTATTCGCAGATCAGTAAAGTTTCAGAATTAGTTTTCATGATCAAAAACTCAATTGATTTCTCATAATATGAAATTTAGAGACACGATTTTGTGTTTTGTAATCAGCACAATAACTGTACTGGTTCTGAGTATCTACCTGAATTATACAGAAATTTTGGTTCTACTTAACAACCTTTATATAATTTTTCATACTATTTATATAAAGGGTTTCATTTTATTTAGTTAAAATATATCGTGTTTTAGCTTTTTACAGGGGCAAATCTTTATGCTACCCGATTGCAAGTATTTGGTTCCGCTTCTGGCAGCTCTTTGGTGACGTGTATGGATGTAAGTAAAAAAATAGTAATAGTTATTTTCACGATGTTTGCTTTGTTAACTGTGCTTTTAATAGTCGCATCCTATACCATCCTGTTATCGAGTTTCTCTAATCTTGAAGCCGAGGATACCACCAAGAATACGGAGAAAATCGAACAGGCAATTGCCTGGGAGGCTTTGTCTATCGACAGAACTGCAAGGGATTGGGCTTACTGGGACGATACGTATGATTTCGTAAATACATTAAGTCCTGAATACATAGAGTCGAACCTGGAAGAAAATACCCTTTACGACCTGGACCTCAATGTTATGCTTTTTGTAAACAAATCGGGGGTCATGGTCCATTCAATGTCTGTAGATCTGGTAAACGAAACAAATGTTCCGGTTCCGACAGGGCTTCTGGAGCAGATTGACAGTAGGCTTCTCACGAACGGGAAAAATACGGATTATATACAGGGAGTCATACTGCTTGAAAAGGGACCGATGCTTATCGTCGGCCGCCCTATTTTGCCAGGTTTCGAAGACGGCCCTTCTGCGGGAACTCTAATTCTTGGAAAATATATAGACAGTTTTTACATTTCCCTTCTTGAAGAGCGTACCCAATCTTCCCTATCTCTCTATACTTTAAACGAGGAAATGCCCCAGGATTTTCAGGACGCGCTTGATGAGGCTGTCAGCGAAGATCGAAGTAAAAGTCCTGTTGAAATTCTTGAAAATAATAAGGTAGCCGGGTATTTCATAATGAGAGATCCTGCCGGGAACCCTGTAGCTCTCATGAGATCTGAGTATCCCCGTGAACTCTACGCACAGGGTAAAAAGACCCTGATTTATATTTACGGTTTCCTGCTGCTCAGCGGAATAGTTATAGGAACTGCGACCAAGTTCAGCCTGGATCGTCTCCTTGTATCAAGGCTAATTGCTATTGATAGTTTTCTTGAAAAAGTAAAAAGAGAAAATGATACCTCAAAGCAACTTGAAGTGGAGGGAGACGATGAAATTCACAGGCTTTCAAAAGGTATCAATGAAATGCTTTCCAGCATCAGGATTGCCGAGCAGGAGCTTAAATCCAGGGAGTATGAAAAAAAATTTATTCTCGATTCCCTTGAAGAAATAGTGGTGCTCAGGGACCCGAACTTAAATATTCTCTGGGCAAACCAGGCTGCCCTCAAAAACAAGGACTTGCTAACGGTTGAGGCTAAAGAGCCGGCATCTGATAGCCCTTCAGCTGCAGATAAAGGCGTTATCCAGAAATCCCGTTGTCCTCAGTCTTCCAATTGGACGGATCAGGAGTTTACTTCTTCAGAAGGAAAGACCTGGATTATAAGGTCAAAACCCGTTTGTGACGAAAAAGGAGATACCTTTGCAATTCTGGAAACAGGGGTGGAAATAACGGAACGGAAGAACTATGAAATTGAACTCTTCCATGCAAAACAGGATGCAGAAGTCGCAAACCATACCAAGAGCGAGTTCCTTGCAAACATGAGCCACGAACTGAGGACCCCGCTTAACTCAATCATAGGCTTCTCCGACCTTCTGTATGAAAAGGTTTACGGGGAACTTAATGTAAAACAGCTCAAAGCTGTAGGGAATATCTCCAGTAGCGGAAAAAACCTTCTGAACCTGATTAATGAGATCCTTGACCTTTCAAAAGTAGAATCAGGGAGCTTTGAACTTCATTACAGTACTTTCTGGATTGCGGAATTATTTGCTGAAGTTCGGGATATGTTATTTCCATTTGCTTCGAGCAAAGGAATAAAAATGGAATTAGAGATTGAAAATAACCTGCCCAGAGTTTCGGCAGACAGAGAGAGAATCATGCAGGTTCTCAGCAACCTGATGACAAATGCAGTCAAATTTTCAAATGAAAACGGGTGTGTAAGAGTTAAAGCAACACAAAACAACGACTTTATACAGATAGCCGTATCTGATGAAGGAATAGGTATTGCAGCAGCTGACCATGACAAACTCTTCAAGCCTTTTAGCCAGCTAGACTCTTCCTCTTCTAAAAAATATCCGGGAACCGGACTTGGGCTTGCCCTGGTAAAAGAAATTGTACAGCTCCACAATGGAAGCATCTGGTTTGAAAGTGAAGCCGGAAAAGGGAGTACCTTTGTTTTTTCCATCCCTCTCAAACAGGAGTGAATAAATCTGAGCTCTAGTGAAATACCCACTAAATCTAAAGATTTAACGGGCTTCCTGTGTCATCCTTCTGACTATTGTCCACAAGTCAAGCAGGCTCTACCCCGTGCCCGGTAAAAATATGTACTTGAGCTTCCTTTCGGATTCCAGTTTTCGCTGGCACAGTCTCTAACCCTTAGAAAGTGAGTATGATCGTTAAGTTTGCCCTGTTAACCAACTTGCGAGAATTGCATTGTGGTGACAGCAAAATACCTATACCCGTGCCTGGGAATCGTTTTGGGATTTCAGCACAGGGTAATAGACTTCAAAATCGAAATAAGTTTGCAGAATCAATAACAAGAAAACTTAAGGAAGTTGGTGCTTATATTCCATGAATAAAGATTTCATGGGTTTTACGCTTCTTCCTATAAATAACTTAATTCCCTATAATATACTCCTTCAAATCCGATTTCAGAATCCTTTCGATCTCTCCCCAGTTACTGTCCCTGGTTTCCGTAAACATATACCCGAAGAACCCATATTCCTCATGGTTGACTTTCCTGAGTTCCAGGGGGTTTTCAAAGTCCGAAAGCAGTTTTTCGTAATCAAAAGCCTTGACGTCTTTCAAATTCAAATCTACCGGCCTGTTCAGCATAACGAGGCAGAAGTTCTTTCCTTCTCTGCCTTTGAGAAGCCTGTCCCAGTCCGGCTCAAGCTGCTCAAGGAAGTACCTGTAAGTGTTAATCCCATAGGCAAAATGCGCGATATCCGTTGTACACCAGCCGGCAAAGCGCATGGGGTTCACCTCGATGGGCTGGATTCTCCTATCGTTACCTATCCGCAATTCGATATGTAGAGGAAAATTCTTAAGCCCTGCCAGTTTTCCGATTTCCTTCAAAAGGTCTTCAACAGCTTCCCTGCAGGTTTCCATAACGGCTTTTGAGGTAAAGTACACCCGGTCGCTGACATCGTTTTCTGAAGAAAATATATGCTTTAAGATATTGAGGACTACCGGTTTTCCTGCTCTGTTGAAGTAAGCATCAACTGCAAATTCTTCCCCTTCGATATTTTCTTCGATAATGAACTTTCCGGCATCAAGAACCTGCACCGGATAGATTCCCCTGATTTCCTCTAATTCGGTTTTTATGCTCCTCAAAACCGAATCCCATTCCTCATTGGTGGAAACCTTATGCACCCCAAGGCTGAAAAATCCAACCGCAGGCTTTATGATAAAAGGTTTTTTTATCTCCTCAACCCGGATCTCGTCCAGCTTTTCAAACTCAACGCCCTGGAAATAGAAGTCGGGGTAAATCCTTTCCAGCAGTTCTCTGAATTTGATTTTGTTCTTGAAAAGTTCAATTTTCTCAGGCAGCCCTGTAAAACCCAGATTTTCCGAAATCCAGCCAAGGGAATTTTCAGAATTGGAATAAAGGGAGAATTTACCCTTTTCTTTTATTAATTCTATAAACTCGGCTTTCTCAAGGAGCCTGAGCTTTTTTTCCGTGCTTATTTCGGCTGCCATTTCATTTTTTAAAACAGGAATCTGCATCTCTGCAGCAGTATCTATTAAAAATTCAGAGACGTAGGGGTGGTCGAGAATTATCATTTTTCTAACCTTTTTTTGGGCGTTCAGCTTGTAAACCTGAAGTCAGATAATAAAATAGGTTAGTAATATTTGTTGTGGAGCCATTTCAAAGTTTGATGCAACCTGCAACCACTGCCTTGTAATTCAATCATAACGATTCAGATGAGTAATTCTCAGACATGTCAGATAAGTCCGATGAATGTCAACTACCCGCCAATAAATTGGCAGGCATGTAATAGTGCTTCGGTTGACCAGCTTAAGTATTAATTTACTACGTTGGATTTGTCAAAACACCTACAGGTGCTTCCTCAGCTTGTAGCTCTGTTGTATAATATTAAAAGTTCTGTAGGGTAGGAACGGTGTATTATGCTTAACAAGCATTTCCAACATTAGCGAGAGGAGACACGAAAGTGCGTTACCGGAAGCAGGATTCATCTTACTTCTGAGATCGGAGAAATCCAATTATGATCTTCGTATTAAACAAAAACAAACAACCGTTAAGCCCCTGTCATTCAGCAGTTGCCAGAAAATTGCTGAGAACAGGAAAAGCGGTTATCCATAAAAAATATCCATTTACAATACGGCTCAAAGAGTTGAAAAACTCTGAAAACAAAGCTGAATACAGATTAAAAATAGATTATGGAAGCCGACATACAGGTTTAGCTATCTTAAATGGTTCTAAAGTAATTGGGCTTGCTCAAATCCATCACAAAACCAGTATTAAAAGCAATATGGATAGCCGCAGAGAAATGCGGAGAACTCGACGAAATAGAACAACCAGGTATAGAAAACCCAGATTCAACAACAGAAAACGAAAAGAAGGTTTGCTTCCCCCATCTCTGCTAAGCAGGGTAGACAACATCCAAAATTGGGTTAATAGACTGCAAAAACTGTGTCCGTTGACTCATATTTCATATGAAAATGTTAAGTTTGACACTCAGCTAATGCAAAATCCTGAAATTTCAGGGATTGAATATCAGCAAGGAGAACTTCAGGGGTATGAAGTCCGAGAGTATCTCCTTGAAAAATGGAATAGAAAATGTGCATATTGCGGAGCAGAAAATGTTCCGCTTGAAATAGAACACATCATACCAAAAGCAAGACATGGAACGAGCAGAGTTTCCAATTTAACATTAGCTTGCAGAATTTGCAATGAAGCAAAAGGGACTAAGACAGCAGAAGAATTTGGGTATCCTGATATTCAAAAACAAGCAAGAATACCACTGAGGGATGCTACACTTGTTACAGCTACTCGATGGAAAGTCTACAATGTTCTTGAAAAAACAGGACTTGAAGTTGAATGTGGAACAGGTGCGAGAACTAAGATGAATAGAATCAGGTTGAATCTACCCAAAGATCATCATTTTGATGCAATTTGTGTTGGTGCTTCAACACCAGATAAAATAATATTCAAAACAAACCAGGTTCTACACATAAAAGCAAAAGGTAGAGGATCACATTGCAGAACCAATCTTGATAAGTACGGATTTCCTAGAGGGTATCTGAGTAGACAAAAGAGTTTCTTTGGATTCCAGACAGGAGATATTGTTAAAGCGGTTGTTCCGAAAGGAAAATACAAAGGAATTCTTTTTGGTGCTGTAGCTTGTAGAAAAACAGGTTATTTTGATATTAAAAATAAAGAAGGTATTAGGATAGGGCAGGGAATTAATCATAAAGATTGCAATATTTTGAGTAGAGCAGATGGATACGAATATGCCACAGAGAATTTGGAAGTTGACGGAATTCCTACTACCACTAAAGTCATAGGCATCCTTCCTTAATTTATCGTGAAAATGAATACATTTGTCGCACCTGCGGAAAGGCAGTTTCAGGGTTACATGCATATCTTTTTATCACAAAAGCCTGAAAACTCTTAATAAATTTCCAAAAATATAGGAAGACTAATATCAGAGTATACCTATATAAATGATTTAATTCTTAAAACCGGTCTCTTTTAATAGTATTTGACTGGAAAGGGGTTTTAATATGTTCTCAGTGAACGAACAAAAAGCTATTGAACTTGGAGAATCTGGAGAAAAGGCAGTAAGGGAACAGAACGAATACGATGCACTCCAATATATTGAATACCTCCGAGAACTCGGGGAAGAACTTCTCAGAGTAGATCGGCCCGAGGCAGATTTTGAGAAAGATTTAAAGAGAGTTGCGATTTCACTCCGAAATATCGGCAACAAAGCTGTTCAGAAACAGATTCAAACTGTTGCATCCAATGCAGTAGAGGTTATTGGCACTCTTGCGGAACCTTCCATAGAAAAAGACTTCTCTAACGCCCTCTGGTCTTTCTCAAAGGCTGTGCAGGAAATCGGAAAAGGAGCCGCACAGGCGGAGATGCTTGAAACTGGAGGAAGTGCTGTTAAGACCCTCGAAATGATCGGGAAAGGGGCCGTTGCAAAAAAGATGGAGGTTGTAACCCTCTGGACAACCATGTCCCTAGAAGAAATTGGCTACCTTGCAGGCAAAAAACAACTTCTAGATCTGAGCAATGCAGCAAAAACTGCCAGGGAGGGAATTATAAAAGCTTCCGAAGATAATGGGTTCGTTACCAGGGAGCAGATTGTAATATACCCTCAACTTATCTCCCAGACAATAAGCGAATTCTCAGACATGCAGAATCTTCAACCAGCAGGCTATGAGGGCAGCAGACCCAATGAGGAATTCACAGAAGAGGAATTCTTCGAAGAAGAGGCTGAGGAAGAAGAACCTGAAACCGGGACTTCAGGAAAAGAAAAATAATTCATTCAGTCGAATACCCCGCAGCTTGCTGCGGGGATGGATAACTTCCCCGAGAACCGTTGTTAACTATACGAGTTATATTCTTAGCTACCTTTTTGTAAATGAAACAACGGCATGCAAACCAGTGTATCTGTGAACTACTTTTCCCTAAAATCTTTTCCTGATGGTTCAGATTTTTGAGAAAGGGGTTTCCTGCTTCGGGGTATGAAGCAGGAAACAACGATGCCTTAGCTATTGGTAGTTCACAGGAATTAACCTGATAATTAATTGAGTTCTCTCTAATTAACACTAAAACTGGTCGAGTCGCAGTAAAAAATCCCTTACCTGTCCCCGGGAGATCTCAGCTCTGTTTTAACCAATGCAAGAAGGAGGAGCTTGATTGGACAAACATAATTTGAATAATATAGCCATTTTTTTCGTGCTTTTGATAGCATTATTGATTTTTGCATCACAGCTTAATACCCGTCCTTCAGGACCTGATAGTCTGGCTGTTTTTGAGGATGTTACTGTTGAAGAAGCAAAGAAAATGATTGAAGAAGAAGATGTATTCGTGCTTGATGTCCGTACCCCTGGTGAGTTTAACTCTTCACATATAGAAGGGGCAACCCTTATACCTTTTACAAATTCCGCCGGGTCAAATTTGAGTCCTGATCAGCTGCTTGAGGCCCGAATTAACGAAGTCCCCAAAGAACGAAAAATACTTGTTTACTGCAGGACAGGGCGCAGAAGTGCTGTTGCAAGCAAAATTCTGGTAGCTGCCGGATACACTCAGGTCTATAATATGCAGGGCGGGATCACCGCATGGACAGGCGCAGGGTATCCTGTTGTAAGTTAAGCAGTCCGGGAAATTGATAGTTTATCTGCGGCTGTCTTGATGGTTTGTTTTTTGAAATTCAGAAAGATCCTGTGAGTTTCTCTCTGGGTTAATTTCAAATTTAGAAAAGTAGAAAAGGAATTACTTTAATTATAAAAGTAAATGGCAAGACAAAGAAATAGAACGGAAGATTGGATCAGCTGGGTTATAAGCATCTTTATGCTTTTGCCGGCGGCTGCAGTCTGGATGATTACGGACGAGAGGTGGAGCTCTTTAAACCATCTGCCGTTCTATGTTTATGCAGGAATCCTTGTATTCTACCTGCGGGCAGAAAAATTCGCATACAAAGGCACGGGCCTTTCAGGAAGACAGTTTCATAAATGGACTAACCACCTGCTCTTATTCTTCTGGTGGCTACTTTTAATTGTCCCGGCTCTTGAATACAGCCTTTTTTCACGGTACAATTTTGCCGTTATAGTTATAGGAGCAATGCTGACAGTATTTGGAACGGTCCTCCGGGCATGGGGTGTATGGACACTGGGTGAATACTTCTCTGCCCATATAGAGATCAAGGACAACCATAAGCTTATCGAAAACGGTCCATACAAATTCATCAGGCATCCGGCTTATGCGGGAAACATAATACAGGTTGTCGGCATTCCTCTTATTCTCAATGCTTACTATTCCCTCGGCATATCGGTAGTGCTGATCTTCCTGTTCTTATACAGGTTGAAGCTCGAAGAAGACGCCTTAATCCGGGAAGTGAAAGGGTACAGGGATTATGTAAAAAGAACGTACAGGTTGATCCCGAAGGTATGGTAGATTCAAAAAATATGGTGGACTAAAAGATCACATGTGTGAACTACCCCACCTGCCTTCTGCTGAAGGCGAGGAAGGGGCTTCCTGGTTCATCCCTTTCTTTTTTGTGAACAAGTACCCAGGCCTATCCCCTACGTTCCGCAGGTGTCAGATAACTATCAGATTTTGATCTTGAAGTGAGAATTTTTTGAGATTAATAGCGGCATTTATGTCCCTATCATATTTTGTTTTGCAGTCCGGACATTCCCATTCCCTAACATCAAGAGTCAGATTAGAATTGTGATAACCACAAACATTACACAACTTAGAAGAAGGCTCAAATCTTCCGATTCTTAGAAGAGTTTTTCCTAACCATTCCACTTTATATTCCAGTTTGGTTACAAAGCTGCTCATGATGCATCTGAAATCGCTTGAGCTAAACAATGATTCTTTCGCATCCCTTTAACATTCAAAGTTTCCAACGCTATTGCCTGGTTCTTGCTAATCAGTCTAAAGTTAGCAGGCTTAACTTCTCTAACAATAATTTTCTGTAAGTCAAACCTTGATATTGATTTCCCAGTTTGTTCGACTGTTATAATTATTAAGTTATATACTACTGTGCGAAGCTGCGCTTTCACTTCCAACCTGTCGCTTTGCTCCGAGGGAGGGGGACTTCTCGCTGTGCCTCTGCGCTCCCAAAGTTAAAAACATGAGATCCAGAGAAGCAAATTTTGAGTTTTGGAATCGGCTCATTAATATTTTATGAATGAACTGCTATAACTAAATAGGAGTAAACTTACGATTACGTACGTTTTAAAAACAAATAAATGCACCTTGTTCAATGTATAAAATGTTGATTTTTGCTGCGGGATTTAGAACATGCAAAACAGGACTGTTGGAGCGATTCTTGATTAAATCTGAATAACGAGCACACCACGTGTTTGGAAAAAAGTAGAGATATTCTTACGCTTACGGTTTTCAGTAATTAATTCCCCGAACACCAAAATATCCAGGAGTCAAAATTGTGAAAAATAGAGATGTGGATGCCTTATACGTGGGGCAAAGAAATTTTTTCCTTTACATACTCAAGTCGGAGAAGGTGTGAAATGGTAGAAAGCCTGAGAAAATCTGGTATTGATGTTATTGGGGATATACCCTGGGGGACACATTTCTGCCAGTTCTACCAGACAAAAGAAGATTTGATGGACATACTGGTCCCCTATTTCAGAGCCGGGTTGGAAAATAACGAATTTTGTATGTGGGTCGTATCACAACTCTCGGAAGTAGAAGAGGCAAAAGAGGGCCTTAGAGGGGCAATTCCTGATTTATATACTTATCTGGAGAATGGGCAAATAGAATTCATTCCCTTCACGCACTGGTATTTGAAAGAGGATAATTTCGATTCGGAAAGTATCTCAAATGTTCTGGTTGAAAAATTTAACCAGGCACTGGCTAATGGCTACGATGGTATGAGGTTGGGAAATTCTTTCCGGCTGGAAAAAAAGGATCGTGAGGATTTCGTTAATTATGAGATCAGAGTGGATTCTGTAATAGGCAAACACCCCACAATATCTCTATGCACTTATTCCCTCGATATGTGCAGTGCAACCGAAATCATCGACATTGTCGCAGGTCATCAATTTGTTTTGTCCAGGAAAAAAGGAATATGGAAACGAATAGAAAATTCAGGGTGGAAGAATACCGCAGAGTTCAAGCAGGCTGAAAAGGCACTGAGTGAGAGCGAGGAGAAGTATCAAACCCTGTTTAATTCCATTGACGAAGGTTTTTGCATCATCGAGATGATTTTTGATGCAAACGGCAAGCCGGTTGATTATCGATTCTTGGAGACAAATTCAGCGTTCGAAAAGCAAACAGGGTTACATGAAGCTACAGGGAAAACGATGCTGGAGCTTGTTCCGAATCATGAAGAATACTGGTTTGAAACGTATGGCAACATCGTCCTGACTGGTGAGCCAAAGCGCTTTATTAACGAAGCGAAGCCGCTTATGGGCGGCTGGTTCGACGTCTGCGCATTTCAGTTCGGAGGGCGGGAAAGTAACAGAGTCGCCATTCTTTTCAATGACGTCACCGAGCGCAAAAAAGCAGACGTTGCCCTTCAAAAAACATGCGACAATTTAGAAGAAAAAGTTAAAAAACGCACATTTGAACTTGATAAATCTTATAATTCGTTACTGGAAAATGACATAAGACTCAATGAAGCTCAAAAAATAGCCCACATTGGAAATTGGGATTGGAATCTGTTGACTAATCGAGTATTCTGGTCTGACGAATTGTATCGTATTTTTGGACGCGATCCTCGAGAACCAGGCGCATCTTTCGATGAACTTTTAAATTATATACACTCCGACGATCGAGACTATGTGAGTAATGTCGTTAAAGAAGCCTTAAGCGGAAAACCCCTTAACATTGATTCCAGGCTTATCTTAGCTAATGGAGAAAAGTGCATAATCCATTTACAGGGAGAATTTATTTTTAATGAAGAAAATGCCCCTGTTCGGATGAGAGGGACAATCCAGGATATAACCGAGAGTAAAAAAGCAGAAGAGAAAATTCAGAATATGGCGACTGTTGTGGAATCATCAAACGACGCCATAATAACCGAGTCTCTTGATGGCATCATTACCACCTGGAATAAAGGTGCAGAGCAAATTTATGGTTATTCGGCTAAAGAAGTTGTGGGAAAGCCCATATCTATTCTGGAGCCCTCCACATTAACTGAAGAAACAAAAGAATTAGCTGAGCTGATTACACAGGGAGATAGAATCCACCATTATGAGACTTTAAGGTTAAGAAAAAATGGCAAGATAATAAATGTCTCACTAACTATTTCTCCGATTTTTGATGCCTCTGAAAAGCTGATCAGTATCTTAGTTATTGCCAGAGATATAACCCGAAGTAAAATAGCAGAAGAAAATCTTCGGAAAAACGAGGAAAGATACAGGATTGCCACAGAGCAGACAGGACAGGTGATATATGAGTATGATTTGAGAACAGATAAGAGCACCTGGGCAGGCGCCATAGAAGAGGTTACAGGGTATAGTTTTGAAGAAATCCAGAAGCTTGGCAAGGAAATCTGGCTTAAAAATATCCATTTCACAGATATGGATCGTGGGGAGGTAAAATATCAGAGTGTGAGAAAGACCGGAGGCCGATTTAAGGAAGAATTAAGATTGAGAAAAAAAGATGGAACCTGTATTTATATAGAAAACAGGGGGATCTGGCTTACAGATTATGAGGGTAAGCCTTACGGGGCTGTAGGAGTACTGAAAGATATTTCAGAGATAAAATTTGCGATAAAAAATCTGGAAGATGGTGAAAGGAAATACCGCTCTTTCATACATAATTTTTATGGGATTGCTTTCCAGCTGGATGAAAACTTTGTTCCTGTATTTCTACATGGTGCTGTTGAAGAGATCACAGGATATAGCGAAGAGGAATTTATGTCCCGGATTAAGTGGGAAGACATAATCCATCCGGATGACCTGTCTCTCGTTCTTAAAGAAGAGGAAAAGAGTCGAAGTTCTCCAGCCGCCAGTTACAAAGAAATCGAATATCGTATAAAGCACAGGGACGGAAGAATCAGATGGGTCAATGAAATTTACCAGAAAATTCAGAGAGAGGATGGAAAGCCGGAATTCTACCAGGGTACGATTTACGATACGACCGAAAAAAAAGAGACCGAAAATTTCCTTGCAAATATCGAAACTGCCCGTAAAAAAGAAATCCACCACAGGATCAAAAATAACCTGCAGGTAATCTCCTCCCTGCTGGACCTGCAGGCTGAAAAATTTAATAACAGAGAATTTATTAAGGATTCGGAAATCCTTGAAGCCTTCAGGGAAAGTCAGGATAGAGTAATATCCATGGCTCTTATCCATGAGGAACTGTACAAAGGTGAAGGGTTCGATACACTGAACTTTTCGTTGTATGTTGAGAAACTCGTTGAGAACCTTTTCCAGACATACAGGCTTGAAAACACCGATATCAGATTGGATCTGGACCTGGAGGTAAACATTTTCCTTGATATGGATACTGCAGTCCCATTAGGTATAATAATCAACGAACTTGTTTCAAACTCTCTCAAACATGCATTTGTAGATAGAGATAATGGTAAAATTCAAATCAAGCTTTGTAAGGAAAACTCCCTGGAGGAAGACTCCAAGGAAAGCAAAGACAATAGAGCAGGAAGCAATAATGAGGGCTTAAAATACACCAATTATATTATGACAGTATTAGATAATGGGGTAGGTGTGCCTGAAGGTTTTGATCTGGAAAATCCTGACGATCTTGGGATACAACTGGTAACCACTCTTGTAGACCAGTTAGAAGGCAGAATTGAACTAAAAAGAGATAACGGGACAGAATTCATTATAAGGTTTACAGCAGCGTAAAAAAGCAAGGATAATAACCATTTCAAGAGTCGTTCCCGGATGACCTTCTTAAGTTTCAGGTTTTTTTCCACTCTCTTTACAGCGACTTTCAGGATTGGGGTTTTCCTTAACAAAAGGTCAATAGAAAAAGGAAACTAAAGAGAAGTAAATTCTCCCTGCTTCTCAAAGCAACCAAAATTCCTTCATCCGGCAGCCCCCATAAACCGTTTTTAATATCAGTTTCAGGCACCGGCACTCTCACCGGCCGCGAAGCGGACGGCTTTTTCCAAAAACAGAAAAAGAGAAAATTAAACACAAACACAGCACCTTCTTAAATTTAAAATCCAATCATACGAAGGTCATGTTGGTAACTTAAAAAAATATTTGAATAACCTTTGAAGGATACTTCTATGACTAAAAAGAACATTCCCGTGACTAAAAAGAACAGATCGATGACTGAAAAGAACAGATCGATGACTGAAAAGAACAGATCGATGACTGAAAAGATTGTATCATTCACCCTTTTTTTGAGTGTTCCACATATTCTATTACCGACCCGTCCGGATGCCTTACTGTCATATTCCTCCCGGTCGGAACCTTATCCGGCCCCCGGATAATTTCTGCTCCTTTTTCTTCCAGATAAGCCCTGAACTCATCGAGAGAATCAACAAGAAATGTAGCCCGAGTACTTCTGAATGGTTTCATAGCTTCTTCTGAGCCGGCTATTAGCAAAATGTCTCCTATCTGAGCCAGTTCCAGGCCGATTTGCGGGATTTCGAAGCGCATGGCTGCGGGAGTGCCTGAGAGTTCTTCGTAGAATTCGAGGACGGAGTTCAGGTCGGGAATGTAGAGGCGGGAGAGGGTTTGAAGGACTTTCATATTATTGGACTCTTTTTAATCTCATTTGAAATTTTCGAAGTCTTTACGTTCTCTATTCCAAAATAACCTGACATTCTGTGCAGGTTTATTTCAATCCTATCTTATCCTTAAATTAATAATCTTCAATTAAAGGATTTTTTGAATTCTACGTTATAAAGAGAAATATTTAAAACTTAAAGGCGGTGTTTGATTATTTACATTTGGATTTTTATAACTAAGAGATGAAAAGGAAATAAATAAATGAACAATAGGAATAAATTGATTTCAGTGGTCTTAGTTTCAACTGTTCTGGTTTTATTTTTACTCCTTGTATCGTCTACAGCATTGGAAAATAAGGACTCAAGAGAACTGAGCACTCCAAATAAGGGGATCAAACTGGAACCGATTTATGGAGCAGAATACTCGGACATTGAAATCCCGGCAGAACTAACTTCAAGCTCAATGTGTTCTGCAAATCTTACGGTAAAAAACACGGGTACGGACACATGGATTAAAGATGGGAAAGAGCCGGTTTGTATATCTTATCACTGGAATAACACAAATGGAACCGTTATTTATGACGGACTCAGGACATTTCTTCCATATAATGTAAGCCCTGGAGACACAATAAATTCCGAAGTCCTGATAAAAACCCCTGACCAGGAAGGAAATTATACGCTTGTCATAGACCTGGTTAAGGAGGGAGTTACCTGGTTTGAGGTACAGGGTACCAACCCCCTTGAAAAAGAAGTTGAGATCTCAAAACGAGTTCTGGAACAACAGGGGAAACTCGAGTACAGGACAGACTATCCGGAAATTAATAAACTACAGGCTCTTATAGTAAACACAACAAATTCTTCTGCAACTGTTTTTGTAGATAATGGAAAACCGATTCTTGGATTTTATGCAGGTTCAGGTTATCCGCAAATATGGGTCCGTGATAGTGCAACTGTTATTCAAACAGGAAGATATCTTTTCCCGGAGACATTCTTTAGTTCTTGGATCGAAGCATTTTGTGAGAACCAGATGGAAAACGGTTCAATTCCTGATTATATTTCTCCATATGGCAGTGATAAGAATACAGTTGAAACCGATCAGGAAGCGAGTCTTGTTCACTCTGCATATTTATACTATAAAATGACTGGAAATACTTCCTGGCTTGAAAAAACGGTACGAGGGGAAAGAATTATTGATCGGCTGGATGATTCTCTGATGTGGGTATTAACTAACCGGTATAACAATAATTACGGGCTAATAAGCGGGGCTTACACTGCAGACTGGGGGGATGTCCAGTTTGAAGACACTCCCGGAACCCACGTTTCAGAAAAAACACACTGGACATGCGATATTTATGATAATTCGTTCTTTTTTCAGGCATGTAATGAACTTTCTTTAATGCAGACGGATCTTGAAGAGAATGAAAGGGCAATTTTCTGGGCTGATACTGCACATTCAATCAAAGAAAACGTAAACAAATATCTCTGGCAGCAGAAGAAAGGATACTATAAGATGCATGTCCGGATCTCACCAGTTAACTTAGATTTTAATGAGGAAGAGATGTTTCCAATGGGTGGAAACGTGATTGCTATACAGTCCGGTCTTGCAAATCATACTCAGGCAGAGCAAATCTTTGAAATCGCCAGAGAAAGAAAAATACAGGTTAACTCAAGCACAATTGGCTGTGTACTTATCCCTGCTTATCCTTCAAGTTTTTTTGCAAATACTATTATGGACGAGGAGTACGAGTATCAAAATGGTGGCCAATGGGACTGGTTTGCAGGCAGATTGGTTCTTGAAGAATTTATTAATGGTCGTAATGAAGATGCAGTTGTTCACTTAAGAGAAATTGCAAATCAGGATAATAATGTGGGAGGTCTGTACGAATGGTATACCCTGAACGGTACAGGCAAAGGCAGTCCAATGTATTTAGGAAGTGCAGGCGTACTGGGGCAATGTGTGATAGAAGGATATTTCGGTGTTGATCTCTCAAATAATAGTCTGGTAATTACGCCAGGACTCGGGACAGATAACGGTTCTATATCTCTTTACGAACCCACTTCAGATACCCGGTTCTCATACAATTACACCGCGTTTCAGAATAATACAATACTATTTGATTATGAGACAAATTACCCCGGAGAAATCAGATTTAACTTCTTAGTCCCTGAAAATAAAAGAGCTTACATAGACTCGGACATTCTTCCCGAAAGTACTTACAATAAAAATGAAAATGGGAAATATCTTACATTTAGTAGCGAGAGCAACAGATCAGTTTACAAAATTGTTTACTACTAAGCTGTGAGTATACAGTGTCATAAATGCCGGGAAGCTGGGTAAATTTGAAATGGGGTTTTCCTCATTTCTTTTTTATTGAATGTTTTGTAATTATTCAGATCCCAAATCAGGTGAGATTAGGCCCCCGGATGCTTTCTCTACTTTTTCTTCCAGAAAAGCCCTGAACTCATCGAGAGAATCAACAAGAAATGTAGCCTGCATGCTTCGGAATGGTTTCAGAGCTTCATCCGAGCTGGCTATTAGCAAAAGGTCTCCTACCTGAGCCAGTTCCAGGCCGATTTGTGGGATTTCAAAACACATGGCTGCGGAGGTTCCGAAGAGTTCTTCATAGAATTCGAGGGCGGAGTTAAGGTCGGGAATATAGATTCTACCATCTGTATTTCGTTAAAATCTTTGAATCTGCCAGCCCCACGTTATGGCTTTTACATTTGAGATTGAATCGGCAGAGGGTTCCAATAAAAAGCCGCCGGTATCAAAAAACCATTCTTTTGACCAGACCCGGCCTGTGCCTGAAGAGAAATTTTCAGCCTGTCCGGACAGCTTTAATTTTCATCAATTTCATGGTATAGTCCCCCACTTGCAATACCTAACTTATTGCTGGATTCAAATTTATGCAATATCTTTACATTTTATCCACAAGTGAGGAATGGCTTCAGGATAAGTTCAAAAATAAAGTTATATCCTTTTGTCGCATTTGAAGCACTATTCTTGATCTTGGTGAAAAAAACGTTTATTTGCAGCTGCAGAACCGCTTAGCCCTGGCAAATGCAATATCAGCATATAAAGGGGACTTAACTAAAATTCAAACGTAAAGAGAAAAAAGGAGATATAAAAAGAAAATATTGAATATTTAACTCCGGTAAGCAGAAAAAAGATTTTTTGCGCTTTCCGGCGTTTTGTCCAGCTGGAGGCTTGATTAATGTATTTTTACACTTTCAACCTCATTTTCAACCTCATTTAACAGAGTTTTTTCGTTCCCGATCCGCTATTCTTTTTTAATACCTTGTTGCTTCGGTTTTTTTCGAATTGGAACTTTTATTTGGCCTGAAAGCCCGCTCCGGGCATTTCTTGGAATCGGTTTTCCCGCGTACTTCAAATCCGAGGCTGAAACATTCGCCCTTTAAATCATCTATAACCGTATAAAATCTGCAGTCTTGGCATGTAGGCATTAGGATTACTACCTCCAGATACGTGAAGGCTATCTGGTTCTTGAGTTCCAGATACGTTTCCCGGATACAACCTTGAAGCTAAAGCCGCCTCCCTTTAAATGAAGGTACAGGGTGTATCCCATAATAAATAATGTGCATCTGTAAATAAAATGTTTTTGGTAGGGAATAAGGCAGGCAGCAAGCGGGTTCAGGAGCTAAATTGCTGCCCCCTCAAGCTTTATATTGAAAAAAAAGGAAAGGTTGTTCCGGAGAATAACGCAGGGATATTAGTTTGATGTTACCCGGACATATCTCTGAATAATAACTGTATGTTGCAGGGAGATGCATTCATATCATGTTTTTTATCATGCCTTAATTCTGTGATCTTCTCAAAACTCCTCGTCCTCTTCGAATTCTACATCAAGGACAGGAAGTTCCCTGATATTTCCTTCCCTGTCGTAGCAGGTCCAGCTCTCCCTGTCGTATGGGCGGCCCGCTATAATATGGCAGTTTCCGGTTTTTGAAAACATGTGCAGGTCAGCTTTTGAGGGCCTTCGTTTTGGTCCGGGATGGCTGTGGACCGAGCCTGCGGCTTTTACATTTGGCATCATGAAAAGCCTGAGGACTGCATTTGAGTCGCTTGACTCGGTTCCGGGCAGGATAAGCACCTCAGTTATTATTCCATCCTTCTCCTGCAAAAGCCCGGCAAACTCTTCAGGAGCCATTGACCTGCTAGCTTCAAGGATAAAATCAAGAGTATCACGGGCAATTCCTTTAATCTGCATACAGGGTAATTCTCCTGAAATGGTATATCTCTTTCTGGAAAGCGAGATCTAAAAACTGAGGAATCACTGGAAAGAAAAAAAGAAAAAAATCATGGGTCATTTTCTTCCATCGGGTTTATCTATTATTTATACAAATATTTATACAAATAATTAAATAACATAATATATCTTACACGCGGTTTTTCCGGAGGTTAACTATCCGGACACAGGGTTTGGTGTAGCACAGGGGGTTTTCGGAATAAAAGACGTTCATTCGGTTTCAGGTTCGGGAAGAGCTCCGGAAGAAAATATGGAGAAAAAATCTGAAAGAGATTCTCAAAAGGACTCCGGAAAAGGTATGGAAAAGAATAGCGACACTCACGCTTCATTATATCAGGAATCGCTTGCAATGCACAGGAGGCTTGAGGGTGTACTTGAAGTTGCAAGCAAGGTCCGCCTCCGTACAATCCACGACCTCAGCGTTGCCTATACGCCCGGAGTTGCTGAGCCCTGCCGGAAAATAAGTGATAACCACAATCTGGTCTACCTTTACACCCTTAAGAAAAATACAGTTGCTGTCGTAACGGACGGGTCAGCAGTGCTAGGGCTTGGGAACATAGGGCCGTATGCGGCTCTGCCGGTTATGGAAGGAAAAGCAATTATCTTCAAGGAATTTGCCGGCATAGACGCTTTTCCGATCTGCCTTGACACCCAGGATACCGAAGAGGTGATAAAAGCGGTAAAATACCTGGCTCCGGTTTTCGGAGGCATCAACCTTGAAGACATCAGTGCACCCCGCTGTTTTGAAATCGAGACAAGACTCCGGGAAGAGCTTGACCTTCCTGTTATCCATGACGATCAGCACGGGACAGCCATTGTCGTATTTGCCGGGCTTCTGAATGCCCTTAAAATAGTGAAAAAGGAGCTGGGGGAGTTAAAAATAGTTATCTCAGGGCTTGGGGCTGCAGGGGTTGCAATTTTCAGGTTCCTGGTCCGGGCAGGTGCAGATCCTGCAAAAATTCTTGCCTGTGATAGTAAGGGACTTTTGTACGAGGGGCGAGAAGAAGGCATGAACTATATAAAAGAGGAAATTGCAAAGCTTACAAACCCTGAAAAAATAAAAGGTGGTCTCAAAGAAGCTTTCCCATGGGCTGACCTTTTTATAGGGGTTTCAGTCGGAGGGATCGTGACCGAGGATATGGTCCGCTCGATGGCAAAAGACGCTATTGTAATGGCAATGGCAAACCCTGTCCCTGAAATCATTCCCGATGCTGCAAAGCGGGCAGGGGCAAGAATTGTTGCTACCGGCAGGTCGGATTTTCCAAACCAGCTCAATAACTGCCTGAGTTTCCCGGGGCTTTTCAAAGGAGCTCTTGGCACCTGTGCGAGGAGGATAACGCCTGAAATGGAAATGGCAGCAGCCTATGCCCTTGCAAATGTTGTGACTGTGGGCGAGCTCTCGGAAGACTACATAATCCCGGAGCCTCTTGATAAGCACGTTGTGCCTGCCGTTGCAAAAGCTGTTGCCAGTGCGTCACTTGAAAGCTGTGCTGCAAGAAAAAACCTTGAAGACAGTATCTGAAAGACTCAAACAGTATCTGAAAGACTCAAACAGTATCTGAGATTCCAAAATTTCGGCTGAAAAAGCTCTGTTCACATATCAGAATACTATCGAAGTCCCGGAAAAAAACAGTTGAAAATATCAAAGCAGTTCTTAAAACCAAAAAAGAAAGTGTCAATTGGAGTTTATTCGGCTTTGTTTTTTTTAATTTCTTCCAATATTTTCTTCTGTGTCTCTGCGATCTCTTTTAATGTTGCATTGATCTCTGTCAGAATCTCCATCGTGTTTTGTGTAGTGATGGTTTCCTGGATTTCTACCAGGCACGTCTCAGTTTCCTCCATTTCTTCCCTTTGTAGTTCTCGAAGAACATCTCCCAACACGCCAAATTCACGGCTCTTTTCATCGGTTACTGTCTCTTCATCTTCAAGATTCATGCTTCTAACATTGCTGCGAGATATAAATAGATTAGTTTTTTAGTTTTTTAGCTTTAGAGGGAATTTATCAAAATGAGCTTTAAGATATTGAAAACAAATGTAGGATACGGGAAACAGGCCAATAATGAATTAATTAGGAGTTACGCAGTTGGGCCTCAACATATCGTTTTTAACAATCTCACTCCGACCTTAATTAATTTAATGTGTATAGAGGGTCATTTAAGTATGCTGTCACTGCCACTCTTCTAATTTTCATGGCACTTTCAAACCATGAGATTCCACTTTTGACTCTCTGTAATTCCAATCTTAGAAAAGCTCTTAATGAGAACATTATATGTGCTCTTTGCGACTCTTCCTTTCTTGCCTGACATTTTTCGACCCCACAGAATTGCTTAATCCCTCTATGATATTCTTCAATTTTCCATGACTTCTTTGCCAAATCTTCACGTTTTGATTCATCCATATCCTGCACATCTGTAACCCAGTGTTGCGTGTCTCCATCTTTTGAAACTATCCGAAACACCTTTACAAATCCATATGCTTTGAGGTGAACCACAAGTCCTTTTGGAGGAATATCTACTGTTTCAAGTGGCACGTTTCCCTTGTTGTCAGGATTTACCAAACGATTAATCTTTAACCTTGTAAGAAAGTGCCATTCTTTCTTCCTTATGGCTTTAAGGTTTTTCACACTTGCATACCATGTATCAAACAAAACAAATTCTGGATTAAAACTACGTTCTTCGGCTTTGTCAAGCATATCGAGGAAATGGTCATTCTTTGTTTTGTCGTCTTCATCGATGTTATAAATTCTAAAATCGACAGGTATAACGGTTGTACCGTCTGTCCAAACTAAGGTAACCAGACCTATTCCTTTTACAGTACGATGATGTTTTCCACTCCACATACGACGAACAAAAGCCATTTCTTTTGCATATGGTTTATCTAATGTTGAATCGTCAACAATTAGAAAGCCTTCCTTAGGCTTGACATAATTTTTTACCTCCTCCCATAGCGCTTCTGTATCTGGAGTTTGTCTTTGAAGTAAGCGAGTAAAAGAGTCATGAGCAGGAGCATTATCTACGATTGGATAACATCTAGCGGCTTCAGTACAACTAAAAACGTTAGAAGCCGCAATGAGAAAATTAATGTATTCAAAGTCGTTACACTTGGGTGGATTTATGTCCATAACTCCGTACGTTTTTGGGGAATTACTATAATATAATTATATTTTAAATGAAATTAACTTTTCGGCATTTCAAGTGCGTAAGTCCTATTAATTATATGCAGAACAAAGATGTATGCAGTAAAAAGGAAAAATGCAGGACAAGGCATATGCATTAAGAAGGTAAAGAAGCCCCCTTCCTGGGTGCTAAAACCTGGTGGAAAAAATGAGCGAAATTCAACGAAAGTTTGATGCTATTTCAAAAAAGTATGATGAACAGAGAAGAAAGTTTATACCCTGCTTCGATGACTTTTATGGAGCAGCGGTATCCGTGGCGTCAGTAGATTCTGAAAATCCATGTATCCTGGACATAGGTGCCGGAACAGGCCTTTTATCGGCATTTCTGATGAAAAGATATCCAGAAGCATCATTTACGCTTATTGATATCTCAGAAAAGATGCTGGATATGGCAAAAGACAGGTTTGGAAATAAATCAAACGTAAAATACATTGCAGCAGACTATTCAAAATATGATTTCACGGAAAAATACGATCTGGTGGTGTCAGCCGTATCTATCCATCACCTGGAAGACGAAGAAAAAAAGGAGCTTTATAAAAAGAGTTACTCCATACTCAAAGAAAAAGGAGTTTTTATTAACGCCGATCAGGTACATGGGGAAACCCCTTTCATAGAAAACCTGAATAAGACGACCTGGAAACAGCATGTCGAAAGCAGCGGCTTACCCGAAGAAGAAATACTGGCAGGTTATGAAAGAGTTAAGCTTGATAAGGATACATGCCTGGACAAGCAGCTTGATTGGCTTAAAGAAGCAGGTTTTTGTGATGTTAGCTGTATATATAAGTACTACCAGTTTGCAGTGATGTTTGGGAGAAAACCGGATCTAAATTATAGTTAAAGAAGTTAAGGGAATTGGGGGAGTTGAAGACATTGAAGACGTTGAGGGTTCGATAAAACCAAAATATCATATAAAAAGCAAATCTTCTTTTCATTTTCATGAGTGTAATTTAAATACAACTGTTGCATTATATTAGATAGGTGGTGGGAAAATATCGTATTGTAAAGGGATCTCTATGAATTGGATGAACATCTTTCATGATCCCCACCCCCTAAAATTACTTTTCTGGAGTTCTTTCAGATTTTATTAGAAACTTAAAACTTAACGGACAGTTTTCTTTATTCTGGCTTTTTTGAGCATGCGGAGGTGCGGTTCCTGGAGCCCGGACGGTCGCGCCATTATGGCAATCTCACAGACTTGCATGTAATTGATTTTGTATCTATGCTCGGGGGATTTATCCTCGGAAAATATGCTTGAATCAGGCTGTTATAGTTTAATAACAGCTTTAATTACTTTATGTCTTAAACGCTGGTTAAGATGGAGGCTTCAGAAAGAAGCTGGAAATAGACCCGGAAAATACTGATTATTACGCCATCGAGGAGCGATATATAGCAATTCTTGAGCACATGCTCGAATTTAAAAAGAAAAATGTATCGATTAAACAGATTGTGGATTGGGTGAAGGAGAATTCTGTTTTGATTTAATTAAATAACAAGATATGCCAGCTAATTTTGATTTTCGCAATTTTTCTTATTCTTTCAGGAAGGGAAGGTATTATCACTATGTACTCTATGACTTAAATCGAATGATTATAAGCATATTGGTGTGTTGCTCGTGCAGCAAAAATATATAAGCCTGGCATAGAATATACAATTATATAAGTTGCAATCTTATCGAGGGTAATATTATGGCAAAACCCATTGAATTCGGGCTTGTTCTCGAAGGCGAGGACGCAAAAGAATTCTTAGAGAATGATAAAAATCCTGTAGTAACCGATGAAATGATAGAGATGTTCAAGAAGGCTAGAGAAATATATGAAAGAAACAGGTTTTAAACTTGCCTTCGATTATTTCAAATTTTGAACTTATTATCGTTCCTTTGGACGAAAATTACGACATTTCTTCTTTTAGTTGCGCAAATTCGGAATTAAACGATTTTTTGAAAGACGATGCTTTAAATGACCAGACAAACCTGATCAGTAGAACAAGTTTGTGTTTCTGGAAAGGTGAACTGGTTGGGTATGTTACTTTAGCAGTAGATACGATCGGAACTAAAGAAGTATATGTAACAGATGGGCTCGAGTGTTACAGGTACAACAGGTATCCGGGAATTAAAATTGCAAGATTTGCTGTAGATTCCAGATTCGAAAGGAGAGGAATAGGTACCCATTTACTGTTTGCTGCAATAGGTAAAGTGTTATCGATTTGCGATAGTGTGGGATGCAGATACATTCTTGTAGATTCGAAAAAAGAATCAACCGGATTCTATGAAAAATATGGATTCAAAATCGCAGAGAGAAATAAGAAAAGAGATTTCGTTCCAATGTATCTCAATATGCAGCCGATCGTTGCTAAAATGAACCTTAAGAGTATAGACTGAGTGAAGTAAAATCCCTCTTGAATATTTGCTATAAAAGAAGTATTTGCTATAAAAGAAATTTGCTATAAAAGAAATGCTAGGGGTGTGCACAGCACATTTTGACTTTTTTGAAATTTAGAACTTTTTTCTTAATTCTGGCCATTTGATTTGCTGCTTATTCTTCATGCTTGCGAAGTCATTCTCCAGCCGGCTAAAAATTTGAATACCTTTTTTCAATCGGTAACTATTATCCGAAGAATATGTTCATATTTGGTTTAAAAAATAACAAGATGTACCAGTTAATATTGATTTTCGCAATTTTTCTTCTATTTTCAAGCAGGTAAGATTTCATTATTATTGAATCCGAGATCGGTATCAAGTTCTGCAGTGCCCACAGGTTAAAATGGCATCATCAGAACAATATCACAGACTAAATAAAGCTTAAAGTCGATGATTAGAAACTATTAAATATTTTGCACACAGTATAAGTAATAATTCAATTAAATCTGTAGGGGGGATTTGTATGGCAAAGAACACCGGTGAAGGTAGACGGGCTGGTGCCGTTAAGGGTAGATCTCAAGCGTATAACCCAAAAACCGATAAATGGGTTCAATTTGATGAGAATCACAAAATAATGACCAGCACCGACAACCCGCGAAAAGGGGTTAAAGGAAAAGGGAAAAAATAATTTGATATATATAAATATGCAAATGTTAAAGAACGATAGTGCTTTAAAACGGTTTTTATTTCTCTTTTTAGATTTCATCGAGTTTCTGGTGTCTTTATAGAATGAAAATAGAACACGCCTACCCTCTACTCAATATATACTGCTGAGGATAGGCTTTACTAACTGCCTTTAATAAACATTTTTATGTTGTTAACTTCTTTCTATTCACTGCGAAGATTTCCCATTTTTGTACTATCACTACTGAGCAATCATGGATTTCGGGCAACCTGCAATCCACACAAAATAGTTCTCCACAACGTTTGCACTTAAAAGCCATGATTTCAATCTGTTCACCGCAACATTGACATTTCAAAAATTTTCCCCCGCTTTAAATAATACCCTTATTGGCCATATAAGTAACTGTTTTTTGAATTAAAATTATATGTGATTATTAAGTTAGTAATCTTTAGTATCAATGAAAGAAACGGCTCGTAGTAGCTTCAACTGATATTAAAACTGATGTCATCGTTTTTTCTGTTTTGAATGTGTAAATTGTGGGATATGGTATTTTTAACTCTTCTCAAACAAACCGACTCTGTTTACGTGTAAACCAATACCCATCCCGAACCTCATAAAACAAAAACTTTATATTCGAATTTTACGTACTTCTTCCCGCAGTGTTGTACATAGATGTGCGTCGCATTCCAGTAACGTAAAAAAAACGGCGAAATATCCTAAAATATATTTTTTCGAATTCTCAAAAATAATTTTATCAGATTCTTTGGGAATTCAGGTTCGTTTTCAACCTCATTTCATTCTCTTTGAGGCTTGTCAAAATTTATCCAATTCATTAAATTATTACCCGCGATCCGAGATGAGTTTATTTGACTGAAAAAAAACTGTTAATGGGTAATGAAGCCATTGCACTTGGAGCTATAGAAGCCGGAGTCCAGGTAGTTACCGGGTATCCGGGAACCCCTTCGACCGAAGCTCTTGAGACAATTCTCAGGTATGCTGACAGGTGCGGGATTTATACCGAGTGGTCGAGCAACGAAAAGGTTGCACTTGAAACGGCTGTGGGAGCGGCTTATTCCGGGGCAAAGGTGCTTGTTACCATGAAACAGGTAGGGTTAAACGTTGCATCCGACCCCCTTATGAGCCTGACCTACATCGGCGTAAAAGGGGCTCTTGTCCTGCTTGTAGCCGACGATCCGGGCCCTCATTCCTCTCAGACCGAGCAGGATACCAGGGCTTTCGGGCATTTTGCAAATATCCCTGTCCTTGACCCTGCAAACCCGCAGGAAGCGTATGAGCTTACAAAGCTGGCTTTTGAGCTTTCACATGAATTCGAAATTCCGGTCATCCTCAGGACTACCACAAGGGTTTCCCACAGTTGCGGGGATGTTGAGCTCGCAATCGCAGAACCTGCGGCTGTTGAAGCTTCCTGTGAAGGCTTTACAAAGGACAGGCGCTGGACGATATTTCCAAGGCTTACTGCCGAGAGGCACCCCTGGCTTGAAAACGTGCAGGTGCAGCTTTCCGAGCGCTTTTCGGGGTTTCCTTACAATTCCATTTCGGGAAGCGGAAAAATAGGGATAATAGCCTCAGGAGTTTCCGCTCTCTACGTAAAAGAGGCTGTAAAGGGTTTTGAAGAGCTTTTCACCCTCTTTAGGGTCGGGACAGTGTATCCGTTTCCGGAAAAGGCAGCCCTTTCCTTCTTAAAGGGGATCGAAAAACTGATCGTGATCGAGGAACTTGACCCTTACCTCGAAGAACAGGCTCTCCAGCTTACCGGAAGGGCTCACCTGCCTGTTGACATCTATGGGAAAAAGAATGGGTTCTTCCCGGTGAGCGGGGAATATAATGTTGATATTGTTATTGACGGCGTCAACAAAGTGCTTGCGGACCTCGGAGAAACTTCTCGCATTTCCCATGCTTCCCCTGCAATTCTGAGAGGAGAACTTCCGCCCCTGCCGGTCCGGGCTCCTACCCTCTGTGCAGGCTGCATGCACAGGACCGTTTTTTATGCATTTAAGCAGGCTGCAAAACAGCTTAAAAAGGACTCTCAGATTGAGACTATTTTTTCCGGGGATATAGGCTGTTATACCCTTGGAAACGCATACCCTCTCAACATGGTTGACACCTGCCTCTGCATGGGAGCAGGGCTGAGTATTGCCGCCGGGCTTTCCCGCACAAATCCTGAAGTAAAGCAGGTAGCTTTTATCGGGGACTCGACCTTTTTCCATTCCGGCATTCCAGCTGTGGTAAATGCTGTTTACAACGGAGCCGATGTTACCCTTGCCATCCTTGACAACCGCACAACTGCCATGACAGGACACCAGCCCCATCCCGGAATAGGAGTGACTGCCCTTGGAAATCCCTCAAAAGCCATTGACATTGCCAGTGTGGTCCGGAGCTGTGGAGTTGAGTTTGTAAGAACCGTGGAAACAGGCAGCCCGGAAAACAGCCTGGAAAATAGCCTGGAAAATAGCCTGGAAAACTGCATTGAGGCGGCAAAGGAAGCAATGGAATTCAAAGGTCCCTCTGCAATTGTGTTTAAAGGAAAATGTGTAGGGATTACAAAATCAGGGACACGACTTACAATTGATCCTGAAATCTGCACAGGCTGCGGGTTCTGCGTAAAGCAGCTCGGCTGCCCTGCAATATTCCTCCCGCCGGGAGAAGACAAACCTGTCATCCAGGACAGCTGCAGCGGCTGTGGGCTCTGTGCACAGATCTGCCCTTCAGGAGCCATAAGCGAAGGTGGGGTGAAGAAATGAAATCCGAAGGAGCAAAACCTGAAGGAGCAAAACCTGAAGGGACAAAACTTCAGGGAATGAAGTATGACATTCTGATTGCAGGCGTTGGAGGGCAGGGTGTGGTACTTGCTTCCCGCATGCTTGCGCTTGCTGCAATGAAAGCCGGGTTCCGGATGAGCACTGCCGAAACCATAGGCATGTCCCAGAGGGAAGGTTCGGTAAGCAGCCATATAAGGATCGGAGATGAGATCCAGGGTTCCCTTATCCCTGCAGGGCAGGCAGACCTGCTTATAGGGCTTGAACCTGCAGAAACCATAAGAAATCTGCCTTTCCTGAAAAAAGGCGGAAAAATCATAGTGAACTCTCATTCCATCCCTCCTGCATCAAAGCCCCCTGGAAGTCCTGAATACGACCCTGCAGCTTTGCTGACTTTTCTGGAAGCCCACGTTCCGGGTATACTTTGCCTCGATTTTACACAGCTTGCAGAAGAAGCAGGCACATACCGGGCTGCGAATGTTGCAATGCTGGGAGCGGCTGTAGGCACGGATATGCTGCCTTTTTCAAAAGAAATTATTCTGGCAGTACTTGAAACCGAAATCCCTGAAAAACACAGGGCTGTAAACAGGGCTGCGTTTGAAGGTGCAATCGAAAGAATTAAGCTAATCCCCGGGCACCCAGACGGGGAACAGAAGGTGAAATCAAATGTATGAAGCATCCTTGAAGTCTGAGCTCGATCCGGAGGTCCAGCTCTACCACCCCAAACTCTCAGAAGAAGATACCCTTGAAAAACTGAAGGGACTGCTTAAACGTGTGGTTGAAGGAAGCCCATTTTACCAGAAAAAGTTCAAAGAAGCAAACGTAGATATCGAGAAAATCAGGTCACTTGAAGACCTGAAACTCCTGCCTTTCACACACAAAGAGGAACTCAGGGATGCCTATCCCCTCGGGCTGCAGGCAGTGCCTGATTCCTTCGTCGTAAGGATCCATTCTTCCTCCGGAACAACCGGCAAGCCTGTCATTATCCCCTATACCCGTAAGGATGTCGATGTCTGGGCAGAACTGATGATGCGCTGCTACATGCTGGCAGGTCTTACCAACCAGGACAGGATTCAGATAACCCCCGGATACGGGCTCTGGACTGCAGGGATCGGGTTTCAGCTCGGAGCCGAGCGCCTTGGAGCAATGGCAATACCCACAGGCCCTGGAAACACCGAAAAACAGCTTGAGCTGCTTACCGACCTCAAGACCACAGCCCTTGCAAGTACATCTTCATATGCACTTTTGCTTGCCGAAGAGATTGAAAAGCGCGGCTTAAAGGACCAGATCAACCTCCGGGTAGGAGTTATCGGTTCCGAACGCTGGAGCGAGAAGATGCGCAGCAGGATCGAAACCGAACTCGGGATCGAGACCTTCGACATCTACGGACTGACCGAAATCTATGGTCCCGGAATTGCCCTTGACTGTTCCTTCCACGAAGGGATGCACTACTGGTCCGATCACCTGCTTTTTGAGATCATCGACCCTATCACTGGCGAGCAACTTCCTGAAGGCACCCTCGGAGAACTTGTAATTACCACCCTCACAAAGGAAGGAGCACCCCTGATCCGCTACAGGACAAGAGACCTGACGCGTATAATCCCCGGACTCTGTAAATGCGGCTGCCCTTTCCCAAGGATTGACAGGATCCTCGGAAGGTCTGACGACCGCATAAAGTTCAAGGCAGTAAATATCTACCCGGGCCAGATCGAGGATATTGTCCACAGGGTTCCCGGAGTAAGCAGTGAGTATCAGATCCTCCTTACGCGTAAAGACGGCAGAGACAGCATGATTTTCAGAGTTGAAATTGAAGGGGCAGAAGATCCTTTAAAGAAAGAAAAAACTGAAAAGGCCCTGGGAAAAGCGTTCAAGGACTTTATCGGCGTAAGCGTGGATATTGTGGGCGTAAAGCTCGGGGAACTGCCAAGAAGCATGAAAAAGACAAAAAGAGTGATCGATGAAAGGGAACTTTAAAATCCTTTCATCATTTTAGCTCCCTTTCATTAAACATTTGATCGACTTTTAATCGACCTGTTTTATTACCCTGTTTTATTACCCTGTTTTATTACCCAGTCTTATTACCCAGTCTTATTACCCTGTTTTATTGACCTGTCTTATTACCCAGTCTTATTGCTCTGTTTCATCATCTGTTCTATCGTCAATATCAGTTAGCCTGCTCCTTGGAGCATATTTCATTTTACTTTTTTCTGCTGAGGCGGATTTTTCAGGAGACTTTTCCTTCTGAATATCTGTCTTGTACACGATAGTCCTGTAAGGATACGGAATTTCGATACCTTCACTGTCAAAGCGCCTTTTAATTGCTTCCCTTAATTCACACCCTGAACTGTATGCATCGCTCCTGTCCTTAAACCAGACCAGCAGGCGAAGATTTACGGCAAAATCTCCAAGCTCTGTCACGTATACATTAACCTCTCCTCTGTCCCTGAAATCCGGGTCTACATTACGGAGCACGGAAAGGTTCTTGAATCCATTTGCAAAGGTCTCAGGTTTCAGGAAACTGGGCTTTACAATACTGTACTCCATTTTCTGGAGAGGCATGACCAGGGGATGTTTTCTGGCTTCTTCAATCATGATTTTTTTTGCCAGGCTAATATCAGAATCATAGCTAATTCCAACATTTACCGGCCAGATAACCGCAGGGTCTTCTATGGTCCAGTTGATTACTGCCTCATTGCTGATTACTGAGTTAGGGATGATCAGGCGCCTGTTATCCCAGGTTATAATTACCGTATGCCTGAGGTTGAGGTCCGTAACCTTTCCGTATTCATTCATAATATTCAGCCTGTCTCCAACCCTGAAAGGTTGAAAAAGAGCAAGGGAGATGCCTGCAATAATGTTGCTTAGCGTGCTCTGGGCTGCAAAACCGATAACGATACCGGCAAGCCCTGCCCCTGTAAAGAGGGCTACAGAAAGACTACGCAGGTCAGGAATACTGAATATTATAACAATCAGACCTAAAAAATAGATTGATGCAACAATAACATGCCTGAACATCCGGAAAGACGTGGTGTCCATGTGCAGTTTGCCGCTTGCTTTTGTGAAGTAATTCTCCATAAGGTGGTTTACAGTCCTTGCGATAAGGATGGTGCCAATACCTATGAAAATGATGAATAAGAAGGTACCGAAGTTAGCCGAGAACCAGGTGAATGTTTTATCTAATATTTTGTCAAGGTAAGACATATTTACTGCAAAAGAGGAGGGGGTATCCAGGGGCGTATTTGGGGTAGAATT